>CALUMT010000030.1 GCA_944321845.1 uncultured Butyricimonas sp.
ACACGAAAACTCTGATCTCTTTGTTGGAACGCAAAGACAATAAGGCCTATCAATATTTGTACGAGCGGTACTATGTGTCGTTGAAGGCGTTGGCCAATTATTATCTGCGTGACAACGTGCAGGGGGAGGATTTGGTGCAGGACGTGTTTGTGGCTTTATGGGAAAGTCGTTATAAGTTCCGGACGGAGAATGAGATTAAGTATTTTCTTTACAGGGCGTTGAAAAACGGTTGCGTCAGTTTGCTTCGAAAACAAAAGTTAAAGGCCAAATATTTTCGCGAGACATTGTCCGCCACCGTGGAGGAGGACAATTTTTGGGAGAAAGTGTTGGAGGAGGACGTGTATGCCCGTTTAATGTCGGCGATAGAGACATTGCCTCCGCAGTGCAAATTGGTAATGCAATTGACGCTGGAGGGGCTGAAAGGGCAGGAAATCGCAGAACGGCTTCAGATTTCTTTGGCCACGGTGAAAGAATATAAGGGGCAAGGAAAAAAAATCTTGCAGCAGCAATTGAAAGGTAGTGGGACTCTATTGGTTATGGTGTTGACAATCTTATAAATAACAAAAGTTAACCAATGTATTTACATATTTTAATATAGTTTAGATCCCTACCTTTTTTCATCTCGTGCGTTTTTGTTGTCGAATGCTAGAGGTAATAAAAAGTATCGCAATGAAACGAGACGAGTTATTTGATATTTCTAATTTGATATTCCGTGAACTGGCGGAAGAATTGACATCGGAGGAGCGGCAACGTCTGGAGGCATGGCTTGACAGTTCGGAACGCAACCGGACTTTGTATGAACATATCTGTTCGGAGAAGGTGATGAGGGAGAAGATTCGGGAGTACAAGGAGAGTGACGTGCAGGCGGCTTTTGAGGCATTTTTGGCTCGGAAGGAACGGATTGGGCGGGAACGGCGGCTGGTTCGGTATGTGTCCCGGTGCGCGGCTGTTTTGGTGTTGCCTTTGGTGTTGGCCGTGTGGTATTGGGCGAAGGACGACGACGTTTTGCCAACGCGAACGGAAACCGTGGCGGAATTGACCGAGAACGTGGTGAAAAACAGGTCGATTCTGACGCTTTCTTCCGGAAGGCAGATGGTGGTGGGGGATTCTTCGCTGAGTATCGCGGAGGAAGGCGGCGTGCGGATACAGGTGGACGGAAACGGGATGATGTCTTATAACGCTTCGGATTCGAGCGATGTGACGGATGTGTACAACACGATGAGGACTCCGGTGCAATGTGATTTTGTTTTTACGCTGGAGGACGGGACCCAGGTATGGATGAACGCGGCTTCCTCATTGCGTTATCCGGTGGTTTTTGGAGGGGAGGAACGGGTAGTGTATGCCGAAGGCGAGATATTTTTCGAGGTGGCTAAAGACGCGGAACGTCCTTTCCGGGTTCATTTGGGCAATGGACTTGAGATTCGGGTGTTGGGGACTTCTTTCAATGTGAATTCTTACGCGGAGGAAGATTTCACGGAAGTGACGCTGGTGGAGGGTGCCGTGGAGGCTCAGTTTGGAGAAAAAGCATACAAAATGCGTCCCAATCAGCAATTGTACATAGACGAGGCGCAGGGAACGACAAGTCTGACAGAGGTAGACGTGAATGACTATATCGCTTGGAAAGACGGACAATATGTGTTTAAGAACAAGCCTTTGTGGATGGTGGCCAAAGTGTTGCAGCGGTGGTACGGCGTAAGGGTGGTGTTTGAGAATGAGGCCGCCCGAAACTCCACTTTCACGGGGGTAATCAACAAAAACGAAGGAGTGGGCTTGTTGGTGGAACGGTTGAACGCAACGTCGACATTGCGTTGCCGGATAGAAGGAAAAGAAATTTATATACGATAAACGGAATATTTATAATTAAATTAGATTGACTATGAAAAAAGGTTTGATTTTCACTTGGTTGATGTTGGTTGTGGCGTACGCGTTCGCTCAAGAGCAAGAACAAAAGACAGATGGTTGGGTCATTCAAGGTTTTTTGGATGGCAACTACAAGGCTGACAAGGTTTATCTGGTGGAAGAAGAGTATATTAACGGCCCTTCAAAAATAATTGACAGCGCAAAAGTGGTGGACAATCGTTACGAGTTCAAAGGACCGCGTGTGGACGTTCCCAAAATGTATTTCATCAAAAGCGCGGATCCGAATTGCATTAGTCCGATAACCCCGGTTTTTATTGAAAATGGCGTGATTCGTGTGCGTGCCAATGCCGATTTCTTTTTGAACAGGGAAGTGTCCGGCACGGTGAACAACGATTTGTTTAGTTTTTATGACATGTTGACGGAATACGGAGTGGACAGTATTCGGAGAGTTTTTGTGATAGACAGGATGATTCATCCGGATAAAGATCGGGAAACCCAAGCAAAAGAATTCGATGCGAGAACAGATTTTTTGAATAGCCGCAATCTGAGCGTGCAAAAAAATATGGTGGAAACATATAAAGACCAAGTGTTCGCTCCTTTTATGATTTATTGGGAGATGAAGGCGAACTTGTCATTGGATGAATTAAAGGCATGGCGTCAAAAAATTGATCCGAAATTGAACAATCATCCATATACAAAACAGTTGGATGAATATATCCGTTTGGCTGCTTTTGGAGTCGGCAGTGTGATGCCGAACTTCACGCTGAAGACTCCGGACGGAAAAGACATAAGTTTGGAAGACTTTAAGGGTAAATATGTGTTGGTTGATTTTTGGGCGTCTTGGTGTGGACCTTGTTTGAGAGAAATGCCGAATGTGGTAAAGTTATACAAAGAATGCAAGGGTAAGAATTTTGAGATTTTTGGTGTGTCTTTGGACAATAAGAAAGATGCTTGGGTGAAAGCAATCAAAGCGAACGGCATGAAGTGGCCGCAAGGCAGTGATTTGAAAGGTTGGGGATCCGAGCCTGCCCGTCTGTGTAATGTGTCCGCCATTCCTTTCACGGTATTGATAGATCCTGAAGGGGAAGTGATAGCCATAGACCTCCGTGGGGAGCAATTGCACGCAAAGGTGAAAGAAGTATTAGGCAAGAAGTAAATAGTAAACATGATGAAGTATATTTTGTTCATATTGTTAATGGCAGGCGTGTTTCCTTTGACAGCTAAAGAAAAGGGGAAGATGACTCATGTCAGTGTGGAGGCGTATGGTTTTCAAGGCGAGTTTATATATTTCAACTTTGTGGAGAAACCGGACGCTTATGTCGAGTTCCCATACAAAGAAGGCCAATTGTTGGAAGTGTCCACGACATTGGATGACATTACGATGTTGAATGTCAACATGTGGTTGAATATTTGTTTGCAACCTGGTGATAGCCTGCATGCGAAAGTCACATATGACGGAAGGAATTATAAAGCAGTAGAATATTCAGGAACACCTCAAGCGGTGCTTATCGCCACGACATTGCATAAGATTAGGATGTCCCGCAGGGAAGCCGGGTATAAGGCAAATGTGCCTGCGGCATTGGTCGTGTTGACAGACCCCATAGCTTATCATAAAGAGTCCTTGGAGGAATGGGGTAGAGAAAAGGCGATATTGGATGAAATAAAAGATGACATATCCCCGAGAGTGTATAATTATCTTTTGTCGGAATTGGATGCCATCTTTTTGCCGAATTTGATAACTTATCCATATGCTTGCGCCTCTTTTCAAAAAAAGCAGATAGAGGAATGTATCGCGGACGATTATTGGACCGCATTGGATAATTATCAAGTGCGGAACGATGAGGCTTCATTGAGAAATCGTAATTACGTGTCGTTTCTTTTGTCCTATGCGGAGTATATGATATGTAAGAAGAATGGAAGTGATCCTCATAAGTTTAAGTCAACACAAAGTACTGTTAGTGAGTACGATGAGATTGCGAATTTTTATGATGGCGCTTTACGCGACGCGGCGTTGTTTGTTGTGTTGTACAATGCATTGGCCTCAGAAGATGTGAATTTCGCAGAGTGTGAGACGTTAGTGAAAGATTACTTGAAGAAATATAATATCAGCAAGGAATATAAGCAAATATTGAAAGAAGTCATGAAATGATCTCCATGAAACAAGGGAGTACTCGCACTACTCCCTTGTGAATTGGTTTTGTGTTAATTAATAGTATAAATATAAACTGCAAAGTTATGCGAAAGAACAATGAAAGTCAACACCTGTCATGGGTTAAATTATATTGTTTCGTTTTTGTATTACTTGTGTTTCAAGGAAATTTGTTTGCTCAGGCACAAGATGATTACAAAGAAACAAGAGTTACACTAAGGGTGGATAATATGCCTTTAGGTGAAGTTTTGGACACATTGGCAACAATGACCGATGTGAAATTTTTCTACAATCACTCACAAATAGATGTGAATAAGAAACTTTCTCTTGACTTAAAAGAGAGGACATTAAATTATGTGTTAATTGTCGTTTTGGCTGATCAAGCGGTAGATATTGACTATCAGTCTAATCGTGTTATCGTGTTAAAAGCGAAACCAAAACAAGAGACTCAAGTTGTCGGGGAGAAAGTGTCTGGTCAGGTGATTGATGCGGAAACCAAAGATCCTCTTCCGGGAGCAAGTATCGTGTTAAAAGAGACGCCTGGGGTGGGAATGACCACGGATATTGATGGGAAATTCCAATTGGACGTTCCTCAGGGAGTAACGGCGTTGTTGGTGTCTTTTGTGGGATATGAGGATGAAGAAGTTCCTTTGACCGGGAATCTGAGCAATCTTTCGATTAAGTTGTCCCCGAAGCAAGAAGAGTTGGAGGATGTGGTGGTGACAGGTATGGCTCCTCGTAAGGTGGAAGGATTCACAGGAACTTATGTGACGGTGAAGGGAGAACAGTTGAAAAAGTTGAATCCGAATAATATATTGAGCTCCTTGCAATTATTTGACCCGAGTTTCCGCATTGTGGAAAACAATAAACGTGGTTCGGATCCTAATGCATTGCCGGAGTTCCGTATGAGGGGTGACGTGCAGTTGGGAGACTCTGACCCTACGGAGTTTCAAATGATGATGGGGGATTACTCCAATCGCCCCAATATGCCGTTGTTTATTTTGGACGGTTTTGAAGCCACTTTGCAACGGATTGTAGACTTGGATCCTGAACGGATTGAGTCTGTGACGATTTTGAAGGACGCTGCCGCCACGGCTATTTATGGTTCGCGCGCTTCCAATGGCGTGTTGGTATTCGAGACCCGTCCTCCTCTTCCCGGTCGCTTGAATATAGCCTACAGTTTAAATATGGCAATCACGGCTCCGGACCTTACAGATTATAATTTGATGAATGCGGCAGAGAAATTGGAATATGAAAGGCAAGCGGGATTATTCCGTCCTAATAATGCTGCTGAAATGAATTATTATAACGAGAAATTGCAGGAAGTGTTGCGGGGTGTGGACACGTATTGGTTGTCGAAGCCGTTGCGCACACCCTTCATGCATAGCCATTCCTTAAGTATGGAAGGAGGAGATGAGACCATACGCTATTCTTTGGCCTTGAATTATAGTTCAAATCCCGGAGTAATGAAAGGGTCGGACAATACTACGATGGGATTGGATTTGACATTGAATTATCAACGGAAAGGATGGAATATCCAAAATGTTCTTTCTTTGTCGAACCGGGAAGGGAATAACTCGCCTTACGGAAACTTTAGTGAATATACTCGGGCTAACCCGTATTATCGTGACCGGGATGAGAATGGAAACTTAATAAAGGAGTATGAGCGTAAATCTATGGGTGTGGGGTATAGTTCGGAGGTGATGACCAATCCGTTGTGGGATGCGCAATTCCCGCATAAGGACAAAAATGTGAATTTCAGTGTGACCAATAATTTCGCTGTTGAATGGGCTATTCTGGAGAACCTTCGTTTGAATGCGGCTGTTTCCTTTACGAAAGGTATTGCTCGTAATGAAACGTTTACTTCTAGTAATGATACAGAATTTGTGCCCGAAGATGATTTGACGAGAAAGGGTCGAAATACGAAATCGGTAGGTGAGAACTTTGATTGGAGTGTGAATGCGTCTGCAAGTTATAACTGGGTAAAAGACAAACATACGGTTATGCTCTACGGTCGTTGGGAAGCCACGGAGAGCACTTCAAATAATGTGAACTTGACGGCCTATGGATTCCCTAATGACAACATGACAGATTTCCTTTTTGCATTCGAGATGGAAGACCGTGCCAGTGGCGACGAGACCACTTCGCGGAGCGTGGGTGTAGTGGGGCAGGTGAGTTATATGTATGACATGCGTTACTCTGTGGATTTCAGTGTGCGTGGGGATATCTCTTCGCAATTTGGCGACAATGCGGGCATGGCGCCTTTCTGGGCCGTCGGTTTCCGTTGGAATGCTCACAACGAGCCATGGTTGAAAAACACATTTGTGAGCAATTTGGTGGTGCATGGGTCCTACGGTATCACGGGTTCGCAAAGTTATGAGCCTTACCAAGCGGTGGAGACGTATTCGTTCGAGGATTTGATGTTTTCTTATCCGACGACGGATGTGTTGGGAGCCCAATTGATGGGTATCGGTAATCCGGATCTGGGATGGTCCAAGACGAAAAACACAAGTGTCGGTTTTGAAGCTGGCTTTTTTAATAACCGTTTGAACGTGAGTGCTTCATATTATCATAATTTGAGTGATAATTTGTTGATGCAGTATACATTGCCGCCTTCGGTAGGTTTTCAGAATGTGACGATGAACTTGGGTTCCGTGCTGAATGAGGGAGTGGATTTGTCGTTAAACGGTTTGTTGATTAATGACTATACCCGGGGAATTCAATGGAGTTTGGGGGTGAATGCGGCGCATAACCGGAATGTCATTAAAGAAATATCCAATCGTTTGGAAGCTTTGAATGAGCAACGCCGGGAATCGGTGAACGACCCTCAGACGTTGTATGAGGAGGGAAAATCGACAAGTGGATTGTACACGGTTCCTTCGTTGGGCATTGATCCGGCCACGGGGCAGGAACTTTACTTGAAACGGGATGGTTCGAAGACTTTTGTATGGGACCCGGCCGATAAGATATATATCGGAGAGACGACACCTAAGTGGAACGGAGCGATAAATTCTTCATTTATTTGGAAGAATTGGTCTGTCGCATTAGGATTTACCTATACGTTGGGCGAGAAATATTATAACCAGACTTTGGTGGACAAGATTGAGAATGCCCGGGCTGGTTATAATTTGGACAAAAGGGCTTTGACGCATCGTTGGTCGGAAACGAACCGGAATGCGAAATACAAAGCGATTACCATCAATGGAAGTAATACGCCTCAAAGTTCGCGATTCGTGCAAGACCGGAACACATTGACGTTTTCTTCCATTACGGCGGGATATAGGTTCGATCAGTCCAAATATAATTTCTTGAAAGCTTGTCGAATATCGAGCTGTAATTTGAATTTCTCAATGAACGATGTTGCCGTGTTGTCGACCGTGAAGACGGAACGCGGTTTGGAATATCCTTATGCGCGGACGTTTAATCTTTCGTTGAGTATCGTGTTTAATTAACAAAAACGTATTGAAGATGAAAAAGATAGTATATATTTTTACTTGTGTGGCCTTGTTGGCAATAGCGTCTTGTTCTGAGTGGATTGACGTGTCACCCAAGACGGACGTGGAGAGCGACGAGCTATTCGACTCGGAAAGCGGGTTTAAAAATGCTTTGATCGGCATATACGGAAGGATGACTTTCACGGAAACGTACGGGCGAGAGATGACTTTCGGTTACGTGGAGGAGTTGGCGCAACGCTATGATATCGGTGGTCAGGCTTATGATCCGTTGTTGGCGGATGATATATATGACTACGTGACCACGGGAACGGATTCCAAAAATCGTCAGGCAACAATATGGTTGAATATGTACCAAACAATAGCCAATATTAATAGTTTGTTGTCGTATATCGAGACGAACGGGCAGAATATTATTACCGAAGGATATCATGATTTAATAAAGGGGGAAGCTTTAGGTCTGCGTGCGTTCCATTATTTTGATTTGTTGCGTATGTGGGGACCGGTTTATTCGGAGGATCCGACAGCGACCTCGATACCTTTTCGGGATAAGTTCACGGCGGACTTGATTGCCCCGATGCCGGCGAACGAGGTGGCAGAAAGGATTCTGGACGACCTTTATGAAGCGGATAGCCTGTTGGTGAATGACGGGATGAATTACGACTACGACGCAGACGAGATATTTACTTGCGAGCGGCAGTACAGAATGAACAAGTATGCAGTGAAAGCCTTGTTGGCGCGGGTGAATTTGTGGGTGGGAAATAAGGACGAGGCGGCCCGTTACGCCCGGGAGGTGATTGAGGGATGCGGGTTGGAGTTGGTGAGTGACAATAGCCAAGATGTGTCCATGAAGGGGGAAACGCTGTTTGGCCTTCTGATGGATGACATGGAGACCAAGTTGAGTGAATATTGGAGTACTGATTTGTTGAATGGCCGTCAGTTTGCGGGTAGTTCGCTGTGCGTGATTTTAGAGGACACGCGGAATGTCGTGTTTGAGGCCCAGACTGTAGGAATCAATGATATTCGCGCGAATGGTTTTTTGAGCGACAGGAGTAATCCGGTACGTTACATGTGTCAGAAGTATCTGGGCGATGAGGAATATGATGTGGAGGGATATTACGAGAATATTCCCTTGATACGGTTGTCGGAAATGTACTATATCTTGTCGGAATGCGTTTCTTTGAGCGAGAGCGTGGAGTATATCAATGAGGTGCGGACCAATCGAGGTGTTTCACGGGCGTATGCCTATCAAGCAGATGATTTCCGGACGGAGGAAGACCGCAGGGAAGCTTTGAGGAACGAGTATTCGAAGGATTTCTTTGCAGAGGGACAGTATTTTTATTTCCTGAAACGGAATAATTACGAGACGTTCTATCGTTGTCCTGTGACGAATATGCGAAATTATTACGTGTTCCCGCTGCCGGATGACGAGATTGAATTCGGAGGAGACACGGTTGACCATGATAGTGAAAATGAAAATTAAAGATTGTGTGTTATGAGAAAATATATTTATATTGTTTTGTCCGTTTTCCTCTTGGCGGCATGCGAGAAGGAAAACGTGTTGGAATACCAGTTGACGGAGGACTGCATCCAGTTCGCTTATGAGGCGGAGGACATGGAGCTGGAGTATAATTTTGCGGAGCAGACGTACATGGGGCTAGATGATTATGGTTATCCTACGCCGAAGTATTACGGGGATTCGCTGCTTTGCGACACCTTGGAGTTGCCGTTGTCGATTATCGGATGGGAGAGCGAAGAAGCCCGTGAGTTTAAATTGAAATTGGTGCCCGTGGTGGAATTGGACACGCTGCCGTTGGCAGAGGTGGTGTTGGATCCGAGTTATACTTTTCAGGCTAACGAACGTCGGGATACCATTCTGGTGATTTTCATGCGTCCGGAAGCGGGAGAGCGCGTGGCGGCAGGCATAACCTTTGATCTGGAAGGCGAGGATGCCGTGTTCGACGAGGGAGCCGAGGAACAGAGCGTGTACAACTTGATTGTGGAGAACGTGTATGAGCGATCGTCAAACTGGGACGAGTCTTATTTGGGCGAGTTCTCGCAGGCGAAGGCGGCTTTTATCGTGACCACGTTGCAAACCAGTTTAAGTGAGGTGTACGATTGGTCGGCTGAGAACAAGCCCTTGCGGGATGCTTTGGAGGCATATAATGCGGAACATCCGGATGCTCCCAAGGACTTTACTTTCCCGGTGAATGCGAAGCCCGGTTGGTGGGATAACAACACGCAGTGGTTGGGCGAGTATTCTGAGGATAAAGAGGCTTTCATCAAGGAGAAAGTGGGAGCATGGGATCAGTGGACGAATTGGGAACAATATTCTTTGGTTTTAGGTTATTACTATGATCAGGATCCGGATGCGGAGTATTCGTTCCCCCGTGCTGATTTTCGTTCATTTGAAGAGGAGCCGGAGTGGTGGGCTGCCAACCAACCGTGGTTAGGCGCATTCTCCATTCCGAAGGCGATATTTTTTGAACAAAGTATTTTTTATGGAACGTCGATATGGAATGACGGAGCTACTTATGATTGGGCCGGGAATATTAGCTATATAAAAGAACGATACCAATATTATTTCTACAATCCACAAGCTCAACCTTGGTTTGAAGACGATTTTGTGGTTCCTGCCGGAACAGCGCCATCGTGGTGGGCTTATGCTTCGGGCTATTTAGGAGCGTACTCTGAAGCCAAGAAAACCTTTATGGAGAGTGTTCTCGGGAAAGATAATAAAGAATGGTGGGAGAAAGATGCCCCGTACGTAAAAAATTGGTCCGAATATATCAACGATTTGATTGATGCCTATAAGAGCCTCAAGGAGCCCGAGTTCGAGTATGATTTCGACCCGAATGGCAAATGGGAGGACCCCGGAAAAGGCGACGGCAAAGGTGACGATAAGAAATGAACGCTTAACAGAAAAAGATGAAAACTATGAGAAAAAGAACAGGTATATTGGGCATGGCGGCTTTGCTGTTGGCAGGATGCTATGACGACAAGGGAAATTATGATTACCGGGATATTAATGAAATGATTTCTATTAAGTTTGACCCGGCACCGGACGAGATTACAACGGATAGCGTGTACACGTATTCTTACCCGCAATCCTCGCAGGAAGTGATGCAAATCACGTATACTCCGGTGGTGACGCAATCCATGGCTTCGGACGAGAGTCTGCTGGAGTATCAATGGATTTTTGTCAATGAGGATGGGAATGACACGATACGCTCGAAAGAATTGACGCTGGATTACCCGTTTCAGGAGATTCTCACGTACAACCCGTTGTTCCGGTTGATAGACCACTCGACGGGGGTGGAGTATTACAAGCAGTTCCAGATGAGCACGAGGGAGCCTTACCTTGATAGCTGGTACGTGCTCCACGGAAACCCGGGCGACCGTCGTATCGGCGTGGCCGAGATCAGTGACGATGGTGAGGTGATTATCACGGAGGATGCTTACGAGACGGCTTTTGGCGTGCGTCGTTTCCAGAATGCGACGGGAATGTTCTATTCTGCGGGGAATCGGATGAGAATGATGATGTTAAAGGAAGATGGGGAATTTTTGATGGTATATGAGCGGGACAGTTGCACGAAGTTGAACCCGTTTATGTTCCTCACGCGGATGACCTATCCCCAGATGATGCCTCAAAACATGCCGACATTGCCGGGGATTGCCGGCGGGGTGGCGGTTGAAGGGATAAATATTATGGGACAGGGAGGAGGCATGTTGTTGTCGGACGTGAATGGGAAGTGTTACTGGTCTAATCAGACAAACGGTTATTTTTTTACTTGCAAGACGACGGAGGTTTCGGCCAATTATCATGCCACGATGGCTTATATGCCATTATCGGAAAATGGAACCATGGCGATTATATGGGACGAGGTGAACAAGAAGTTCTGGAATTATTATTTCTGCTCGGGAGCCTCGTACTCCGAAAAAATTGAAGCCCATCCTGTTGATAATGCTTATGATGAAGGGTATAATATTGAGGATTTTGAAATCACAGACCAGTTTGAAGAAGGAGAATTGGACGATAAGACGGCGATTGTGATGCTTGAGGGGTGTTCCGGTACGGCGGGAATGACGGGTATCGTGTTCCGTGATGAGAGTGAAGGGGAATATTATTATTACGAGGTGGGGATGATGGTCGATGATAAAGGAGAGGGAGAGGAGTTTACGGTGATTAAGCACCCGCTGACTGGATTGAATATCAATGAGGATTCGCAATTCGCCTCCTCGTATGCGTACACCAACCAATTGTTTTATACTGTGGGCGGCGATCTTTACTGGGTGAATCTTCTTGATTTGTCGAGTGCTCGTTTGCTGTATTCCACTTCGGGGACAATTTCGAAATTGAAATTCGCACTGGCTTGCAATGATGCTATGGGTTTTTACTCGGGTGGTTTGAACGACCGTTTGGCGTTGGCGGTTAATGTTAATGGCCAAGGAGAGCTTCATGATTTGCGCTTGAGTAGCGGTGATGTGGTTGATGCCACTGTGTGCACGGGCTTTGGACCGATTGAGGATGTGATATTTTCAATGAAGATTAGCTTCTAATGCAACACGTATTTATTATATGTTTGTTTCTTTTCCTCGCGGGGATTGCCCGCGGGGAAAAGAAGCCTTTCACCATTGACGGCACGGCTCCGGAGTTGAAGGAAGGGGTGATGCTGGTGCTGACAAACCGGGTGGAAGGCGTGGATACTTTGGGGAGGGCTCCCATCGCGAACGGAACGTTCCATATCGAGGGCATGATTGAGGAGCCTTGCGTGGCTCTTTTGAAGGTGGCGGACAAGGAGGGAGGGTTCGTTTTTCTCTTGGATTCGGATGCTCCTTATGAGATGGAATTGTGGAATCAGAAGCCGAGTGTCATTAAGGGAGGCAAACTTCAAGAGGAACTGAACGCTTATCAGAAAGTGGTCGCACAGGCGAACGAGAAAATGGCGGCTATCCGTCAGGAAATAGACCAGGCTTCTGCCCAGCGTCGTTTCAAGACAGTGAGCGAGTTGCGGGAGAAGTTGGAAAAGGAGAATTCGAAAGCCCGTTCCAGATTGGATGCCATATTGGAACGCAATGGCGACAATCTGTTCAGCGTATATATTCGCACGGCGGGCATGGAACAAATGCCTTTGCCCGTTCTTAAGGAATTGTATGCCTCTTTGTCCGAAGAAGCCCGTCATTGGGAACAGGCCCGTCTCGTGGAGGCGCGTATTGCCGCATTGGAGCATGTGGACCAAGGAGCCGTGGCTCCGGATTTCACGTTGCCCACGCCCGATGGCCGGGAGGTTTCCCTTTACGCGTTGAAAGGAAAGTTGAAAATCATCGATTTCTGGGCTTCGTGGTGCGGTCCTTGTCGTTTGGAAAATCCCAACATGGTCAAGCTCTATGCAGATTTTAAGGACAAAGGATTGACGGTGGTCAGCGTGTCGCTCGACAATAATAAGGCCAATTGGCAGAAAGCCATTGAGGATGACGGCTTGACGTGGATTCACGTTTCAGACTTGAAAGGGTGGAGCAGTCCTGTCATCAAGCAATTCAATATCGATGCGGTTCCTACGATTTTTGTCCTTGACGAGAATAACCGTATCGTCGCGAAAAATCTTCGTGGCGAGGCATTGCGGGCTTTTGTGTCTGAACGATTAAAGTAAAATGGAATGAAAATGAAAAATAAGTGGATATTATGGTTGGCGTGTTTCCCTCTTTTCTGGTGTGCGTCCTGCTCTGATGACGAGAAGGGCGACGAACCGCAGCCAGAGGAGCAGCCGGAGACTGTCTTGTTGATGGGAAGCGAGACACGCAAATTGGCTCAAGTTTTGCAGGCCATGGAGCCGAAAAGAGCTTTGGACCGGCAAGGTTTGGCCGTCACTGATTCGGAGTTCGATGAAATTAAGACTTTCACGGACGGGCTGGTCGCGGGAAAAACGGGAGACGCGGCCTATGAGGAAATATTTCAGTGGATTACTGCGAACGTGAAGTTCGGCACGCCGGAAAGTAACGACCCTTATGATGTATTTGTGGAAAAAGTGGCGGTTTGCCAGGGGTATGCCAATTTGTTGAAAACAATGTGCCTCACGCAGGGTATTCCTTGTGTGGGAGTGAACGGGGTGATGGATCCGGACACGTATTACCAGCAAGGCCATGCCTGGAATTATGTGCGCGCGGGTGAGCGGTGGATTGTGTCCGACCCGACGAATGGCCGGGATTGGGACATGGAGAAGGATGTGAATGTTTATTCCAATATTGTGGAGCCTTATTTTATTGACGTGGTCGTGGCAGAGGATGATAATTTCGTTTACGGATACTATCATGGTTTGAATGTGAACGAGGTGAAAGCGGATGCGGACACGGTGGTGGTTCCTGACGCCGTTTTGGGATTTTATGTCACTTCGTGCAATCCTTCCGCGCTCTCGCCTTCCGTGAAGGTTCTGGAATTGAATGAACGGATTGATTATTTGGGCGATCAAAACAGTGAAGGTTTGAGAAGTGGTTTTGCCGGAACGTTTTTGGAGTCAATCCTTGTGGCTTCGGGCAACAAGAACTTTGAGAGTTATGAGGGAGTCCTTTATGCGTCCGGTTCCGATTTGCCTGTCATTATTCCTGGAGCGATGCGGGTGGTGCATTTGAGAAGCGCCGCTTTTGAAAAGAATGAGGCTGTTTATTATCACGATTCCGTGGAGGAAATCCATTTTGCGGAGGGAACGCCCTCGATAGCTGCCGCCGCGGTGGAAGGCTGTCCGAATTTGAAACGGGTGTACGTTCCCGCCTCTGCGAAAGTGGCTGATGGAGCTTTCCCTGCCGGAGTGGAAATTGTTCGTTTCTAGTTTTTATTCCGGCTTGGACTGCTAACTGGCAATGATTTAACAGGTGGGTCACGGGGACGCAAGTTGCTTGTGTTTGCGTCTTTGTCGCCCGCCTTGCTCTTTTTTCACGGTGCGCCCTTGTTTTTGAGGGAAACGTCAAAAACCGTTCAGTTCCATCGTCACTGTGGGCACGAGCAGCACAAACCCTACGGCGATGAGCAAAACGATGAATTTCCAAAAAAAGCGGAACCACACGTCGTAAGGTATCCGGGCGATTCCCAATGCGCCAATCAATACTCCCGATGTCGGCGTGATCATGTTTGTGAAGCCGTCGCCGAACTGGTACGCCATCACTGTGGCTTGGCGTGATAGTCCGATGACATCCGAGAACGGGGCCATGATGGGCATGGTCAGTGCGGCTTTGGCCGAGCCGGACGGGATGAACAGGTTGATGAAGGTTTGGATGACGTACATGGTCATTAGGGATAACATGCGTCCCGCCTCGCTCATTAATCCGGCCAAAGAATGCAGAATGGGATCGATGATATGCCCCTCTTGCAGGATGATGATGATGCCCCCCGCCAGTCCCACGATGAGGGCGGCGGACAAGATATCTTTCACGCCCGCCAGAAATTGCTTCACGATGCCGTCAGCCGACTCCCCGGCGGCGAACCCCGACAGTATTCCCATCGCCAGGAAAAGTCCCGAAATTTCGGGCAGGTACCACCCGTATCCCATCACTCCTGTCACGAGAAAAAGGATGGAGAACCCTAAGATGGTTAAAATCAAGAAATGATAGGATTTCCTTAGGGAGAAAAAGCCCGTTATGGCAAATAGGCCTGTCAGCACCGGAATCACGCATGTCGTTATGCTGGCCTTTTCGCCGATAGTAAGCGTTGTTTGCGGGTAATAGTATGAGAATATGGCCAGTCCTGCCACAATTATTCCATATACGGTCCATGCCGCAGCCGTGCTCCGGTATTCGATGTCCTCTATGGCCACGCTTTTCGTCTCCCGCCAATAATTGTCCAGTTTGTATGTCAATGATGACTGGGGGTCACGTTTCACTTTGGCTGCGTAACGCAGTACCCATGTGATGAGCAACACGTTCAGTATCACCCAGCAGAATATCCGGTATTCGAATCCGGAGAACAGGGGAAGGTCGGACAGGCCTTGGGCGATGCCGATGGTGAATGGGTTCAGGATGGCTCCCGCAAACCCCACGTGCGCGGCCACGTAAACGAGACATACTCCCGTCAGCGAGTCATATCCCATTTTGATGGCCAGCGGAATAATGATTACTACGAACGCCAGAGTTTCCTCGCTCATTCCAAAAATGGCTCCGAAACTGCTGAACAATAGCATGACGAGAGTCATTATGATGTTGTTTACCCCTATGCGGCGGATAATCTTTACTTTTTCCAGCCGTTGCGATGAACGCAGGAACGAGAATATGCCCACGTCTATGGCGCGGCTTTGGTTCATAATCCAGAAAGCTCCCCCGATAATCAGGATGAAGGCGATGATTCCCGCCTGTTGTTCGAACCCGTTGAATAGGGCTGAGAATATCTGCCACGTTTGCGGACTTTTCTCCACTTCGTGGAAGGAATCGTTTACGATCACGGTACGTTCCACCCCGTTGACTTCCACGACTTGCCTTCCGTATTCCCCTCCGGGAATAATCCAGGTCAGGATGGCGCACAGCACGATAATGGAGAACACGATGGTATAGGTGTGAGGGACTTTCTTTAGCATAACTGGTATTTTTTGTGAAAGTCCAAATGTACAAATATTCATCGGACTCCCCTCGAATCTGCCCGCTATTTCTTACTTTTGTCCCCGGAATATAGGAACTGGATTTATGATGACACCGGAAAAGCAGGATAAATTGTTCACTCGGGAATTTTTCCGTAAAGTGGGAAAGGCTATTCACGATTACGCCTTGATCGAGGAAGGGGATCGGGTGCTGGTGGGCGTGTCCGGGGGGAAGGATTCCATGGCGTTGCTTGACGTGCTGGCCTCTCGGGCCAAAGCGGCCAAACAGCATTACACGGTCATCGCCGCCCATATCGACGTGGAGGAGGTCTCCTACGAGGTGGATGCCGCCTATCTCCGGGATTATTGCGAGCGGCTGGGAGTGCCTCTTGTGTATCGTACCGTTCGGGTGGATATGGAACGCAATCCCAAGAAGCCAGCCTGCTTCGTTTGTTCCTGGTATCGGCGTAAGGCTCTTTTCGACATTGCACGGGAGAACGGGTGCCGCAAACTCGCCCTGGGGCATCACCGGGATGATGCGGTTGAGAGCCTGCTCATGAGCATGATTTTCAATTCGGCTATCAGTTCCATGCCTGCCCGCCTGGAGATGTTCGATGGGGAATTGACCCTGATACGCCCCTTGATTTACCTTTCCAACGAGGAGACCGTGTGTTATGCCGGGATTCGCTGCTTCCGGGAACAGGTCAAGCATTGCCCTTACGAGCGGGCTACCAACCGGGGCAGTGTCCGGGAATTGCTTCGCCGAGTGGAAGAACTTTCCCCGAATGCCCGGGCCAATATTTTTGCTGCCATGCGTAATATTCGTCCGGATTACCTCCCTTGACTGGACCTCTTCCTGTTTGGGCGAATAATTCAAAATATATTTCGTTTTCCCCGTTTTTACGTTTCTTCCTATTATGACTTGACTTTTGAGTAAGTCTCCTTATTCAGGATAATGCATGGGATAAGACAGGCAATACAGTTAAAGTAAGTTCGATTCTTCTTTGTTGTTGCTTCGATTCATCTTCGTTTTTTTAGGGAGGATGAAGGAGGCGGCAATGAGTGTTGACGGGGACGAATTCCTTTTATTTGCGGGGAGGGAATTTTTCTATATCTTTGTGTCTGTCTTGCGGGAGCGATCGTGGAGTGGAGGGAGGGTTGGGGAAGTGCGTGAAGGTGGAAAATATTTTCAAGGGAAAAGTTGGTTGTTCGGGGAAAAGGTCCTATATTTGCAAACAGGAGGTGAGGATTCCGAGAGTAAAATGGAATTCTTATTTAGATAAAGGCACTTATTGGAGGATAAGTGTCATTTATTTTTTTATTGTAGAATCAGGAAATTAAAAAATATACGATGTTATGACGAAGAAGGTTTCTTATGTTACGAAAGAGGGGTTGAAAAAATTGCAGGAAGAGTTAGATCGTTTGCAGACGATCGAACGCCCCAAGATTTCAAAGGCTATCGGCGAGGCTATCGAGAAAGGAGATATCTCGGAGAACGCGGAGTATGATGCCGCCAAGGACGCCCAAGGGTTGTTGGAAGCTAAGATTGCACAGTTGCAGGACACTATATTGAATTGCCGGGTGATTGACGAGTCGCAGATTGATACCTCGAAGGTGCAGATCTTGAATAAGGTGACCATCCGGAACACGAAGACGAACGCCACTATGACCTATACGCTGGTGTCCGAAACGGAAGCGGATTTCAAGGCGGGCAAGTTGTCCGTGACGACTCCTATTGCCAAGGCTTTGTTGGGACGCAAGCTCGGGGATAAGGTGGAGGTGCAGGTGCCTGCCGGAAAGATGGAGTTCGAAATTATGGATATTACGATTTGATTCATGGATTATAAATTCGGGATAGTATGAGTTCTATATTTTCAAAGATAGTGAAGGGGGAGATCCCTTCTTATAAAGTGGCCGAGGATGAGCATTATTATGCTTTCCTGGATATTAATCCCTTGCAGAAGGGACACACGCTCGTGATTCCGAAGCGGGAAGAAGATTATTTGTTTGATTTGAGTGATGAGGAGTTGGCAGGCCTGATGGTGTTTGCCAAGCGGGTGGCCAAGGCTATCCAGAAGAGTGTACCGTGCAAGCGAGTGGGAGTGGCTGTACTCGGGTTGGATGTGCCACATGCTCACGTGCATCTGGTTCCGCTGAACGGGGGAAATGATTTGAATTTCTCGAACCCGAAATTGTCGCTTTCCCCGGAGGAAATGACGGCATGCGCGGAGTTGATACGGAAGAATTTTTAAGTATAAAGAATCGAGACTGTTTATGGTCGGGCTGTCCGCCTCGGTGGACAGCTTTTTTTATAGAGGATATGGAAAGAAGGAGATTATATAACGCGTACGAGAAGCACGAGGGGTATTATTGTTTCGGGTGTGCCGCGGCGAACGAGAGCGGGTTGCGTTGTGAGTTTTACGAGGAGGGGGAGTACGTGACTTGCCGCTGGATGCCCCGTCCGGAGTTTCAGGGATTTTTTAACGTGTTGCATGGCGGTATTCAAGCCACACTGATGGATGAGATTGCCTGCTGGACAATTTTTGCCAAGGTGCAGAGTGCCGGGGTGACCGTGGATATGCGGGTAAAATATCGAGCCACGGTGTACACGAACCGGGGGGAGTTGTTGTTGCGTTCCCGGATCACGGAGCAGAATAGCCGACTCGTGACGATGCACGTGGAATTGTTCAACGCGGACGGGACGTTGGGAAGTGAGGCGGATGTCGTGTACCGTGTTTTCCCGCCGGAGGTAGCGGAGAAGCGTCTGGGATGGACGGGTATCGAGGCTTTTCGGGACCCGGGAGTGGAAGTTATTAGTCAACAGGATAAATGAGTTTTATGAAGTACGAGAATGTTGTTTGGGATTGGAATGGGACGTTGTTGGACGACGTGCGGGTGAGTGTCGGGGCGATAAACCGGATGCTGGAACGGCGGGGGATGCCGGGATTGACGGTGGAACGTTACCGGGATATTTTCGGGTTTCCCGTGAGGGATTATTACGAGAGTATCGGTTTTGATTTTGCGCGGGATGATTGGGATGGGGTGTCGCAGGAATTTGTCCAGGATTATGATGCCTTGGCGGCCGACGTGCAATTGACGGAGGGGGTTCGTCCTGTCTTGGAGCGGTTGAAGGAGGAGGGAAAGCGGTTGTATGTACTTTCGGCCTTGCAGGAAGATTTGTTGTTGGGTATGCTGGAGCGTTTCGGGATTCGTGACTATTTCGAGGGGATTTGTGGAGCGGTGGATATATATGCTAGCAGTAAGGTGGACCGGGGAAGAGAGTTGGTGAATGCCCGCGGGATTGATCCGGGTAAGACGCTGATGGTGGGGGATACGCTTCATGACGCGGAGGTGGCAGAAGCCCTTGGTTTTGATGTCTGTCTTTTTGCCGGAGGGCATAATAGTGCCTGGCGATTGCGGGAAAAGGGATTGGTCATTGAACGTTTGTCCGAGTTGCTCTCGTTGTAGTATTGACAGGTATAAACGGTATAAAAAGAAAAACAGCCCTTCCGCTAATCGGGGGCTGTTTTTCTTTGTTTCGGGAGAATGGGGATCTCCCGTTGGTTTATAGTTTGTATTGATATAATTGGGCCAGGATGTCGTGATAATTTCTTTCAACATCGAGGTAGGTCTGCCAACTGTCGTATATGCTGGCTACTTCGATGAAATAATCAATCACGGATAATTGTCCGGCGTCCCGGGCCTTGTTGAGCAACTGGATATTGCGTTGTTGTTTTAAGGCTTTGGCGTATTCGTCCAGGGAATGCTTCAACGCTTCGGCCTGCTGGTATAGTTGCTTGAGATTCGTGCGGAGGTTGAGCTGATTCTCTTCGAGGGTAGCCGTGGCAAAAGCGGCTTGAGCCTTGGCTTTTTTCACGGTGTTTTTGTTTTCGAAGAGAGGTACAGAAACCCCGATAGTAAAACCGTTGGATGCCGCTCCGTCGGATGATCCGCCCCGTTTGTAACCTATACCGAATTTGGGTAATGAAAGGGACCGATTGACTTTCACTTCCTGCTCGGCGATTTGCTGAGCACCGGTTAGGTTTTTCATCCCCGGGTCGAGAGACATGAATTCCGAGTATATCTGTTCGAATGGCTCCAGGTTCGGGAGAAGTTGGAAATCTGTATCCGCGAAATCAATGGGTTGGCCCCCGTTCAGATTCTGTAATTGCTCAATGGCGGCCTCTAGGGCAGCGGTGTTCAGGCGGCTTTGGTTCTCGGCATTGAGGTGTTCCAGGTGAACTTTGTTTACTTCCAACTGGTTGGCATCTCCTGTCTTGAGTCTTTTATCGTAGAGTGCGCACATTTCCCGGGCATTCTCCAAACGTTCCGTCAATAGTTTCTTTTGCTTGCGCAGGTATATGATTTCTATGCATTTCTGTTTTGCTGTCAGCAGCACCTGTTGGCGAAATGCGGCAAACTGATAGTCGAACGTGGTGGTCTTCAGTTCAGCCAGCTTGTTCTTGCGGGCATAGGTTGTTGGAAAATCCAGGGATTGGGATACCGTCAGGGTGTATTCGGATCCGGCGTCTTTACCTTCTCCCCACATTTTCTCCAGTTCCACGGATGGATTGGAAAGGTAATTCCCGGTACGGGCTTCCAATTGTTGCGCATCGGTTAATTGTCGGTTGGCCGACAAGGATTTATTATTGTTCTCGATACTTTTCAGAACGTCGTCAATATGTCCTTGGGCTTGCACACCGAGAGCGGCGAGAAGCAGGAGTCCGGCCAGGTATGTTTTGTATTTGTTCATAATGTCATGATTAGATTTCAAGTTTTTCAAATTCTTTTTGCTTGTGGTTCAACAGCAGGTACATGATAGGAACCACGAAACCGTTCAGCAGGGTGGAGCTCAACAGTCCTCCCAGAATAACCTGAGCCATGGGGCTTTGAATCTCGTTGCCTGGAACATCTCCGTTCAATGCCAAGGGGATCAGAGCCAAGGCAGAAGTCAAGGCGGTCATCAGAATCGGGTTCAATCGGTCAAGAGACCCGTGGATGATACTGTCATGCAGGGATAGGCCTTCTGCGCGCAATTGATTGTAGTGTGACACGAGAAGAATACCGTTGCGGGTGGCGATACCGAAGAGGGAAATAAATCCGATGATGGCCGGAATACTGATAATTCCCGAGGTCAGCCAGATACTGATAATTCCCCCAATAATCGCCAGTGGCAAATTTAGCATGATGATACCGGAGAGCGGCATACTGTGGAATTCGTTGAACAGCAACAGGAATATGATGAGCAAGGAAATCAACGAGGTTACGAATAAGGTTCGTGAAGCGGCCTGTTCGCTCTCGAATTGTCCACCGTATTCCACGTGGTAGCCTTCGGGGAAGGTTATTTGTTCTTCCACGGTTTGTTGAATATCTTTCACAACACCGTTCAGGTCCCTGTTGGCAACATTGGCAGAGATGACAATCTTACGTTGTACGTTTTCTCTGCTGATGGTGTTCGGTCCCAGGGAAGGGGTGATTTCTGCCACGTAATGCAGGGGAATCTTTGTTCCGTTGGCATCTATTGTCAATTCGCTGATTGCTTCTATGTTTTCCCGGTCGATGTCATCCATTTTGACAGTGAGATCGAAAACTTTTCCTCCTTCGTAGACATTGGATACCGTTTTACCTGATAAGGCCACGTTCACGAATTCAGAGAATTCGGGGAGGGTGATTCCAAACTTGGCAAGCATGTCCCTTTTGGGGGTGATGTGCAGTTGCGGACGTTCCACCTGTTGCTCCAGAGTAAGGTCGGCAATTCCTTCTATGCCTTGGATGGCGTCTCTGATCTGGGCTCCCATGGTGTAGAGTCGGTTGAGGTCATCCCCGAAGAGTTTGATGGCGATGTTAGCTTGAGTACCGGAAAGCATGGCATCGATACGGTGGGAGATGGGTTGTCCGATTTCCACGTTGATACCTTTAATCGCACCGAGACGAGCCCGGACATCGGCGAAGAATTCTTCCCGGGAACGTTCTCCTAATTCGAAGGGAGCTTCAATTTCGGAAGCGTTTACCCCGCGGGAGTGCTCGTCCAGTTCCGCACGTCCGGTTTTCCGGGCAACGGTTTGTATTTCCGGGATTTCCAAAAGTATCTTTTCGGCCATGCGACCCATTTTGTCGGATTCTTCGAGGGATATACCCGGCATGGTACTGATATTAATGGTTAGAGATCCTTCGTTGAACGGGGGAAGGAAGCTGCGTCCCAAACCGGTCATGATGACTAAGGCCCCGATGAGAAGTACCCCGGTGATACCCAATACTACCTTTTTATGGCATAGAGCCCATTCCAACGCGTGGCCATATACTTTCTTAAGGGAGCGGGAGACGAATGGTTCTTTTTCGCTTTGCTGGAGTGCTTTGGGCGTCGTAAGCATGTAGCTACATGCTACAGGGGTCAGGGTTAACGCGACAACCGTGGATGCAAATAATGCCACGATGAACGCAATACCAAGTGGAATCAACATACGTCCTTCCATTCCGGAGAGGAAGAACAGGGGCAAGAAGCAAGCCACGATAATCAACGTGGAGTTCAGGATCGGCATGCGGACTTCGCGGGAAGCATCGAACACGACTTTTAGGGTGGAGTGACGTTCTGATTCCGGTTTTAGGCGATTCTCCCGTAACCGTTTATATACATTTTCAACATCCACGATGGCGTCATCAACAAGTGAACCAATGGCAATGGCAAGACCACCGAGACTCATGGTGTTGATGGTCAATCCTAAACCGTGCAGGGTGAGGATGGCGGCCAAAAGCGAGAGCGGTAGGGCGATGAGGGAAATCACTGTGGTGCGTACATTCATCAGGAAGAAGAAAAGGACAATCACCACGAAAATAGCTCCCTCAATGAGGGCCCGTTGGATGTTGGATATGGAGCTCTCGATGAAACGAGCCTGACGGAATATGTCAGAAGATATATGCACGTCGGCTGGCAAGGTCTTTTGTAATTCGGCAACAGCCTTGTCCAGTTTTTCGGTCAGTTCAAGCGTGTTCGTGTTGGGTTGTTTGGTGACAGTCACCAATACGGCCGGTTTGCCTTTCTCGGAGGCGAGTCCCAGCTTGGGGGCCTTATTCCCGATTTGTACGGTGGCCACATCGGAGAGTAGAACCGGTATGTTGTTTACCGTTTTCACAACCCCCTTGCCTAATTCCTCCGTGTTGTTGGTGGCAAGAATACCTTGTATAATATATTCGTTCCCATACTCGTACAGGATACCTCCGGTGGCGTTCAGGTTCATGTTTTCCACGGCCGCTAGAATCTCGTCGGTGCTTACTCCATAGTGCTTCATGCGGGCGGGATCAAGCAATATCTGGTATTCCTTGATATCTCCACCGAGTACGGTTACTTGTGCTACACCTCCAGTGGATAACAAGCGGGTCCGTATAGGCCAGTCGGCCAGAGTGCGCAGGTCCTGCAAGGAGGTGCTGTCTGCCGTTAAACCGAAAATCATGATTTCCCCGAGGATGGAAGATTGCGGACCTAGAGTCGGTTTGCCGACATTTTCGGGAAGAGCATCACTGATCTCGGCGAGTTTCTCGGATACGATCTGACGGTCCGTGTAAATATTGGTTCCCCAATCGAATTGGATGGAAACAACTGAGAATCCTGTCGTGGAAGAAGAGCGGACGCTTCGTACATCTGTGGCCCCATTCACGGCTGTCTCTATCGGGAAGGTTACCATTCGTTCCACTTCCTCTGGTGCCATTCCGGGAGCTTCGGTCATGACGACAACGGTTGGTGCATTTAAATCAGGGAATACATCGACTTCCATCTTATGCGTGGTATATGCTCCCCAAAGGAGTAATACAACGGATGCAAGGATGATGACCAGTCGATTATGTAATGAATATTGTATAATTTTATTCAGCATAATGATGATTTTATAAGGTAATGTTCTTTTATCGACTGTATGAATACATTAATGAGTGTGGGTGCATCCTGCCGGAATACTTCCCGATGCGGAAGCCATTTTAACCTGGTAAGCTCCTTGCGTGACGATTCTGTCTCCGAATTTCAGGCCTTTTAAGACTTGTACCTCTTTCCCGTTATTTGCTCCTAACGTGACTTCTTGTTTACGGTAACATTCTTCGTCTAATTGTACGTAAACATAGAATGTACCCAATTCATTTGTCAGGGCAGATACGGGGATAGCCAAAGCATTCTCAATGGGACGAGAGATGAGATAAATTTCCACGAAAGAACCGGGGATGACGTAACCTTTGTTGTCAAACTCGAAAGACACGGGAACGTAGAACGTATTTTCTCCGGCCGTCTTCCCGTGGGACAATAATTTTCCGTTTAATTCGGAAAGGGCGTAAACCTTGTTGTCATACGGGGTTTTGAAGTTTGCCGACTGGATATAGTTTAAAGCGCTGTAATATTTCTCGGAAACCTCGGCTCGTAATACGAGACGGGCATTTTGGGAAATACTTGCCAATGGTTGTCCCGTGGTTACATACTCGCCTTCCTTTACGGCAAGGTTCTTCACGTGTCCCTGAATGGGAGAGATGATACCTACGCCTTTATCGGTACGTGTACTTGAGATGGCATCATAAGCATTTTTGGCATTATTGTATTCGAGTCGGGTATTTTCATATTCTTTCTGCGAAATAATATCGTCTTTTATGAGTGATTCGGCCCGATCGAAATTTGCTTTGGCTGTTTCGTATGCTGTTTTGACTTTCGTGTAGTAGTCTCCTTCTCCGATGTGGCTGGATGCGATGTGAAAGATTGTCTGACCTTTCTTTACTTCAGAGCCTTCGGCTATGTGATTGGAAGCATAAGAAACAATACCATTGCTGGAGGCTACGGCTACGGCCTCGTCTCCCGGGGCTGGTAAAATTTGCCCTGTTGCCTTGATGATTTGATTGAATGTGCTAGGTTTAATTTCTTTGACCTCGAAAGTCGTTCTGGCGGCCTGGGCTTTAGAGAAAATAATTTCATCCGAGTGTGCATGTGCTGCTGCCGCGGATTCTTGTTCATGGGCATGAGCGGCATGTTCCTCCGGAGATTCATGTTCGTGTGCTAGGTGTTCTTCCGGGCATTCGTGAGCGTGGGCTGCATGTTCTTCTGCTGTTTCATGAGCGTGGTCATGATTTTCATGTGATGTGTGATTTTTACAGCCCATGAGTGATATGGCTAAAATGGTAATAGCAAATACAATTGTTTTCATGATGTATAATAGTAAAATATTTCTGTCGTAAAAATAGATGATATCGTTTGCAACTTTATTGCAAACCTGAAAGGGGAAACTGGTATGAGTTATCGTTTCGGGGGAGCACGACTGATCCGTGTTGCATGACCATCCCATGAATGCAACCGGTTTTGGTAAACTTTGTGATGTATTTTCAGGCCATTCCCGGCAAGTAGGATGAGGTCATTGGCCCATTGTGTGATATTCGGATTTATCGGAGTGAAATCCGGTAAGAGTTCTAAATTACAAGTTAACTCTGCTTGATGTTGCCGAGTGATGTTGGCAACTGACAATGCCTTGATCACGCAATGTGAGTCTTGTCGGTCGTGTTTGTGATGGCAATGATCTTTATTTTCATCCGTACAATGCTCTGTCGCGAAGCAGATCGTTGTTGCGTGGTGATGATGGGGTATAGAAAACGATAGCACCATAATGATGCCTGCAATTAATAGAGGTATCGCTGCTATCTTTTTCTGCTTCATTACGTGATTATTTTACAAGACAAATATAATTTAGCCTTGGCGTAATGCAAAGGTTTAATTCTATATTTAATAGAATATTAACGTTTACTTGTTTTGTGATTCGTAACCTCGTAGCATTAATTCTGCAGATGCCGGGTTGGTTGCTAAAGGAATGTTGTGTACATCACATACTCGCATAAGCATCTGTACATCGGGCTCGTGAGGATGCTTGTCTAACGGGTCGCGGAAGAAAAAGACCATTTGGATTTGGTGCTCTGCGACTAGAGCTGCTATTTGGGCATCTCCTCCCAATGGGCCGGATAATAAACGTTTAACTTTCAGACCGGCATCTTGGGCATGTTTTCCTGTGGTACCAGTTGCAATGATTTCTACATTCTGAGAATGTAAAAATTGGTAGTGGCGATTTAGGAATGCAACCATTTCTGCTTTTTTCCCGTCATGGGCTATAACTGCAAGTTTCATAATGTGTCGTTTTACTCTAGGCAAAAGTATAATTTATTGTTGTAAAATGGAATCTGTGTGGTTGAAAAAACGATCCCGTTGCTTCCTGTGAAATCCTCTTACGATTGAATCTGGAGCGGATTCCGGAATTACATAATATCGACGAATCCCATTTTCATAAGGTTTGTAGGTGTAACATTTTAGTGTTTGTATTTTATAGCGGGTTTTGTTATTCTGCGTTTGATTTAACGTGATTTTTACACAAATACCGCCATCGGTTCCTGGGAATGATTGGTTGGAGATAAAGTTTCCAAGGGAATATACAATAATTCCGGTCGTGTCATTTCCTTGTAGAAAAGGCTTTATGGGTTGGACGACATGTGGGTGTGAGCCGATAATGATATTGACACCATGTGAATGAAGCCATTTGCCTAATTCCCGCTGATAGGGATTGGGTTTGTGTTCATACTCGTTGCCCCAGTGGACAAATGCAATGAGGTGTGTAGCCTGGTCTTTTCGGCATTGCTGGATGTCCTTTAGTATACGGTTTGTGTCCAATAGAGGAACATGGTATTCTCGAGGAATAGGGAGACCATTGGTCCCATAGGTATAGTTCAGAAGCGCTATTTTGAAATTATTTTTCTTTAGGTACAGGGGACGGTTCAAGGTGTCTTTCGAGATACCCGTGTGTTGTATTTTTAAGGAATCAAGGTAATGTAACGTTTGATGTATCCCTTTTTTCCCTTGGTCACAACAATGGTTATTTGCTAAAACGAGGGTGTTTACTCCTGCTTGTCGTAGGGCTTTGGCAATTTGCCAAGGTGCTCGAAAGCGGGGATAACCGCTGAACTGATCATTTCCTAACGTGGTTTCCAGGTTTGCAATGGAGAAGTCCGCATCCAGCCAAGCGGGAACCATATGCTGAAAACATGGTAAGAAATAGTAATTTTTGTCTTGTGGGGCATATGCTCCTTTGATTTGGGGTGCGTGTAGCATGACATCACCGCAAAAAAAGAGTGTTATGGAAGAATCAGGTTTCGGTAGTTTTAGCGGGGAAGGGTGTTGGATTATTGTTTCCTGTTGACAGGAGAGAATGAGGCTGACCAAAAAAATTGGGGAGAGGCAGTAAAGTATAATTTGTCTCATTATGGAAGGATTAAAAGAACGCTTCCGAATATCGGAAGCGTTCTCTTTTTTATTTCTTCAAATCAAATTCAAATTCTTCTTCAGCAGGCGGGATACATTGACCTCCAGAGCAAGCCATGAATTCAACGTAGCCGACAATTTTACCGGTGTCTTTAGTTACTTTGATTCTTTGTACGAAAGTAGCGGTGTTCTCAAAGTATTTTAACTCCATACCGAAAGCCTCATTTTGTTCAGTTAATGGTTCGGTTGTCGCTTTGAATTCCCCAACAAGTTCAATATTGCTAGATTCTTCTTCATCAACATTGAATGTAGTGGGAAGGGGACCACCTTCCGGTAATTTTGTATCATACAAGTGCCACCCTTTTTCGATTGTTGCCTTGCAAACAACATCATATACGCCTTCGCTGACTTTCTTTAATGTAATTTCCCATTTCACGGGATTCATGATCTGGGCTACAGCTGCACCGATCATTACGGTAACAATTGCTGCTAATACAATAAGTTTCTTCATAGGTAAATTTGATTAAATGTTTTGTTAAATTCTCTTCTAATTTAATGGAGGCAAAGTAGGTAAATTATTACAAATCTACCGCATCCATATTGTTAAACTTTTTATAATGTTTTCTTGACCTCTACTTCTTCAAATGCTTCAATGATGTCTCCTTCCTTGATATCGTTATAGTTAGCTATGTTTAAGCCGCATTCAAAACCTTTGGCTACTTCTTTAACGTCATCTTTGAAGCGTTTCAGTGAGCCTAAATCTCCGGTATAGATTACGATACCATCCCGAATGACACGAACCTTGGATGTCCTGCTGATTTTTCCATCACGTACGATACATCCTGCAATAGTTCCGACCTTCGAGATCTTGAATGTTTCAAGAACTTCAACCGTGGCGGTAATTTCCTCTTTTGTTTTAGGAGAAAGCATACCTTCCATAGCAGCCTTAATTTCCTCTATTGCCGTGTAGATGATTGAATATAAGCGGATATCAACTTGCTCGCGTTCTGCTAATTTACGGGCTCCCATAGACGGTCTAACTTGGAAACCGACAATTATGGCATTGGAAGCAGCTGCTAATATAACATCACTTTCTGAAATTTGTCCAACTGCTTTGTGGATGACATTTACTTGAATTTCAGGTGTAGAAAGTTTAAGCAACGAATCGGATAATGCTTCGATAGAACCATCCACATCTCCTTTCACGATGATATTTAATTCCTGGAAGTTTCCGATAGCAATTCGTCTTCCGATCTCATCCAGCGTGATATGTTTTTGTGTACGTAATCCTTGTTCACGTTGTAACTGTTCCCGTTTGTTGGCTAACATACGAGCATCTTTTTCGTTACTCATCACGTTAAATTTATCACCGGCTTGAGGTGCTCCGTTCAATCCGAGGATTAAGGCAGGAGTTGAAGGAGTTGCTTCTTGCATTTTTTGTCCACGTTCGTTGAACATAGCTTTCACGTGTCCGAAATATTGACCGGCGAGGACAACATCTCCAACGTGTAGGGTTCCGTTTTGGACAAGTACCGTAGCCACATATCCTCTTCCTTTATCAAGAGAAGATTCGATGATAGAACCAATTGCTTTTTTACGAGGATTGGCTTTCAGTTCCAGTAATTCGGCTTCAAGCAATACTTTTTCTAATAGGTCTTCCACATGAAGTCCCTTCTTGGCTGAGATTTCTTGGCATTGATATTTACCACCCCATTCTTCAACAAGGTAGTTCATGTTGGCAAGTTCTTCCCGAATTTTATCGGGGTTCGCTCCTGGTTTATCTATTTTGTTGATAGCAAATACAATAGGTACACCAGCGGCACTTGCGTGATTAATAGCTTCTACGGTTTGGGGCATTACGCTGTCGTCCGCAGCAATGATTATAATTGCAATATCTGTAACTTGGGCACCACGGGCACGCATGGCCGTGAAGGCTTCATGACCAGGGGTATCCAAGAATGTAACAGTCCGTCCGTCGTTTAGTTTTACGCTATAAGCCCCGATATGTTGCGTGATACCCCCTGCCTCTCCAGCAATAACATTTGCTTTCCGGATATAGTCCAGTAAAGATGTTTTTCCATGGTCCACGTGTCCCATCACGGTTACAATGGGAGGTCGGGTTTCCAGGTGCTCTGGTGACTCGTCTTCGTCTTCATCGATGGCTTCTTGAATCTCAACACTTACAAATTCAACTTCAAAACCGAATTCTTCTGCAACGACATTGATGGTCTCAGCATCTAATCGTTGGTTGATGGATACGAATAGACCTAGGGACATGCATGCGGAGATGATCTCTGTTGCAGAGATATTCATCATGGTCGCAAGTTCACTGACGGTGACAAATTCTGTTAGTTTTAATATCTTTTGCTCCAGTTCAGCCTGTTCCAGTTCGGCCTGCATCTTTTGATGTACAGCCTCTCTTTTGTCTTTTCTGTGTTTGGATGTCTTTGTTTTTCCTTTAGGACTCAGACGAGCAAAAGTATCTTTGATTTGTTTTTGAACGTCTTCTTCTGATATTTCAGTTTTAGTCGCTTTTTTCTTCTTTAGTTTTTTCAGTTTCTTTTTGTTTTCTTCATTACGGAAGTCTTTTGAAGACATCTCTACACTGATTTTCTCGTCTTTCTTTTGAATGCGCTTTCTTCTTCTTTTGCCTTCCATTTCTTCCATGTCGTCTTCGTCATCTTCCAACATGGAGACATGTTTTCTTTCTTCCGTTTGCTTTGGACTTAAAGAAGCTTTTCTTTTTAATTCTCGTTTATCTCTTTCCTGCTTGCTTTTTTTCGGGGGACGAGTACGTTGATTTATGGAGTCCAAGTCAATGGTTCCGATTACTTTAACGTCTTTTATTGTCGGTGTAGGTAATTTGAATGGAAGATCGCTTTGAGATTCTTGTGCTATTTCAGTGTTTTCCGGTTGGCTTTGAGGAATAACTTTCACGATCGGTTTGGGAGTCGGTTTCTGCTGAGGCTCCTTTGTTTTTTCCTTTTGAGCTTGCGGGTTTGTATTTTGTTTCGGTTGTTCTGCTTGTTTTTCCTCTTTTTTAGGAGATTCAACCTTAGGCTTGTTCAAGTTGTTAAGGTCAATGCGGTCAACAACCTTGATTTTATTTTCTAGCTTAATTTCATCCTTCACAGAAATGAATTTTGACTCCTTTTTCTCTTCGGGATTATTAATATCGTCAATAGTAATTGTTTCTTTTTTTTGGCGTGTTGTTTTTAAGTCAACTCGTTTTGCTTCTTTCTTCGCCTCACTGTCTTTTGAATATTCCTTGGCAATCAATGAATATTGTTCATCGCTCAATTTGGCGTTGGGGTCGGATGAAATTTTAATTCCTTTGTCTTGTAAGAATTCCACGATAGTGGATATTCCTACATTAAATTCTCTCGCTACTTTGCTTAATCTTACTGGCATATATCGTATTTTATAAGCATTATTCTAATAAATATTATTCAAATTCGGCTCTTAGAATTTGGAGTACGTCTCGTATTGTTTCGATTTCAAGATCGGTTCTGTTTTCCAATTCCGATTCGCTTAATTCTAATACACTTTTGGCTGTATCGCAACCTACTCGTTTCAACTCATCGATGATCCAAGGTTCAATCTCGTCTGCAAATTCGTCTAAGTTGACGTCCTCTTCTTCGCTTTCTTCAACTTCCCGGTATACATCTATTTCATAACCGGTCAATTGGCTCGCGAGTTTAATGTTTAAACCTCCTTTACCGATAGCTAAAGATACTTCTTCTGGATTTAAATACACGTTTGCTTTCTTGTTTTCCTCGTCGATATCAATTTTGTTGATTTTTGCGGGGTTTAAAGCACGTGTGATATATAACTGGGTGTTATTGGTATAATTGATAACATCAATGTTTTCGTTTCTCAATTCACGAACAATACCATGTATACGGGAACCTTTCATTCCGACACAAGCTCCTACCGGGTCAATGCGATCGTCATAGGATTCTACGGCGACTTTTGCACGTTCTCCAGGAACACGAACTACATTCTTGATGGTGATTAATCCATCGAAAATTTCGGGAACCTCATTCTCGAACAATCTTTCCAAGAATACAGGGGAGGTGCGAGAGAGAACGATGTATGGGGAAGCGTTGCGCATTTCGACCCGGATTACAACCGCACGGATTGCATCTCCTTTTTTGAAAAAATCACTTGGGATTTGTTCCTGTTTCGGCAGCAATAATTCATTGCCTTCATCATCAAGGATTAATATTTCTTTTTTCCATATTTGATAAACTTCTCCGGTGACAATTTGCCCGATTCTTTCCTTGTATTTAGTGAAAATATGATCTTTTTCTAACTCTAGGATACGAGCAGAAAGATTCTGGCGTAGAGCGAGCACAGAACGGCGGCCGAAGTCTTTGAATTTTACCTCGTCAGTGACCTCTTCTCCAATCTCGTAATCTGCGTCAATTTTTTTTGCTTCGCTCAAGGAGATTTGAGTGTTTTCATTCTCAAAATCCTCATCACTTACGACTGTACGATTCCTCCATATTTCAAGATCTCCTTTATCGATATTAATAATGATGTCAAAGTTTTCATCCGTACCGTATCTTTTGATCAGCATGTTTCTAAAAACGTCTTCCAAAACTCTCATTAGAGTGGCACGGTCAATATTTTTTAATTCTTTGAATTCTGCAAATGAATCAATCAAGTTTATAGCTTCCATTTTATTAATGTTGTGTTTAGAAAATAATAATGTCTTTAACCTCCTTTATATCTGTGTGTGGAATTTCTTTTTCGAGAGTTACAATGATTTTTTTGTTTTTCTTGCCCTCTTCTTTTTGTTTTTCTTGTGTTTCTATAATGATGGCATTTTCATTGTATGCTTTTAGTATGCCTTCTGTTTTTTGTCCATTCGTTAAAAGTACTTCTACTCGATTTCCGATGTTTTTGATGTATTGTTGCGGTACTTTGAACGGATATCCGATACCGGCACTGTAAACGGTAAGAGAGAAATCTTCCACTTCTCTATCGAGGATTTCTTCTATTTGTTTGTTTAGAGTCCTGCATGTTTCTACATTAACTCCTTTCATGGAATCGATTTCCACCTCGATAATATTATCGGCCGATACATGTACGTCTACTAAAAATAGTTCTGAGTCTCGAATGATAGATTCAATAATTTGTTTGATTTCTGCTGCGCTTTTCATTGATGTGATTTTTTAGTAACACGAGAGGGGACGTTTTCGTCCCCTCTCGTGTTAATAACCAGTGACAAAGATAGTATATAATTTTAAAAAGACAAAGATCGAATGATTATTTTTGAGGATTTTTTGAATTTAGGTCTTTTGTCGGGAGTGAAAACAGGTAATTCTATTTGGACAAGGTGTGGCTTGGATGTAACTCTCGTGTAACTTATTTGTAGCTTTGTTTGTGTATTTAAGGATTTTATTTGTAAGTTTGCCGAAATTTTTTACGTTATGGAGTTTCAAGCGAAAGATATTGCCGCTCTATTGAACGGGACCGTGGAGGGAGATCCTGAGGTGTCCGTGAACAATGTTTCTAAAATTGAAGAAGGGAAACCTGGAACGTTAGCTTTTTTGGCGAACCCGAAATATGAGCATTACATATACACGACAGCAGCTTCTATCGTGTTAGTTAATGAAGATTTTAAGCCCGCGCATGAATGTTCATGTACGCTTATTCGAGTGAAATCGGCGTATGATGCCATCGCAACACTCTTGCAGATGTACGAGAGTATGAAGCCTAGACCTAAAGGTATAGAGCAACCTTCCTATATTAGTGATTCTGCTACTTTGGGAGAAGATTTGTATGTTGGGGCTTTTGCCTATATCGGTAAAGGAGCAAAGATTGGAAATAATGTGAAGATTTATCCTCAAGTTTTTATTGGGGATGGGGTTGTCATCGGCGATAATTCTATAATTTATGCAGGGGTAAAGGTATATACCGGCTGTGTTATCGGGAAAGGATGTATTTTACATTCTGGTGCCGTTATCGGTGCGGATGGGTTCGGTTTTGTTCCCGAGGGAGATTTTTATAAAAAAATACCTCAGATAGGAAATGTCGTGCTGGAAGATAATGTGGAAGTCGGGGCGAATACCTGTATTGATAGGGCAACAATGGGATCTACACGTATCCATGATGGAGTTAAATTGGATAACCTTATTCAGATAGCTCATAATGTTGTGATCGGTCGTAATACAGTTATTGCAGCGCAGTCCGGTGTCGCTGGTACGGCAAAAGTTGGAGAAAATTGTGTGTTTGGTGGGCAGGTGGGAATTATTGGTCACTTGGAAATTGGTTCAGGGACGCAAATCGCAGCTCAAAGTGGAATCACGAATAATGTTGCGGAAAAATCCGTGTTGCGAGGTTCTCCGGCTTTTGATTTGCCTTATTACCAGAAGTGTTACGTAGTATTCCGCAAGTTGCCCGAATTATATAGTCAATTAAGAGATTTACAAAAGGAAATTAGAGAATTAAAATCAAAATAAAATGTCAGTGAAGCAGAGAACTTTAAAACAGGAGTTTTCCTTAAGCGGGAAAGGATTGCATACCGGAAAAATGGTAACGGCAACGTTTAAGCCTGCGGTGGAGAACTCTGGATATATTATTCGGCGTGTTGATTTGGATGGAATGCCGGAAATCCCGGCGTTAGCCGATTATGTGAAATTTATGGACAGAGCCAGTTGTTTGGAAAAAGATGGTGTAAATGTCTATACGATGGAACATGCGATGGCTGCTCTTTATGGTTGTGGCGTAGATAATTGTGTGATAGAATTGAATGGGGAGGAATTACCAATTTTGGATGGGAGTGCGAGATTGTTTGTGGAGGCTATTGAACGGGTAGGTTTGGAAGAACAATGTGCAGAGCGTCGTTATTTCACGGTAAAGGAACCAATACATTTTGCGAGTGAAGATGGGATGTCCAAATTGACATTATTGCCAGATGTCGATTATAATGTAAACGTACTTGTCGCTTATAATTCACCCTATTTGCCGATGCAATATGCAACTTTTACCGAAAATACGGGGAATTTTACTCGGGAAATAGCTCCTTGTAGGACGTTTGTTTTTTTACGGGAGGTTGAACAATTGCTTAAGGCCGGATTGATTAAAGGAGGGGATATAGACAATGCTATTGTTATTGTGGATAAAGAAATTTCCAAAGAAGAAGTTGATCGCCTTTCTCAGTTATTTGGATACGAGAATTTGGAGGTACATCAAGGTGTGTTGAATAACTTATCGCTTCATTTTGACAATGAACCTGCTCGTCATAAATTATTGGATGTGATGGGGGATTTGGCTTTATGCGGCCGTTTTATAAAAGGAAGAGTCATAGCAGAACGTCCTGGTCATCGAGCAAATACGGCTATGGCCCAGAAAATACGGAAAGCTGTGTTGCAGGTTGAGCGTGAGGATGTGGCCCCTGATATAGATATAGCCTCTCCAGGTTTGATGGATATAAATAAAGTACGCTCCTTATTGCCCCATCGTCCTCCCTTCTTGTTGGTAGACAAAATATTTGAGGTTACAGATGATATTGTTATTGGTTGTAAGAATGTGACCATGAATGAACCTCATTTTGTCGGCCATTTCCCAGATGAACCTGTTATGCCTGGTGTGTTGATAGTGGAAGCGATGGCTCAATGTGGAGGAATTTTAGTACTGAATCAGGTTCCGGATCCGGAAAATTATTCTACTTATTTTGTAAAAATTGATGGTATAAAATTCCGTCATAAAGTTGTGCCAGGAGATACGTTAGTCTTTAAATTAGTGAAAATTGCACCTATACGGCGGGGTATCGTAACAATGCGGGGTTACGCTTTTGTTGGAAAGACACTCGTGTGTGAGGTCGGTGAATTTATGGCACAAGTTGCAAAAACCAAGAAGTAATAGTAAACTTGCACCTTTAAAATAGAAATTGATAGTTAAAAATTAAATACAAAAACGAATGAAACAACCATTAGCATACGTTCATCCGGAAGCTCAGATTGCCGACAATGTGGTGATTGATCCTTTCGTGACGATTGATAAAAATGTGGTGATTGAAGAGGGTACTCGTATTGGATCTAACGTGACTATTCTGGAGGGTGCCCATATCGGAAAGAATTGTAAAATATTTCCGGGTGCGGTAATTTCAGCCATCCCTCAAGATTTGAAATTCCGTGGTGAAAAATCTACGGTAGTTATTGGTGACAACACGACGATTCGTGAGTGTGCCACGGTAAATCGGGGAACTGCAGCCAAGGGTATCACTAAGATCGGTAATAATTGTTTAATCATGGCTTACGCTCATATTGCTCATGATTGTGAAATCGGTAATAATTGTATAATCACGAATGCTTGCCAATTGGCGGGGGAAGTTTGTGTGGATGATTTCGCTATTTTGGGAGGAATGACTGCTGTTCATCAATTCGTTCACATAGGTCGCCACGTGATGGTGCAAGGAGGATCTTTGATTGGAAAAGATGTTCCTCCCTTTGTTAAGGCCGGAAGATTACCTTTATCCTATGTTGGTGTTAATTCTATTGGCTTGCGTCGTCGAGAATTTTCGAATGAGAAAATTAATGAGATTCAGGATATCTATCGAATACTTTACCAATCAGGATTGAATAACTCGGATGCGATTGAACGTATAGAAGCCGAATTGCCGGCGTCTAAAGAGCGGGACGAGATTATTCTTTTTGTGCGTAATAGCAAACGAGGTATTATGAAAGGATATATGGGTTCTTGATAAAAGCTGTTATTTGCAATATAAAAAATGGTCTCCGATATATTCGGAGACCATTTTTTATATCTGTTCTTCATAACGAGTAATACTGGTCATTATTAGAATGTTTTGAATGTGTCTTTTTAGGACGTCTTATTAAAAATAAAACGCCTCAACTTTAGAGGCGTTTTATTTTATTAAATACTAGGTAATCTAATTATAATTTAGGACCAGCTTCAACTAGTGCTTTCCCTGCTTCATTCCCGGTGAATTTCGCAAAATTCTTAATGAAACGACTGGCAAGATCCTTAGCTTTTTCATCCCATTGTGCGGCTTCTGCATAAGTGTCGCGAGGATCAAGAATATTCGGATCTACTCCAGGTAAAGCAGTCGGAACTTCGAAATTGAAATACGGGATAGTCTTGGTCGGAGCCTTATCGATAGATCCGTCTAGGATTGCATCGATAATACCGCGGGTATCTTTAATGGAGATACGTTTGCCTGTTCCGTTCCAACCAGTGTTCACGAGATAAGCCTTGGCTCCGACTTTTTCCATCTTCTTTACCAATTCTTCTCCATATTTTGTCGGATGCAAAGACAAGAATGCAGCCCCGAAACAAGCGGAGAAGGTAGGAGTCGGTTCTGTAATTCCGCGTTCAGTTCCTGCTAATTTTGCTGTGAATCCAGACAAAAAATAATATTTCGTTTGTTCCGGGGTCAAGATGGATACTGGAGGTAATACTCCAAATGCATCAGCAGACAAGAAGATAACTTGTTTTGCGTGGGGACCCTTGGAAATAGGTTTCACGATATTTTTGATGTGATAAATAGGATAAGATACACGAGTATTTTCTGTAACAGATTTGTCAGCGAAGTCGATTTTGCCTTCAGCATTAACCGTTACATTTTCCAACAAGGCATCACGTTTGATTGCATTGTAGATATCCGGTTCTGCTTCTTTGGAAAGATTGATAACTTTAGCGTAACAACCTCCTTCGTAGTTGAATACTCCTTTGTCGTCCCATCCGTGTTCGTCGTCTCCGATTAATAAACGTTTCGGGTCTGTGGAAAGAGTCGTTTTACCGGTTCCTGATAATCCAAAGAAGATTGCAGTGTTTTGGCCGTTCAAATCCGTATTGGCGGAGCAGTGCATGGAAGCGATGCCGCGTAAAGGATTATAGTAATTCATGATAGAGAAGATTCCCTTTTTCATTTCACCACCATACCAAGTGTTCAAGATAACTTGTTCTTTGGTTTTTAAGTTAAATACCGTGGCGGTTTCAGAGTTTAGGCCAAGTTCTTTGAAGTTTGTTACTTTTGCTTTTGCTGCATTGAATGAAACGAAATCCGGTTCTCCATAATTTGCCAATTCCTCTTCAGTAGGACGGATAAACATATTCTTCACGAAATGAGCCTGCCAAGCTACTTCCATAATGAAACGAACTTTAAGACGAGTTCCCTCATTGGCTCCGCAGAATGTGTCTACCACGAACAAGCGTTTCCCGGATAATTGTTCCACGGCTAATTTCTTTAATTCAGCCCAAGCTTCTTCTGTACAAGGTTTGTTGTCGTTTTTGTATTCGTCAGAGGTCCACCAGATCGTGTCTGCACTGGCTTCGTTTTTTACAAAGAATTTATCTTTGGGAGAACGGCCGGTGTAGATACCTGTCATTACGTTTACGGCATCTAGTTCGGTTAACTGACCTTTCTCATAACCTTCTAATCCTGCTTTAGTTTCTTCGGCATACAACATCTCGTATGAAGGATTATGTACGATTTCCTTTACGTTGCTGATGCCATACTTGCTTAAATCTAATGTAGCCATAGTAGTAAATTTATATTGATAACATTAATTCTTTTTTTCTGTAATTACTCGCGAATTTAGGAAACATTTCTCGATAAACTAATGTTTCACGCTTTTCAAGATACGCTTTATGTTTAATTAACACATTTATTTTCAAACGAGTATGTGCAAACGATTGTATGCATTTAGTACATATGGGGATTTAAATTGTTTGGTGTTTATACCTCGTATGTAGTTATCCGTGAATGGACTTTCTGTTTTTTTTATGATGCGGTTGCGACTGATACAAGCTAATGCTGCCATCTGTAGGTTGGCATTGTCTGTCTGTAGGAATTCATTGACTAGAAGGACTTGTTCTGCACATCGGCTTAATACCAGAGTACCGAAGTATTCTGCCAATTCTAAACTATGGCATAGGTCTAATAATTGAGTAATTTTTTCTTTAATTAGTCCGTCGCTAGGGATGAGAAAGCAGGCTACAATCTGTTCTTCTCGCTTGCCCGTACCCCAAAGAAGAAGTGCTGTTTCGAGATCTTGGGAATAGTTCTGTGCAAGGGTTTTGAGGGATAGGTAGCTGGCTCCTATCTGTCCGTTGGTGTTGGCGCCTATTTTTTCCATACTGTCGAGGCTTTTCCCACTTTGTAGACGAAAAATTCGACGGCTGATTTCTTTAAAAATGTGTTCGTGATGTGGATCTATTGGGCGAAATTCTGTGAAGTTCATACGTTCTTGTGTAGTGTTTTAGACTATATTCGCAAATGTAACTAAAAGATATATTTTTGAGGAAGCCTAGTTATATGTTGTATAGCATGATTTATTTTTGTGTAATATGGGTGAATACCTTTTCCTGTGAGGATGATGAGAATTCTATGCATCTCCGGGTAAAGGAGAAGAATATTGTTCCTTGAGTATCTTTCTTCTGTATTCGGTCAAGGTGAATCCGGTTTGTTTCTTGTAGAATTTTGCCATAGTTGCTTGGTCTGGGAAGTTGAGGTCATGGGCAATTTGTTGCATGGTGTCATTTGAATGTTCAAGGCGTTGGGTTATTTCGCCAGAAAGAGTTGTACATATCCATTCATGGGTATTTCTTCCAGTGTGTGCTTTTACTATGCGATTAAGGTATTGAGGTGTGATGCAAAGAGTCGAGGCGTAGAAAGATACGTTATGTTCTTCCCTGACTCGGACTGAAAGTAGTTTAATGAACTCGATGAATAGCGCTTTTTGGCGATTGCTTTGTATGTTTTGATTTTCTTCGTTCTTGATGAAGATGTTCGCAATTTCTAACATGAATATCCAGATGGAGCATTTTATAAGTTCATTTCTGAATAAGTGTTCTTTTGAAATACTGGCTTCTACGATGCGTTCTATTTTTTGCAAGAGTAGTTTTATGGTTTTTGGGGGTAATGTTTCTAATGGATGATTGCGCATTTTAAGAACGAAAGAAAATGGAATTGGTGGATTGTTTTTAAATAACATGGCATTGTAGGATGTGGTGCTGAACATTATATATGCCTTGCAGTCTTGTGAGGTTGAAAGAATAGTGACCGAGGGGTAGTCTATGTAATTTGCGTAGGTGTTGGAAGGCATGAGGTAGGTATTCCCGTTGCATTTGATTTGTATGCTTCCTTGTTCTACGATAACGTGGGTTACGATATTTTCTTTGCTTGTTAGGATTGTGCCTGGTTTTACTTGTTCTCCGTTGGAAATTTTCCAAATTAGAAACCCATCTTCGGATGAGTAGCATTGTTCTTTATCTTGAGTAAATTCATCAAGGTCCATTTGTTTTCGTCGTTTTTATGAAGGCAAATTTACTAGTGAGGTTTGATAAATCAATAGTAATTAGTGTTTTTACTTTGTATTAACATTTTTGTTTCAGTATAGACAAGAGTTGTTTCTGTGTTTACAATTAAATGTTATTTTGTTTTAATTGTTTCGTTTTTGACAAATTCTGTACGCCTGGTGAGAGGCGTTTCATGGGAGGAATGGCTCTATTTTTGCCGCCAATATGTGACATAAATAATATAAAAACCATCAACTATGAAGAGCAAAAAACAACATTGGATTTGGATGTGTCTCTGTTTGTTTATGGCAGTGATGACATCTTGTAAGAGACAGCTGAAAGAAATGCCTGTAGGAGGAAATTATAAACGATGCAGGTAGTTTTGTCCAATAGAACGCTGTATTCGACCTATGCAGCAACAATTCAGGGCAAACAAGATGTGGATATTTATCCTCAAGTGTCAGGTCTTATTACTGCAATATGTGTAGAGGAAGGTGCAGAAGTGAAGAAGGGGCAAACACTTTTTGTTATAGACCAGGTTCCTTATCGGGCCGCATTGGAGATGGCAGAGGCTAATGTGGCAAGTGCAGAGGCGGCGGTGGCCACTGCAAGAATGACTGTCGATAGTAAAGAGATGTTATATGAGGAACGAGTTATTTCGGATTTTGATTTGCAGTCGGCTCGTAATTCGTTGAGTCAGCAGGAAGCTACATTGGCTCAAGCTCGTGCGGAGTTGACGGATGCTCAAAATAATCTCTCGTATACGGAGGTTAAAAGTCCTGTTGATGGAACTGCGGGAATGATTCCGTATCGAATTGGAACATTAGTGAGTTCCTCGATAAGTAATCCATTGGTAAGTGTTTCAGATAATAAGGAGATGCATATTTATTTCTCGATGACGGAAAAGCAGATCCTTGCTTTGACTCGTCGGAATGGTTCTTTGTCGAATGCATTGGCGGCAATGCCGGAAGTGGAACTAGTTTTGAGTGATAATTCGCACTATACAGAAAAAGGGAAGGTGGATGCCATTAGTGGAATTATTGATACGAAGACTGGATCTGTAACTGTGAGGGCGACTTTCCCTAACACGGAACGAGTATTGTTGAGTGGTGGAACGGGGCGTGTGTTATTACCCTATACACGGGAAAATTGTATTGTGATTCCTCAGGAGGCGACTTTTGAGTTGCAGGATAAGGTATTCGTGTATAAGATTGTGAATGGTGTGACCAAATCTACGATGATTACAGTTTCTCCCATTAACAATGGGCAAGAGTATATTGTGGAATCTGGATTAGAATTGGGCGATGTTATTATTGCTACTGGTGCAGGGATTTTGCGGGATGGAATATCGGTTGGCGTTGATTCTCAAGTAAAAGAGGGAGGAGAGACGTTATGAAAATGAAATTATTTATTGATCGTCCGATTTTGGCGGCGTGTATTTCGGCATTGATATTAATGCTGGGTATTATTGGATTGGTGAATTTGCCCGTGGAACAATATCCTGATATAGCTCCTCCGACGATTCATGTTTCGGCGACTTACACCGGGGCTAGTGCAGAGACTGTACAGAAAGCAGTTATTGTTCCGTTGGAGGAATCTATTAATGGTGTAGAGAATATGACTTACATGACGTCCTCGGCTACAAATACTGGAAGTGCAACCATTACAGTTTATTTTGAACAGGGTACAGACCCGGACATGGCAACTGTAAATGTGCAGAATCGTGTGACAAAAGCTCAGGGGACATTACCTTCCGAGGTTACAAAGGTTGGAGTGACGGCCCAAAAACGACAAAGTAGTCAGTTGAAAATTATGAGTCTTTATAGCCCGGATGATAGTTATGATGAGATATTTTTGAATAATTACTTAAAGATAAATGTCGTTCCTCGTATTCAGCGTATTGCGGGTGTAGGAGAAGTTATGGTGATGGGAAATGATTATGCGATGAGAATTTGGTTGAAGCCGGATGTTATGGCTCAGTATGGACTTGTACCCTCGGATATTATTGGAGTATTGGATGAACAGAATATAGAGGCAGCAACTGGTACGTTAGGAGAAGATTCTGGTAATACGTTTCAGTATACATTGAGATATCGCGGGCGTTATGAGACGACTGAGGAGTACGGAAATTTAGTTATTCGTGCGATGTCAGATGGTAGTGTGTTGCGTCTGAAAGATGTGGCTGATATAGAACTCGGTACGGTTTCTTATAATTTTAGTAGTAAAGTTTCCAGTCACCCTGGAGCGACATTTATGGTGATGCAGACTGCAGGTTCGAATGCGAATGAGATTATAGAGGCGATTGATGAATTAGCAGAAGAGATCCGGGCTGAATTACCTGCGGGTATGGTATTGGTTGATATGATGAGTACGAAGGATTTTCTTGATGCGTCAATTGCTAATGTAATAAAGATTCTTATCGAAGCTATTATATTAGTGATTATTGTGGTTTATGTGTTTTTGCAAAGTATTCGCTCCACTTTTATTCCACTTATCGCAATTTTTGTATCACTTGTTGGTACCTTTGCTTTCCTTTATGCAGTTGGTTTTACAATAAATTTATTGACCTTATTTGCATTAGTACTTGTTATTGGTACCGTGGTGGATGATGCAATTGTCGTCGTAGAGGCTGTGCAGGCCAAGTTTGATGCTGGTTATAAATCTCCTTATAAGGCGACGGTAGATGCGATGGGGGGATAACCTCTGCAATTATTACTACGACGCTGGTGTTTATGGCTGTGTTTATTCCTGTTAGTTTCATGGGAGGGACGACGGGTACTTTTTATACGCAGTTTGGTTTGACTATGGCAGTTGCAGTTGCTATTTCGGCTGTTAACGCATTGACGTTGAGTCCTGCTCTTTGTGCCTTATTGATGACTCCGCATATCGTTTCGGCTGATGGTAAAAAAATGAGTTTTTCTTCCCGCTTCCATGTCGTTTTTGATACGGCTTTTAGCCGGATTATCCGGAAATATGAAGGTGTTGTTATGTTCTTTTTTTCGGAGAAAATGGTTGGTGGGTATGGCGTTGATTAGTGCTAGTGTATTGTTGGTTGTTTTTATCAAGACAACGAAAACAGGTTTGATCCCGGATGAAGATACTGGTAGTGTAATGGTTTCAGTTACAGTTTCTCCTGGTTGTACGTTGTCTGAAACGAAGGATATAATGGATGAGGTGGAGAAGCGTATTCGAGAGATTCCTCAGATTCAACTTTATGCTATGGTAGGAGGATATAATTTGATGGGGGGAGGACAAAGTAGTTCGTCGGGTACGTTTATTGTTCGTTTAAAACCTTGGGAGGAAAGAAAGGGAAAGGAAAATGATAAGGATGCAGTTATTGGTCAAATTTTTGCTCGGACAGCCGATATAAAGAATGCTCAAGTATTTGCTTTTGCACCACCTATGATTATGGGGTATGGTTCAAGTAACGGGATTGAGTTGTATGTGCAGGATCGGAAAGGAGGAGATATTGAGACGTTGTTTGGGCATGTGAATACTTTTATTGAAGCATTGAATAAGAGACCGGAGATACAGAGTGCGCTGACAACTTTTGATACTCGTTTCCCCCAGTATCTTGTAGAAGTTGATGCTGTCCGTTGTAAACAGACCGGGATATCACCTTCTGAAGTATTAGATGTGTTGTCTTGTTACGTGGGAGGGAATTATGCTTCAAATATAAATCGTTTTTCGAAAATATATCGTGTTATGATTCAAGCAAAGCCAGAGGATAGAGTTGATGTTGAATCTTTAAATAATATTTTTGTGCGAACTTCAGATGGTGAAATGGCTCCTGTTGGGCAGTTTGTAACCTTAACGAAAGTATATGGTCCAGAAATTCTTAGTCGTTTCAATTTATTCAGTTCTATTACGGTGAATGCTTCCACGACTCCTGGATATAGTTCGGGAGATGCCATTCGGGCTGTTCAGGAGGTAGCTCGTGAAACTCTTCCGGCCGGCTATGGTTACGAATTGGGTGGTATTTCACGAGAAGAGGCCTCCTCGGGTACTTCTGTCGTGGTGATTTTTGTGATATGCATATTGTTTGTGTACATTATTTTATGTTCTCTTTATGAGAGTTTGTTTATTCCTTTGGCGGTGATGCTGTCTATCCCATTTGGATTAACAGGTAGTTTCCTATTTGCCAATATATTTGGTGTGGAGAATAATGTATACATGCAAACAGGGCTTATTATGTTAATTGGTTTGCTGTCGAAAATAGCGATTTTGTTGACGGAGTATGCCTCGGAACGTCGTAGGGCGGGAATGAGTATTGTGCGTGCTGCTCTTTCTGCAGCAGCAGCGCGGCTTCGTCCTATTTTAATGACTGCATTGACAATGGTTATCGGGTTGTTGCCTTTGGTGTGGGCTAGTGGGGCTGGCGCTAATGGTAATATTTCTTTGGGAGTAGGAACTGTTGGCGGTATGCTTATTGGAACTGTTGCTTTGCTATTTGTCGTGCCGGTGTTGTTTATTGTGTTCCAGACTGTAGAGGAACGAGTGATGCCTAAGCGTGAGAATTTGTAATTAATCTGGGTGATATATGAAAAATTTACAATATATATTGGTTGTTACCTTGTTTTTTATGCTTGGTGGCTGTGGAATATACACGACTTATCAACGGGCAGAATGTTTACCAGTGGATAGTCTTTATCGGGATGTTATGCGGGAAGAGAGGAATTCTACTTCGGTAGCTAATTTGTCTTGGCGAGAGTTGTTTTCTGATACTTGTCTTGTGAGATGGATAGAGCTCGGATTGGAGCGGAATACAGATTTGTTGACAGCTCGATTACGGGTGGAAGAAACTCGAGCGTCTCTAAAAGCTTCAAAATTGGCTCTTTTACCTTCTGTGTCTTTAGATCCGCAAGGTAGTGTTACTACTTCGGAGAAAGGAGGAACGACTCGATCCTATTCCTTGGAGATTACAGCCGCTTGGGAGATGGATGTATTTGGTCGTTTACGTAATGCCCGAGAGGGGGCAAAGGCTGCTTGTGAAGCGAGTTTGGCTTATGAGCAGGCTGTACAGACTCAGCTTGTGGCGACTATTGCGGATACTTATTATTCACTTCTTGCTCTTGATAAGAAATTAAGTATAACACAAGAGACAGTGGAGAATTGGCGGGCAAATCTTCGTGTTATGGAAGCTTTGAAAAGAGCAGGGCAACGAGATGAAGCGGCAGTAGCACAGGCTGAAGCAAGTCTTTGGGCGGCAGAAGCTTCCATCTTGTCATTAGAGAAACAGATTTGTGAGCTGGAAAATTCATTTTCTGTATTATTGGGAATAACTCCACGAAAGATAGAGCGGGGGGATTTGTTGGAATTACGATTCCCAGAGGATATGTCCGTTGGGCTTCCGGTTGAATTGTTAAGTTGACGTCCAGATGTGCGTCAGGCTGAATTTGAATTAGCTCAGGCTTTTTATGCGACAAATCAGGCTCGTTCTGCTTTTTATCCGCAAATTACATTGAGTGGTGCTGCTGGTTGGACCAATAGTGCGGGGGGAATTATTTCTAACCCGGGATCCTGGTTGGTGGAAGCTATCGGTTCTTTAGTTCAACCTCTTTTTAATAGAGGAACGAATGAGGCTAATTTGGAAATAGCTAAGGCTCAGCAGGAGGAAGCATTATTGGCTTTTGGACAGAAGTTACTTGATGCTGGGGTTGAGGTTAATAATGCTTTGATTCAATGGCAGACAGCTCGTTCTATGTTGAAATTGGATGATAAACAAGTAGCTGCACTTGAGACTGCAGTTGCTAGTACTTGGAAGTTGATGCAATGCGGAAATACCAATTATCTTGAAGTGCTTACTGCTCAACAAACATTATTGGATTCTAAACTGACTTGGGTTACGGATAAATATTCAGAAATCCAAGGTGTAATTAATTTGTATCATGCGTTAGGTGGTGGGGTAGATTAAAAAATGAGATAAAAGCATTCCGAGGCGAGATATTTTAACATAAATTGTTTTTCATACTCTTCTAGTTAGAACAGTTTTCGCTGCGGGATGCTTTATCGTATACCTTAGGAAATGAATGTAAAGATGATTTTTGAAGAAATACCAGTCCCTGAAGCGGTTTACTTTAATGCAAGTCTGGTTATTATTAGCATGTTGGTGGTTAATTTATACTGTAGCTGACATATTTATAGGATAAACGGGAAATGAGATGCAAGTTGTGGTTATTGCGCTTGCGACTCTAGTCTTTGTCGTTTATGGCTTTCGGTTCTTCGTTTGGTATGTAAGGAATATCTGCTATATCCTGCACTTTTGGGGAAGGAGGCAAGGAATTTGCCAAAGCTATTCGTATTTTTGAGTGCACGATGATTATCGGGATAAGGTATATATGTAAAAAATATCTTCCTAAAAAAGGAAGATATTTTTTTGTATTTAATATTTTTAGAATCGGAAGCTAATATAAAATCGAGTGGAGACTGTTTTTAGTTTGTTGTCCTCCTGATTGAACAAACTATTCATAATGTCATTTGTATCTTCCATGTTTTCTACGTCGCTTTCATCTGTCTCGTTGAAAGAAATACTGCTATAAGTGGCACTTCCCGTACGAGCTTCAATACCAAAGGAGATCGCTTTATAGGCAATTGCTCCTCCGAATACAGAGAATGGAACAAATTCTGCGCTTACCTCGCTGTCTAAAATAATGATAGAGGCAGATGGAGCAAAACGATAATAACCGCTAACTTTCAAATGTGATACTGGGTTTACGGTTAGAGACAAACCGAAGTGCATTCCTACATCTACTTGATGGGTTCCGAGTGCCAAATCAACTTCCTTGGATTCCTCGGAATCTCCTGTATTGTTATTTATGTTTCCTTCCTCTAATTCTGAATACTTTACATAATTGATATCGAATTGAGTCCAATCAATCCCGAATTTAATCATTTTTAGAATAGGTTTCTTGTGTAGGTAGTAGGTGCGGCCTTTGCTGATAGCTACTCCAAATTGACTTTTTAATTTCGTGTTCTCAAGTTCCTTGAATTGTAATTCCTGGTTTACATAGCTAATGTTGAAATATTTAGCTCGTTCTTTCCAAATTTTATCCAATAGTGTGGCTTCTTCTGTTTTTTCCATGTTTTCGGATAATTGATTTACCACGTGTTGTAGGGAATCAATTCTTCGTTGTGTCTCGTCTGTTTTCTGGGCGAAAACACTAGTTGCACTTAAAAATGCGATAGCTAATGTGAATAGTAATTTTTTCATGGTATTTATTAATTAATGGCTTTGGTATGTGCGATTGTCATTATTGTGATTTCTTGGCCGTATTCTTCAGAGTATTCGTAATGGGTTTCATAAAAATCAGCGGTGTCGTCTTTGAATTTGACTTGAACACTACCTCCTTCTGGGGTATCAGTAAGCCATGTGTAGGTGAAAATTTGATTGGTTTCATCGCTCCATTGCCACAAGCCATAGTCACTAATCTCGTTATTCCATTCTATCTGATAAAAAGAACCGTGATTGGTTACCAGAATGGCTTTTACAAACTCTTCCTCTAAGGTTGTTTGGTCTGTTATGTTTTTACTAAAAAGGATTTTTCCGTTTGAGCTGGTAATTTTTATAGTAGCACTGATGAGTTCCCAAGTGTGGTTTAATCGATTGTTCAGCGTGTTTTCTTTATTCGTTTGAGCTTTTTCAAAGGAAACTGTTCTTTCTGTTTGTCCTTCTTCTTTTATGATTAGTTGATTGTTATCTTTCTCTTGGATTGTCCCGAAATCAGAAAGCTCATATGTGTTATCATCACTCTTGGTAAAAGTCCCATAATGTGCATTTGCTAAATCGATTGTCCGGCTGGCTATGATATTTTGAGCTTGAAAGATTGTTTTGTTCTGAGTAATTAGATGTTGGTTCGTCTCGTCGCTAGGGGGCATTATAATATAATTTCCGCTAGCTGTTAATTCGATAAATCCAATTTCACTATCTCCTGTGACAGTGTATTTTACAGCATCGTTTTTGTAAGGTGCGTCATCAAGGTCTCCACTCATTAATTCTTGAGGGAAGTCGTCATCATCGTCATCATCATCGTTTGCGATACATGATATTAAACTTGATGAACACATAAAAGCGATAAATCCCATCGCTAGGATTTGACAGGTAAGTTTTTTTGTTTTAAAAAATAGCTTTTTCATATTGTTTGTTTTTATGCCACAATCCCTTGTGCTCCTTTGCACGAGGAATTATTAGGTGATTTTATCGCTGCGAAAGTAGTGAAAAAATGCGATATGTGTAGATATTTTATAATTATTTCATAATGGTGTTGAGTTGTTGTATATGTATTGGAAATAAATTTCCCCGGAGTGAGATTAAATAGAAATTATATCACTTCGGGGAAATATTTTGTGTCTATTTATGTGTGTATTATTTTAAATTGCTCAGTTGCAGTTCTATGGCCTTTATTTTACATTCTGCGTCAGCTTGTTTTTTACGTTCATTTTCGACAACTTTTTCTGGAGCTCCTTTTATGAATTTTTCGTTATTAAGTTTCTTCATGACGGAAGCTAAGAATCCTCGTGTATATTCCAATTCTGCAACTAGTTTGGTTCGTATTTTTTCTGTGTTAACTTTACCGTTAATCGGGATGAAGTATTCGACTGTATTGGAGATAAAACTCCAGGCATCTTGGAAATTCTCTTGTGATATTTCGATGTCGTCTACATTACCCATTTTGCGAATGACGCTTTCGAATAGTTGCGGATAGCGTTTATTTTCCTTTACCTTTAGTGTGATTGAATCTTTGAATGCAATGTTGTTTTGTTTCCGCAATGTTCGGATATTAGCGATGATTTCTTTGACATTTTCGAATTCGGCCAAGAAATCTTCTTGGTAATCCTCAACTTCAGGTAGCGTGGAAATCATAATGCTTTCGCCATCCTTGCGTTCCCGTAGGTTTTGCCATATTTCCTCTGTGATGAACGGCATGAACGGATGTAATAGTTGTAACAATTTCTCGAATAGGGTAATTGTTTTTTCAAAACTCAAACGATCAATGGGTTGTTCATATCCGGGTTTGACGATTTCCAATAGCCAGGAGGAAAATTCATCTCGGAATGTAGTGTAGATAGTCATCAACGCCTCAGATATTCGGTATTGATCAAATAGGGTATTTAGAGTTTTTGTACACTTGTTCAAATATTGTTCAAACCATTCCAGGGCGATCTTAGAGTGGGATGGTTGTTCGATATCTGCAACTTTCCAATTAATTACCAGTCGGAATGCATTCCACATTTTTGTTGCGAAATTACGTCCTTGTTCTGGTAAGCTTTCGTCAAAGAGTAGATCTCCTCCGGCAGGTGCACAAAGTAACATGCCAACTCGTACTCCGTCTGCTCCGTATTGTTCGATTAAGTCTAGCGGATCCGGAGAATTTCCAAGAGATTTTGACATTTTTCTACCGAGTTTATCTCTCACGATACCGGTGAAATAAACATTCTTAAAAGGGAATGTTTTTTGGTATTCGTATCCAGCCATTATCATGCGAGCAACCCAAAAGAATATGATATCCGGGGCTGTAACCAGATCACTTGTCGGATAATAATAGTTAATCTCGTTATTTCCAGGATTATTAATCCCGTCAAAGAGAGAAATGGGCCATAGCCAGGAAGAAAACCACGTGTCAAGGCAATCCTCATCTTGATGTAGATCTTCCATTTGTAGTGTATTGTCTCCAGTTTGGATGCGGGCTAGCTGTAGAGCTTCTTCTGCAGTTTCAGCAACTACATATCCTCCTTTGGGCAGGAACCAGGCCGGGATTTGATGTCCCCACCATAATTGACGGCTGATGCACCAGTCTTTAACGTTCTCCATCCAATAGCGGTACGTGTTTTTGAATTTGGCAGGATGAAATTTGATTTCATCGTTCATGACTGCTTCAAGAGCAGGTTTTGCCAAATCTTTCATTTTTAAAAACCATTGCATGGATAATTTGGGTTCGATAGGAACATTGGTTCGCTCGGAATAGCCGACGTTATTGGTATAGTTTTCAACTTTTTCCAGTAATCCTGCTTTCTCTAAATCTTTTTCTATTTGTTTCCGAACTTCGAATCGGTCCATACCAATATATAATCCGGCAGCTTCGCTTAATGTCCCGTTATCATTGAAAATATCAATGGAAGGGAGGTTGTATTTTTCTCCTAGCATGTAGTCGTTAACGTCATGTGCAGGAGTTACTTTTAAGCAACCAGTTCCAAATTCCGTGTCTACATACTCATCTTCAATGACAGGAATTTCCCGTCCTACTAAGGGAACAATTACTCTTTTGCCTCTTAAGTGTTGATTCTTTGGATCATTGGGATTGATACACATGGCCGTATCACCCATGATGGTTTCTGGGCGAGTTGTCGCCACGATGGCAAAACCTTCTTCTCCCACAATTTTGTAGCGAAGATAGTATAACTTACTATGCTCTTCTTTGTATATGACCTCTTCGTCGGATAGGGCTGTTAGGGCCTTGGGGTCCCAATTTACCATTCGTACCCCTCGGTATATTATGCCTTTGCGGTAAAGATCTACAAATACTTTGATTACACTGGTAGAGCGTGTTTTATCCATGGTAAAGGCAGTTCTATCCCAATCGCAGGAAGCTCCTAATTTGCGTAGTTGTTTTAGAATGATACCTCCATGTTCATCTGTCCATGCCCAAGCATGTTTTAGAAATTCTTCCCGCGTGAGGTCACTTTTTTTAATCCCAACTTGTGCTAGCTTGTTGACAACTTTTGCTTCGGTTGCAATAGATGCATGATCTGTACCAGGAACCCAGCATGCATTCTTTCCTTGTAGACGGGCTCTACGAACCAGGACATCTTGTATGGTGTTGTTTAACATGTGTCCCATGTGTAGGACTCCAGTCACGTTGGGTGGTGGAATGACGACACAGTAGGGCGTTTTTTGTTGTTCTACCTCAGAATGGAAAAAGCGGTGTTTCATCCAATACTCATACCACTTCTCTTCACTTGCCTTTGGATCGTAGTTCGTTGGAATCATATACGTTATCTTTTTTCAAATTAAAATTGCGTAAAAGTAATGATTATATTTGAATTAGGACTAATTCTTTTGCTGTATGTTTTTGTCGATTAACGAAATTATTAAAAAAGAGCGATTCTTGAATCGCTCTTTTTATATCGGCTAACCTTAATCGTCTTTTCTTACTCTTCTCGTCTTTTTCTTCTGATTTTCCATCGCAGCTTCCAAATCTGCTTTTTGTTGAGAACCATCGTAATCACAGATATATTTGTCAATAAGTATACGTCCGCAATATTCGCATACGATGATTTTTTTACGAGAGCGAATATCTAGTTGTCTTTGTGGTGGAATCTTGTTGAAGCATCCTCCACAGGCGTCTCGATCCACCGTTACTACTGCTAAACCATTGCGGGCATTTCCCCGGATGCGTCGATAAGCAGTAAGTAGTCTCTCGTCGATGTTTTGAGCGAGAGTTGCTGATTTTTCGAGTAGACTTTCTTCGTCTTTATGGGTCTCGTTTATGATATCGTTTAATTCGTTCTTTTTAGCTTCTAAATCCGATGTTTTATCTTCATACCGTTGTTTTGCGTCAGCCATGAACGCTTCTTTTTCTGCGATGCTTTTTTGTGCTTCACGAATTTTCTTTTCTTGAAGTTCGATTTCGAGTTTTTGGAATTCGATTTCTTTCGTTAAAGCATCATATTCGCGATTGTTGCGAACATTATCCAATTGTTCGCTGTACTTTTTAATGGACTCTTCCGATTTCTTGATTTCCTGTTTACGAACGGAAATACCTTTTTCTAGTTCAAGAATTTCACCCTTATGGTTTTCTATACGAGTCTCCAATCCGGCTATTTCATCCTCAAGGTCTTGTACTTCAAGAGGTAATTCTCCCCGAAGGGTTTTAATCTTATCGATTTCGCTATCGATTTTTTGTAATTCGTACAAGTGCTGCAATTTTTCTTCAATCGTCAGTTCTTGCATCTTTTCGTTGTTACTTGTCGCCATATATTATAAGTACTTAATCGGATTTGTATTTATGCTTGAAATTTGAACGGCAAATTTAGGAATTTTTTTTGTAAGTATCTCATGAAATATTTCTTTTGTGAATTGTTCACTTTCATAATGTCCGATATCCGCTATTGTGATACGATTTTCTGCGGTGAAGAAATCATGGTATTTAAAGTCGCTGGAGATATAAAGGTCGGCATGTTCTGCTATTGCTTGTTGAATAAATTCAGCTCCGGAGCCACCACATACGGCGATCCGTTGTATCTGTTTTTGATGGGGATTTGTATGGCGAATGGTTTGGCAATGGAATATGTCTTTGACTTTATGTAAAAAATCCATGCAGTTCTCTGGGGTTGGAAGTGTACCAACTATCCCGTAGCCATATACTATAGAATTTTCTATCGGGTTGAGAATTTTTCGTTGGGTTAAATTAAGTTTGTCCGCAATTCTTCCATTTACTCCATTGATTACAGAATCCATATTTGTATGTGCCGCATAAATGGTTATGTGGTGTTGTAGCGCCCTAATAACACAACGTTCTACCTGGGACGTCGGTGTGATGTGTTTTAGACCTTTGAAAATAAGAGGGTGATGCGAGATAATGAGATTGTGTCCTTGAGAGATCGCTTCCTCTATGATCGTTTCTGTTATATCAAGACACAATAGAACAGAGGTTAATTCCTGAGTCGGATCTCCGCAGATCAACCCGGAGTTATCATAGTCTGCTTGTAATTTTAGGGGAGCGTATTCTTCTATTGCTGTAATTGCTTCTTGTATTTGCATGGTAATTTTTTTACGGTTGAGAATCGGATAATCCTTCTTTTATGGCTAAAAGTTCTTCACGAATGTATTTGAGGCGTTTGACAATCTCAAAGTGAGTGTTGGTTTGTTCTTTGTTATTTTTAATCTGTTGTTGTGCTCCTTTGAGAGTCATTCCCTTTTCTTTCACGAGGTGATAAATTAAATGGAAATTATCAACATCTTCTTGGGTAAATAGTCGATTCCCTTTTTTGTTTTTGTGAGGGGAGATGATATCGAATTCTTTTTCCCAAAAGCGGATAAGGGATTGGTTTACATTGAAAATCTTTGCGACCTCTCCAATCGTGTAATATAATTTTTCCATGGCAATTGTTTATTAATCCATGCTTTGTCCGGTATTATTAGCTGCTTCAACAAAAGCTTCATACTCGTCCGGTGTAAGATCGTTGAAATAAAAATTTACAGGATCAAGTGGTTTGTCATTTTTGCGGACTTCATAATGTAAATGAGGACCAGTGGATAAACCTGAGTTTCCCACGTATCCAATAATATCCCCGCGTTTTACCTTTTGTCCTTTTTTTACGGTAGTTTCATCCATGTGAGCATACATGGTTTTGTAATTAAAACCATGATCAATGATGACATGTCTGCCATATCCCTTGTCAAATTGGTTCGTGATAACAGTCCCATTTCCTGTGGCGTAAATAGGAGTCCCGATGGCTCCTGTAAAGTCCATGCCTGCATGGAATTTCTTCGTTTTATATATGGGGTGTATTCTATAACCGTATGAAGAGCTGACAATACGGGTATCTTTATTTTTTAAAGAGATGGGTAGTATTGCTGGAATGCAGGCAAGCATGTCAATTTTATTTTTAACGAGTTTTTCTACCTCGTCAAATGATTTACTTTGTATATATATTGCTTTTGACAATTCATTTATTTTTTGAGATGTCTCGATGATGAGGTCTGAGTTGTCGAGGTGTTTAAGGTATTCATACTGGTTAACGCCTCCAGAGCCAGCCCTCCTTATTGATGAAGGAATCGGATCTGCTTCAAAAATGACTCGATAAATATTGTCATCTCTTGATTCCATGTCCTTTAGAACGTTGTCCATTTGTTCGACCTTGTTACTTAGCAAATGATATTGAGTAACCATTTCTTCGTATTGTCTTTTTAGCATTTTCTCTTTTGGGGAATCAATAAACGTGTATACGAGATACAACATGACAATAGCTAGTGAAAAACTAGAAATGATTTTCTTGATAAGCCTCCAGAATTTTTTCTTGAAGGTGCTTTCTATTTTGTCGAATGATAATGTTTCAGAATTAAATTGATACCCTGCCTTTCGCATATGTTGAAAATAAAATACACTATATCCAGTGCAAAGTTAGAAGAAATAATCGTAAATTTGTATCCTTATAATAATTTAACCGTTAGAGAACAACTTAATCAAAAAAATATGATGACGTCTACAGAGATTAGGCAAAAGTTTCTGGATTATTTTGCAAGTAAGGGGCATATGATTGTACCATCAGCCCCGATGGTTATAAAAGGGGATCCGACATTGATGTTTACGAATGCAGGGATGAATCAATTTAAGGATATCATATTGGGAAATGTACGCCCCAAGTATGTGCGGGTTGCGGATTCGCAAAAGTGTCTGCGTGTGTCGGGTAAGCATAATGACTTGGAAGAGGTTGGACATGATACCTATCATCATACGATGTTTGAAATGTTAGGTAATTGGTCTTTCGGTGATTACTTTAAGAAGGATGCGATCGCTTATGCTTGGGATTTTTTGACAAAAGAAATGCTCCTGGATGTAGATCGGTTGTATGCAACTGTATTTGAGGGAAGTGCTGATGATAATTTAAGTGCGGACAAGGAAGCATTGGAATTCTGGAAACAATATCTTCCGGAGGATCGGATATTGTTCGGAAATAAAAAAGATAATTTTTGGGAAATGGGAGATATGGGTCCATGTGGCCCGTGTTCGGAAATTCATATCGATTTGCGTCCGGAAGAGGAGCGGAAACGTAAACCGGGACGGGAATTGGTAAATAAAGATAATCCATTGGTTATCGAAATTTGGAATCTTGTTTTCATGCAATATAATCGGAAAGCGGATGGAAGTTTGGAGAATTTGCCAAATTGTCATGTTGATACGGGAATGGGATTTGAGCGTTTGTGTATGGCAGTTCAAGGGAAAACTTCGAATTATGAGACGGATGTGTTTACTCCGATTATAGATGAGATTGCTCGATTGAGTGGTAAAGAATATGGGAAGGATTCCGCTGCAGATGTTGCCATGCGAGTGGTGGCAGATCATTTGCGGACTATTGCTTTTTCGATAACAGATGGGCAGTTGCCTTCTAATGTAAAAGCGGGATATGTGATTCGTCGTATTCTACGTCGAGCCGTTCGTTATGCATATACTTTCTTGGGGCAAAAAGATGCTTTTATCTATCGTTTGTTGCCAGTGTTGATTCGCGTTATGGGACAGCACTATCCTGAGTTGAAGACTCAGCAAGATTTGATCGAGAAAGTTATTAAAGAAGAGGAATGTGCATTTTTGCGTACTCTGGATAAGGGAATTAAATTGTTAGATAGAATAATAGAGAAAACAAAATCAGAAGGCTTCGTAACGGTTCCTGGAAATATTGCTTTTGAATTATATGATACTTATGGCTTCCCGTTGGATTTGACGGAATTGATTTTGCGGGAACAGGGATTGGTCGTTAATCGAAGGGAATTTCAGGCAGAAATGGAAGCTCAGAAGGAACGTTCTCGTTCTGCCGCTGCGATAAATCTGGATGATTGGGTTGAGTTGATCGCTGATGATACTCAAGAGTTCGTTGGTTATGATTATACTGAAACGGAAGTTCAAATTACACGTTATCGTAGGATAAGTACGAAAGGTAAGACTTCTTATCAACTTGTGTTTAATGTAACTCCGTTTTATGGAGAAAGTGGTGGACAGATCGGGGATCAAGGGGAGTTGTGCTCACCTTCTGAGACCGTGAAAATCGTTGATGTGCAGAAAGAGAATGGTTTGATTGTGCACATTACGGAGCGTCTGCCGGAGGATTTGACACAAACTTTTGTGGCGAGAGTAAATGTGGAGAAGCGAATTGCGATAGCAAATAATCATACGGCAACTCATTTGCTACATTATGCATTGAGGAAAGTTTTAGGAACTTATGTGGAACAGAAAGGTTCTTTTGTTTGTGATGAATATTTACGTTTTGACTTTTCTCATTTCCAAAAACTGACGGATGAGCAACTTCGAGAAGTGTCTATGCTTGTCAATAGCCAAATTAGAGCGAACTATTTATTGGATGAAAAGCGAGGTGTGCCCATTGCAGAAGCGAAGAAAATGGGGGCCATGGCAATTTTTGGAGAAAAATATGGTGATTTGGTACGTGTGGTGAAATTTGGGGATTCTGTGGAATTGTGTGGAGGAACACATGCACGGGCAACAGGGCAAATCGGTTTCTTTTTGATTCTTTCGGAATCTTCTGTTTCCGCTGGTGTTCGTCGAATTGAAGCAATAACAGCGGCAAAAGCAGAAGAGTACGTGGATAATTATTTTAAGATCAAGAAAGAGATAGAAGGGATGTTCAAATCTAACCGTGGGCTTTTGGAGAATATAAAAAATGTGTTGGATGAGAATGAGAGTCTAAAGAAAGATATTGAACATTTTGAAAATGAGAGTCTGAAGATTGTAAAAAGGGATTTGAAAAATAATTGTCGTACAGTAAAGGACATTAGCTTTATTTCTAAAGTTGTGAATATTGCTCCAGCCAAGGTAAAGGATTTGGCATTTCAATTAAAAGGCGAATTCGATAGTTTGATATTTATTGTTGGTGGTGTGTTTAATAAAAAGCCTCACTTAACAATCATGATTAGTGAAAATCTTGTGAAAGCTTATGATTTACATGCTGGTCAGATTGTAAAAGATGCAGCAGTGGAAATAAAAGGAGGGGGAGGTGGACAGCCTTTCTTTGCTACGGCAGGAGGTTCTCTTGTAGAAGGGGTGGAAAATGCCATTACTCGTGCAGAAAAATTGATTTCGCAAAAGTTGCATGTTGATTTGGTATAATTATTGTACAAATACTATTTGTGTTGATAAAATATGTATATTTGCTTTTATAAATAAAAGACGTATAATTATAAATATAATTTGGAATTTCATTATGAAAAGAACATTAGGATTAGCTGCAGTGGTTGCTTTGTCTGGAGTGGTTGCCACTTCTTGTTCTTCATTGAAACAAATGGAGAAAAAGGCAGATCAGGTTACTTACAATGTAACCCCGGAGACATTAATTGCCAAGGGTGGAATGGTTGATTTGAAAATTGACGTGACGTATCCTGCGAAGTATTTTAAGAAGAAAGTTACGTTAGAGGCGACTCCCGTTCTCCGATTCAAAGATGGGGAAAAAGCTTATGAGATGAAAGCTCTTCAAGGAGAGAAAGTTCAGGGAAATGCAGAAATGATTCCATATAAAGCAGGGAAGACAATATCTTATACAAGTCAGATTCCTTATGAGGATGCTATGCGTCTTTCTGATTTGGAAATAGATATTTTAGGAAAAAAAGGAAAGAAAAGCGCCCAATTCGCTCCTCGAAAGATAGCTCAAGGTGTTTTGGCAACAGAATCTATGGTACAAAATGTACCTGCAATTGCATTGGGAAAAGACGCATTTCAACGTATTATAAAAGAACAACAAGAAGCTGCTATTTATTATTTGATAAATTCTGCTAATGTTCGTTCTAAGCAAATGACTTCAGAAGAAATGAAGAAATTGCAGGAGTATATTAAAATGGCTGCTACAAGTGAGGATATGCGTTTAAACGGAATTGATGTTCGTTCTTATGCATCTCCTGATGGAGCGGTAGATTGGAATGATAAGCTGGCTAATAAACGTGAAACCAGTTCTTCTGCATTTTTGAAAAAGCAAATGCGGAAAAACAAAGTGGAACAATACAAAGATGAGGAGTTCTTTAAGAATTATGTCGTTGCAGAAGATTGGGATGGGTTTAAGAAGGCAATGGAAGAGTCTAATATCCAAGATAAGGATTTGATCTTGCGTGTATTGGCTATGCATTCTGATCCTGAGGTTAGAGAAAGAGAAATTAAGAACATTGCTTCTGCTTTTGCAACTATAGCTGATCAGATCTTGCCGAAGTTGAGACGTTCTTTGTTTGTGGTTAATGCAGAAAAGATCGGTTATTCTGACGAAGAGTTGATTAATTTGGCTAAGTCCAATCCTGCACAATTGAATGTTGAAGAATTGCTTTATGCTGCAACATTGTTTGATAACGCTGCGGACCAATTAGCTATTTACCAAACTTGCAAAACTCAATTCCCGAATGATTGGCGTGGATTCAATGATGCCGGAATGATTCTCTTCCAAATGGGAAATATTGCTGAGGCTAAAGCTGATTTTGAAAAAGCAAATTCTTTGTCATCAAATAATCCTGTAGTGCAGAATAACTTGGGTGCAGTAGCTTTGAAAAATGGTGATTTGAAGCAGGCTGAAGTTTATTTTGGTGCTGCAACAGGAGCTGGTAATGAAGTGAATTATAATAAAGGTATTGTTGCCATCATGGGTGGAGATTATGCAAGCGCTGTCAATTACTTCGGACAATGTAATTGTGTAAATGCTGCATTGGCTAATATCTTGGCTGGAAATAATAATGAAGCATTGAAGAAATTGGAAGCAGGAGAGCAGATTCCGATGGCCTATTATTTGAAAGCTGTTATCGGTGCAAGAACAAATAATGATAAAATGGTTCTGGATAATTTGAGAACAGCATGTTCACAGGATGCTTCGTTAAAAGCTTTGGCTGCAACGGATATGGAGTTTGCCAAGTATTTTGAGAATAATGATTTTGTGACGATTGTAAAATAAAATATTTTACTGTTGAGAGAAAGGGGCACCTTAAAGGTGCCCCTTTTTTTATGTTTTCTTTAACATCTACTATCTTCTATAGTCCCTATATTTGCTATCAATTACGTGTTAATTTATGAGGGGTGTTTGCTTATTTGCGATATTATTGTTATGGGCTTGTGGGCGAGATAAAGTCGTTCAATTGTCTGGCAGAGTTGAAGGTGTAGACTCTGTAATTGTTTTTTACGTGGGTGAAAAGCATTATAGTTTTAATTTAGATAAGGATCGTTATTTCTCGGGCGAACTTCCTTTGGAGGAAAGTACTTATGCTTTTGTTTATCCATTAAATGCAACGGTGTTTTTAGCTCCGGGGGAGGATCTTGAGATCAGTTTGAATGGTAGCGTAAGTTCTTCTGTGCAATATAAGGGCTCCCTGGGGGCAATTAATGGTTATTTGAAAGATCGCCTGAAACAACAATGGTTAGGTAATGATATTTTTCAGAAAAATGAGACTGATTTTGTTTCTGAAGTGCAGAGTATTATTGATCGGCAAATATTATTGTTGGAGGCTAAAAACCTAGGTGAGGATTTTACATTTCATGAGCGGGAACGTATCCGTTATTGCTATGCAAAGCAGGTGCTATATTATCCGCAATTCCATTATAAGGATACGCTGAATTTTTCCTCGAATGGTGTATTTGATAAGTTTGTTGATTCATTTTCTATTGATAATGATAATCTGTTGATCTTTTCTGATTTTAAGCAATTTGCTTTAAATTATGTCTATTATAGGGGAAAAGATTTGAATATAAAAGACTTCGTAGAATACATCTTGCGGACGGTGAAAAGTGATAATATCCGAGAGTATTTATTATCAGAGGTCGTTTATCGTCATTTTTGGGAGAACGGATTGGAGTATGTTGATTATTTATTGCCGACTTGTTGGCAAGTGGTGAAAGACTCTGTTAAAATGGAGCGAATAAATGGCATTGTGGATCGCTGGCGACAACTTTCTACTGGGGTTACGGCTCCTGCTCTCGAACTAAAAAAGGATGGGAAAAACTATTGCTTAAGAGATTTCGCGGGTTCTTATGTGTACATCTGTGTATGGAGTGCATGGAGTAATCCTTGGAAAGCAAAAGAAACCTGGAATGATATTATAAGAGAGTTTAAGGGGAAGAATATTCGTTTTTTGACATGCTATATGGGAGGAGATGATAGGGAGAAACTTGCTAAACTCGTGAATCAGGTTGAGGGTGAGCATTTTATTATTAATGATGTGGCTACCTTCCGTGATAACTATATGGTGAATTCTTTACCTCGTTATTTGTTCCTGGATCCCTCTGGGCGCATTGTAAGTGCGAATGCTGTTGCTCCATCGGAATCCATTAAATTACTTTTTCGAAGTGTTGGGTTGTAATTTATTTGTTATTATATTTGCGTGTCAACTTATAATGGGTTGATGAGAGGTATTTATTGCAATTGACATTGTGTAAGAATAAAAAATAATTTATTATGAAAAGAATGAATTTCATTTTGATTATGCTCGCTTTTTTAATTAGCGCTTGTAATAGTAATCAGGTAAAAGTAAGAGGTGAAGTTGAGGGATTGAAGGGAAAAGTGAGATTGTTGGCTGAGATGCCAGGCCAAGATGGCTTGACGGTATTGGCTGAACAGGATGTGACAGATGGGCAGATTGATTTGAGAACGGAGGAATTTCAAATACCTGGTCGGGTTTGGGTGGATATAGATGGAAAGACGACAGTGGAGGCAATCTTGGATACAAAAGATATGATTTGGATTGAAGGAAAAATTAAATTCCCTTCAGAAATAGAGGCTACTGGTTCTGGATTAATGGAAGAGTATGCGAATTTGAAAAAGATGTATAAAGAGAAGTATGATGATGTGATTGCTCCATTGGATAAGAAAATTGAGAAAATTGCAACAAAAGAAAAAATGACGAAGGATGATGAGGTGATGTTGGGTATTTATCAATTGCGGAAACAAAAATATATACAGAATCGGGCCAATTGGACGAAACAGTTAATTGAAGCAAACCCGCGTAAAGAGGTTTCTATGTTTTTGTTGAAGGATGAATTAGCTGATAGCTTGGCTGCTCAAAAGCGTTTGTTCAAGAAGCTTATCGTGGAGAATAAAGAAAGTAACATATATAAGGTTCTAGAGAGTAGATTAAAATAATTAAAACCAAAATTGGTTTTTATTTTCCCGTTTTTATTACTTAGTTGTTTTTAGAGGTGCTTAAAAGGCACCTCTTTTTTTGAATCAACTTTTAAGCGTAAAGAATTGTAGTATAAAATTAAAATCGTATTTTCGCTGATTATAGATTTGCTTTATGATTAAAAAGATAATAATCAGAATATTGTCCGTATTCATGCTGATTGCATTCATTGCCGTGGTTAGTGTGCAATGGATCTGGATAAAATATAGTATTGTGGAAGGAGATGCACGTTTCCGCTCAGATGTGTATAAGGCTTTGGATCGTGTGGTCGGATACGTGGAAGATATAGGTAACACTCGCTTTTTTAATGAGATTAAAGAACAATACGACCAGATTGAAGAGTATAATAAGCAAATAATGGAGCAGAAAGACAGTAATACTGTCGTGCTGAAAAGTAATAATAACGGGGTGAATACTTTTATAAGTATCAATTACCAACATGGGAATGGTGTGGTTTTTTCAGTTCATGATTTTTTACATACAGGGGAGGACAATATTTTGCATCAGTTGATGAAAGGGGTGCAGGATGAAACCCGAGTCGTGGAAGATTCTATTGCGAAGCAACGTTTGATGGATATGTTGAAACAGTTCGTTGTTCGTTCTATGAAAGAGAATGATCCTCAAAACGCAAATGTCGCTAAACGATTGGAAGGGGTTGAATTGGTCCCTTTATTGAAAGAGGAATTCAGTCGGGTTGGGATAGAGGAACCTTTTGATTGCCGCATAATGACAGAGCAACAGATTGTTGATTGGCAAAAAGAACATCCTGGCGTGAAAGGATTTTATTACACCAAGCTTTTCCCGAAAGATTTGATACAAAAGGATATTAGTTTATGTATTATCTTTAACTCAAGTTCTCTTTTTTCGAAGAGTTTAATATGGATGTTTGTTGCTTCCAGTTTCTGTATATTTGGTTTGATGACTGTTTTTATCGTTACTCTTGTGATTATTACGCGGCAGCAGAAATTGTCCGTGATCAAGAACGATTTTATTAATAACATGACGCATGAGTTTAAAACGCCTTTGGCCACGATTTCGTTGGCAACTGCTGCGATTGAGAAAGAAAAGGTGCTGAATGACAAGGCTCAATTATTAAAATTCAATTCGATGATCAAGAGCGAGAACGAGAGAATGAACAAATACGTGGAACGAATCTTGTTGCAAGCTAAATTAGACCGTCGGGAAATACATTTGAATAAAGTGGAAATGAACTTGAATCTTGTTGTCGAAGAGGCGGTTGAGCATTTCCGCTTGCAGGTCGAGGAGCGGGGAGGTTTAATCAAAGCGGAATTAGACCCTCGCGAATGTATTATTAATGCGGATGAGGTCCATATGCTTAATGCTGTTTGTAATTTGATCGATAATGCAATAAAATATTCCCATGATGTTTTGGATATTTATGTTTCCACTCGCTGGGAAAATACAAATTTTATTATCGGTGTGCGTGATTGTGGTATCGGAATCCCTAAAGAGGCACAGTCAAAGGTGTTTAAAAGATTTTATCGTGTCCCGAGTGGAAATTTGCACAATGTGAAAGGGTTTGGATTGGGGCTAAGTTATGTGAAATCTATCGTGGAATTGCATGGAGGAGAAATCAGACTGACCTCTAAAAAGGGGAAAGGAACCCTGGTTGAGATTATATTTAATCAAAAGATGTGATATATGGGACAGAAAATATTATTAGTCGAGGATGATCCCTGTTTCGGATCAGTATTGAAATCTTATTTGGAATTGTCCGATTATGATGTGGTGCATTGCACGAATGGAGTTGATGGTTTTGAAGCATTTCGGAAAGAAAAATTTGACTTGTGCTTATTAGATGTTATGATGCCGGAGATGGATGGTTTTACCTTAGGGAAAAAGATCCGGGAATTGGACGTGACCGTACCTTTTGTCTATATTACGGCTAAAAGCTTAAAAGAGGATGTTAAGTTAGGTTACGAGATCGGTGCGGATGATTATATCGTGAAACCATTTGATTCTGAGTTGTTGATATTTAAAATTAAAGCCATTCTCAGTCGTAGTAAGCATGATGATGTTGAGGTAAAACCTAAGATTATCGAATTGGGGAATTATGAATTCAACACGGAATTGAGAACGATAACGAGAAATGGAGAGGTGACGAAATTGACCCCCAAAGAGGCTCAATTATTGGAATTGTTGTATTACCATCGAGATGGCCTGTTGCAACGGGATAAAGCCTTGAACGAGATTTGGGGAACAAGTGATTATTTTACCGCCCGAAGCATGGATGTTTACGTGACAAAATTGCGTAAATGTTTTAAAGATGATCCTTCCATCAAAATCGAGAATGTACACGGTTCCGGTTTCCGTTTGATACTGGAAGAATAGAATTGCTTGAATGCTTATTTTAGAAGAGGCCACTTCCAAATCTGGGGTGGCCTCTTCTGATGATGTTTCTGTAATTTATTTTTGTCGAATGAATTCGCCTTGCTTTAGGAATTCTACGGCGGCGTCGATGTCTTTATACATGACGCGGTCTTTCTCGTTGAACGGAACGATGGCTCGGAATTCGGCAAGGAACTCCTCGAGGTATGGTGAGGTTTTCATCGGACGCTGTAAATCGATGGCTTGTGCGGCGTTCAGCAATTCGATGGCGAGAACCCGTTCCACGTTGTCCATCACTTGTACCGTCTTGACGGCAGCATTGCCTCCCATGCTCACGTGATCTTCCTGCTCGTTGGAAGAGGGAATGGAATCCACGCTGCACGGAGTACATAATTGCTTGTTCTTGCTTACGATAGCTGCTGCTGCGTATTGTGGAATCATGAATCCTGAGTTCAGACCGGGGGTAGCAACCAGGAATTCCGGGGTCTTACGGTCTCCGGAGATTAACCGGTAAACGCGTCTTTCTGAGATGCTTCCCAATTCTGCCACGGCGATACTCAAGAAATCAAGGACAAGAGCCAACGGTTCTCCATGGAAGTTTCCTCCGGAGATAATTAGATCGTCATCCATGAAAATAGTCGGGTTGTCGGTTACGGAATTGATTTCACGTTCCACAACCGATGCCACGTAATTGACCGTGTCTTTTACGGCCCCGTGTACTTGCGGCATACACCGGAAAGAATAGGGATCTTGGACATGGGTCTTCTCGACTTTCTGGAATTCGGAACCTTCAAGCAGCGTGCGGATATTGCGTGCCGTTTCGATTTGTCCCGGGTGAGGCCGGGCCTCTTGGATTTGCGGTAAGAACGGATCAATACGTCCGTCATAGGCTTCCAAGGACAGGCTTCCGATAACATCCGCGTATTTAACGAGTTTGAACGCCTTTAATAGAGCGTATACGGCGTGAGAACTCATGAATTGTGTCCCGTTCAATAGAGCCAGGCCTTCTTTAGCTCCTAATTGGATAGGCTCCCAGCCGAATTTCGCGTTGATTTCTTTGGACGGGTAAATTTTATTCTTGTAGAATACTTCTCCTTCTCCGATAAGGGGCAAGAATAGATTGGCTAGCGGCGCCAAGTCTCCGGATGCTCCAAGAGAACCAAGTTCTCGTACCACGGGCAGAACATCGTGATTGAACATGTCAATGATTCGTTCCACGGTGATTAGCTGAACCCCGGATTTCCCCAATGATAAAGCATGTGCCTTTAATAATAGCATCAGGCGTATGATATCCTGGTGTATGGGGGTTCCCACGCTACAGGCGTGAGACATTACCAGGTTGGCCTGCAATTGACTTAAATCTGCTTCCGGGATGGAAATTTTGCACAAAGACCCGAAACCGGTGGTAATCCCGTACAAGGGTTTCTCGGAAATTTTTATTTTATTGTCCAAGTAAGTCTTGCAGTCATTAATGAGCTTTTTACTTTCCTCGGAAAGAGCCAGCTTGGCCTTTTTAGATAAAATTGTTTCGATTTGCTCGAACGTTAACCTTTGCGGACTGATATAATGTACCATATTATGTTGAATTTTAATGATTTATATTGAGTCTATAATTTACAATTACACGTATCCCTCGAGGAATGAGGGAATTAGGGGAATCGGGTATCGAAACCATGATTTCTCAATGGTCTGCATTCTTTTCGATAGATTCGCATAGGCGTGTTTATTATTATTTTCTCAATTTCTCTATTAAAATCTCAATGGACACACTTTCTTGTTGTCCGCTTTGCATTTCCTTTAGCGTGACGGTATTGTTTTGCATCTCGTTTTCGCCGACGAGGGCCACGAATGGTATACCTTTTTTGTCCGCGAATCCCATTTGTTTTTTCATCTTGGCAGCTTCCGGGTAGATCTCCGCGTTAATCCCATTGTCTCGTAGGCGTTTTAGTAACGGCAAGCAGTAGGATTCTTCCTGTTCTCCGAAATTCACGAACAGGATCTGGGTTGTTGCAGTCGTATCCTTGGGGAATAAATCCAATTGATTCATCACATCGAATATCCGGTCTGCTCCGAATGAGATTCCAACCCCTGACATGTTTTTCATGCCGAAAATTCCGGTCAGGTCATCATAGCGTCCACCACCGGTGATACTTCCAATTTCAACATCCAATGCTTTCACTTCAAAGATCGCTCCCGTGTAGTAGCTTAATCCTCGAGCAAGTGTTAAATCAAGTTTGATTTCAATATGTATATCCAGTAAGCGCAAGTAATCGAATACTTTTCGCAACTCACGTATTCCCTTTAAACCGGTCTCGCTATTTTGCAGAATTGTTTCCAACTGAAGTAATTTCTCCTCGTTGCTTCCGCTTAGGTTCAATATGGGCTGTAATTTATCGATGGCTTCAGGAGAAAGACCTTTTTCTCGTAATTCATTATTGACATTTTCAGTCCCGATCTTATCCATCTTGTCGATGGCGACGGTGATGTCTACCAGTTTCTCCGGAGCGCCGATAGCTTCTGCGATGCCGGCTAATACCTTCCGATTGTTGATCAGCAGACGAACACGGATACCCAAACGGCGATATACTTCATCCACGATTTGGATTAATTCAACCTCATTTAGCAGGGAATCACTTCCTACGACATCAACGTCACATTGGTAAAATTCCCGGTAACGCCCTTTCTGTGGACGGTCTGCTCTCCACACGGGTTGAATCTGATAGCGTTTGAATGGGAAACATAATTCGTTCTGGTGTTGTACCACGAATCGGGCAAATGGTACGGTCAAGTCGTAACGCAGACCTTTTTCGCAAATCTTGTTTGTCAGCCGGGGGATATTTCTACCCTCTATTTCTTCGTTTGTAACTGGTGCGAGGAAATCCCCCGAGTTCAAAATCTTGAAAAGTAATTTATCCCCTTCTTCTCCATATTTTCCCATGAGGGTAGATAGATTCTCCATGGCAGGAGTTTCTAAAGGTAAATAACCATATAGTTTGAATACAGATTTGATCGTGTCAAATATATAATTTCTTTTCACCATGATTTCTGGTGAATAATCTCTTGTCCCCTTGGGAATGGATGGTAATTGTGCCATATCTTTTGTTAGTTAAATAAAACTCATGCAAATATATATCTTTCCCTCTGTATTGGACTATCTTGTCGAGATAAAATGTGCCTCATTAAAAAAATAGGGAGAAACGTGAAGATATTTGTTGTTGGATTCTTGTCTGGTCGCAGAGAAAATACATTGATTATGAAGTAGAATTAAAAAATGTGATATTCACCTTGTCCCACGCAACTATTTGAAGGAACCCCCGTCTCTAAATTGAACATTAAAAAGAAAACAACTATGAAAACAAAAACATGGAAATTATTACTATTATTATTTGCCGCGGCTCCGTTATTCACGGCCTGTGACGATGATGAAGATTACTATTATGTACATAATGGTGATATGTGGAGTACTTACGGGAATTTGGAGAAAATTGATAACGGTTCCCGTCAGAAATATGCCATCCGCATGGATGATGGCGATCGTTTGATCGTGACCGATGGTATGTTTTTTTCCGCTGATGAAGGAGATGAGGGGATGAGGGTGCATGTACGTTATGCTTACGTGGGAAGTGAACGTGGAGAAGCTGGATTAAATGGTACAATGGATTATTATATCCGGCTTTATGGTATTAACGAGGTCTTGTGTAAAGAGCCGGTAAAACAGTCATTTATTAATGAAAATGAGGAGCATCGTCAAGACAGTATTGGTAATGACCCGATTAACGTGACAGATGCTTGGTTGGGAGGAAAGTATCTTAATGTGGAATTCCAGGTTCTCGTGAAAAACAATTCTGACGTAAAGCATTTTATCAATCTCGTTCAAGAAGATGTGGAGACACATAATGATACCGTGTACGTGTATTTGCGTCATAATGCTTATGAAGACGGTATTGATTTGGCCGGAACCAATCAAATCGAAAGAGATTATCGATGGAATTTCGGAAGGGTTTCTTTTGACTTGACCCCGATTCTGGGTGAAAACCAAACTTCAACACCGATCAAGTTTATTTGGACGGCTTTTAATAGAGAAATTACATCTACCGTTGAGTGTAGTGAAACGGGTACGTTCACCCTTTCAAATGATTTAGAGGCTGAGACTGGACTTTACCGGCACAGTGCTGTACAGGAAGTTTCTTCCGAGGAGTTGTCGGATATCGAGTTAAATTAAATTGCAGATAATCTTAGAAAAGCCAGTGGGTAATAAAAGCCTACTGGCTTTTTTGTTTTTAACTTGTTTTGGGTATGATTCTGATTCCTGGTAAGTATTTGTTGTTTTAATTTTTCATTAAAGTTTGAGGGCTTTTATTTACCTCCTGTTCTCCTCCTGTACTAACCCGTTGTTCCCCAGTGTTTCATGTTGATCATCTCCGTATCAATTCCGTATTAATAGCGTATCAAAAGCGTAAAAACACGTAAATGATTAGCAATTAATACATGGTTAACACCCCTTCACGTTACGTCAATCAACAGCTATACAGGGAGTAACACCGGGGAAAAGAGGGGTGGGTACCCCGGGGAGGGAATTCTTGCCAGGACTCGCCGCTTGTCGGTCGAGAGAATCGGCCTTCCGGGTCGTGTTGATCCCCAGCTAGTTGGGAAAAACTTTGAAGAAATCTCGAAAAAAGTTGTCAAAAAATTTGGAGAATGGGAGAAAAGTGGTTTATCTTTGCACCCGCTTTCGAGAGGCACGGTGATGGAGGATGAAGGGGCGCAAGTTTCTCGGGCACAGTTCTTTTCAAGGATGTTGATGGGCGATCCGGGAGCGATCCCGGTGTCATGTGGTTTCTTTTCCCGCCTCCCGGTCGACACGACCCGGGGCCGAGAAAAAAAAGATAAAAAAAAGTTCCCCGAAAATTTGGAAGGGAACGATAAAACGCCTTATCTTTGTCCCCGCTTTCCCCGGTTAACGGGGTGGCGAGAAGACTAAAGTTCTTTGAGAATATTGGAAGTGAAAGTAAGGA
>CALUMT010000031.1 GCA_944321845.1 uncultured Butyricimonas sp.
CGAATGTCTGCCTATACAATTCATAAAAATCGAACTCCGTGAAAGGAAGATCGGGTGATATTCCAGAGAAATTTTGTACCTTAGCCATGCAGATTAATTTTTGCGATACCTCCAAATTCGGCTTTTCCAGGACGGTTGGGGGTATTCTTTTTATCTTTAGTTAAGATGCAAATTTTATATTACATTGGCAATCAATTCGTTATAAAGTTTTATTCTTTTTACGACAGTCCCTACCGTATAGAGCTGCAGAATATTCGTTTTTTAATATACAATTGCCTTGTTCTACAGTCATTATTTGATATTCCGCACCTTCTTTGTTTTTTTGACGGGATGTTTTGTCGCAGGATTGAAAAAGGAATAATCCTAAAAGACTTAAAATGAAAGAAATATTTTTCTCAACCATATACTTAAGAATTAGTGTTGTTTATACTTTTTCCAAAGTTATATGTTGATGAATAAAAGATTAAGGATGTGTTGATGAAGCGTTAGAATGTGGTGACCAATGTTTATTGTTTTTGTATTCGTTCGAGAAATTTACATAGATAAGTTTTACCTATGGGAATTACTTGAAAATTTTGAAGTTGTATTTGTTTGTGGGTATAACTGATAACATTCCATATCGGTACAATATAGGATTTGTGTATGCGGATGAAATTATCGACGGGCAACATACTTTCTATTGTTTTGAGGCTCGTTCTGGAAAGGACAAATCCTCCTTTGTTGCGAAAAACCTTCGTGTAATTCTCCATGTCTTCAATATAGAGGATGTCATCAATGGGAATGACGATCTGGGTATATTCTTGATTGAGGACTATTTGTGTGGGAGATTGGTTTTGTAATGCATCTATCCGGCGAATGGCTTTGTCAACGGCTTTTTCAAAACGTTCATAAGCAAAGGGTTTATACAAGAAGTCGACGGCATCAAGGTTGAATCCGTCCAATGCATATTGTGCATGTGCCGTGGTGAAAATGAAACAGCAATTTTGAGGGAGTGTCTTGGCTATCTCAAGGCCGTTTTTGCTATTCATTTCTATGTCCAGAAAAACCAAGTCTGGTTTACTTTTTTTTATTTCACTTAATCCAATCAATGGTTCCGTGAATGTCTGCAATTCGATATTGCCTTTTCTTTTACAGAATTGAGCGATTACTTGTAGAGCCCAGGGTTCGTCATCTATAGCGATACAGTTGATATTTTTCATGCTAATTGAATGTTTAAGTTTACCTTGAAGGTATTATTCTGTTCTGAAATTTGCAGATCGTAGCGATTGGGATAAAGTAAATTTAAACGCTGGCGACAATTTTGAATGCCGAATTTGGAGGTCTGTTTGTCGGGATGTTTTATAATCCTGTTCTTGGTGCTAAAGTAAACATGGCCTTGTTTTACAAGAATATGGATAGCTATAGTGCAATCGCTATCCGAAGAAACTCCATATTTAAAGCAGTTCTCCACGAATGTAATGAAAATCATCGGAGCGATAGATAGGCTATAATCATCGCCTTCGTGATGGAATTCAATGTGTGTATGGTGATTTAGGCGTAGGGTTTGCAGTTCTATGTATTGCTGGATGTAGTCAATCTCTTCACCAATGGAGAGAAACTCGGAAGATCCTTGCATGTACATGTACTTTAATGTATTGGAGAATTTCATAAGGGCGGATTCTGCCTTATCTGATTTTGTGAGAACGAGGCCATAAAGTGTATTCAGGGTATTGAATAGGAAATGAGGGTTTATTTGAGCTTTATATAAAGCTAATTCGGCTTTACTTTTTTCCATTTCCATTTCTTTTTTGACGACAGCTTGACGGAATAGTTCGATGATCAATTCAATAGAAATGGAAAAACTTGTTACGATTAAAAAGAAAAACCATATTGTTTGAATTAGCATGTGTTTTCGCATTTCGGACGTGTCGGATATATAATCGGTTTTGTTGAAAGGTAAAAATGTGAACAAATGAGTTAGCAGAATTAGTATGACAATCAGAGAAATGGCTTGCATAAATTTATGTTGCATGAAAAGCAACGGTAATTGAGCCTTACGATAAACGAAATAAAGTAAGTACAGATAGGCAACCAATGAAATAAAAAAGAATGGTCTGTGTTCTATCCATTTTTCCACAGGAGCCAATGTAATGATTAATGGAAGAATGACAAGACAAAACAATAAATCAATATAGGTTTTGATTTTGACAAATTTCATATTTGTATTTTTTGCTTATTTCTTTACAAATATAGGGAGTTTGGGGGGAATTATGCATGATCGTTCATCAACACATTTTACCTGTTTGTCAATATATGATTTTATTTTAGAGATATTCGTATATTTGCATTATGTTTTAGTGTGTAAATTATGATACTATTTCCGAATGCAAAAATAAATGTGGGGTTATTCGTCACGAGACGGCGGCCAGATGGTTTTCATGATTTGGAAACCGTATTCTATCCGGTCGATTTGTGTGATGTATTGGAAATTGTACCCCTTGATGGTCGGCCTAATGTGTGCGAGTTTGAATCAAGCGGTTTGGCATTGGATTGTCTTCCTGGTGAGAATCTGGTGGAGAAAGCCTACGCTTTGTTGGCAAAGGACTATGAGCTTCCAGGGGTACACGTGCATTTACATAAAGTTATTCCCAATGGAGCTGGATTGGGAGGGGGATCTGCCGATGCAGCATTTATGTTGATGGGATTGAATGAATTGTTTGCTCTTGGGTTGGAAATGGAAATGATGGAGAGATACGCAGCAATGCTTGGGAGTGACTGTGCTTTTTTTGTACGTAACAGGCCTGTGTTTGCATACGGGAAGGGAGAACTGATGGAAAATATTGATTTTTCGTTAAACACATATAAGATTGCCTTGGTAAAACCGCAAAAGAGTGTTTCCACGGCTGCGGCTTATCGAGGAATTACACCTCGAGAAGCTGCGATAAATTTGCGCCAATTGGAATGTCTGCCCGTGCAAGAATGGGAGGGAAGGGTAAAAAATGATTTCGAGGAGAGTGTGATACCTTTAGTCCCGGAAATAGAAAAGATAAAGCAAAAGTTACGGGAGATGGGTGCCGTGTACGTGAGTATGACAGGAAGTGGTTCTGCCGTATTCGGTTTGTTTGAGAGGAAAGTAGAAAGTTTGGCGGAGGCATTCCCGGAATATTTTACTTGGATGGAAGAATAATAACAAAATTATGGGTTCTGTGCAAAAGATCGAGGTAACTGATTCGGTGGAGGATTGGGATGATGAGCAGTGGGACATGGCTCGTTTTTTTGATGAGGATGTTGCTGCCTTGTCCCGAGTGGAGGTGTTGGCGTTAAAAGCTATCCGGGGAATGGAGGACAAGGAATTATTCGAGGCGGAGAATAAGAATCAATTGGATGATTTAAAAAGAAGTCTGACACGTAGAGAGATCAAGGAAGCAAAGCAGATTGATGGCCGATTGAGACTCATGGGGGGAGATTTAATCTCTTTTTTGGATAAGATCACATATCCGATGAAATTACTTTCACTGGGAGCATATCGCCCAGCTTTATTGTATTGTAGGGGTAATCTCCGATTGTTGGAACATGAGGCAGTTGGGATTATTGGAACACGAGTGATTTCAGAACGGGGATTCATGATGGCTGGAGATATGGGGATGTTGTATGGTGGTAAGGAAATTGATAGAAGGAATTGGTTGCAGCGTACGGGATGTCCTTCTTTAGACGGCTTCCCGGGATTGGATAAGGAGGAGTATGTGGTTGTGGGTGGTTTGGCTTCCGGTTGTGATACTGCAATGCATCAGGGGTGTCTTAGCGTCGGTGGTAAGAGTGTTGCTGTTGTTACAACAGGATTGGACCGAGTGTATCCTCAAAGGAATGAAATGTTGCAATGGAATATATTGAAAGAGGGAGGATTGATTATAACGGAGCAGCCTTTTGGTACATTGCAAAAGGGATATTTGCAGGATGGGAATCGGATTGTGGCGGCTTTATCCACTCGTTTGATGGTTGTCGAATGTAGGATAAAGAGTGAAGCTTCGGAAACCGTGAGGTGGGCATTGGATTTGGAAAAGGATATTTACGCGGTGGATTATGGTTTGCAAGCGGAGTGGAATAGCGGGAATGTTGCCATGTTACGGGAAAAAGTGGCAAAACCTATTCCTTATCCGTTTTAAAGAGTATGGTGAGAATTGATTGTCATAATATTAAAATTTATAAAAAGGAGGAACTATGAAAATTGCAATTCCAACGAGAGGAACAACGGTGGATGATCATTTCGGCCACTGTGAGTTTTATACTTTGTTTACGGTGAACGAGGCAAAGGAAATCACGGGCGAGGAAACCTTGCCCTCGCCTCAGGGGTGCGGTTGCAAGTCGAACATCGCTTCGGTGTTGAAGGAAAAAGGCGTGACCGTGATGCTGGCCGGAAGCATGGGCGACGGCGCGTTGAATGTGTTGAACAACCAAGGAATCAGGGTGCTGCGTGGATGCAAGGGAGACGTCCGCAAATTGGTCGAGGCTTATTTGAAAGGATTCGTGCTGGATTCCGGAGTGGGATGTCATCACCACGAAGGGGGAGGGGAGCACCAATGTCCTCACCACGCCTGATTAACGAGAGAAGGGCTGTGCTGTGTCGAAATGCTCTTATCATGCTCCCTCCCCCCTTCGGGGGCTCCCTCTATCTTGGAGGGAGAGTTAGGCCCTTACAGAAATCCTGCCCTGCCAACTTTGGGGAAGAGTTGGCGGAGTGAAAATATTCGGCTGAATCTCAATCTTCCGCAACTCCTCCCCTAAGATAGGGGAGGTGGACGCGAAGCGGACGGAGGAGTGTGAAGAGCTATTTTGATACAACCTCCCTCTCGTTCGTGTCCTGGGTGACAAGCACCTTGTCGATGCGTGCCCCGTCCATGTCCACAATCTCGAAATGGAAATTGTTCCATTGCAACTTTTCTCCCGTGCGGGGAATCCGTTCCAAAATCTTTAGGATAAGTCCGCTCAGCGTGTTGTAATAATGGTCCGTGTATAGGTCTTCCATGTCGAAATACTCAAGGAACTCATAGAAGGAGCATTGTCCGTCGACGAGGTAACTGCCGTCGTCCCGTCGGATGATGTCGGGCTCCTCGCCCTCTTCCGCGACTTCCCCGATGAGGGCGGTCAGCACGTCGTTGAGCGTCACGATGCCCTCGATGCTGCCGAACTCGTCGGTCACCAGCCCGTATTTCTCAAGCCCTTGCTTCATGTGCTCCAAGGCGTTGTACACGCTTTGGTTGTGAGGGAAATATTGCGCCGGGCGCACCAGCTGCCGCAGGTTGAAATCGGGGCTGTCCACCTTTCCGAACAGGTCTTTGAGGTCCACCACGCCGACGATGTTGTCCAGTTCGTCGTCCGCCACGGGATAGATGTTGTACAATCTCTCGTGGACGGTCTTCCGAATCTCCTCGTTCGTGTCGTTGATGTTCA
>CALUMT010000032.1 GCA_944321845.1 uncultured Butyricimonas sp.
ACAGCTATTGAGTTTGGATATTCGATGGGAACTCGATAAGAGAAATCAAATTCACGAGACTGTTTGCTATTTGTTTTCTACATAGTACATAACTCATTGAATATGAATATCTAATTAGAGTGGCGCAGGCTGCAATTATGCACACTGCAGAAAAATAAATCCCGTCATATCGACGGAACCTATAAAGACTTCTCTATCTTCGAGAAGTCTTTTTTTTTATTTTCACATTATTCTCATTATATTTACGCGAGATAATAATTTTTATTGCCATGAGAATCACATTTTTATTCATTGCCCTATTCTTCATGAATGGGATATTATCAGCACAAGAAAAATACACGCCAACCCAAGAAAACCTGGAGAACCGGGAATGGTTCCGGGATGCTAAATTCGGGTTATTTATCCATTGGGGCATCTACAGCATGCTGGGTGACGGAGAATGGGTATTAACAAACAAAAGCCTGAACGAAAAGGAATATCAACAATTGGCCGCGGGATTCTATCCATCCCGTTTCAATGCCCGGGAATGGGTTAGGTTAGCCAAAGAGGCCGGCATGAAATATATCTGTTTCACCTCCCGACATCACGATGGATTCTCGATGTTCAACACCGAAGCCTCGGACTACAACGTGGTCGATGCAACCCCGTTCAAACGGGATGTCGTGAAGGAATTGTCAGAAGCCTGCCGGGAAGAAGGACTAAAGCTATTCCTCTATTATTCGCACATAGACTGGCACAGGCCGGACTACTATCCCTGGGGACGAACCGGAAGGCAAACAGGCCGGGAGCCCGCCGGTACATGGGAAGATTACCTTCAATTCATGGACACACAACTGACGGAGTTATTGACGAACTACGGTCCCATCGGGGGTATCTGGTTCGACGGCTGGTGGGACAAACCGGATGCCGACTGGCAACTCGAACGACAATATTCGCTAATACACCGTCTTCAACCTGGATGCCTCATCGGCAACAATCACCACAAGACCCCATTTGAGGGCGAGGATTTTCAAATGTTCGAGCGTGACCTACCGGGACAAAACACGGCCGGTTATTCCGCCGATGCAGAAGTAAGTGCTCTTCCCTTGGAATCCTGCGAAACGACCAATCAAACATGGGGATACAGCATCACGGACCGGAATTACAAACCCGTGAAACAATTGATTCAAACCCTCGTGAAAGCCGCGGGAAATAATGCCAACCTGCTTTTGAACGTGGGACCAAGACCCAGTGGCGATTTCCCGGAATTAGCCGTGAACACATTACAAGAAATCGGCAAATGGACCGCCCTTTACGGGGAAACGATATACGGCACCCGGGCCGGGGAAATAGCTCCTCAACCCTGGGGTGTGACCACTCGCCGTAACGACACGACATTCGTGCATATCCTCGAACTGCAGGCATCTGAATTATTCTTGCCGATACAGGGTAAACGGGTAAAACAAATTGTCTCCTTCAAGGATAACACGCCCGTTCGCTATAAACGGACGAAAGAAGGCATCACGCTTTACCTCGACACCCCACTGACAGACATCGACCACGTGATAAAAATCACCTGGAGATAACACCAAGGAGAAACAAACCGGAATTTTGACGTATATATTTTTTTCGTAATTTAGCGGCGCAAATTTTAACAAGACACACGAATTATGTTTCCACAAGACGAATTTAAGAAATATGCCGTGAAGCATAAAGGGATTAGCAGTCTCAACCTGGAACGCTACCAATCAATCACGTCGAGCTATATATCACCCACGATTATCGAGGAAAGACAATTAAACGTGGCCACGATGGACGTGTTCTCCCGCCTGATGATGGACAGAATCATATTCCTGGGAGTTCCCATCGATGAAACGGTTGCCAACATCGTCATGGCCCAGTTGCTGTTCCTCGAATCTGCCGACCCGACCAAGGACGTACAGATTTATCTCAACACCCCGGGAGGCTCCGTGTATGACGGATTGGGAATATATGACACGATGCAATACATCCAATGCGACGTGGCCACCATCTGTACCGGTATGGCCGCATCCATGGGAGCCGTACTGATCACCGCCGGGACAAAAGGGAAACGCTCCGCGCTTAAGCACTCGCGGATCATGATCCACCAACCGATGGGTGGCGCCCAAGGTCAGGCTTCCGATATCGAGATCACGGCACGGGAAATCCTGAAACTGAAAAAGGAACTATACCAGATCATCGCCGACCACTCCGGCAACCCCATCAAGAAAGTGGAAAAGGACGCCGACCGCGATTACTGGATGACGGCCGAGGAGGCTAAGGCATACGGGATGATTGACACCGTTTTAACAAGAGAAAAATAACATGGAAGATAAATGTTCTTTTTGCGGAAGGCCTCGTAGCGAAGTGGATTTATTAATCGCCGGGCTGGACGGCTTCATCTGCGACATGTGCGCGGAACAAGCCTACGACATCGTGAAAGAGGAGATGAAATCTCCCTCTCGCCCCTTGGAATTCAACGCGGGAGACATCCGAAAACCCATTGAGATCAAGGAATTCCTCGACCAGTATGTAATCGGGCAGGACGAAGCCAAGAAACACCTGGCTGTAGCCGTTTACAATCACTACAAGCGGCTGATGCAGAAACAGGAATCCGATGACGTGGAAATCGAGAAATCCAACATCATCATGGTCGGACGCACCGGAACGGGGAAAACCCTGCTTGCCCGCACGATAGCAAAGATGCTGCACGTGCCCTTCACCATCGTGGATGCCACCGTACTGACGGAAGCCGGTTACGTGGGCGAGGACATCGAGTCCATCCTCACCCGCCTGCTGCAAGCCGCCGACTACGACGTGGAAGCCGCCGAAAAAGGTATCGTGTTCATCGACGAGATCGACAAGATTGCCCGCAAGGGAGACAACCCTTCCATCACCCGAGACGTGAGCGGCGAAGGCGTACAACAGGGATTGCTAAAGCTCCTGGAGGGTTCCATCGTCAATGTCCCGCCACAGGGAGGGCGTAAACATCCCGAACAAAAGCTCATTCCCGTGAACACGAAGAACATTCTTTTCATCTGCGGGGGAGCATTCGACGGCATCGAGAAGAAAATCGCCCAACGCATGAACACCCAGGTTGTGGGATTCACCGCCAGCAAGGAAACAGCCCGGCTCGACCGCGACAACATGTTGCAGTACATAGCCCCGCAGGACCTGAAATCTTTCGGGCTCATACCCGAAATTATCGGTCGTCTCCCGGTACTCACCTACCTCGAACCTCTTGACCGGCAAGCCTTACGTAACATATTGACCGAACCCAAGAATGCCATCATCCGGCAATACATCAAGTTGTTCGAACTGGACCACATCAAGCTCACCTTCGACGAGGACGTTTTCGAGTACATCGTCGACAAGGCCATCGAGTTCAAGTTGGGAGCCCGGGGATTGCGTTCCATCTGCGAGGCCATCATGACCGACCTCATGTTCGAGCTTCCCTCGCAGGACATAAAGGAAATCAATATCACGAAAGAGTATGCCGAAAGCAAGCTAAGCAAACTTTCCGCCCAAAAACTACGGGCATAGGGCGCAAAATATACAAGTATACAGGCTAACATGAGCCCATGAAACGCTTCATTAAAAAGGGCCGATATTCCAGAAGGGATATCGGCCTATTTACTATGTAATTCGCTACAGCTTATTCCGCCGGTTCCGGTTCCCGTTCCCCGGCCAGATCCCGAATTACCACCGAGGCGCAATAACAACCGAACAGGGGCGGCATATAAGAAATAGTCCCCACGTTCGATTTCTTGTTCTCGCTCTCGCTCAACACCACCGCCTCGGGATCCACCTCCTCGGGCGAAAAAACCACCTTCACCCCCTTGTAAACCCCCAACTTGTGCAGCCGTTTCCGCAACATCCGGGCCAGCGTGCAATTATACGATTTCGAAATATCCGCTATCCGGATCTGCATCGGATCCATCTTTCCCCCCGCACCCATGGAGCTCACCACCTTGAGCCCCTTCTGCAGGCAATGGTAAATCAGGAAAATCTTCGGGGCCAGCGTATCAATGGCATCCACCACGTAATCATACCGGGCCATCTCCAACACCTCCACCATCCGGTCATCCCGGATAAAATCATTAATCACATGCAGGCGAATATCCGGGTTGATTTCCCGGAAACGGGCGGCCATCACCTCCGCCTTCGGCAAACCTATATTACTGTCAATCGCCGGCAACTGCCTGTTCTTGTTCGTGACCTCCACCCGGTCCCCGTCAATGATGGTCATCTCCCCTATTCCCGCCCGGCACAGCTGTTCCGCGGCATAAGCCCCCACACCTCCCAATCCGGCCACCAGCACGTGGGCCCGCAGCAGGCGTTCCAGGCGTTCCTTTCCCAACAACAATTCCGTTCTACTTAACCATTCCATGAAATACTGTATTAAAATTCATCCACAACCGTTTCTTCAATTCCTCCATTTCCCATCCCAACCGACAGGCAGCCCCCGCGTACACCTCCTCAATCCCCGTCTCCCGGTCGTCCGTCTCCAGGAAAAGCCGCTCCAGGGGAATATCTCCCAATCGGCGAGACACGTTCGAATCCGGGGTCAGCAAGACCGCCCCCGCCGAGATGTAAAAACCATGCTCCAGCAACTGGGCCAGAATCCTCTCGTTATTGTTATACCCGTGAATCACCCAGGGCATCCGAAATTCCCCGGCCTTCCGCGTGGCGATAATCTCCGGGTAAGCCCTCACGCCATGAATCACCACCGGCTTACCGGCCTCCTCGGCACACTCCGCCTGTCGCCAGAACAACCGCTCCTGCTCCCTCAGGTCCCTCGCGAAACGGCGGTCCAACCCACATTCCCCCACGGCGACAACCCGCTCCCGTTCCACCAGCACCCGAAAGCCAGACCAATCAACCTCCCCCTCCCTCATTCCCTCCATGGGATGGATTCCCACGGAGAAAAAATCCATCTCCCCGACCTCACCAACCGGCACATTCCTCCCGACGTCCCACACGTTTATCCCCTCACCCGGGGTGTGCGTGTGAACATTTACAAAAGGAAACATACCGTTCGAGAAAAAAGAAGTCATGCGACACCATAAAAAAAGTGGAGCAGCAGGGAATCGAACCCTGGTCCAAACACGGAATCAATATGCTTTCTACATGCGTAGCTTTTTGTTGGTTTTCGAGCGTCGCACGGAAAAAAGCACCCAAACGACACCTTAGCTTCTAAAATTTCGCCAACGCCTCGAAGCGTGACACTGGCTAACCTCGTGTTACCTGCACCCCGGATGCCGGGTGGTACAAGGTGGGACCTCCGGCGGGATGTCTTGTCTCCACTATCCTTGAGCGGAGATTAAGCCTCAATCTACTGTACTTCGATTAGGCAGCAAGAGCGTAATTTCTTTCGCCAATTAAAATTTTGCGTCCGGGATTAACGGGCCGGCTTCACTACGCCCGACATGCTTACATACCTATTCATCATGCTGTCAAATCCACGTCTGCCCCATAGATACGTGTCGCGAAGATAAGCAAAAAATCCAAAACCGGAAAAAATACCGCCGGAATTAAGCGCAAAGATGCTCCACCAGGATCTTCCCCCCGATGGCAATAAGAATTATCCCTCCCACCAGTTCCACGTTCACCCCCTTGATTTTACCGAAACGGTAACCACCCCACACACCGGCCAGCGAAAGCCCGAAAGCCACCAACCCGATTACCAGCGCCGGCAACCCGATACCCGTCTTCAGGAAAGCCATACTCACCCCCACCGCCAACGCGTCGATACTCGTGGCCACCCCCAGCGTGCACAACGTCTTCAACGAGAACGAGGAAATCGTGTGATCCTCCTCCCCGAACGACTCGTAAATCATCTTTCCTCCCAGGAAGGCCAGCAACACGAAAGCAATCCAATGGTCATACGCCGTGATATAGGAACTGAACCCCACGCCCAACGCCCACCCGAGCAAGGTCATTCCCGCCTGGAAAATTCCCATCGTCAACGCCAACCGCAGCGACTGCCTCATGCTGAAAGGACGCATCACGATCCCACCGCTCACGCTCACGGCCAGACTATCCATCGCCAACCCCACGGCGACCAGTAAAATAGACCATATTCCCATGCTCGAAAATTTTACGCGAATGTAAACACGCGGGCCGTAAAGAATCAAAAAAACTTCCCTACTTTCGCGTAAACGACATTTATTTATAAACAATATAAATATGGAACTACAAACCACGGTACAAATCCCCGCCCCCGTCTTCAACATTTCCCATGCCACCCGCCTGCTGCTCCTCGGCTCCTGCTTCGCCGAGAACATCGGCGAGAAATTCCGCCGGTACAAATTCAACGCCGACGTCAACCCCTGCGGCATCATCTACAACCCCGCCTCCGTCGCCGGCACCCTGCGGCTCCTGCTCTCCGGCAAGCGATTCACCCCCGATGACCTCCTTCCCGTCGGCGGCCAATGGGTCAGCCTCCAGCACCACGGTTCCTTCTCCTCCCCCGACCCGGACACCTGCCTCCACCACATCAACACCCGCCTCGACGACGCCCGCCGGGAACTTCCCCGCCTCGACCTCCTCGTCATCACCTGGGGTACCGCCTGGGTCTACCGCCACATCGGCCGCAGCATCATCGTCTCCAACTGCCACAAGATTCCCGCCCGGGAATTCGAGCGCTACCGTCTCTCCGTCGAGGACATCGTCACCGACTACACCCACCTTCTTCACGAACTCCTGCAGGCCAATCCCACCCTTCAGGTACTCTTCACCGTCAGCCCCATCCGTCACTGGAAGGACGGCGCCCACGGCAACCAGCTCAGCAAGGCCACCCTTCTCCTCGCCATAGACGCCCTGCGCCAACGCTTCCCCAACGTCCACTACTTCCCCTCCTACGAGATCGTCCTCGACGAACTCCGCGACTACCGCTACTACGCCGACGACATGCTCCACCTCACGCCCCTCGCCGTGAACTACATCTGGGAACGATTCTCGACCACCTACTTCACCCCCTCCACCATTGCCCTCACGCGACAGGTAGAACGGCTCAACAGGGGAATGGAACACCGCCCCTTCAATCCCCGTTCCGGGGAATACAGCGCATTCCTCCGCAGGCTGCTCTCCACGATAGAACAACTCGTCGCCACGGAACCCGCCCTACGGCTGGAAAAAGAAAAAACTATTCTGTTGGAACGACTGGAAGAAGCCCGATAGAATCGGTCCTCACCGTGTCTGCCTGTACCTCCGGCATCAACTCCCGGACCGTGATCGAACACTTCACCGGGTAAGCCCGCGGGTACTTCTCCCGGATACGCACCAGTGCCGGCAACGACTCGATGCGACTACGGAAATTCCCCACCCGAATCTTGAAGTCCGGGTCAAAATACTGCAGGTACACCCGGTACTCCGGGAACTCCTCCCGGAACCGCTCGCAAAACGCTTCCAGCGAATCCACGTTCGACATATAGGAACTCACCGACAGCAACTGTATACGGTAACCCGTGAACTCGTACCGCCGCTTGTAAACCGACTTCCGCAGCCGTACCAGTTCCTCCAGCCGGGGATCGGCATGAATCGTCACCCTTGCTCCCGTCAGGGAATCCGGTTCCAGCAACTTCTGCAGGAAATCCACCTCCGGCACTACCGCCACCGAGTCCGCCACCCGCGTCGTGTCCGCCTGCGCCCATGAACGGCTGGCGGCCACCAGCAAAAGAAATATCAACAATAATCTCATCCGCGTTACATCTATAGTGTTCAAGTTCAATTGACAAAGATAACACAAATTACCATTCACGCTATAGCAAAATGGATAAATAACATTATTTTCGCGGGCAAATAACAACAACTAAAAACAATTCAAATGAACCAAGTAACAGATAGACAAATCATAGAGATCCTGCACCGCGAGGCCGTCGCCGCCCTCGGCTGCACGGAACCCGTGGCTTGCGCGCTCGCCTGCGCGCAATGTAAAGAAACCCTCGGCGGTGTCCCCGACACCCTCCGCGTACAAGTCAGCGGAAACATCTACAAGAACGGAATGGGTGTCGGCATCCCCGGCACCGGAATGACCGGCCTTCCCATCGCCGCCGCCCTCGGCGCCGTGTGCGGGAAAACCGAATACGGACTTGAAGTCCTCAAGGAAGTCCTCATCGGCGACAACCTTCAACAGGCCAAAGCCCTCCTCCCCCGCGTCGAAATCATCCACAAGGAAGACGCCCCCGATAAACTATACGTGGAAGCCGATGCCACCCGGGGTTCCGACACCGTGAAAGTCATCATCATCCACGCCCACACCAACATCGTTCGCGTGGACAAGAACGGCGAGACCATCCTCCGCCGCGACTACCGTGTCGACACCGGCGACAACACCCCTCAAGCCCCCGAGCTCAGCATAAAACGCATCTGGGACTTCATTCACGAGATTGACCTCCGCGACATCGAATTCGTGCTCGAGGGAGCCGAAATGAACAAAGCCATCTCCGACGCCGGCCTTCGCGAGGAATACGGCCTGCAAATCGGGCGCACCCTCAAGGAAAACATCGACAAGGGATTACTCGAGGACGACCTGCTCAACGATGCCCTCATCCGTGCCACAGCCGCCTCCGACGCCCGCATGGACGGATGCCCCAAACCCGTTATGACCAACTCCGGCAGCGGTAACCAGGGAATCACCGTTTACATGCCCGTCATCGTGGCCGCCGAGAAACTTGGTTCCTCCCGCGAGCAGCTCATCCGCGCCCTCGCCTTCAGTAACCTCATCGCCGCCCACATACACTACTACCTTGGTCACCTTTCCGCTCTTTGCGGTATCATGATCGCCGGCACCGGCGCCGCCTCCGCCATCACCTACCTCATGGGCGGTGACTACGACAAGGTGGTCAATGCCATCAAGACCATGTGCTCCGGGCTCACCGGCATGATGTGCGACGGAGCCAAGCAAGGCTGCGCCCTGAAAGTGTACTCCGGCGTATCGGCAGCCGTACAGGCCGCCCTGCTCGCCACCCGCGGCATAAAGCCCCACAACGACGGTATCGTCGAGGAGGACATCGAGCGCACCATCCGCAACGTCGGACGCGTGGGTACCGAGGGAATGGAAGAAACCGACCGCACCATCCTCAGCATCATGTGCCACAAGCAATAAACGGTATTGGCGGGCATCCCCGCCAATCACCACGAGAGCCTGCCGCCACCGCGACAGGCTCTCGTGTTTTTCCCCGCCTCACCTCTCCATCTCCTCCACTTCCTGTTTCAGTTTCGGAAGATGATTAATGACGATACTCCATAAAATATCAACGGAAAGACTATCATACCCATGTATGATATAATTACGGGCATCCACGATTTTGCGGGCATTCGTGATCGGAATATCAGGATGTTCTTTCAATATCCTGTTCATGGCTTCCCCGATGATTTCAATACACCTTTCTATTGCCCGCTGTAGACGGATATCCTTACAAAATTCCTCGAATAACTTAGGCTGTCCTTCAAAAAAAGTTTCGATATCCTGGATGGCATTAAGTATATCTTACAGATGCTTCTTGGTAAAATTATCCATACACCAAAGCTTTGGTTCGTTCAATGTTCTCTTTCAGGTAATGATTGCGGATTGCCTGTTCTTCTACCAAATCCACTCGCCTTCCCAGGATATCTTCCAGCGCGTATTTCAGGTCAAAAAAATTACTGAAATAATCCGTGATTTGACTTTTATTAAATCGCACGACAAAATCAACATCACTTTCCGGGCTAAAACGGTTAGTGAGAATAGAGCCAAAAACAAATAACTTATCAACCTTGTATTTCTTACACAAGGCGATAATTTTATCTATGTTCAATTCAATTAAATTCATCTCGCTAGGCTTCTTTGACAAAGATACGGATTGTCAGGGACAAAACAAAACTTTTCGGGGTACGGAGCCCAATAAGCTAGAAATTACCAAGAAGCCTCCGTATTCCCTCTCTTCCTTCTCTCCTCCTGATCACTTCCTGGTCACTACCTGTATGCCCGGCATCTCCCCGGTTCCCGGGCCGCCCCTGTATCGCCGTCGAGGAATAGCGGCGGAAAGGCGGGCACGAGAAAAGGGCGATCCCGCGGGGGAATCGCCCTTTCTGCCGCAATCACGCGGGATGAGGTTATCAGTCGCCCAACGTGGCCACCATCACGGCCTTGATGGTGTGCATGCGGTTCTCGGCCTCGTCGAAGACGATGGAAGCCGGAGATTCGAACACTTCCTCGGTCACTTCCAGACCGTCCATGCCGAATTGCTTGTAAACGTCGCGGCCCACCTGAGTTTCGAGGTTGTGGTAAGCCGGAAGACAGTGCATGAACTTGCAGTTCTTGTTGCCGGTCAATTCCATGGTTCTCTTGTTCACCTGGTACGGGGTCAGCAACTTGATACGTTCAGCCCAAACCTCGGCAGGCTCACCCATGGATACCCAAACGTCGGTGTACAGGAAGTCGCATCCCTTCACGCCTTCTTCCACGTTGTCGGTAACGGTTACCTTGGCACCGGTCTCGGCAGCGATAGCCTGGCAGGTAGCCACGAGGTCAGCAGCCGGTTGCAATTCTTTCGGGGCAACGATGCGCACGTCCATACCCATCTTGGCACCACCTACCATGAGGGAGTTACCCATGTTGAAACGGGCATCGCCGAGGTAAGCGAAAGTTACCTGGTTGAGAGGTTTGTCCACGTGTTCGCTCATGGTCAGGAAGTCGGCCAGAATCTGGGTGGGGTGGAATTCGTTGGTCAAACCGTTCCACACGGGTACACCGGCGTATTTGGCCAATTCCTCAACGGTAGCCTGGGCGAAACCGCGGTACTCGATACCGTCGTACATGCGTCCGAGCACGCGGGCGGTGTCGGCCATGGATTCCTTCACGCCAATCTGGGAACCGGAAGGTCCGAGATAGGTCACGTGAGCACCCTGGTCATAAGCAGCCACCTCGAAGGCGCAACGGGTACGGGTAGAGGTTTTCTCGAAAATCAAGGCGATATTCTTGCCTTTCAGGCGGGGTTGCTCGGTCCCGGCATATTTAGCTTTTTTCAAGTCGGCAGCCAAGTCCAACATGTACTTAATTTCTTTCGGGGTGAAGTCCAACAACTTCAAAAAGTTTCTGTTTCTTAAATTAAAAGCCATAACTTGTTTATTTATAGGTTCACAATTTCTTGCTGTAAAGCGGTTCAAATTTAATACACGCGGACGAGAAACGGAACAGGGAGGGGGATTTTTTCACCCCCGGCCCGGTCAACGACGATCGTCCTCGTAGTCCATGGTAATCTTGGAGCCGTACTTCTTGTCGGCCAACTTGGTGGCCTCGGTGATGACGGCCTTGTCGCCACCGTTCTTCACGAAGCGGAGGCAGGCGCGGATCTTCGGTGCCATGCTGCCCTCGGCGAAGACGCCTTCCTCGAGGTACTTCATGGTGTCGGCATAGTCGAGGAATTCCAGGATCTGCTGGGAGGGTTTCTTGTAGTCCTTGTAGATGTAGGGCACATCGGTGAGGATGTAGAACTCGTCGGCCTTCACGCGGGTTCCGACCATGGAAGAGGCGAGGTCCTTGTCGATGACGCCCTCGAGGGGTTGGATGTCACCCTGCTCGTCGATGTAGACGGGGATACCGCCACCGCCGGTGGTGATGACGATGTTACCCTCGCGGGCCAGGCGCTCGATGAGTTCGGCGTTCATGAAATCCTTGGGATCGGGCGAGGGCACCACGCGGCGCCATCCGCCTTCCTGCTTGATTTCCTCCTTGAAAATCCAGCCTTTCTCGGCGGCCAGCTTATCGGCCTCGGCCTTGGTGTATATCTTGCCCACGCGCTTGGTGGGATTCTGGAGAGCGGGGTCGTTCTTGTCCACGATGACCTGGGACACCATGGAAATCACGTTCCGGTTGATGCCGTGCTCCTTGAGGATGTTGCGCAGGTTGCGCTCGATGAGGTAACCGATCTGCCCCTGGGTATAGGCCACGCACACGTCGAGGGGCATGTGGGCGTTGCCGAACATCTCGCCACCGGCGGCATTATCCATGAGGACGTTGCCCACCTGCGGGCCGTTGCCGTGGGAGATGATGAGGTTGTATCCTTCCTTGAGGAGGAACACGATATTCTCCAACGTGTCGACGGTGTTGGCATTCTGCTCCTCGATGGTTCCTTTCTGATTTCCCCGGAGAAGGGCGTTACCTCCCAGGGCAATCACTGCAAGTTTCTTTTCCATTATCAATAGTTTCTTTTAGTTTGTTCAATATTTCTACACGCAAAACTAAATCAAATAAGCGTTAGAAAAAATAGGGTCAGGGCATTTTTATCGACACGCAAACGACTGCAAATCAACGTGTCGCATAAACATTCCCGGCGTTTTTATAAATATGCAGCGCGAAAAGGGGGATTCCCGGGGAGGCGGGAGAAAAAAAATCGGGCGGGGAGATTTCTTTTACAGGGGTTTTTCGTATTTTCGCGGTATGCAAGAAAAGGAGAAGACCATATGGCAGAGAGGGTTCCGGCGATACGCGAACAAGTACACGCTCGTGGGGGCGGTGTTCGTGGTATGGCTGGCGCTGTTCGACAAGTACAGTTTTCTCGACCAGCTGGAGCTGCGGGGACGGATAAGCGACCTGGAGAAGGACAGGCAGTACTACCGGGAACGGGTGGAGGAGAACAAGCGGAAGAAGGACGAGCTGACGGGCGACCGGGACAAGCTGGAGAAGTTCGCCCGGGAGGAATACCTGATGAAACGGGATAACGAGGATATTTTCATAATAGATTGAGCCTTGGGACGGATTTTAGCCATTGATTACGGACGGAAACGGGTGGGTATCGCGGTGACGGACCCCAGCCAAATCATCGCCAACAGCCTGACGACGGTGAACGCCGGGGAGGTGCTGGCCTTCCTGGAGGGATACTTCTCGCGGGAGAAGGTGGACCTGGTGGTGGTGGGGTATCCCAAGCAGATGGACAACACGGATTCGGAGAGCATGCGCTACATCAAGCCCTTCGTGGCGAGCTTCCGGAAGCGGTTCCCGGACATGCCCCTGGAGATGCACGACGAGCGGTTCACCTCGGTGCTGGCCCACAAGGCCCTGCTGGAAGGCGGGGCGAAGAAGAAACAACGGCGAGACAAGGCCGTGGTGGACGCCATCAGCGCCACGATTATCCTGCAATCGTACATGGAACTGCAGCGGAACCTGAAATACCGGGGATAAAATGAGGGGAAAACGATAAATGATTCGTATTTTCGCGGCAAATACAACGAAAGACTATGTTACTACCAATTTACATTTACGGGCATCCCGTGTTGCGCAAGGTTTCCGAGGACATTACCCCGGAGCACGAGGGATTGAAGAAGTTTATCGATGACCTGTGGCAGACGATGTACGAGTCGGACGGGGTCGGACTGGCCGCCCCGCAGGTGGGGAAGAATATCCGGGTATTCGTGGTGGACGGCTCGGCATTCGCAGAGATTGACCCGGCCTGCGCCGGATTCAAGAAGGCGTTCATCAACGCCCATATCCTGGAACGCACGGGAGAGGACGTGCCGTTCAACGAGGGTTGCCTCAGCATCCCGGGCATACACGAAGATGTCATCCGCAAGGATAAAATAAAAATCACGTACCGGGACGAGAACTGGGTGGAGCACACGGAGGAGTTCGAGGGAACACCTGCCCGCATCATCCAGCACGAGTACGACCACCTGGAGGGGATGCTGTTCACGGATCACCTCAGCCCCCTGAAGAAGAGCCTGCTGAAACGGAAGCTGAACCACATCAGCGCGGGGAAGTTCAAGATTGACTACCGGTTCGTCCTGCCCAAGTAAGGGGAGGACGCGGGGACTTCCGCCGACAGCCGGGACACTAAAGCAGGGCGTATGTCCTCGAGTTTCTTGCACGGGAATCCTTACATTTTCTTTCTCGCGGCCCTGACAGCGGGCATTGCGGGTGCCGACTTCCTGCCGGAAGGAGGGGCGGGAGTGGCGGTATATCTTCTGGCGGCCCTCGGCGGGGCCCTGTTGCTCTACGCCCGGCGGCGGAAATGCCGCACGGCCGTGTTCCTGAGCGCCACGGGAGCGTTCATCGCCCTCGCGGGAGTATACCTGACCCCTTCCCCGGGACTGCCCGCGGGAGAAAGCGGAGGGGAAGTGATTCTCCGGGGAAGATGCGAGGCCCTGTTCGCCCCGCCGGACAAATACCTCATCCGTGAAGGAGATTACCGGTTCCTGTTGCAGGTAAAAGAGAACCCGGGCATCCGACCGGGAGACTCCATCACGTGCCGGGCACGGGTGTTCCCGCTGACCCGCAAGCAATATTTCCACGATTTCGATTACGACCGCTACCTGCGCCACCAGGGCATCCACGCGAGAGCCTACACGCGCACGGCGGAAATCACGGGCCACCGGAAGGATTTCCGCACCCTCTGCCTGGAGGTGCGGGAAAGCCTGATCCGGAAACTCCGGTCCGTGGTCCCGGATACGCTCACGGCATCGCTGCTGGAAGCCCTGTGCCTGGGCTACCGGGAAGACCTGCACCCCGACACGGAACGACTGTTCCAGCGGACGGGGACGGTACACCTGCTCGCCATATCGGGACTGCACATGGGGGCCTTGTACCTGCTGTTCTCCGCCCTCTTCAACGCGATGGGCATCCGGAACGCCCGGAGCCGGCTGGGACTTATCCCCCTGCTGTGGCTGGCCGTCGGCCTCACGGGACTGTCGCCCTCGGCCTGCCGGGCGGCCGCGATACTGAGCATCCTGCTCGTCGGGCGGGCATTCCGGCAAGACTACAGCCCGCTGAACGCGGTGGCCGCCTCGGCCTTCTTCACGCTACTCGTGAACCCGAACCTGCTGTACTCGGTCAGCTTCCAGATGTCGTACGCCGCCTACACGGGCATCATCCTGTTCTTTCCCCCGCTCAACCGGGTACGGGAACACCTGCCCCGGTTCCCCGGCAAGGTGTACAGCCTGATGTGCCTCAGCCTGACCGCCCAGGTGGCCACGGCTCCCCTCACGGCCTATTATTTCCACACGGTGAACGTGAACGGCCTGCTCGTCAACCTGATTGCCATACCGCTGGCGATGTTCCTCCTGTACGGGGGAGTCGCGCTGCTCGTGCTCCCGGCCGTCGTCGGCACGTGGATAGCCCCGGTCGTGACGGGCATCAACCGGGGACTGTTCTTCGGCCTGGAGCAATTCGAGACCTATTCCTACAACCTGACGGGGGTGTACCCGAGCCTCGGGCATCTGGCCGGGATATACCTTTTCCTGGCTCTCCTGCCGGCGGCGGTCGGGAAGCGAAGCCGCCGGGCCATCGCAGGCGCATGCGGTGTCCTGCTTGCCCTCGCGCTATACCACGGGGCCTGGGAATACCGCCGGAATCACCGACAGGAAGTGGCCGTGTTCCATTACCATGACCGGTCGGTGGTCGTGCTGAATTACCGGGGACATTACGCCTTCCTGAAATACAGCGGAGGGGATACCGCGGTTCCCCCGTACGTCCTCGCCAACGGGCTCCGCCCGCTACCGGCAAACGAGGGGTTCCTGAACTCCGCCCTGCATTTCCGGGACAACCGGCTATGCTCCGCCCGGGACACCCTCCGCATCGCGGACCGGGAACATCCCCCGGGAGAAGGAGGCGGCACGCTCATCGTCACGGGTAACATCCTCCCCCCGCGGGAGACCGGGGGAAAGACTCCCCGGCACGTGATCCTCGACAACACGAATTCCCCGTACTGCCGGAAAGCGTGGCGGCGGTTCTGCGAGCGGCACGGGGCCCGATACACCTCGACGGGAGAAACGGGGAGTGTCCGGATACCGTGGTCATGCCCGCGGCCTTAAATATACTTAAATTCCCGCGGGCTCCCCGGAAAAGCCTTACCTTTACCGACAAAGACGAAACGCATGAAGAAAGTCATCATCATGGGCGCCACTTCCGGTCTCGGACTGGAACTGGCCAAGCTATACATCGCGAAAGGCTGCACCGTGGGAATCGCCGGCCGACGGACCGAACTGCTGCAGACACTGCAGGCCACACACCCCAGCCTGCACGTGAAAACCATCGACGTGAACCGCCCGGAAGCCCCGGAACTGCTGGAAGAACTCATCGCCGCCCTCGGGGGCATGGACCTGTACATCCATTCCTCCGGCATCGGGCACAACAATCCCGGACTGGACCCGGAGCCCGAGATACGCACGACCTGCACGAACGTCACCGGCTTCACCCGACTGATCACCGCGGCATTCAACCACTTCGCCCGACAGGGAGGGGGACACCTAGCGGCCATCTCGTCCATCGCCGGCACGAAGGGGCTGGGAGCCGCCCCGGCTTACTCGGCCTCCAAGAGGTACCAGAGCACCTATCTCTCGGCCCTCCGCCAACAGGCCCGCCTGCGCCACTACCCCATCCGGGTGACGGACATCCGCCCCGGATTCGTGCGGACACCCCTCATCGAGGGAGGCAGTTATCCCCTGCAACTGGAAGTAGGATATGCCGCCCGGAAGATATTCTCGGCCATCGAACACCGTCGCCGGACTGCCGTCATCGACTGGCGGTACGCCCTGCTCGTGGGGGCATGGCAATTGCTGCCCAACTGGCTGTGGGAACGGCTGCCGGTGAAATAAAATTCCCGATATGCTATGCCATTCAGATTATAATGCTTTATTTTGCCGCCAAAACAACACACTAGGAATAACATGAACATTGTCATAGCGGGAGCGGGAGAAGTGGGAACACACCTCGCCAAGATGCTTAGCAAACAAGAACACAACATCATGCTGATCGACCAGGACCAGGAGAAACTGGAACTGCTGGAGAATCAGTTGGACATCCTGTCCATCGTGGGTTCGTGTACCTCCATCGGGGCATTGCGGGACGCGGGAGTACCGAAATGTGACCTGTATATCGCCGTAAACCACCTGGAGGACCAAAATATCAACTCGGCCATCCTGGCCAAGAAACTGGGCGCCAAACGGACCATCTGCCGGGTGAACAACAGCGAATACCTCGAAAACGAGAACGCGGAATACCTGAAAGGCATCGGTATCGACTCGCTTATCTACCCCGAACGGCTGGCCGCGGAGGAAATCGTGGCGGCCCTCAAACAAAGCGGGACGCGGCAGCTGCACGAGTTCTCGGACGGACGGTTGCAACTGCTGGGCATCAAGTTGTGGGAGAATGCCCCCATTCTGAACCTGACGCTGGCGCAAATGGCCGAACGGTACGGGGCACAGCATTTCCGGGTGGCCGCCATCAAGCGTTCCGACCGCACCATCATCCCGCGGGGAAATGACGTGTTCCGGTACGGGGACCTGGCCTTCTTCGTGGCCAAACCCTTCTACGTGCCCAACCTGTTCTCGCTATGCGGGAAATCGAGATACGAAATCAAGAACGTGGTCATCGTCGGGGGCTCGCGCATCGGTTGCAAAGCCGCCTCCCTGCTGGAAAAGAACTATAATGTCAAAATCATCGAGAAAGACCGGGAAAAGTGCATCCTGCTCGCGGACAAGTTGAAATCCACGCTGGTCATCAACGGGGATGGACGGGACCTGACCCTGTTGCGGGAAGAGGGTATCAAGAACACGGACGCCTTTATCAGCGTGACCCACTCGTCGGAAACCAATATCCTCTCGTGCCTGCTGGCCAAGAAGCTGGGCGTGAAGAAGAGCGTGGCCGAGGTGGAGAACATCGACTATATCGACCTGGCCGAGAATATCGGCATCGGCAGCCTGGTGAACACGAAACTCATCGCCGCCTCGCATATCTACCGCTACACGATGAACGTGGACGTGAAACACCTGAAGTTCCTGACGTTCTCGGAAGCGGAGGTGTTCGAACTCATCGCGGAAGTCGGTTCGCCCATCACGCGGAAGACGCTGGCCGACTTGCGATTCCCGGACAACGCCACCGTCGGGGGTATCATCCGTAACGGGGATGCCATCATCGCCAAGGGAGACGTGCAAATCGAGGCCGGGGACAACGTGGTGATATTCGCCCTGCCCACTGCCGTTAAAAAAGTCATCAAATTATTCCAAAAGTAATGATCAACTTCCGGTTTATCATCAATATCCTAGGCAAACTGCTCGTGGTGGAAAGCGCGGGTCTGGCGTTATGTATCATTGTTGCCCTCCTGTACGGGGAACACGATGCCACGGCATTCGCCTGGTCGGCACTCATTACCCTGGTCTGCGGACTTACCATGTGCAAAGCGATAAAAGTGAAAGACAGGATTCTAGCCAAGAAAGACGGGTATTTCATCGTCACCTGCACGTGGATACTGTTCACCCTGTTCGGGTGTCTGCCCTTCCTGCTGGGAGGAAGCATTCCCTCTATTCCGGATGCGATATTCGAGACCATGTCGGGATTCACGACTACCGGTTCCTCCATACTGAACAACGTGGAGGCCCTGCCCCACGCTTCCCTTTTCTGGCGGTCGCTCACCCAATGGTTAGGTGGTTTGGGTATCATCGTCCTGTTGATAGCCATTCTGCCGGGATTAGGTATCGAGGGCCGGGACCTGTACGTGGCCGAAGTGCCCGGGCCGACTCATGACAAGCTGTCCGCCACGTTCAAGGCCTCGGCCAGAAAGATGTGGCTGCTGTATATCTCCCTAACGGCGCTCCTGACCCTATTGCTGTTCCTGGGGGACATGAGCCTGTTCGACTCCATCTGCCACGCCTTCGCGGCCATGGGTTCCGGGGGATACTCGACCAAGAATGCCAGTATCGCCTACTGGGATTCCGCCTATATCCAATACGTGATCGTTTTCTTCATGTTCATCGCGGGAACCAACTTCGGGCTGCTGCATTTCGCTTTTCACGGGAAACTCAAGCGTCTTTTCCAGGATCAGGAATTCCGCCTGTATACCATCATCACCCTCGCGGCGACCCTGATCATCGGACTATCACTCTATGCCCAACAAGGCAACGGACTGGAGCGCTGCATACGGGATGCGCTCTTCCAGGTGGTATCCCTCCTGACAACCACGGGATTCGCCACGGCCGACTACCTGTTATGGCCGCCACTGGTGGGCATTATCCTGTTCCTGCTCCTTTTCATAGGAGGATGCGCGGGCTCCACGGCGGGAGGATTGAAATGTATCCGTGTCTGCCTTATTTTCAAGAACACGTTCAACGAGATGAAACGGATTCTGCACCCGAACGCTATCATCAACGTGAAATACAACGGGAAAAGCGTGCATCCCAACGTGATGAACAGCGTGATGGGATTCTTTATCATATTTATCCTGGTATTCGGGGTATCCAGTATCATCATGTCCCTGTTCACGAACGACCTGGCCACGGCCTGCAGTGCCGTCATCACCTGCCTGAGCAACGTCGGACCGGGTTTCGGGGATATCGGACCGATGGACAATTTCTCCGAGTTCAATGACTTTGCCAAGATATTCCTCGCCATCCTCATGATGATCGGGCGTCTGGAAATATTCACGGTGATGGTGTTGTTCACGAAAGCCTTCTGGAAAAAATAAAGCCGCATGTATTTAAACATTTATTAATGTTTTGTAATCGTGAGATCTGCTGATTCCGCGTATATTTGGGACAAAATATGAGCAGTTTTTGTTACATACACACGTTAATCCTTATCCTTTTCACCGCACTATCCACGATAACCGCGGAAGCAGAGGAATACTGGCACGCCCCCATTGAACAGGAAACAAGCCTGGAAGAATCCGGTGAAAGCTTTTACAGAAGCGGGTATACCCACGTGCCGGCAAGCGTGAGCGTGCAACCTTCTCCCGCCAGGGAATATACCCAGGAAGGAATCCGTGCGCGGGAATTTCCTTCCCGGAAACATCCGTTACTGCTCGATGCCGGAAGAAACCGGCTCCATTTCTTCTGCGTATACCGGGAATGACAGTCCCCCTTTTCACCCGGTGTTGTTATCGTTTAGAAGTATCTTCCCAATACTTCTAGGCTATGTTTAATTTAATTTCGTATTTATGGGACTTATTCTATTATATTTATTGGGTGCTTTGGCACTCTCTTTCCTATGCTCCGTTCTGGAAGCCGTATTATTATCTACACCCATGTCTTTCATTTCCATGAAAGAAAGCCAAGGGGCTAAATCAGCTCCCCTGCTCAAGAACTTCAAAACCAACATAGACAGACCGGTGGCCGCCATCCTGTCGCTCAACACCATCGCCCACACGGTGGGTGCAGCCGGAGTCGGTGCCGAGGCCATCAAGATATTCGGCGAGGAATATTTCGGTATCATCTCGGCCATTCTGACCATCCTGATTCTCGTGTTGTCCGAAATCATTCCCAAAACGGTCGGGGCTACCTACTGGCGAACGCTGGCCATGCCCTCCACGAGAATCATCCACGGGCTTATCATCATCACCTACCCGCTGGTGCTGCTCTCGGAGCTTATCACGAAAATCTTCGCCTCTAAAAAGCAGCAACTGTCCGTCAGCCGGGAGGAAGTGTCCGCCATGGTGAATGTCGGCATGGAGGAAGGGGTCTTCCAGGCCAAGGAGAACAAAATCATCCAGAGCTTCATCAAGCTGGTGAATGTCAAGGCAGAGGAAATCATGACGCCTAACCTGGTGGTGGCATCTGCCAATGAAAACATGACGCTCCGGGATTTCTATAACGACAAGCAATTCGGGGCTTATTCACGTATACCAGTATACCGCGAGGACAAGGATTACATCACCGGCTACATCCTGCGCGTGAAAGTGCTTGAAAAACTATCCGAAGACAAATTCGACATGACATTGTCCGAGATCGTACGTCCAATTCTATCTTTCCATGAAAATGAAGCCGTATCTAACATCTGGGAAAAGATGCTGGAAAACAAGGAACACATCTCCATCATCATCGACGACTACGGTTGCCTGCGGGGAATCGTGACTATGGAAGACGTGATCGAAACCATGCTGGGCGTGGAAATCGTGGACGAGTACGACACCACCACCGACATGCAAAGCCTGGCCCGGGAAAAATGGCAAAAGATCAAACAACGGAAATCGAACCGCCCGGTGAATTAATCGCCTTGAAGCGCAGAAAATAAAACCGACGGAAATTATCCCGGAATAATTTCTAAAATAACAGCTATACATCTCGGGGGCTATATCGATTCACGACATAGCCCCCGAGTTGCGTAAAAAGGGAAGAAAATCCCCGGTCAATAGCCTTTTATATTCACGTCATAGATTTCATTAAAACCCTCATACTTCTGAACCGTCATCACCCGTCCGGACAAAGGATCAAGCTCCAAGGCATAGAGAATACCGGAACCGGCAACACCCCCATAAGTACCGACAACCATTTCCACATTCGACTTATAGTAGGTATCGTTATTCTCCCCGGAATAAATACCGGGTTTCAATATCTTCATCATCGTAATCGTCCCCTCAAAACGGACCGGAGTATTATTCTGGGTCATCAGTACTTCCGGCTGAATAGTCTTCCCGTAATCAACTGAAAAACGGAAGACGCCATCCGGAGTCGCATAATAGCACATGTTCATGAACGAGGAACCGAATGCCCAATCCACCACCCGATTGTTCCGGACATCATCCAAATGCATCAAATCATATTTGTATTTCGGGACATCCGGAAAACTGGATACCGAAATATCCATTTCCGCGATAAAATAATCCCCGTTATCCGTCCGCATCACGGCCAGCATATGATCGCCAGCTCCTCCCAAATCCATATGGACCAAGTCGGCCTGCATATCGGCAGGATTAAAAGGCACCTTGCCCTCATCATTACCCGCAAGAGCATCCACGGGGCTGAATTTGTTGAAATTATTCAAGACTCCGGTAACAACAATGAATCCTCTCCGGTTCTGATCAAAGGCAAAAGCCTTGAAATTCGCCTTCCAGCCATGGTGCAGGAAGGGCAGGATTCCCGGACTAAAATCATAGTCGTAATCACTTGCCGTATACAAGGGCACAGAGAAGGCTACGTCCGTGTATAGCTTCGTGAACACATCTCCGCCATCAATAATAAAGACCGTCATACTGTTGATAAAGAAACCTCTCGGTTTCCCCTGATTCAAGCCCCCATAAAAGAGATCATTCCATTCCCCGTTTTTCAACAAACTCTTGCTATGGGCCACGGCGGAACTTTTGTCCGTCACGGCTATAATCTCGATACTTTCCGGAATCTTATAAGCCGACTTGGCACAGGTCTGCACAATCCACTGTCCTCGTCCCTCAATCTTTTGCCCAGCATTGGCTTCAGAATAGAAATGAGGATACACTTCCGTCTCCACCGGAGCAGAAGGGGCCACAATCTGAAACTCATCCGACACCACAATACCAATATCGGAAAAACCATCTACCCCGTGCAACACCATTGCCCCAATATGGCTCAACTGGAAAGCCAGCTTCACAGAAACAGTCTCCGAATAAAAATGTCTGCCCGTACTATGCTGCGTGACATTCAATCGCAATTGATAGGTTCCCTCCCCTTTTAGCAGCGTATCGCTATAGTGGCATAGGAAATCCAAATCCTTTCCCTCGTAGACTGGAAGATAGAGGTTCCAGTAATTGTCTCCATCCTTCCCGTAGAACTCCCACTCGTATTTTAGATCTTCCCCGGGGATATCTGTTTCAATGGCCGGACTGATTTGCAACCGCTCACCGAAAAGCAGCGAATAGGAGTTTGTCGGTAAGGCTATCGTGAGCTCGTCCAAAGGCTTGTAATCATAATTTCCTTTATCGTCATAGCAACCGCAAGCCACGATCAAAGCAATAAGTATATAAAATAATTTCTTCATAGCAGTCATCTTTTAATTGCTTCCGGATTCAAATTGAATAACATTTTCATCATCGGGATGATATTTCACATTATTGTCTATACAATAACGGTTCAGTTTATAAACAGCAATAGAAACCTCATCACCCCACCAACTATCCACATTCTCAAATACCTCTTCCGAACCGAGGACCTCATATATGATTTCCAATTTTTTATCCGAATAATAACCTAAACGTCCTTCGGCCGAACTATTCCACCACAAGGGTTTCGTCCACTGGTTTGAAATGATAATCGAGTTATGCAGGTATTCCGGTTGCCCGGGTTCAAAATCCTCCGAAGCAACGATCTCGAACGATAAAGTATCATTAGCCACATCCAGATTATCCGTCTTATAAACCTTCACCAGAACCTCTCCCGTTTTTTTACCGGCAGGGATAATCGCCGAAACAATCTCGTATTTAGAACCTGAATTGAAAGAACTTCCTCCCAAATCCTTGATGCCGACCTGACGATCGGTATCGGCCAATTTCCCGGCCATCGTAATTCTCAGGGAAACCAATCCTTCCGTCGTACCTTCAGGCTGAACGGCAAACAAAAACAACACCGTATCATTCGCCATATAAAAATTCGCCCGGGCCTTGGCATCCCATGTCGGAATTTCGCTTTTAGAACATGCCGCCATCACAAACAGGATAAGCAGGATAAACAATATATATCTCATAGTATTTTTTGATTAATGGTAATTCATTGTCGCCCCGCCGTTGATTCTTCCACGTCGGGAATCTTAAAGGTAAAATAGGAAACATCCTTCATGTGTTCCGAGAAATCCATGATGGTATTCCGCTTATAATAATACCACAACTGCCCCTCTCCCCAAAACTCCTTCGCATATTCCTTTCTGATTTCCCGCAGCAATTCCTCCTTGGACATGGACTTGTTCAAGGGGAAACTGCCCAATCCCCGGTTTGCCCGAACCTTGTCCAGAAAGTCAACCCCGTCTGCCGTGGATTCAGCACATTCTGCAGCGATATAATACATCTCGGACAATCGGATCAATGGAACCCGTTCCTGGAAATAACGGGCAGTCACTGAATTCTGATAATATTTTGAAATCAAAAAATAGCTCAGGTAAGGCTCAAACCAATACTGGTAACGCACATCCGCGGAATTGTCCTCGTATACCGCCGAACGGTTATCCTGAGATATCTCCAATCTGGATTCAGAGGAAGTAAAATCACTCACACCGGGGAATATATAGGCATCCATACAATCCTCCAGATCCGTAACATTTAACGCAAATATATGTTCCGTGGCAAAAGAACGGTCCTGGTTCCGGTAATCCGCACTACTCGTGTTACCGATATTAATCAGGTTATCCTTCAACACCCAGGGGAATTTGGATTCCTGATCCCGGATAATCTCTTTCGCACAGGCCAAAGCGTTGGGAAGATCACCTTTCCACAGGTACACCCGCGCCATGGTCGCTACCGCCGCATAATAATTAAAGCGGAAACGTCGGTTATGCCAGGAAGGGATATTATCTTCCTCCAACTTATCCCCCGAAGGCAAAGAAGCCAGACAGGATGCCGGGGAAGTACCCAAACGCATCGGGTCATTGGCCAATAATTCTTTTGCCTGAGTCAAATCAGACAACATGGCCAAAATGGCATCCTCTTGCGTGAATAGAGGTGTCACCGAGTAAGTGAGTTTAGTCACATAGGGAATGGACTCCTTATCTTTCCCCAGCGAATAGGCTTCCGCAAACATGCGCAGCAAATCAAAATGCAAAAACGCCCGCAAACCCAAGGCTTCTCCTTTAATTAGATTGTAATTGTCATCCGAGAAAACATCCTTATTCTCATCAATAGTTTCCAACAGAGAATTCAGGTTTGCAATCTGGGTATATATATTACACCAAATATCTTCCATGAAACCCTCACACCAGGTAACCGCATTTGTATTGGCAGGATCTGCATAACTATATTTATACCAGTATGAGTTATCATAATTCGACTCCAGTTTGTAATACCCGCCAAGCAAATCAAGCATATTGAACGTCAGCTCCCTCCCGTACAGAGACTCGTCACACATTTTGGCGTAGACACCGATGAGGGCTTCCCCGTAACCGTCTTCCGTCTTGAACAGATCCTCCCGGTCCAATTGAGAAGAGGCATTCACGTCCAACCAATCCTGACAGGCGGGACATAAAAAGATGGCCACAATGGCCCATGCCATATTCAGTCTTTTCATCTTTTCCTATATTATCAGTTAAAAAGTAGCTTGTAATGAAAACGAAAAGTTACGGGCAAAAGGATAAGAGGTTCCCCGTTCTATATCCACGCTTGACACGCGTAACAATTCATTCATGTAAAATGAAATCTTCAATCGCTCCAAGGCCAGTTTCCGGATCCAGGAATTCTGCTGGAAATCATATCCCACGTTTAATGAAGATATGTAAAGCTCATTATTCCGTTGCACGAAACGGGAAGTCGGCCTCGTGTAATTCGCATTCCGCGAATCAAGCACCGTCACCCGATAAGGAGCGACATCTCCGACCTGCTGCCAGGCATCCAGAATACGGCGGTCCAGGTTATCGATTCCCGTCACGTTCTCCACCCGGGTAATCAAGGTCTGGTTATAAAGATCCCCTCCAAACTTGTAACTGCAGGCCAGCGACAAACTGAATCCCTTGTAACCGGCATTCAAGCCCAGGGAACCACTCAACTTGGGAGAAGAATCCCCGATCACAACCTGATCCTCCGCACTCCAGTAATAATCACTCTCCCCATCCTTCGTCAGATACATTTCCCTTCCGGAAGCGGGATCTATTCCCAGCGAACGCACCCCCCAGATGGCCGTCATGGAACAGCCTTCATAATACAACGTGGCCGGTTTCGTGAACCTGTTGATGTATTTTTCGATCACGTCCAGGGAAGTTACATCCTCGTCATCATCAAAATTCTCCAAGGCATCATTCTGTTCTTCATTACTATTCTTGAAGATATCGTATATCTTTTTGATTTTATTGTTATTATGCAACCCGGTAAACGACAAGGAAAGATAAGCCCTCTTGGCATCATCACGCCATGGGGTAACCTGCACGGCAAATTCATATCCCCGATTCTCGATAACACCCAAGTTTTCAGTATATGACAAAAAACCCGTGGAAGGTGGCAAGGATATATTCGAAAGCAGGTCTTCCGTACGCTGAATATAGTAATCGGCCCGAAGTGTCAGGAAACGCTTAATTTGGATATCTGTCCCAAAATTATAATCCTTGTTCCGTTGCCATCTCAATTTATCGTTAGGTATAGCCACAAGCTGCGCCCCGATTTTATCACTATACGTGTAATCATAATACTCGTAACGGGCCCTGGACTGCGATGGATCCAGGTTCTGTGTCCCCGTGTACCCCATGGATGCCCTTAATTTAAATGTCCGCAACCAATCATTTCCTTTCATAAATTTCTCGTGATGAAGATTCCATCCCGCTCCTAAAGACCAGAATGTTCCCCACGGGTTGTTTCTGCCATAAGCCGACGATGCACTCTTGCGTAACGAAGCATCCAACAGATAGCGATTGTCATAGGAATAATTTATCGCCCCAACAATACCGATTTCCCGTAATTTGCTATTTCCTCCCGAAGGTTTACCGTTCTGCTCATACTTCGTTCCGAAGGAGATATCATCCATATAATCATTCCCGAATCCCTCGGCCACAACTGTCGTGCTGACCGTATTCGCGGTATAAATATTCCAGGTCACGTTGGCAAAAAGCAGATGCAACCCGAAACCCTTGTTGAAATTAATCCCCGCCTGCATGGACACCGTCTCCGAAGCCTCATCCTTTTTCGTGTATTGTCCCTTCCGGTCACTCATACCGTTCTCGTCATAATGGAGGAACTTCGTGTGACTTGCCGGGTAGAACACATCGGCTCCTCCCTCTTTACGCGTATAACCGAAACTTCCCACGGCCCGAAAGGCATCACTAATCTGCCAATCGACAGAAAAGTTATCCCGCACTTCCGTATAGCTCGATTCGTCTTTCGTGTTCAATGTTGCGTTATAAAGCGGATTGGCAACATGCTGTTCGTAATAACTACCTTCTCCTTCTCCGGTATGTACGGTAAATTCCTTTATCAACTTTCCCTCCTCATCATAAGGAGCCCAATAAGGATTCAACGAAGTATACTCATCAAAAGAACCGTAAGGGGAATTCTTCGCCCAGTTACGGGTAAATTCTATTGTGTTCCTGAACAAAAGATTCTTGTAAGAATAGGAAAGCGTCGTGTTCACGTTCAAGGTATTTCTGTCCGAACCGATCATCACACCCGCCAATTTATTAAAATAAAGTCCTACCTGGTAACGAATCCGCTCGTCTCCCCCTTCCAGCGTCAGGGAATGCTTGTTGCTGACACCCACGTGTAACGGCTGAGAAAGCCAGTAGGTATCTACCCCTCGGACTACATCGTCATACACCTTCTTGTAGGAATCATAAGCCGTAATGACTCCATTGGAGGGCCCGTACATGCCGATCTGCACCTCGTAGGCCAGTTTTTCAGCGGCATTCATCAAATTATATCCCGTCAAATCGGGAGCCTCCAGTCCGAAATCACCGGAATAATACACCCGTAATTCCCCGGCTTTCGGGCGAATTGTCTCAATGACAACTACCCCGTTACCGGCCTTGGAACCATAAATCGCCTTCGCCGCAGCATCTTTTAACAAAGTGATACTCGCCACACGATTCATGTCCAGGTCGTATATCTTCTCTAATGTTGTCTCAAACCCGTCCAATATAAACAAGGGTTGATTCGGATTATTCTCGTATTCCCCTTGTAGACTTGGAAAAGCCGTTTGTCCCCGTAATTGGATCTCCGGCATCCGGTTCGGATTACTTCCAAATTCCAGGTTCTCTATGATTTGAAAAGCAGGATCCAAATTCTTCAGACTCTTCAACAAATTCTGGTTCCCTGCTCGTAAAATATCCTCCCGTTTAAATGTTGTCGCTGATCCCGTGAAACTTTCCATTCGGCGATTGAACATTCCCGTCACTACCACCTCATCAATCTCCTGCTGTTCTTCCCGCATGGTAACATTTATCTCGCTCTTGCCGGAATACGGGATCTCCTGGGTCACCATCCCCACGAACGAAAACACGAGGACAAGCCTATCCTCCATTTTCGGAACCAACATGGCATATTCTCCATCGGCATTCGTTGTTGTTCCGAATAACGAATTCTTCAACCTCACCGTCACCCCCGGCAATGGCCTGTTATTCTCGTCCAGGACCATCCCGTGTACTCGGATTTCCTCCTGCTGTCTTTGTTTTTTTGAATCAACACGAGTAGAATCCTGTGCCCTGACATCAAGGGGAACATGACAACTTCCCCAACATAGCAACAGCGTCCAGATCAAAAGACTTAAATTCCTTCGTGAGTGCCACAACTTTCGTTTTTTCATATGAATTAATTATTGTATTTTGATTTACCTCGGCAAAAATAAACGTCTCAACGGTCCCCGTCAATCCACATTCATAGGGATATTAAAACAAAAATTCCCTATAAATAGGGAATCAAAGAAATAAAATACCGTTGTACATATTTAATTAAACTCACCTAATCCCTGACGTACCAACACGATCTCGTCTCCGGTACAGTCAATTACCGTGGAGGGGACATTGTTGCCGTATCCTCCATCTATCACCAGGTCAACCAACTTGCCGTAATGCTCGTGTATCAATTCCGGGTCTGTGATGTATTCCAACACGTCATCTTCTTTGGCCTTCACGGAAGTAGTTAATAAGGGAGCGCCTAACTCATCCACGATAGCGTGCACGATAAAATTGTTCGGGACCCGGATACCTATTGTCTTGCGGCGGTTCATCAACATATTGGGCAATTTGCTCGTTGCCGGCAACACGAAGGTGTAAGGACCGGGCAGATAATGTTTCATCAGCCGGAACACTTCATTGCTCACCTTGGCATAGGTGGCGATATTGCTCAGATCCCGGCAGATCATCGAGAAATTCGCTTTTTCCGGTTTCACACCCCGAAGGGCACAAACCCGCTGCACCGCTTTCACGTTATTGATATCACATCCGATAGCGTAAATCGTGTCAGTGGGATAAATGATTACCCCACCGTCACGTAATAGTTCCACTATCTTCCGGATATCCCGGTCGTTTGGATTATCCTCGAACAAGCGTACAAGCATATTCCGCTCGAATTATGAGTTCACTTTCTTGTGGTCTGCCAGGAATGCAGCCAGACCGGAATCCGTCAACGGGTGCTTCAACAAGCCCTTGATGGCAGCCAACGGACAGGTAGCCACATCCGCACCGGCCTCAATACACTGGATAATATGTTGTGTATGACGGATAGAAGCGGCCAACACCTGCGTGTTGAATCCGTAATAGCCATACATATCCACAATCTTCTCGATCAATTCGATACCGTCACTGCAGATATCGTCCAAACGGCCCACGAACGGAGAAACATAAGTTGCACCGGCCTTGGCAGCCAACAATGCCTGCCCCGGAGAGAATACCAACGTACAGTTCGTGCGGATTCCCTTCTTGGAGAAATACTTGATAGCCTTGATACCATCAGCGATGCAAGGAACCTTCACCACGATATTCGGGTGCAATGCTGCCAATTCCTCACCTTCCTTAATGATTCCCTCGTAATCCGTGGCAATCACTTCCGCGCTCACGTCTCCATCCACGATATTGCAGATTTCCACGTAATGTTTCTTACAATTTTCATCACCCCGGATACCTTCCTTCGCCATCAGGGAAGGATTCGTGGTTACCCCGTCTAACACTCCCAAATCATTGGCCTCACGTATCTGGTCAAGGTTTGCCGTATCAATAAAAAACTTCATCTTATATTTATTTTATGTTCAACATCAAATAACGTACAAAAATAAGAAACAAATCCCGAAACTCCATACACTTTACCTGCTTTAACTTAATACCCCGAACAGCAACCAGGCTATCAACAGCGTGAAGAACACGTTAAACACCTGCGCTCCCAAGAAGGCAAGGGTCGAACGCCTGTTCTCCGTCGTGATCAGACTCCGAAAATCCGTCTCCAACCCGATGGAAGTAAATGCCAGGGCAAACCACATCCCCTGTATGTTTTTCAGAATCGGTTTCGCTTCCGATACAACCGTCGGATCCACCAGGAACGAGAACACAAGTGATGCCGCCACGAATCCCAACACGAATTTCGGGAAACGCAACCAGATCACCTTCAAGGTCGGCTTTTCCTCGGTCGCCACCTCTTTTTTGGTATAGGACCAGTAAATACTGATCAGGAAGGCCGCTATACCCAACAGGACATTCTGCGAAAACTTCACGATGGAACTCGTCTGCAGGGCCACCTCCCCGTAAATTGCCCCCGTGGCCGCCACGGCTCCCGTCGTGTCAATCGTTCCCCCGATCCATGCACCGGCCATGTCTTCCGGCAAACCAAGCATTTTGGCCAAAGCCGGCATAATCAATATCATCGGGACAGCGACCACCAGTACCAGCGACACCACGTAGGAAAGCTTCGTCTTATCACCCTTTATGGCACCGGCCGTGGCTACCGCCGCCGATACCCCACAAATGGACACGGCACTAGACAACATCAGGGACATCTCCTTGTCTATCCCCATCTTCTTGCACAGCCAGAAACAAAAATTCCAAACCGTAAACACCACCACGCAGGACTGTATCAAACCCAACGCCCCGGCTTTCAGCAAATCATCAAAGAGAACCGTCGTACCCAACAGCACCAGACCGATTTTCACGAACAGTTCCGATGACAAGGACTCCTTCAGCCACCGGGGTACGGAAAACACGTTACTGATAAAAAGCCCGATCAGCAAACTGAATATCACGGTTTCGAATCCCCAATCCTTCAGGAATTTGTTCCCGCTCACCACCATCGCCAACAAGGTCAGGAAAAACACCACCGGGAAACTCATCACCACCGTCTTCAACCGCTTCCCCGTGAAAAATCCGGCTACCAGGGCCATCACGAACATGAAGCAGAATACAATCAAGGCATGTCCCACGTTATCCAACGTGAACACCTTATTCATCAACGCCTCGGAATCCGCCCACGAGAACGAAGGCCAATGAGGCTTCAACTGAAATACGACTAAAAGAATAATCAACCACCCCACACCCGTTGAGGTCCAGTCTTCTGAAATTTTCCATTTTCCCATTCAATACACTATTAAATCAAACACTTAAAATTAATGGACAAAATTAAGAAAACCCTCTCGACCGGACATCCGCATTTGTACCACTTTCCCCTCAATACATTTCCAGCATTCCCTTGATCGATCCCAGGTAATACTCCCGCCATCCCTCCGTTATCTCCTCGTACACGTCATCCGGGATATTCGTGTGGGTCAGTTCCACCCGGGTCTTGTCTCCCCCCTCCTTCTTCAACTGCAAGGTCACGATGGAAGGCTTCTCCGTCTCCCCGAAGAACCATTCCTGCACCAGTAGCCGGTTGGGTTTCACGTCAATATTCACCCCGCAAATATCCCCTTCCCACAGGGAAAACACAAACCCCTTCTCGGCCTTCATCTCCGCCGGGTAACCGCTCCAGATTTCAATCTGGAAAGGATTCGTCAAGGCCGCGAACACCTCCTCCGGGCTAGCTGCAATTGTCAATGCGTATTTAAAATCCATGATCTCCGATTATATAAAGAAAGGCTGAATAAATCAGCCTTCCCCACCTCGTTCCAAACGAGTATTATTTATTTCTGTATTGTTGATTCAATTGATTTACCACGTCCTTCGTGATATCAAAACCGTCCTCGGCGTAGAACACGTTCCCACCGACAGTCGTACTCAGGATGAGCTGATATCCCTTGGTCTTGTTGTATTCTTTCAAGAAATTCGTGATTTCCGTGAAAAGCTTCTGGTTCAGTTCTATCTGTTCGCGCTGCGTTGTCTCCATCAACTCCTGATCCAGCTTCTGGAGATTCTGGCGTTTCACCATCAGATCGGCCTGAGCCTGCTCTGCCCGTTCCCGAGTCACGAAACCGTTATTATCCAGTTTCTGCTGGAAAGCGACCACTTCCTGTTCGAACATTTTGGCTTTCATGTTCAATTCGGTCCGGTTATTTTCCACTTTTTTCAAGAACGCCTCATTCAACTCCCGGGATTGTTCATAATTGCTCAACAGCGAATCCATGTTGATATAAACAATCTTGGCATTGGGAACAACGGCCGACAAACCGGTCTGTTCTTCAACGTTTTTCGTCTTGCCGGAAAAATGCAACACATATAACACAATAACGGCAATCAACAATACAATGTTTAATCCTATTGAAAAATTCTTCATACAACAATAATTTAGTAAATCCTTTTAACTAAACCCCAAGAACGGGCTTTTTCGAAGACAAAGATAATCTTTCTTCTGTTAGTTATTCATTTTTTCTTTTTTTTCTGCATTAAAAACCCTCCTTAACAAGTCCAACTCCCTGGGAGTTATCACCATCCGTTCGTTATTTTGTTTAGAGGCATTCCGCAAGGCCCTCCAGGCCTGCAGGCTGTGAAGCCCGACCCCGAGTTGTACGTCCACCATTCCCTTCATCTCCACCTGCCGGGCAAAATCCTCGATCATCATCTTCTGGTTCATCTCCCTGTCCATTTTCTCCACGGGACGGGAAGCCGCCCACAACGCCCCCCGCAGGTTCTGGTGGGCATTCTGCAACAAGGGATTCAACCGGATGGTCCGCTCCAGGAAACGGGGCAGAATCAGCACCTCCGCCAGCATCACCGTATCCCGGCTCAGAAAAACGCCCAGCAGATAATCGGCTCCCGCGAGACTGTCCGTTATCACCACCTCCGCCGGAACGTAGCCCACGTGGGAAAAACGAAGCGTATCCCCCACCTGCACCCGCAAAGAGAAACATCCCTTCTCATCCACTCCCCAGGAAACCTCTCCCTGGTGACACACGGCACCAGTCAACGGCTGCAGGCTATCCTTATCCCACACGACTCCCACCACGGACAGTTCCCGCCCGTTCCGCTCCTGCCCTTCCGCGACCGTCCAGGCAACGAGCAACAATCCCCAGAGCATCCATCTCACCCACATAGACATTCTATTTCCATTTACTCCGGTTAAACAACACGTACAGGTTCATTCCCCAATGGAATATAAACCCGGAAACCGCCACCAGCAACGAGGCAAGTAACAACCTCTCCTGCCTCAAACATTTCACACACGCGCTCAACGCTACTCCCTCGACGATCAGCATGACCAACAGCAACGCCATCACGTACAGGGGATATACCCCCTGGATTGCCAGAAATATGCCCCCGCCATAAAAAAACAGCCGCACGATGGAATGCCAATCCATGCACAACCTTTTCCCTAACGGGAATTCCAGTTTGCAGGCGTAATGGTACAACATCTCATTTATTCTTTCCATCCGGTGCTCCGCCCGCTCCTCAATTACGGCAGCAGCCCCGTCATGTATCACGCGGGATTCCCCGAATCTCGACAAATCCCGGGCAATATCGCTGTCATATCCCAGGTAGGACTGTGAATTCTTCACGAATCCCCTGTTCTCCAGGTAGAACTTCTTACGGTAAGCCAGATTGCAACCGTTTCCCAACAGGCATCCCCGCTTGCCGGCAGACAGCATATCCAGGAAATGCCACATCCGAAACACTTTGAAGAAATTGGATCTTCCCCCCGAGGGTTCATCCCCCACCAGCCCCATCACGACGGCCGTATTCCCGTCAAAACCGGCCCGCATCCGGCTCACCCACTCCCGGGTCAACGGACGGCAACTTGCCTCCGAGAACAACAGGATATCGTGTTTGGCTGCCAAAACCCCGATGTTTATCGCCAGTTTTTTCGTGAAACGGAACTTCGTGTCCGGATAAATCCTGGTACAACGCAACCGCGGGTAATCCCGCTGCAACTCCTTAAGCACATCCTCCGTCTCATCCTCCGAACACTCGTCCACCACGATAACCTCGTAATCCGGGTAATCCTGATCCAAAAAACGGGGAAGATTCCGACGCAACTGCTCCGCACGGTTATGGGAAGTGATGATCACGGAAACCCCTTCGTTCTCCGCACTGCCGATTCCCTTCTCCGGTCGGGACACGACCAGACAACGCCGCACCCATTGAACACCCAGCACGACCAGCAACACCACCTCGGCGACGACCAGATAGCCGTACATTCCGAAACTTTCCCAGACAAAAACAATACGTTCCATGGTTATAAAAATAAAACTGCTCCTCTAAAAACGTGCGAAGATACACAAATATTTTCGTTACTTCGCGAAAAAATCAAATAGCATGTTTTACACGGAACTTACTTTTCACATCACTCCCCACGTGGAAGATATCGCCGATGCCCTCATGGCCGCGCTCGGTGAGATCGGTTACGACAGTTTCTCCTACACGGAGGACGGCTTCCAGGCCTACATTCCCTCCGACCAGTACAACGAAGAAGCGGTAACCGGCCTCGAACTTCTCCCCTTCCTCCAGGACTCCTTCTCGATTACCTGGGAAAAGGCGGAAATCGAAAACCAGGACTGGAATAAAATATGGGAAGAGAATTTCACCCCGATCATCGTAAAGGACCGGATTCTGGTCCGGGCCGGATTCCACCCCACCGTCCCGGGCATCGAGCACGAGATTATCATCGACCCCAAGATGAGTTTCGGAACCGGTCACCACGCCACCACGGCCCTCATGCTGGAAACCATACTCGACCTGAAACCCTTCTTCGCCGGCAAGGACGTGCTGGACATGGGATGCGGGACAGGTATTCTTTCCCTTATGGCTTCTCAGGCCGGAGCCCGGGAAATCACCGGCATCGACATCGACGAATGGGCCTATACCAACGCGCAGGAAAACATGAAGACGAACAACATCCACAACCTCCGCGTGCGCATCGGCGATGCCTCCCTGCTTGACGGCAGCGAAACCTTCGACATCATCCTGGCCAACATCAACCGCAACATCCTGCTCAACGACATGGCCCGCTATACTGCCGTGCTCCGTCCCGGCGGGAAACTCATCATCAGCGGATTCTATATCAACGACATTCCCCTTCTCGAGGAGGAAGCCAACCGACTGGGACTCACCCTGGAATCCTACAAGGAAAAAGACCGTTGGGCCGCCGTCATTTTTACAACAGGGAATACCATAAAACAACAATAGCCATATAAATTTCACAAAAAGTTAGCCAAACTATTGCAAATCTCGAATAGATGCGCGACATTTGCCCTCGCTAAAGACAAAAGAAACGACATGACAGTATTCATGAAATCATATAAACAGATGATGGTTTTGCAAAGGATCTTTGCAGGCTGAGTCTGTTATGATATAAAAAACCACGAAAAGAGCCTGTGTAGATCACGCGGGCTCTTTTCTTTTTAATAACATCAAAACACGAAACTATGAACGTATTGAAATTTGGAGGTACCTCCGTTGGCAGCGCTCAGCGCATTCAGGCAGTGGCACAACTTATCTCTGACGACCAACCCAAAATCGTCGTCCTTTCCGCCATGAGCGGCACTACCAACCAACTCATCGAGATAACCAAAGCCCTGTACCAGGACAAACAGGCCGACGCCACCAATATTATCCAGAACATGGAACTGAACTACCTGATGGTCTGCAATGAATTATATTCCACGAACGTATGGAAACAGACCGCCGGCCAGTTCGTGCGGGACATATTCACCTATCTCCGCTCCTTCTCCGCGCTGGACTTCCACCCGCTGCAGGAGAAGATTATCGTGGCCCAGGGGGAAATCCTCTCTACCACCCTCATGTATTATTATCTCCAGGAGCAGAACATCACCTCCACCCTCCTGCCCGCCCTCGACTTCATGCGTGTCGACAAGGACAGGGAACCGGACTATTTCTACATCCAGCAAAACCTCAACCGCCTGCTGGCCGCACCGACCACCCAGGGTATCATCATCACCCAGGGCTTCATCTGCCGTAACGTCCACGGGCAAATCGACAACCTGCTGCGCGGGGGAAGCGATTATTCCGCCGCCCTCATCGGAGCCGCCATCCATGCCAACGAAATCCAGATATGGACCGACATCGACGGGGTACACAACAACGATCCCCGCTACGTCACCGGCACCCACGCCATCCGCCAGCTATCCTTCGACGAGGCAGCCGAACTGGCCTATTTCGGGGCCAAGATCCTTCACCCCTCCAGTATCGCCCCGGCCAAGAAGACCGATATTCCCGTCCGCCTGAAGAATACCCTGAACCCGACCGACGAGGGAACGCTCATCATCCGGGACAGCACTACCACCGGCATCCGCGCCATAGCGGCAAAGGACGACATCACCGCCATCAAGATACAATCCAGCCACATGCTCCTCGCCTACGGCTTCGTGAAGAAAGTGTTCGAGGTATTCGACAACTGGAAGACCCCCATCGACATGATCGCTACCTCCGAAGTGGCCATCTCCCTCACGATTGATGACACCCGCCACCTGGCCGAAATCAAGAAAGAACTGGCCCGCTACGGCACCATCGAGATCGAGGAGAAACTGTCCATCATCTGCGTCACCGGTAATTTCAAGCACGACACCGCGGGCGTTGTCGCCCAGGTAGTCAATGCCCTGACCGACATTCCCCTGCACATGATTTCCTACGGGGCCAGCGACCATAGCGTTTCCCTTCTTGTGGCCGGCGAGAACAAGCAACGCGCCCTCGTCGCCCTTCACAATCATTTATTCAACACACCTAACAATTGATTATATATATGACCACAAACACGACAACTCACCTGGGACATCTTCCCACACCGTTCTACTATTACGACGCCGAACTGCTCGAGCAGACCCTGGCCGCCGCGGCTGCAGCCGCCCGGCCGGGCAATTACCGGATTCACTACGCCCTCAAGGCCAACGCCAATCCCGGTATACTGAGAGCCATCTGCCGCCACGGCTTCGGGGCAGACTGCGTCAGCGGCAATGAGGTGGCACACGCCATCCGGAACGGTATTGCCCCTTCCCGTGTCGTCTATGCCGGCGTGGGCAAAAGCGACCGCGAAATTGCCCTCGCCCTGCGGGAGGATATCTATTGCCTGAACTGCGAATCACTCCCCGAGCTGGAAGTCATCCAACAGATTGCCCGGGAACAGGGCAAAATCGCCCGGGTAGCCCTCCGCGTCATCCCGAACGTCGACGCCCACACCCACCGCTACATCACCACCGGCACCGAGGAAAACAAATTCGGGTTCACCCTCGACACCCTTCCCCGGGCCATCTCCTATTGCCGGGAAGCCTCCGCCCTCCAGCTCATCGGCCTGCATTTCCACATCGGTTCACAGATCACCGACATGGGGGCCTTCCGTACGCTGTGCGAACGGGTAAACACCATTCAGGCCGACCTGCAGGCCCAGGGTATCACCTTCCCCTACCTCAACCTGGGCGGGGGACTGGGCATTGACTACGAGCATCCGGACCTCCACCCCATTCCCGACTTCGAGCGCTACTTCGCCACCTTCCGCGAGCATCTCCGCCCACTTCCCGGTCAGGAGGTACACTTCGAACTCGGACGTTCGCTGGTTGCCCAATGCGGCCGCCTCATCACCCGGGTTCTCTACGTGAAGAAAGGGAAGAACAAGGATTTCGTCATCGTCGACGCCGGCATGAACGACCTCCTGCGTCCCGCCCTCTACCAGGCCCGGCACCACATCGAAAACCTGACCTCCAACGGGCCACTCTCCCGCTACGATGTCGTGGGACCGATATGCGAATCCTCCGACAGCTTCGGACAGGACATCCTTCTCCCCGCCACCAGCCGGGGCGACCTCATCGCCATCCGATCCTGCGGAGCCTACGGCGAAGCCATGGCCTCCCGCTACAACCTCCGGGACCTCATCCAGGGCTACTTCTCGGACGCCCTCCCCATATCGCACTGATCCCACCTTCAATAAAAAAAAACGCCGTAAAGGCGTTTTTTTTATTTCCATTTCCCCATCAAAATCACAAATGGAAAGCAAATAATCATAACATCTTTCGTCTGTAATGATTATAATAGCTTCTTTAATTCTTCCATATCAGGTAGTGCCTGTTTTAGTTTTTCAGGCATTTCATCCGATGTTTTATACGTGGCAACCCCTAATGGTTTATCATAGTCTTGAATTACATACTCCACATACTTCTTATGGGCATTCTTGCACAACACTATACCAATTGATGGATTCTCGTGTGGCTTACGCATTTGGTCATCCACTATACGAAGATATGTACATAATTGTCCCAAATATGAAGATTTGAATACTCCTTTCTTTAATTCGATCACGACCAACGCATTCAATTCCCGATTAAAGAATATCAAATCGGGGAAATGCTCTATTCCATAGACCTCTAACTTATACTGATTACCGACAAAAGCAAAGTCACGACCAAACGTGAGGATGAATTTCTTGATATTGTGTATGATTTCCTGCTCTATAACCCGTTCATCAATATCTTCCTTATCACGTTCAGCAAGTTCTTCCACGTTGATAAAATCTAAAAGATATTCATCTTTAAACATTCCAATAGCTTTCAGAGATTGTCTTGCATCGGGAATTTTCTGAATGAAATTATTGGCAATCTCTCCTTGATGATTAAATAAATCATCTTCGATTCTTGCAGACAATACTTCTTTACTCCATTTATTTACGGCAGCTTCACGAATATAAAACAAGCGTTCTGCAAGAGAATTTGTCTTGCGGACAATTATCATATGATGAGTAAAGCCTAATCCCCAAAACGAAATAAAGTCAAAATTCTCTTTATTGGGATTTGCGATTAGCATCAATAATTGAGTGTCAATCTCGCTAACCGTGGTTAACGATTTATTCTCCCCTATTTCGCTAACCACGGTTAGCGATTTCAAATCGTTACACCAAGTTTCATAAAACTGGCGCATAAATTTAATGTTGGCCGCCGAGAACCCACGAAGACCAGGCAGTTCTTTCTGTAATTGCTGACTAATGGTTTCTATTGCTCCTTTACCCCAAAAACCGTTTCGGGAATTTTCGGAAACATATTTACCAATACCATAATACAACGATAATTGCTCTCTGTTGGCAAGGGATGTCGCACGATACTGACTACGCAATATCGCTTCCTTAATAACCTTTACCGATTCAGTGCATTTCTGTAAATCGCTCATATTCCTGCCATTTACCCACACCCCGGCTTACTGCCGGGGTGTTTTCTTCTCCATCGGGTGGGCGATAGCCTCCCGCATGGTGGTGTCCGCCTCGATATTCTTCATCCGGTAATAATCCATCACCCCCAGGTTACCGCTACGGAACGCCTCGGCCATCGCCTTGGGCACCTCCGCCTCGGCCTCGATCACCCGGGCCCGCATCTCCTGCGCCAGAGCCTTCATCTCGTGCTCCGTGGCCACGGCCATTGCCCGCCGCTCCTCGGCCTTCGCCTGGGCGATCTTCAGGTCGGCCTCTGCCTGGTCGGTCTGCAACTGTGCCCCGATATTCTTACCGATATCCACGTCCGCTATATCAATGGACAGAATCTCGAACGCCGTGCCGGAATCCAGTCCCTTGCGCAACACCACCTTCGAGATCGAATCCGGGTTCTCCAGCACCTCCTTGTGCGAGGCCGCGGAACCGATCGAGGACACGATACCCTCGCCCACCCGGGCCAGAATCGTCTCCTCACCCGCACCACCGACCAACTGCCGGATATTCGCCCGCACCGTCACCCGAGCCTTGGCGATCAACTGAATACCATCCTTGGCCACGGCCGACACGGGCGGGGTATTAATCACCTTCGGGTTCACACTCATCTGCACGGCTTCAAACACGTCGCGGCCGGCCAGATCCACCGCCGTGGCAATCTGGAAAGTCAGGTCAATATTCGCCTTCGAGGCCGACACCAGCGCGTGCACCACCTGATCCACGTGTCCGCCGGCCAGGTAATGCGCCTCCAGCAAATCACGGTAAAGCTCCAGCCCCGCCTTCTTCCCCTCGATCATCGCCCGCACGATAATCGTCGGCGGTACCTTCCGCCAGCGCATCAGAATCAGCTGCAACAACGAAATCTTCACGTCAGACACCAACGCCTGAAACCATAACCCGATGGGTATAAAATAAAGTATCATCCAGACCAGGATCAATCCCCCGGCCACCGATACCGCCAACACAAACATGTTCGTATCCATCCTTATTCAGTTTTTAATTTAACAACTATCTTGTTTTTCAACACTTTCACTACCGTCACCGGGGACCCCTCGTCCAGGAAACCACTCACCGACTCGGCCTCCATCACGTTATCTCCCACCATCACCTTCCCCATCGGGGCCAACCGTCCCACGCACACGCCGGAATCCCCCACCCGCGCCAACTCATCCACCCGCTCCACCGTGCTGTCGATCCTGCTATCCAAACGGAAACGCCGCCACGTCCTCGCCCGCAGCGCGTAATACGTCGCGATACCCCCCAGGAGTGCCGCACCCAACAGGGTAAAATGCCCGGCCGTCACCCCCAACCAGGAATAAGCCGCGTACACCGCCCCCGCGATTCCCGCCAGCCCGAGTATACCAACCACCCCGGAACCCGTGAGCACCAGAAACTCCAACAGCAGCAACCCGATACTCACCACCACCAAAGCCACTACAATAATCCATTCCATAACATAACATTTTTTCAACTTGCTAAAGATACGCGAATTTTCGACATTTCCCTCACCCCCTATCAACAAAAAATTTCAAGCCTACTTATAGTTTCCTTCCGCAGTATGCTGCCGGCCATCCGGCTGGAAGGAAATTCGATTCAACTTCGATTCTGGTTCGATTTTTCTCCATTTTTTAAGGGAGATGGTTTGCACGTGCCACGCACCCGAAACAAGCCGTCTTGCCCCCAAATTCCCCGCACTTCCCTACCGACACGAGAGAAACCCGAAACAGATAAAGATCTACAGAACAACAAGATAATAGATTTAACCATGTTAAATCCGGGCAAAACATATCAAAATATTTTGCCACGATAATTAAATAGCCTACCTTTGTCATCGAAACAAACAAAAACAATTTAATGATGTTGTCCGCATCTTTACATATGGCATCATGCCCAGTGGTTGCTGAGGCATGCACGAACCAAATCGTGGAATTTCAAAGAAATGGAAATAGCCAAGAACGTAGTGTGTTCAGAAAAAACAGTTTGATTTTTTTTGAACACTGTTCACGTCTGTCTGCAAATTGGTATTTAATCAAAAACCAGTCACTCCCGGAGAAGGTTGCAGTCCTTCGGGAGCGAATCTTCATGTCCCACAGGAAAACGTTTACACCAGGCGAGGAAATGGACTGTATTTCCGTCACGATCGTTTATTATCTCACCCGATCAATAAATAACAACAAATAACTATGCTAAGAAAAGTTTTATTAATTCTCGCCATCACGATGGCGGGATGGTCCACAACCTTTGCCGGGAGTACACCCGAGAACCGGACAGAACAGGATTCCCTGATTCTTTTCCGCTTCGTACCCGGCAAGCTCATGTTCTACTCGCCATTCGCGGGTAACGAGGAAAGTATCCAACAAGTCGTGCAACTTATCGAGCGTCACCGCGGGGAAATCGAGCGGGGCGAGGC
>CALUMT010000033.1 GCA_944321845.1 uncultured Butyricimonas sp.
TGTCCAAATAAACCACGCCATTTGAGGCGGTCAAACACTGTTGTCCAAACAAATTAAATCCCCGCCAATCTTATTGATTGACAGGGATTTAATAGTAGTTTTTGCGCTTAAAATTGCACTAATATTCCTCCTCGTTGAAGAAGAAGTCGTCTTTACTTGGATAATCTGGCCAAATATCCTCGATGCTTTCAAATATTTCTTCATCATCTTCGATATCCTGCAAATTTTCGATTACTTCCATAGGTGCCCCGGAACGAATGGCATAGTCTATTAACTCATCTTTTGATGCTGGCCAAGGTGCATCTTCCAATTTTGAGGCTAACTCTAATGTCCAATACATAGTATGTAGTTTTTACTGTAATTTTCTATTTTGCCGCAAATGTACATTTTATTTTTAATAAACCAATTTTTTTACAAAAAAATCGACAAATCAATAGAAAAAGAAATTAACCGACTGGATACATGCAAGTTACTACTCATCATCGGAGAAATGAATCAACACTTTCCGATAAGTATTGAAGATTTTAGCTTTGGACACGAAACCCACGTATTTATTATCTTGTAACACGGGTAAATTCCAGGCTCTTGAATCCTCAAATTTCTTCATGACAGATTCCATGGATTCATGTATGTCAATAATTGCCGGAGGACGCACCATATAATCCCGGACATACGTTGTCGCGTACATGTTGGAATCAAACATCACTTCCCGAATGTCGTCCAAAGAAACGATACCAAGAAGCTGTCCCCGTTTATTCAAGACCGGAAACAGATTTCGGCTGGATTTGGAAACGACTTTAACCAGATCCCCCAACGTATCGTCCATTCCCACTGACTGGAAATCGGTTTCCACGACCTTATCCAACTTCATCAAGGTCAAAACCGCCTTGTCCTTATTATGCGTCAACAAATCCCCCTTCTGAGCCAAACGACGAGCATATATAGAATAAGGTTCCATTCCCTTACTGGTCAAATAACCGATGACAGAGGTCAGCATCAAGGGCAAAAACAACGCATACCCCCCCGAAATTTCCGCGATAAGGAACATCGCCGTCAATGGGGCTTTCATCACACCCGACATTACTCCGGCCATCCCCGCCAACACGAAGTGACTTTCCGAAACCGTACGGATACCACTCATGTTCAATAGCATCGCCAACAGGAAACCGGCCACCCCTCCCGTGAACAAACTTGGTGCAAATACTCCCCCCACTCCACCGCTACCGTTCGTGAAGGCCGTAGCGATAACCTTCACAAACACCAATCCGGCCACAAATAGCAACACCATCCAAACATTTTCCCTGAAATTGAAAAAATACGTATTGTTCAAAATATTCTCCGAATTACCCGCCATCAAATCATCCAACACCGTGTATCCTTCCCCGTAGAGCGGGGGAAAAATAAAAATAACGAGTCCCAACAACGCACCGCCAATAGCCATTTTCTTAAATGGATTGGAAATCCCTGACAAAAATTGTTCTATGCGTAGATTCATCCGGACAAAATACACGGACAAAAATCCGGTAAACAATCCCAACAACACGTAATAAGGGAAATTTACCATCAGGAAACTATCCGTTATCTGGTAGGAAAACACGAAACCCGTTCCCATGAAAAAGTAGGTAATCACGTATGAGGTTATTGCCGTGAACATCAAAGGCACTAATGAAGCCATCGTCAGGTCCAACATCAACACCTCCATCGTGAAAACAATCCCGGCAATCGGGGCCTTAAAAATCCCGGCAATGGCTCCAGCGGCTCCACAACCGATCATTAAGGTCATGATCTTGTAGTTCATGTGAAACAACCGGGCCAAACTGGAACCTATAGAAGCTCCCGTCAACACAATCGTGGCCTCCGTACCGACCGATCCCCCGAAACCGATCGTCAAGGTACTGGCCACCATCGAACTATAATTATTATGCGGCTTTATAATACTATTCTGACGCGAAATCGCGTACAACACCTTAGTCACCCCGTGACTGATATTATCCTTCACGAAATATTTCACGAACAACCACGTCAAAACAATACCGATAAAAGGACACGCGAAAAACACCCAGCTCCAAGTATCTACCTGCAATCTTTCGGTCACAAGCGTATGGGTAAAATGCACCATGTTTTTCAACAGTACACTCGCCAACCCCGTCACAATACCTACCAGTATACTTAGAATCACGATAAACTGGTTTTCTTTGATATGCCGCAAACGCCACATCAAAAACCTATTCATCAGCCCCTTATCACTAACAACCGCCATAACAACTCATCCTCATTTATAAGAGACACTCTTCAAGGAACCGTATTCCGGGTAAAATTCCAGACAAAATCCTTCATTATTGATAACATCCATCGGGAATTGGGTCAAATACCCCAATTGCGGCAACACGGCCGGCACTCTCATAACCTCAGCCTCCCCTTTCAATAATACCAAATCCGCAGAAGCCGGCACCCGATAGGTGATTCCTTCTGTAGCGACAGCCGTCTTGCCCTCGATTTCCTTTTTAGATAACACCTTCACATTATCCACCTCTACCACGAAGGGCTGTGCTGAAACGTTATTCCTCGTCGTGATACCTGCCTGCTCCGAGAATCGGAACAACAGGATAGATTCCTTCTCCTTCTGGGGGACAAAAGAAAAATGCTTTACCACTTCACTGCAAACCCGTTTTCCCATGAACAAACTCAGGTAATTCTCCTCCAAGCGATTCAATTCCTCCAGAGCGGCCCGATTCGCTGTCGCTATCGCCTCCAGCCTCTTTTGCCGGATATTAAATATTTCCCGGGCACACTCTTCCGCGTAATCAGCATCTTCCTTCAGCGTGTAACGGATAATGGGATCCCATTGCCGACGCATTTCTCCCTCGTACTCCACCATCGTGAAATTGGAATCCAGCACCTCTTTCTGGGTCGAACGCAAACCAAAAGACAAATAATTTATATCCTCCTCCACAACGACCTTATTCTCCTTATAAACAGCTTTACCGATCACCTTGTCATTACCCGTACTCCCCGAGCATATTCCCTTCAAAAGCCCCTCGGGAGTCACGCTTAGAGCCACCCCACGATACTCCGCCTTTGCCGTCAGGGAAAACATCGCTTTCTCGTCCGGTACGGATCTTGGAATAAATTGAATACGTTTAATTCTCCAGGATTGCCCGTGCTGCTCTATCTCGGGACGAACCCCCAATTGCTTTTCCGCGTACCGGGCCAAAGGTCCCGGGATCAAATCCGCACACTCCATCGTCACCACCACGTCATACACCACCTTGGGTAACGCGTAACTCACAGTCACGGGGGTTAAGACCTCTTTCTTCTTTTGCCCGAAAACAGAAGAAGCAACCACCAGGAACAAACCGATAACCAAAAATACTTTTCTCATAAGTACACATTTAAACCTTTCCTATTCTCTATTTATCTACCAATTTCCAAACGCTTCCCAACTCTTCCACGATATCACTCACCGCCATTCCACGCACGCTCAATCTTTCCTTCACCCGATCTCCCGCCAAGCCATGCACAAAGACTCCCACGAGAGCTGCCTCCAACGGAGAATGACCACTTGCCAGCAAGCCCGCGATGACACCCGTCAACACATCCCCAGCCCCACCTTTAGCCATTCCCGGGTTACCCGTCACGTTAAAATAACACCTTCCATCCGGGGAAGTTATCACCGTGTGAGCACCCTTCAACACTACAATTACCCCACGCTGACGCGCAAAAATGCTTAATTTATTCAATCTATCAAAATCATTTTCACTTTTTCCAGCCAACCGTTCAAATTCTTTCGGGTGTGGAGTCAGTATACAATTCTCGGGAATCCATTCCCATGCATCCGGATTCTCCGCCAACAAATTCAGCGCATCCGCATCCAGCACCAATTTTCCCTGCCATTTTCTCAACACTTCTTTCAGTCCCTCTCCCGTCTCCGCTTCTTTTCCTATCCCCGGTCCCACGGCAACCGCCTGATAACCGTCCACCTCACAACCCGTGAAAAAACGAGGATTCCGGTCAGCACTCACCAGCACCTCCGGGACAGACAGATGCAACAAATCTTTCACCATCCCCGGGACATGCACGGTCACCAAACCAGCTCCAGCCCGTACCGCCGAACGGGCCGCCAAGACAGCAGCTCCCGGCATCTTCTCTGAACCGGCCACCAACAAGACGTGCCCTTGCGAACCTTTATGTGCGAACTTCTTGGGTTTTAGTAACCTCTCGGTGACGCCCCGCTCGTCCAACAAATAATACCGGGAAGGGGTTTCCGCCAACACCTCTGGGTTCAAACCGATATCAACAACCATCCATTCCCCCACGTAGGGATAATTCTCCGGCAACATCATCGCCAACTTCGGGCTCTGAAACGTAATCGTCCTCTCCGCCTGAACGATAGCCCCATCATTCCCCGCGTTATTCTCCCCCATCAATCCCGAAGGCATATCCAAAGCTACAATAGGATGCCCTGCCGCATTCATCACCCCGATAACGTCAGCAAATAATCCTGTAACAGGCCGATTCACCCCCGTTCCCAGCAATGCATCCACAATCACCACGTTCTGATGTTCAAAAAACATCTCCTCGCCCCGTTTCACTTCCGTATATTTTCCTCCTATTCTCAGGTAACGCTGAAAACTTTCCTCACAATCCGGTGATCGTTTTTCCCCCGGGAACACCCCATATACCTCGACCTGCCTTCCCCATTCGCGCAGCAATCGGGCACAGACAAAACCATCACCACCATTATTTCCGGGTCCTGCCACAATCTGGAAATTCACATCACCCGGGAAAAATTCAACTAATTTTTCCGTAAAACGTCCCGCGGCACGATTCATCAAATCAATCGATTTTATACCCTCTTTTTCAACAGTATATCTATCGATTCCGGCCAAACAGGACACTTCGTATATTTTCTTAAATTCATGCATAATATCAACTCACAAACGTTTTCTCTGCGAAAGATAAAAAAAACTTTTATATTTGCGGGGCGTTTACAAAAATAATATTTTTAATTAACCAATAAATTAGAAAACTATGTTCAAAAACCAACCCAAAGGATTGATTCCTGCCGCGCTCAGTAACATGGGTGAACGGTTCGGTTACTACATCATGAATGCAGTTCTCGTGCTGTTCCTATGCTCTAAGTTCGGACTTAGCGATGAGACAGGAGGTTTGATCTACTCGTTCTTTTATGCCGGCATTTACGTGCTTAGCCTCGTGGGAGGATACATCGCCGACAAAACCCAAAATTACAAGGGAACTATCATCAACGGTTTAATCATCATGTCGTTGGGATACGTTATCCTTTCAATTCCTATCCTTGCCACAGACACAAACCAGAGCTGGTTATTGCCTTTGACGTGTGTGGCTCTGTTCCTGATCGCATTCGGTAACGGTCTGTTCAAAGGTAACCTGCAGGCCATCGTGGGACAGATTTATGACAACTACGAGGCAGAAGCCGCAAAACAAGGAAAAGAAGCCTTGACTATTGCTAAAAGTAAACGCGACTCCGGTTTCCAAATATTCTACGTATTCATCAACGTGGGTGGATTAGTTGCCCCGTTCATCGCCCCCTTACTCCGTTCTTGGTGGTTAGGTGTCAACAACATGGTGTATAATGCCACTTTACCTGCCAAATGCCACGCTTTCCTGAACGAAGGTGCTCAATGGGGTGCAGATAAAATCAACGAACTTACAGAATTGGCTTCTAAAGCCAGCATGGTTCCCGTTGCTGATCTTGGTACTTTCTGCCAGGAATACCTCAAGATCTTCAATGAAGGTATCCACTACTCATTCATCGCTTCAGTAGTTGCCATGCTTATCTCTTTGGTAATATTCATCGCCACAAAGAAAATATTCCCGACCCCGGGTAAAAAAGAAGAAAAAGTTGTTGTGGAATATACTGAAGAAGAAAAGGCAGCAATGGCTAAAGAAATCAAACAACGTATGTACGCTTTGTTTGCTGTATTGGGAATCGCCATCTTCTTCTGGTTCTCATTCCACCAGAATGGAACATCGTTATCCCTCTTCGCACGTGACTTCGTGGATACATCTACAATCGCTCCAGAAATCTGGCAGGCAGTAAACCCATTCTTCGTGATTGCCCTTACCCCGATCATCATGCTTGTTTTCGGATCTTTGGCTCGCAAGGGAAAAGAAATCTCTACCCCGCGTAAAATCGCTTACGGTATGGGTATCGCCGCCATCGCTTACTTGTTCCTGGTTATTTATTGTAACATGAAGGGATATCCTTCCGCACAAGACTTCCTGGCTCAGACAACAGCAGAACAAGAAGTCATGAAAGCCGGACCGTGGGTACTCATCGTTCTGTATTTCTTCCTTACCGTAGCAGAACTTTTCATTTCCCCGCTAGGATTGTCCTTCGTATCCAAGGTAGCCCCGAAACACTTGCAAGGGTTATGTCAGGGATTATGGCTCGGTGCAACAGCCGTGGGTAACCTTCTGTTGTGGATCGGACCGTTAATGTACAACAAGATCCCTATCTGGCAATGCTGGAGTATCTTCATGATCGTGTGCATCATCTCGATGGGTGTCATGTTCGGAATGGTCAAGTGGCTGGAAAGAGTCACCAAATAATAAAGAAAAGAGCAAGGTTCTCCTTGCTCTTTTTCACTTATAACCTCATTTAAATTCAAATTTCAATGCTAAAAGATCATCCTAAAGGACTATTCGTCCTGGCATTTGCCAACATGGGAGAACGTTTCGGTTACTACACCATGCTGGCAATTTTCACGCTTTACCTTCAAGCCCGTTACGGGTGGACCTCTGCCGCCACGGGACAAATGTTCGGTATCTTCCTGGCAGCAGTTTACTTCCTGCCTGTTTTGGGTGGATTCGTGGCCGACAAATATTTCGGTTACGGAAAAACCATCACTCTCGGAACTGTCATCATGTTTCTCGGCTATGCCTTGCTCGCTTTCGGCAGCGGCTTGGCCGTCATGATCACTTCACTTGCCCTGATTGCTATCGGTACCGGTTTCTTCAAAGGAAACTTGCAGGTACTTATCGGGAACCTGTACGACACCCCAAAATACAGCAAAAACAGGGACTTGGCCTTCAGTATTTTCTACATGTGTATCAACATCGGAGCCTTCTTTGCTCCCAGCATGGCCAACCAGATCACGGAATCCCTCATGAATAAGGCACACTTCACCTATAACGGGGAAATCCCCGCTCTTGCCCATCAACTGCAAAGTGGAGCTCTCACGGAAGGTTCTGCCGGTTACGAGAAATTGGTTTCCTTGGCTGCGGAACAAAACGTGACGATCACCGATTTCGAATCCTTACGTGCCTTTGCCACCCACTACATCGATGTCCTCAGCGGTTCCTATCAATGGGGATTTGGTGTAGCCTGTATCAGCCTTATCGTGTCATTGGCCATATTCCTGGGCTTCCGCAAATACTATAAATCAGCCGATGCTACCGAGAAAGAAAAAGCTCAAGGCAAGGGAGCCAAGGATGCCATTATCGTGGAACTGACCAAGGAACAAACCCGCGAACGACTGATCGCTCTCGGTTTGGTATTCGCTGTTGTTATCTTCTTCTGGATGTCATTCCACCAGAACGGTTTGACCATGACATTCTTCGCCCGTGACTATACCGCAACTGAAGTTTCCGGACCGACCAACCTGCTCTTCTCGTTGTTGGGACTGGTACCCTTCATTCTGTTCTTCTACGGGCTATATATCCTACTCACCGGCGAAAAGAAAATGAAACCGGTCGGCGGAATCATGGCCGTGGTGTTCGCCATTGTACTATTCTTTGTCTACCAAAGCAAATTCATCTCCCCGACTGGCGAGGAAGTAACTACAGCCATCACTCCGCAAATCTTCCAGCAGTTCAACCCGATGTTTATCATCATCCTGACTCCTGTATTCGTGGGATTATTCAAATGGTTGAACAGCAAAAAGATGGAGCCGTCAGCTCCTCGTAAGATCGGTATCGGAATGATTATCGCCGCCATCGGTTTCATGGTATTACTGATCGGCTCCATGGGCTTGACCGCTCCTTCCGACCTGACCACCAACCCGCTCACGGCAGAAGAAAGGGTATCCCCCTACTGGCTTATCAACACCTACCTCGTGTTAACCTGTGCCGAGCTGTTCCTCAGCCCGATGGGAATCTCTTTCGTTTCCAAAGTGGCTCCCCCGAAATACAAAGGTCTGATGCAGGGAGGTTGGTTTGCCGCCACGGCCATCGGGAACTACCTTGTGGGTATTATCGGGTATTTCTGGGAAGAAGTAAGCCTGACAGCCCTATGGGGTATCCTTATCGGATGCTGTGCCCTTTCAGCCATATTCATATTCTCCATCATGGGTCGCCTGGAAAAAGTTACCCGTGAATCGGAAGAACAATTAGCAGCCGCAGAAGCAGCCGCCAAAGAAAACAACTGAAAGATTAGTACATAAATACATTTCTTCCATTCCCCGCAAGGTACCTTGCGGGGAATTTTCGTTTCTAACAACTCCCACTCTCGACCTTAACAAGCGGCCACTTGCAATCAGACCATGATGTTATAATTGCAAATTACCTGCATATCATTTACGTATTTTTATGCTAATGATACGGAATTAATACGGAATTGATACGGAGATACTCAACGTGAGACATTGATCAATAGCGAATTAAACCGGAATATAAAAGCGGGAAAATCCTAACCGTTTTTCAGGTATAAAGTAAAAAAGAAAGCGACCCAAAGGTTTGAGTCGCTTTCCATATTACACGTTCTAAAATTATCTATAAACGAGATCATTTAGCTCTTTCCAATTGAACCGTAAAGTGACGCATCAACGGAGCTTCCCAAGTGATACGGAATCCACGGGTAATTTGCTCGCGACGGTCATACACGTTCTTCAACGCAACAGCAATTACATCCATGTGGTTATTCGTGTAAACACGACGAGGGATAGCCAAACGCAACAAATCCAAACCGCCGAAACGATTCTCACGTGTTACCGGGTCACGGTCTGCCAAGATATAACCGATCTCGCAACCACGGATACCAGCTTCCAGGTACAATTCCACGGTCAACGTCTGAGCGGGGAACTCTTCCTTGGGAACGCAGGTCAATACCTTGGTAGCATCCACGAAAATAGCATGTCCACCGGCAGGACGTTGGTAAGGAATTCCGAATTCATCCAAACGCTTAGCCAAATATTCTACTTGTTTGATACGCGTCTCAAGATTATCAAATTCGGTATTTTCGTCCAAACCAATAGCCAAAGCGTTCATGTCACGACCGTTCATACCACCATAGGTCAAATATCCCTCGAATTGAACACAGAATCCTTTGGCTCCGTCATACCAATCCTGATGACGGGTAGCGATGAATCCTCCCATGTTCACGATGGCATCTTTCTTGGCACTCATGGTCATTCCGTCAGCATAGCTGAACATTTCTTTCACGATCTCCTTGATGGTCTTGTTCTCGTAACCTTTTTCACGGGTCTTGATAAAGTAAGCGTTCTCGGCAAAACGGGCAGAGTCGAATACGACACGCTTGTTGTATTTGTCCGCGATGGCACGAACTTCTTTAATGTTCTGCATGGAAACCGGCTGACCACCTGCCGTATTATTCGTGATCGTTACGATGATAAAAGGAATCTTGTCGGCATGCTCGGCCAATACCTTTTCCAATTTTTTCGGGTCAAGATTTCCCTTGAAAGGAATTTCCAACTGGGTATCCTTAGCCTCGTCAATCGTAACATCCCAAGCAATAGCCTTACGTCCCTCGATATGTCCCTTTGTCGTATCGAAGTGAGAGTTTCCTGGAACAATATCCCCGGCTTTTACAAGGTAAGAGAATAACACGTTCTCGGCTGCACGTCCCTGGTGAGTCGGGATTACATACTCGAAACCGGTCAATTTGGTAATCATATCTTTCAGCTTGAAGAAAGAGGTCGCTCCGGCATAGCTCTCATCTCCCAACATCATGCCGGCCCACTGACGGTCGCTCATGGCTCCGGTTCCGGAATCAGTAATCAAATCGATATATACACGTTCCGCGGGTAATTGGAACACGTTATAATGAGCTTCCTTTATCCATTGTTCTCTTTCTTCACGAGTACTTTTGTGAATAGGTTCAACCATCTTGATTTTCCAAGATTCTGCAAATGGTAATTCCATAATTCAATAATGTTTAATGGTTAATGATATAAATTGTAATAACTTATTTTATCTGACGACAGATGGAAATGACACGAGAATAGAGATAATCTCGCTTAGAAGGAGAAGGTATCACGTTTCTTGATATTCAAGAAAAGTTGATTCAATAATATGATACATTTCATTTTCATCGAAACAAAATTGGGAAAAATAAAAAAAAAGACCAAGTTTTTTGGTCCTTTTTTATCATTATTTTTTCCTTTTTGCCCGTCGTCTAGCCATTACCGCCCGCCGATTATCCTCGGCCGTTTTGCTGTTCTTGGCCTTTTTAGCGTGAAAAGCTCCACCACCCTCGGGACGTCCCCGCTGGTAAACGATGTTACTTGTCTGCACTTTTTCCTCGTCAAGTAACAAATCGGACACTTCCAGATTCTCCGGTAAATCCTCCAGGGGTACCTGCTGATTTATCAATTCCTCGATAGCCTCGAATCTCTGCTCCTCATTCCCGGAAACGAAACTGATAGCCGTTCCTTCCTTTCCGGCCCGGGCTGTACGTCCGATGCGGTGTACGTATTCCTCGGGCAGGGAGGGTATGTCAAAGTTTATCACGTGAGTGATATCCTGCACGTCAATTCCACGGGCTGCAACATCGGAAGCAACCATAATACGAGTTTCCCCGGCCTTGAAGGCCTGTAATGCCTTTAAACGGGTATTCTGCGCCTTATTGGAATGGATGACGCTCAATTCTCCTTTCCAATGGTCAGCGAGCCGCTCCACGATGCGATCGGCGTTCTTTTTGGTCTCCGTGAAAACCATCACCTTTTTAAAGGTATCCTTATCCGCCAGCAATAATTTCAGCAGATTAATTTTCGTGGTTATATTAGGGACATCATAACGTAACTGGGTGATATTCTCCACGAGAGTCGCCTGCCGGGCCACTTCAACCCGCACGGGATCCACCAGGAATTCTGTTGCCAACTGGGCCACGGATTCGGAGAATGTGGCCGAGAACAACATGGTCTGGTGCTTTTCCGGCAAAACCTCAAAAATACTTTTCAATTGGGGCAGGAATCCCAGGTCCATCAAGCGGTCAGCCTCATCCACAACCACGGTTTTAATCATTTTCGTGCGCAAGATTCCATTATAATATATATCCATGAAACGCCCGGGGGTAGCCACCAAAAGATCCACTCCGTCAAAGACCTTATCCTGTTGGGTCCGAATGTTTGTTCCCCCGTATATGCCCACGCAACGGATATCCATGTACTCGGTTAGAAGCTCCACGCTCTCGCATACCTGCACGACAAGTTCCCTGGTCGGAACAACAATCAATGCCCGCGGCACAAGCCCTTGAGCGTAATGCAATTTCATCAATATGGGGATCAAATAAGCCAGTGTTTTTCCCGTCCCAGTTTGGGCGATACCAATAAGATCTTTCCCGGAACCTCCCACGGGCAACACTTCTTTTTGTATCGGTGTCGGAGTTTCAAATCCGGCATCTTCCAGAGCCCGTAATATTTGTTTGGTGATTTTTAAATCTTGGAAACCCATAATTATCATTTTATCAATTCGAATGGCAAAAATAAGAAAAGAAGCGATTCTAAAAAATAGTCATCTTCAATCTCCTGCCAATTCCGGTTCAAAAAAGACGCCAAAATAATTTTAGACACAAGTACTTGTTTTTTCGCAAAAAAAAGTTTAATTTTATAGCAAGTAAAAATTCTAAAATTACTACGCTATGACTTACACTATTACGTTCAACGAATTACGGAAGATCAAGGACATGTTGCCACACGGCAGTATGCAAAGGATTGCGGAGGAATTAAACATCAGTATCGATACCGTGCGCAATTATTTCGGTGCTGATAATTACGAGGAAGGCGGCTCCAGTGCCGGTATTCATCTAGAACAGGGACCCGATGGTGGTATCGTGAAGCTCGACGATACGACTATCTTGGAAAAAGCAAAAGCTATTTTGAACGTGTAAATGTAAAAAAAACAAGCCGGGAACAATGAGATAAAAAGTTCCCGGCATTTTTGTATCTTTGCCCTTGCCGGAAAACACCTGGCAATGGTGTTTTTTTATACTTAACAAGAAGGGAAAAACATGAACAGAATAATACTAAAACCCGGTAAGGAAAAATCCCTGTACCGTTTGCACCCGTGGGTCTTCTCGGGAGCTATTGCCCGCATAGAGGGCGACCCGGAAGAAGGAGACGTGGTTGAACTATATAATTATGAAAAGGAGTTCTTAGCTATCGGCCACTACCAAATCGGCAGTATCGCCGTACGCATTCTGAGTTTTAAGAATGAGGACATCAACTATCAGTTTTGGCTAACCCGCCTGCAACAGGCTTACCAGACACGTGTCGCTATCGGTTTGGCCACAGACCCGAAGAATAACGTTTACCGTCTCGTGCATGGAGAAGGAGATGATTTACCGGGACTGGTCATTGATTATTACGCGGGAACAGCCGTCATTCAATTTCATTCTGTCGGAATGTACCGGGCAAAGGAGGATATTTGTAAAGCCTTAACAGAAGTACTCGGGGATCAGTTATCAGCCATTTACGACAAATCGGAAGGGACTCTCCCCTACAAGGCCGGTCTAAATCCACAGAATGGCTACCTGCTGGGCGAATCAAGTAATTTCGTTGCCATGGAAAACGGCTTGAAATTTAAAGTAGACTGGCTAGAAGGACAAAAAACAGGTTTTTTCATTGACCAACGGGAAAATCGCAGCTTACTGGAACGCTACGCGAAAAACAAAAGCGTATTAAACATGTTCTGCTACACGGGAGGATTTTCCTTTTACGCCATGAGAGGTGGGGCGAAACTGGTTCATTCGGTGGATTCATCGGCAAGAGCCATTGAATTGACGAATCAGAACGTGAGTTTAAATTTCCCGGGAGATACCAGACACGAAGCATTCGTGGAAGAGGCATTCAAATTTCTGGAACACTCGAAAGACAAATACGACTTGATCATCCTTGATCCCCCGGCTTTCGCCAAACACCAGAAAGTGCTGGACAATGCCATCCAAGGCTACAAGAAATTAAATCGGAAAGGTATCGAAATCGTAAAACCCGGGGGTATCATTTTCACCTTCTCCTGTTCTCAAGTCATGACAAAGGAATTATTCCGCCAAACCGTATTCACGGCAGCAGCCAACACGGGACGAAAAGTGAAGATCTTACACCAACTCACCCAACCGGCAGATCACCCGATCAGCATATTCCACCCGGAAGGAGAGTATTTGAAAGGACTGGTTTTACACGTGGAATAAAAAAAGAGGGATAATTCCCTCTTTTTTATAATAATGCTTGAGCAACATCCATTACCTCCTGAGCCAAACGATTCGCCGCAGCTTCATTCGTTGATTCAGAATAAACCCGAATAATGGGTTCCGTGTTTGATTTCCGCAAATGTACCCATCCGCTCTCGAAATCGATCTTCACCCCATCGATATCCGTAATTTTTTCCGAAGCGTATTTTTCCTTAACCTTTTCAAGGATGCGATCCACATCTACCCCTGGTGCAAGAGTCAGTTTATTCTTTGAAATAAAATATTTCGGATAAGTCGCTTTCAATGCAGTCATAGTCTTTCCTTCCGCAACAAAATGAGAAAGGAATAATCCGACACCGACCAAGGCATCCCGTCCATAGTGACTTTCCGGATAGATCACTCCCCCATTTCCTTCCCCACCAATCACCGCATGCGTCTCTTTCATCTTAGCCACCACATTCACCTCTCCGACAGCAGCAGCATTATACTCTTGCCCATGAGCCAAAGTTATATCACGCAAAGCCCTCGAAGAAGAAAGGTTTGACACCGTATTACCCGGGGTATGCTTCAACACGTAGTCAGCCACGGCAACCAAGGTATATTCCTCCACGAACATTTCCCCGTTTTGACAAACCAAAGCCAATCTGTCGACATCCGGATCAACGACAATCCCGACATCAGCACCACATTCTTTCATCTTTTCGGAAATCTGCGTCAGATTCTCGGGAATCGGCTCCGGATTATGATTAAAACGTCCGGTAGGCTCACAATTCAATTCCACGATCTCCTTCACCCCTAAAGCCCGTAATAAAGCCGGGATGACAATGCCTCCTACTGAATTCACCGCATCGACTACCACTTTCAATCCTGCCTTGGCTATAGCCTCACGGTTCACAAGTTTTAAATCCAACACATGCTGGATATGGTAATCCGTGTAATCCTTACAGGTAATTACTCCCAGATTGTCTATATCCGCGTACTCGAATGATTCCTGTTGTGCAATTTCAAGCACCCTGGCCCCGTCTGCTGCAGATAAAAACTCGCCCTTATCGTTCAATAATTTCAAGGCATTCCACTGCTTGGGGTTATGACTTGCCGTCAAAATGATTCCACCATCCGCCTTCTCCGCTACAACCGCAATCTCCGTGGTTGGAGTTGTTGCCAACCCGATATTCACGACATCATGGCCTAAACCGCATAAGGTAGCCTCAACGAGCTTGGCATACATTTCCCCGGAAAGTCTTGCATCCCGCCCCAAAACGACCTTAGCTTTCGCCTTTTTTTTCTCTTCCTTTAACCACGAGGCATAAGCGGAAACAAATTTAACGATATCCAGCGGAGTCAAATTATCACCGGGGTAACCTCCAACAGTTCCCCGAATTCCTGAAATAGATTTAATTAACGTCATATTGCAACCAAATTTTAAAAAAAACACGCACTATCCCCCGAGGAATAGTGCGTGTTTCGTTTTCATTATCAATATCAAATAATTGCTTTATAAGCATCTGCACTCAACAATCCATCCAATTGCTCCTCGTTCTCAATCTTAATCTTGATAATCCATCCCTCTCCATAAGGATCCTTGTTTACCAAATCAGGTTGATCTTCCAATGCTGAGTTGAATTCCAACACTTCTCCAGCAACCGGGATATACAAATCAGATACGGTCTTCACGGCTTCAATAGTTCCGAAAGTATCTCCGGCTTCCAGATTGTCACCTTCTGTTTCAACCTCAACGAAAACGATATCACCTAATTGACTTTGTGCATAGTCAGTAATTCCAACATATGCTTCTTCACCTTCAACACGAATCCATTCGTGTTCTTTCGTGTACTTTAATTCTGCAGGTACGTTCATTATCTTATAAGTTAAATAAAATTAGACATCAATTATATGGCACAAATATAATACAAAATTTGAACAACCATCAAGAGATAAAACATTTTAGAAGCAGGTTTTCTTCTTTTATAATTAAAGCTTTCATTTACAAAGACAAAACCTCTATCAACAAACAATCTGAAAAAAATATCACTTTTTTCTTCGAAATCTATTGTAATATTCAAAAAAGCCCGTATATTTGCACCCGAATTCGAGAGCAACCAAGAGTTCTTTAAAAGATGGTCTGGTAGTTCAGCTGGTTAGAATACATGCCTGTCACGCATGGGGTCGCGGGTTCGAGTCCCGTCCAGACCGCAGAAGGAGATACGAAAGTATCTCCTTTTGTTTTTT
>CALUMT010000034.1 GCA_944321845.1 uncultured Butyricimonas sp.
CCTCCGCCAAAATCACGGCCGCCGAGTGGATGTGGCGGGCGATGCGCTCCAGCCCTTCCCGTCCGTGATAGGCGGCGTAGAATCCCGCCATCGTGGCGTTCAGCGCCTTGGCCGTGCAAATGTTCGACGAGGCCTTCTCCCGTTTGATATGTTGTTCGCGAGTCTGCAAAGCCAGACGCAAAGCGTGATTTCCTTGAGCATCAATCGTCACACCGATGATACGGCCCACGATATTCCGCTTGTATTCCTCCTTCGTGGCCATGTATGCCGCGTGAGGACCACCGTAAGCCATCGGGATACCGAAACGCTGCGTCGTTCCGACAACCACATCAGCACCCCATTCTCCCGGAGGTGTCAACAGCACCAAACTCATGATATCGGCAACAGCCGTGAGCAACGCGCCATTAGCGTGAACTCTCTCGGCAAAAGCCTTGTAATCCCGGATTTCACCGTTAGCTGCCGGGTACTGCACGATAGCACCAAAAACATCCGGAGTAAACTCGAAAGTGGCATAATCACCGTACACCAGCTCGATACCCTGCGGGGCTGAACGGGTCACCAGCACATCCTTCGTCTGCGGGAACACCTTCTCGTCCACGAACAACTTGTTCGCGCCCGCCTTCTTCATCTCCTTGCCTCTCAAGCCGTACATCATCGTCATTGCCTCGGCCGCGGCAGTAGCCTCATCCAACAAGGAACAGTTGGCGATTTCCATACCCGTCAACTCTACTACCATCGTCTGGAAGTTCAACAAGGCTTCCAAACGTCCTTGAGAAACCTCAGCCTGATAGGGAGTGTACGAGGTGTACCATGCCGGGTTCTCCAGCACGTTCCGCTGTATCACGGCCGGAAGAATCGTATCATAATATCCCTGACCGATAAACGTTCTATATAATTTATTTTTTGAAGCGACCTTCTTCATCCGGGCGAAGAACTCCGACTCCGTTAACGGAGCGGGCAAATCCAGCTGCTCTTTCAAACGGATAGAGGCCGGGACGGTTTGCTCTATCAACTCATCCAATGACTGAACTCCCACCACTTTCAACATCTCCTCGATGTCCTCGGGGCGAGGTCCAACGTGTCTCCATAAAAATTTGTCTGTTGCCATGTAATTTTATTCTAATTATTAATCGGTTATACAATCAAACGTTATCGTTATAAACAAACGTGTAAATATAACCATAATTCTCTTCCACGCAAAAAATCCACCTACAAATCATGGGAATAAAAGCACAACCCCAAAACAAAAAAACAAACACCCTCACCCCACGTTCAGGAAATAAAGCCCGACAACCATCACTTCCGGCAAGAAAATAAAAAAGCGGCTCAACAACTTGAGCCGCTCTAAGCGGGTGGAAGATGGGACTCGAACCCACGACACCTGGAACCACAATCCAGTGCTCTAACCGACTGAGCTACATCCACCATTTTGCTTTTGCGCTGCAAAGGTAACACATTTTCCTGTACCCGCAAATATTTCCCTCAAAAAAATCAATAAAATTTTCACAAACTCCCGCTCATCCCCTCCACCCGTCTTCACCAAAGCTTTCCACTCCGCACGAACGCATCAATAATGAACAAGACACGGTCAGCGGAAACGAATCTTCCCCGACCTTACCTGCTCGGCGGCATAACAAAGCTGCTCGTACCACTCCTCGCCGTACTTGGCCACGAGGGCATCACGACAGAACACGTACACCGGCACCCCCTCCCGCTCTCCCCGGACCATCGCCGGGAAACACACCTTCCACTCGTTAAAGTTCACGGCCTCGTGGTGGCGGTATTTCGTGATACGAATCGGGTAAAGATGGCAGGATATCGGTTTCCGGAAACTGCTTTCACCCCGGCTCCAGGCCTTCTCTATCGCGCACCAGCAACCACCGTCCTCGTTTATGGAATAAGCACACTCTTTCCCGTTGATGAGAGGCGTTCCCTCGTCGCCCTCCACGTCAATCACGGAAAAGCCCTGCTCCTCGACAGCGGCAATACCCTCCGGCTTCATGTAAGGACGGAATCGCTCGTAATTTTCACGGATACGTTCCACCTCGCCTTCCTCCAGGGGAGCCCCGGCATCACCCTCCACGCAGCATGCGCCCTTGCAGGCAATCAAATCGCAACAGAATTTCCGTTCTATCACGTCCAAACTGACTATCGCGTCTCCTATCTGTATCATATATCTTCTGTCTTTATCTTATCTATGATTACCGCGAATATAAGGCAAACTTCTCTTCATTCCCACATCAACCTCTATTTAACTTGAATTCAATATAACGGTATATATATTCTCCCCCGCATCCTCCCCCGTTCTTCCCTCTATCCCCCTTACTACAATGGCAAGCAAACAAGTTTTCAAAAGTAATTAATATGCTATTAAAATAGGAAGTGAATAGGAGGTAATTAGGAAGTGGTTCGAAGGTGAAAGAGGTATGAAGGAGAATTGATATAGCCAGAGGGCAAGGGAGATCGAGCGAAGGGGTATCGATATTTTCCCCAAAGTCTATACCGACAAGCGGAGTATACACTCTCTCCAAGGGTCAAAGGAGATAAAAAAACGGCGGGGAAAATCATCCCCGCCGCTCACGCCTCGCGTGAAGTATATCAGTTAATCAAACATTTACCCGTCATCTCTTCCGGCTTGGGCAATCCCATAATGGCCAATACTGTCGGGGCGACATCGGCCAATACCCCATCACGCAGGTGATCGCACTTGGAATCGGTTACCCAGATACAAGGCACGGGGTTCAAGGAATGCGCCGTGTTCGGGGTTCCATCCTCATTCACGGCATTGTCGGCGTTACCATGATCCGCGATGATAAGCACATCGTAACCGTTGGCCCGGGCAGCTTCCACCACTCGTCCCACGCATTCGTCCACGGTAGCCACCGCCTTCTGGATGGCCTCGTACACACCCGTGTGGCCAACCATGTCTCCGTTAGCGAAGTTGAGACAGATGAAATCGGCCGCTTTCTCGTTCAATTGCTCGATGAGCTTATCGGCCACCACGGGAGCAGACATTTCGGGCTGCAAGTCGTAGGTAGCCACTTTCGGGGACGGTACCAGGATTCGGTTTTCTCCCTCGAAAGGCTCCTCCCGACCTCCGTTCAGGAAGAAGGTCACGTGGGCATATTTCTCGGTTTCGGCGATACGAAGCTGTTTCAACCCCTGACGGGATATGTATTCCCCGATGGTATTGTTCACGGCTTCCTTGTCGAAAAGGATATGCAGGCCCTTGAACTTATCGTCGTAAGGGGTCATCGTGCAGTAGTACAGGGGCATGGTCTTCATGCCAAAATCGGGGAGATCTTCCTGGGTGAGGGCGATCGTCAACTCACGGGCACGGTCGTTCCGGAAGTTGAAGAAGATGACCATATCCCCTTCCTGTATCGTGCCGACGGGCTTCCCGTCCTTGCCCACGCGCACGATGGGTTTGATAAACTCATCGGTCACCCCGGCGTCATAGGATGCCTGCACGGCAGCCACGGGATCCTCGGCAGGAGTCCCTACCCCGTTCACGATAAGATCGTAGCCTTCCTTGACACGCTCCCAGCGCTTGTCGCGATCCATGGCGTAGTAACGCCCGATGATAGAGGCGATGCTACCGGCGGACTTGGATAGATGGGCCTGAAGCTCCTCGATGAAACCTTTCCCGCTGCGGGGATCAGTGTCCCGTCCATCCATGAAACAGTGGATGAAGGTACGCTCCAGATTATATTCCTTGGCCAGGTCACACAAGGCAAAGAGGTGATCCAGGGAACTGTGTACCCCTCCATTGGAAACCAAGCCCATGAAGTGCACCTGCTTGTTGTTTTCCCGGGCGTAGGTGAAGGCTTTCACGATTTCCGGGTTAGCGGCGATGGAATGGTCACGGCAGGCCCGATTGATTTTCACCAGGTCCTGGTAGACAATGCGTCCAGCCCCGATATTCATGTGTCCCACTTCCGAGTTTCCCATCTGCCCGTCGGGCAATCCTACATTCTCCCCGCTGGTATACAGCAAGGAACGGGGGTTCTCGCTCGTGAGCCGCGTGATGTTGGGCGTGGGAGTACTCCCGATGGCATCGGAATGGTCATGACGGCCTATTCCCCAGCCGTCCAGAATCATTAACAATACTCTTTTCATCTTGAATTTATTTATAGTTGTTTATTCTCTTTTCTACCGAGAACAAAGTTAGGGGGAAAAAACGGGTTTTGTCGCTATATCCTCCTAAAAATCAACGAAAACGTTTGCCAGCAACTTACACGGACGGCCCCTTTTCTCAACGCAGGATGGTGAGACGGGTCGTTTTCAACCAACGGAAATCGTGCAGATCGGCTCCCTCGATAAGAGCCAGACCGGAAAGGTTTTCCCCCATCTCCACGGCACGCAGACGGTCGAGGATATCATCTCCCTCCTGCCAGGGGACACGGGTAGCGGCCGCCAGGGAAACAAGCATGCCGCCGTAAAACTCGAGACAGGGAATTTCGGACACCACCCCGCCGGTGTCCACGACATTTGTCACCCGCCCGTCTTCCAGAACGACATAACCGTTCCGGAGAAGCGGATAACCGGGCAAAAATATATAGTTAGCGGCGATCTTTCTTGGTTTCATGGGGCTGATATTGTTTCTCGTACCGGGCGGCCTCCTTCGGGGTGACATAGGTATTATAGAGGGAGGTCCCCCATATCCGTCCTTCCCGTCGAGCATCCTGATTCTTGGGAGCCTTTTTGTCGGGCTCGGAGTCGACGAATCGGATTTCCAGGCGATTGTATGCAGAGTCAGCCAGGTAATATGACCAATTGTAATCCCGCTTGAAGGTATCGGCAGACACCCAAATATCCCGAACATGCAACGAATCATTCTCCGCGGAAAGGAAATAGGAGGCAATTCTATTCCGTTTGCCGGTCAAGCGCTTGTCCCATTTCAGGGTTGTGCTGAATTTATACATTCCCGGGCGCAGGCTATCCACTCGCACCAGGATGACCGGATTACGCTTGTCGAAGGACACGGTGTCCGTTTGCCGGACAATCGTCTTGTCGAAAATCGAATCCCGGGCGGGTTTCCCCTCCCCGAGAGAATCTTCCCGGATGGTATCTGAAACGACAATCGTGTAACCCGGGAAAATATTCACGGTATCGTTCACGGTCAACCTGTTCAGGACCCGTATCTTTTCGGTCTGGCGACGGCTAAGTGTATCCACGACGGCATCGTAAATCGCCTGGAAGATTTCAGGACGCCGGGTATAGTAATTCAGGCAGCTATCAAAATCCGCACGGGTAATGCCATATTTCTCGAACAAGGCATTATAATACATGTAATCCGTCCGTCCACCATCCCGCCGTTCACCGACTTCGGCCAGGATACCGTCCGTCGTGTGCATATCAATCAACAAGGCCGTGAAACTATCCCGGTCGAGAGCCGCCCGCGAACAGGTCACGCAAAACAGAACAACAAACACAATCCACAAAAATGAATATCTCATATCACTAATTATTTCTATTTTACCTATTAAAACGCTCGCGTGCCATGCGATTCAACTTGGAGGTGAACAAAAATTCGTTTAACGCCGCATTATCGGTGTGCATAATCTCCATGTTATTCCCCTCCCATTCCTTGTGTCCCTCATGAATGAACAGGATTTTCTCGCCAATCTCGAAAACGGAGTTCATGTCATGGGTATTAATCACGGTAGTCATCTGGTACTCGTGGGTCAATTCCGAAAGCAGATTGTCAATGACCAGGGACGTGAACGGGTCCAACCCGGAATTGGGTTCGTCACAAAAAAGATACTTGGGCTGCAAGACAATAGCCCGGGCTATAGCCACTCGCTTTTTCATTCCCCCGCTGATCTCCGCGGGGTAAAGATGTTCGACATTATTCAGGTTTACCCGGTTCAAGCAGAAAAGAGCCCTTTCCTCTTTTTCCTTGTCACTCATGGAGGAAAAAAGGTTCAAGGGAAATTTCACGTTCTCCAGCACGGAAAGAGAGTCAAACAAGGCTCCCCCCTGAAAAACGACCCCCAATTCCTTGCGGATTTCCTTCATTTGCTTTTTATCCATGCCAATCATGTCACGGTCATCGTAAAAGATATGCCCACTGTCCACGGTATGGAGACCGATGAGAGATTTCAGCAAAACGGTTTTTCCCGAGCCACTTTTCCCGATAATCAAATTCACCTTCCCCGGCTCGAACACGGCATTAATATCCGTCAAAACCGTCTTTTGTTCAAAAGATTTACTTATCCCCTCTACCCGTATCATTACAATAAAATATTCGTTAACACTAAATTCAATACCAATATCGTGATACTACTGTCAACCACAGCTTTCGTGCTTGCCTTACCGACTTCCAAAGCTCCTCCCCGAACGTTGTAACCGTAAAAAGCCGGGATGGAGGTAAAGACAACGGCAAAGAAAAGTGTTTTTATGATGGAATAGGTCACGTAATACGGATTAAAAGAAAAATGCAGTCCATAGATGTAATCATCAAAGTTGACCACCCCGGAAGCCAAACCCGTGAGCAAACCGCCGATGATACCGATAAAAACGCTGAAAATGTAGAGAACCGGGTTAATCACCAGGGCCGCGATAATCTTGGGAGCAACCAGATAGGAGGCGGAGTTTACGCCCATCGTCTCCAGCGCTTCGATCTGCTCGGTGATCTTCATGCTCCCGATTTCCGAAGCGATATTACTCCCGATTTTCCCGGCGAGGATCAGACTCACGATCGTAGATGAAAACTCAAGCAACATGGTTTCCCGCGTCAGGTAACCGATCAAATATCTCGGCAAAAAGGGACTTGACATATTATAAGCCGTCTGCAGCGTAAGAACTGCCCCGATAAAAAAGGATATGATCATCACCAGGATAACGGAATTCAATCCCAGTTTCTCCAGCTCGTTCATCAACTCCCTCCCGTAGACCCGTTTCCGCTCCGGCTTGGAAAACACCCGCTTGAGGAATAAAATATAAGCGCCTAATGTATTTAAAACTTTCATTCTTCCTAAATCCTTAAATAATAGCCATCGACAAAAGGAGGCCAAATTTTATGGTAAAAATAGAAATTATTCACGGATTAATTACTAATTTCGGCAACAATAAAGGAGAATTTAATTTTTAATGAATTAAGATGAATAAGAATTCGTATTGTGTGATCATGGCCGGAGGATTCGGGAAACGCTTTTGGCCAATAAGCACGAAGGCTTGCCCCAAGCAGTTCTGTGACATCCTGAATGTCGGCAAGAGTTTCCTTCGCCAAACCTTCGAGAGGGCTTGCCAGGTTTTTGACGTGGATAATATCCTGGTCGTAACGAATGCCGCCTACGACGAACTGACTCGCCAGCAATTACCGGAACTACCCACCGAGAATATACTGAAAGAACCTTTTGGAAAAAATACAGCACCTTGCATCGCCTACGCGGCCTACCGCATCGCACGGGAAAACATGAACGCCAACATGACGGTCGTTCCCTCGGATCACTTTATTTGCAATGATGCCGTGTACGCGGACAACATCCGGGAAGGCATCCGGTTCGTGGAAGAACACGGGGGATTATTGACAATCGGAATCAAACCCACACGACCTGAAACCGGATACGGGTATATTCAGGTAAAACAGAAAGATTCCTCTGAACTCATCTCAAAAGTAAAGACGTTCACGGAAAAACCGGATAAGGAATTGGCTCAAGTATTTTTAAACTCGGGAGATTTTTTATGGAACGCCGGCATTTTCATCTGGAAAGTAGAGGACATCATTAAAGAGATGAAAACACATCTCGAGGATTTGTACCTGATTTTCGAACAAGAATATAAAGGTGCAAAATATCCGGACTCCGTGGAAAACATCACGCATATTTACAGCGCTTGTCCTTCCATATCCATTGATTTCGGTATCATGGAGAAATCAGATCGGGTTTTTGTGCTAAAAGGAGGATTTGGCTGGTCGGATGTCGGGACCTGGCACTCGTTCCACGAGATTAGTCCCAAGGACGAAAATGCCAATGTTATCAACAGCCCACAAGTGACACTAATCAACACGAAAGACTGTATTATCAATGTTCCGAAAGGAAAACAGGTGATTATTGACGGCTTATCCAATTGCATCGTGGCCGAGAATAACAATATCCTAATGATATGCCAACGGGAGCACGAGGATGATATCCGCCACTACGACGATATACTCCGTGGTCAAAATTAAATAAAGGAGGTGTAAAAACCTCCTTTATTATTTATAATCGTACAATAACTTCCTCGATACGTGCACCTTTCACGCTGACTATCTCAAATTCAAGCCCCTCTATTTCTATTTTTTCTCCTGTTGCCGGGATATCCTCATTATAATATAAAATCAAACCGGCTAATGTTTCATACTCCTCATTCTCGGGCAAGCTCAAGGAGTATTTCTCATTCAGGTAATCAATCTCCAGACGTCCAGAAAAAAGATACTCGTTGGCACTAAGCTGTTCTTCTTTCAGATTAAGGTGATCATGTTCATCTTCAATTTCTCCGAATATCTCCTCCATGATATCCTCAATAGTGATCATTCCCGCCGTAATCCCGAACTCATCAACGACCACCGCAACACTTTTCTGCTCTTTCGTGAACAAGTTCAACAATCGCAACGCAGACATTGTTTCGGGGACAATCAGAATCTTACTCACGGCCTTTTCCACGGTTTCCGGATAATGAAATAATGCCGAGGAATGCACGTAACCAATTACATTGTCTATATTATCTCTATATATCAATATCCGAGACAAACCCGTTTTCACGAACAATTCCCGCAATTCATCTAGACTACTCTCGATCGGCAAAGCGACAATATCCGGACGAGGAACTATACATTCCCGCAGTTTGACCTCAGAAAAATCCAAGGCATTCCGGAATAATTTAATATCATGCTCCTCTTCGTTTTGAGTTCCGGTCCCCTCTCCTTCCTCAATCAGGTTATTCAAATCGATTTTGCCAAATGCCCTATTCTCCTCTTTATAAGCAAGTTTTGTTCCCGTGAAGATTCTTAGTATCAATCCCCCGAACCATACCGAGAAATAGGATATCGGGAAAAATATGATGTAAAAAATAAATACCGGTATCGCAAATATCTTTAAAAAGACATTAGGCTTTGCCCTAAAAATCACTTTCGGAAAGAACTCTCCCGTAACCAGCACAATCAACGTGGATATTAATGTCACCAAAAACATCCTCATCCCCACAGTAACCCCTAAAGCATCCAGTTTGGGATCAAGAAAATCAGACATGAATATACCATAAATAACCATGACCACATTGTTCCCTACCAGGATAGTCGTTATATACATTCCTGAATTTGAAACAAACAGGTCAATGACTTTTCGCGTGATTCCCTTATTGGATTTATCTATTTCTATCCGTAATTTATTGGACGAGACAAAAGCAATCTCCATCCCGGAGAAAAAGGCAGATAAAAGTAAACAAATTAATATTGCAATAATTACCGACATTATTGTTCATTTTGTATTTCTACTTGTCCTGTCACTTCTTTAAATACAGGATTATATAATTGCTGGTCCGATTCAAATCCACCGTTTCCCTCGATAATTTGTTCCCCAGAAGTTAATCGGGTATAACGGTCTGAATAAACAATTTCTTTTTTCATATCCCAATAAAGGAGATCCGTTTCCAGTTTTTTCCCTTCAGAATTTATCACAACGACCTCATCCCTTAATTCCCACAACATTTCTTCTTCGAATTTTTTCGCGTAACGAGAAACAATAGAGCCGACCTCATGACCTTCCTTGTCATATAATATAGCCTTTAACCCCTTGGGAAATTCGTCATACTTTTCCTTCTCAAGATTATATTTCTCATAGACAGGAGCAATTACCCGATACTTCAATCGGGCAGAATCCGAATACCACAATTCCATGTCTTCCCCAGACATTTCAGGAAGCCCCTCTCTGGTGGCTAACGCATTCACCTCCTTAATATCCGTTTTACAGGAGAAAAGCACTACCATCCATACAAGGATGGTAATGCTTCTTATCTTAAAATCATGTTGTAAAAAAATCATTTATTATTCTCTAAATCTAGCTGTTGTTGTTTCATTAATCCAACCGCCAATCTTCACAGAACTACCCGCCGTAATTGAACGGAAGAAACCTTCATCTTTTGTCGGGAAGTAAACAGAGTATTGTTTAATCAAACCATCTGCTTCAGAAGCCACACTCGGATCAACTTGCTTTGCCTTAATAAATTTATCCACGGCAGCCCAAAATACAGTATGCTTGTCAAAGTCATCCCCTTCATACTTTTCACTACCAAAAGCATAAGCTTTTCCGATCAGTATATAGGCCTGTCCACAATTAGCGACATCCTTCAAAGCACTTTGGCACAAAGTCTTCACTTTAGCGAAATCTTTTTTCGCCATATAAATTTGTGCTAATCTTAAATAATAATCGCAACGGGACTGAGGATCTGTACTCTTATCGATGGCTTCCTTTATATACTGTTCCATGCGAGCAAAATCCTTCTTAGCTCCAAACATCATGGCCAAACTATAAGCAGCATCTGCTGACGGTTCCAGTTTATACAATTCCTCTGCAACTGCCGCATATAACGGTAAATCCGTACACTCTCTTCTTTTCAGCAAAGAAGAAATCTCTTTCAAATTCTCCAAGTTAGTTTTATCTGCCTCGAAACGAGGAGTTAACAGATCCGACAACGTTTTACAATCTGCCATACCTGAATCAAACAAGATTCCATCAATCTTTGCTTTACTATCGGCATAGGCTTTTTTCCCCTCGTTAATCCGTTGCGTCAGGAAATCGGCCAATTTCATGTATAAATTGATAAACTCTTCCCGATCAAGTTCACCTTTTTTTGCCAATTCTGAAGCGACACCAAAAGTAACGACAACAGTATTAGGGTGAATCTTAGGACCATCTATCTCGAAAGCTTTTCTCAATGTTGCATAAGACTGCTTTATCATGTTTACATCATTATTCGAGTACATAAATAAAGCCAATCCCTTTCTACCCAACAAATACCCTTCTCCATATTTGGGATTATCACCAAAATATTTAATACGCTGATCAAAAACCATCATCAAAGTATCTACATATTCCTTTTTCTTGGTCTTTTTAATCATGAACTCGATAATATCCTCTCCACGGATATACGTATTCATTTGAAAAGCCGGAGCATTCAAGAAAACATATCTCCAGGCAGGCAAAGCCTCCTCAAAATTTTTCTGTTTTACTAGTTCTGTATAAATGGAAGCATTCGTTATTGTTTTCACGCTATCCACTCCATACTTAGAGTCCACAGTCTGGGCCTGAGCTACAGCTCCCAGCATACAAATACCACATGCCAATACAGCAATTTTTTTCATAATCAACCCCTATTTAAGTTTTTGTTTGAATTCGTTTAACAAGTTCCTCATTCCAAGAGAAGCTATGCAAAATTATTATTATTTTTTGAAATCAGAAATCCAGGCTCTTTTTTTAATCCATATTTCGGTCATTATTAACCGTTTTTTGATATTCTAAAATTCTATTTAACCCTATCATTACTAATTGTTCCTCAAACACAGCAACTCGATTTAATTTATCCCGCAAATACTTTCCCCCTCCCCCTGTTATAATCACGACCGAATTAGGATTATCTTCTTTCCATGCATCTATGTACCCCCTTACCTCAAACAACATTCCTTCCATAACCCCATTTAGTATAGCATCAGAAGTATTCTTCCCTACAAATCCATAGTTATCATCAACTTGTACAAGGGGCAAGCTACTAGTATATTCATGTAATGCCTTAAAGCGTATATTAATTCCAGGAGAAATATTTCCCCCCAAAAACACACCCGAAGCCGTAACAAAATCAAATGTAATTGCCGTCCCGGAGTCAATGATCAACAAATCTCGACCCGGATATAAAAATGCACCTCCGACACTCCCTGCAATTCGGTCACATCCCAGAGTTTTGGGAGTTTCGTAACCCAATTGGATAGGCAGAGGGATCTCGGAAGAAAGTTCACAGAAAAACGTTGACTTTGTTCTCAGAAACTCTCTCTCTTGCCAAGAGATTGGCCCTGTAGTTGACAATATTACATTCAACTCATCCTTTTCATTCAAACTTGCAAGGAACTGGTGTATTGCAGGAAATCCAACTCCTCCTTGTCGACATACATTATCCTCAAAAACAGCATATTTTGCTCTTGTATTACCAATATCCACAATTAGATTCATATTCAGCAACTATTCTTGATAAACAAACTCCCTCATATCATGCACGACCCGAGACACTCGCTCTATCGTGTCCATTCCTGAAAAGACAAGATTTAACTTATCATTTTTCTCGCTCATCCGGCATGGGCATATTTGTGCCTGCACGAATTTTAATACCCCATTAAAAACTGAAGACGAGTAAAAAGAAGAATTGGGATCACTGATAAAGTTAATGATCATTTTCCCATTTTTCACCGTCAAACGCTCTATCCCTAAATCAATACAGCGTTGCCGTATCCGTACAACTTCCATTAAACCGACCACCTGATCGGGCAATGTACCGAAGCGATCTTCCAGTTCCTCGCCAAAACGCCGTAAACCCTCCTCGTTCGTTATGTTATCCAATTCCCTGTATAATCGCACTCTTTCGCTTACATTCTCCACATAGTCATCTGGAATTAGCAACTCGAAATCAGTATCGATCACACAATCCACGACAAAGACATTTGAATCTGTCCCGCTATCATGCTGTAATTCTGGATACTCTTCTTCTTTCAATTCCAATAAAGCTTCATTCAAAATCCGCTGATAGGTCTCATAGCCTATTTCCGCAATAAACCCAGATTGTTCCCCTCCAAGAATATTTCCAGCCCCCCGAATATCCAGATCCTGCATGGCAATATTAAAACCACTTCCCAATCCACTAAAATCTTCTATTGCTTTTAATCGACGCCGTGCATCCGGATTCACAACTTCCAAAGGAGGAGCCAGTAAATAGCAAAAAGCTTTTTTATTTGAACGCCCGACCCTTCCCCGCAGTTGATGTAAATCACTTAATCCATAATTTTGAGCCTGATTAATTATTATGGTATTGGCATTCGGTATATCCAAACCAGATTCAATGATTGTAGTAGCGATCAAAACATCATAATCTCCCCGGATAAAATCATGCATAACAGTTTCCAACTCCTCTCCACTCATTTGTCCATGAGCCACGCAAGTTTTCACACCCGGCAGTAATCGAGCAATCATATACTGAATATCACGGATCGTATCTACTCTATTATGAATGAAAAAAACTTGTCCTCCTCGACCAACCTCATAACCAATAGCATCCTTGATAATCTTCTCATCAAAGCGATGTAATTCAGTGACAATTGGATAACGATTAGGTGGAGGAGTCCGTATAATGGACATATCTCGGGCACCCATTAATGAAAACTGCAAGGTCCGAGGAATCGGTGTAGCCGTCATCGTGATTGTATCCACGTTTAGCTTCAAACGTTTTAATTTTTCTTTCACCGCAACACCAAATTTTTGTTCCTCGTCAACAATCAACAACCCTAGATCCTTAAAGTGCACATCTGTACTTGTCAAACGATGTGTCCCAATAATGATATCAACCTTACCTTCACTCAAATCTTTCAAAACTTGTTTTACCTTGGCCGCTCCCTTCATTCGGCTAACATATTCCACCCGGCAAGGCATCCCTTTCAAGCGCTTTTGGAAAGTGTTGTAGTGCTGATAAGCCAATACCGTTGTCGGAACCAACACTGCCACTTGTTTACTATCGGCAACTGCTTTAAATGCAGCTCGTATAGCTACCTCAGTTTTCCCGAAACCGACATCTCCGCAAACCAAACGGTCCATCACATGGGGACTTTCCATATCTGCCTTTACCGCCTCTATCGCTTTCATCTGGTCTGGCGTTTCCTCGTACATAAATGAAGCCTCCATCTCTTCCTGCAAATAGCTATCCTTTGAGAATGCATAAGCTTTTTCCTGACGACGTTTAGCGTATAAAGCAATCAATTCTCGAGCGATGTCTTTTACCTTCGATTTTGTTCGCTGCTTCAACTTGTTCCAAGCCTCACTTCCAAGCTTATTTACTACAGGAGGAGTCCCGTCCTTCCCTTTGTACTTGGAGATTTTATGCAAAGCATGAAGACTGACATACAGTTCTGCATTATTCTTATAAACCAGACGTATGGATTCCTGGACCTTTCCATCATTATTTATTTTTACCAATCCACCGAATTGCCCAATTCCATGATCAATATGAACGACATAATCGCCCGGGTGCAGATTCTGCAATTCATTAATGGTAATGGATTCTCTCCCCTGACGAATTTGTGTAGTTTTTAATCGATATTTCTGGTATCTATCAAATATTTGATGCTCCGTATACACGCACAATTTTAATTGTCCATCATAAAAACCTTCATGTATTACGGCATCTACAGAAGAAAAATTAATCTTATAGCCCTTATCTGAAAAAATATCCCGCAAACGCTGAATTTGCATTTCATTACGGGAACATAGATAAATCGCATTACCCGAATTTTGCTTATCCAGCAAATGTTCTGCCAACAAATCGAAATGTTTATTCACGACAGGTTGTAATTCTGTTTGCATTCGAATTACCATTCCCTTAAAAAACAACTCAACCCCCCACTCTATTACCCGAGTTTGAACAATCTTCCGAAACAAATCAGAAGCAGAAACCAATACATGCGAGGATTCATCCTTTGCCAAAGATTCTATCTGATCATGAATCAATAGTGAATTTTTCATCCACCATATCGTTTTTTCTTCCAAGAATTCAAATAACCCAACACTAGAACTGTCCTTTACAGAATCACTCAAATCCGGTACTATGATAAATTCATTAACGACTTCTTCTGATAATTGTGTCTCGATATCAAAATAACGAATACTTTCGACTTCATCCCCAAAAAAGTCCATTCGTACCGGTTTCTCCTCCGCGAAGGAATAAACATCTACAATACTTCCCCGAATTGAAAACTGCCCTGGTTCATAAACGAAATCACTCCTCTCAAAATTATATTCCGAAAACAAGGACTCTAAAAAAGAAATTGACAATTTATCACCTTTCCGCACAATCATCGACATATTTGACAAATTCTTTTTACTCACCACTTTTTCCGCGACAGCATCTGTATAGGAAACAAGGACTCTAGCCTGTTTACTAGCTAAAGCGTTCAGTACTTCAGTCCGCACTAAAATAGAATCATTATCCTTATCCTCAAAATTACCGGCATGTCTATAAGAAGAAGGTAAAAAGCGTACACAATTTTCATCCAAAAAGGTCAACAAGTCATTATAAAAATAAGCAGCCTCCTCACGATCATTCAAAACAAACACATGCTTCCAATCCTTTCTGGATATTAAAACCGACGCAACAAAAGCAACAGAAGAACCAAGTCCATTCTCCAACTTGATTTTACATTTATCATCCTTCTCACATTGTTCAACTATCTCATCTACAATTGGATGATTTTGAAATAACTGGAACAAATCTTTTGCTTTCAAAATATTCTTTTTTTGATTAAAAAAACGGCACACTTTTCAGCATACCGTTCTCTTTCCTTATGTTATAATTCTATATGATCAACATGGCATCGCCATAAGTACCAAACCGATATTTCTCTTTCACCGCCTCATTGTATGCTTCCATTACATAATCATAACCACCGAAAGCTGCCACCATCATTAATAAGGTTGAATAGGGCAAATGGAAATTGGAAATAAAAGCGTCAGGAACACTGAATTCATACGGAGGGAATATAAACTTGTTTGTCCAACCATTAAACTCCGTCAATCGCCCCCGAGTTGTCACACAGCTTTCTAATGTTCGAACTACTGTTGTCCCCACTGCACAGATCTTATGTTTTTCATCTTTCGCTTTATTTACAATTTCAACGGCTTCTTGAGGCACAATAATTTGTTCCGAATCCATTTTATGCTTTGTCAAATCCTCAACATCCACCTCTCTGAAATTACCCAATCCGACATGCAAGGTGATATAAGCGAAATCTATACCCTTTATTTCCATCCGCTTCATCAGTTCCCGACTAAAATGCAATCCTGCAGTAGGTGCAGCCACAGCCCCCTCATGCTTCGCAAATATCGTCTGATAATTCTCAGCATCTTCCGGCTCTACTTTACGATTGATAAAACGAGGTAGTGGCGTCTCTCCCAAACCATACAATTCTTTTTTAAATTCATCATAATCACCGTCGAACAAGAATCTCAATGTCCGTCCCCTGGAAGTTGTATTATCAATAACCTCCGCCACCATACTATCATCTTCACCAAAATAAAGTTTATTTCCAATACGAATCTTGCGAGCAGGATCCACCAATACATCCCAAATTCTCAAATCACGATTTAGTTCCCGCAATAAAAAAACCTCTATTTCAGCACCAGTTTTTTCCTTATTCCCATAGAGACGAGCAGGAAAAACTTTTGTATCATTAAATACGAACACATCCTTTTCATCAAAATAATCAAGGATATCTTTAAATATTTTATGCTCAATATTTCCAGTCTTTCTATTCAAAACCATCAAACGACATTCGTCACGATTAGGTGTCGGATACAACGCAATCAATTCCTGCGGCAATTTGTATCTAAACTTTGATAATTTCATGTCCAACAAATTTATATATTAACTATTCTTTTCATTTCACTCACTCTGCAATAAACCGACAATCTCCTCGATCTTAAATCCATTAGCAATATTAAAATCTCCAACCCTAGTTCGTCTCAAAGCGGACAAGTATGCACCACTTTCACAGGCTTTACCAATATCATGAACCAGTGAACGGATATACGTACCTTTACCACAAACCACTTTCAATAAAACGACCGGCATATCCATACTTAATATTTCTATGTGCCGAATCTGCACCCTCCGACTTTTCATGCTCACGTCATCTCCTCTACGGGCTTTCTCATAAGCACGGACTCCATCAACCCGAACTGCAGAATAAACCGGGGGAAATTGATCAATCTCTCCTTCAAATTGAGCAAGTACCTCCTTTAACTTATTCTCTGTCACATGCTCGTAAGAATAATCTCCATCAAAGTCCGTTTCCATATCATAAGAAGGTGTTGTATGCCCAAAAGTCAACTCTGCAATATATTCCTTTTCTTCTCCCATGTAACGCTCTATTTCTTTCGTTTCCTTTCCCACACATACAACAACAACCCCCGTAGCCAAAGGATCCAATGTTCCCGCATGTCCCACCTTCATCTTGCCATAATTTTTCTTTAAGGCACCCCTTATTTTATTCACCACGTCAAAAGAGGTCCACTTCAACGGTTTATCTACAACGAAAACCGCTCCAGCCTGAAAGTTTCCTTCTTCCCTAAAACAAATTCTATCAGAATCACCTACTACCATCCCAAAATAAGTGTCAATATCCCAACAATTCCACAATACAAAGCGAACCAAATTAATTTACCGCGCTTCACAACATTGATCATCCATTTACAAGCCAAACAACCGGCTAAGAAGGCCGCAAAAAAACCGACAATCAACGAAGTCGCTGGGATATCCCCTGCTATTGCTTCTCCATTCATTAATTTTATTCCGTCAAGCAAAGCTTCCCCCAATATGGGTGGGATAACCATCAAAAAAGAAAATTGGGCCAATTTAGCCTTATCATTACCTAACAACAAACCGGTTGCAATGGTACTACCAGAACGAGAAAGCCCCGGAAGTACAGCACAAGCCTGAGCTAATCCTATGATAAAAGCATCTTTCCTCGAGATACTCGATTTTGGACGAGGTTTATAGTAATAGGAAAAACTAAGTAAAGCAGCCGTTATCAATAAACAGAATCCCACGACTAGCAATCCTGAAACAAATATAAGTTCCACCTCATCTTTGAAAAAGACTCCAACAATACCGATTGGAATCATGGAAATAATAATATTAATCACGTAACGGGTCTCATCATTCAACTGAAACTTAAACAATCCTTTAAAAATCCAGTCTATTTCTTTCCAAAGCACGACTAATGTACTGAATACCGTTGCCACATGCACGACCACCGTAAAAGCCAGATTTTCCTCTCCCTGAATTCCAAACAAAGCAGAACCGATAGCCAAGTGCCCGCTACTACTGACAGGTAAATATTCTGTTAATCCTTGAATCAACCCAAGGACGAGAGCTTCAAACCATTCCATAATCATTCAATTTCTTTAGGTTTACGCATAATACCCCAAAACACGAATCCGAACCCGAATAAAACCACCAACGGAGCCAAGGTTATACGTCGGAAACTGAATATATCATAATTAAATGTATCTATCGTTTCCGCACCTCCTCCCATCATTAAGAGGAAACCCAATATCACGATACCATAACCGATCAGTATCAACTTATAATTTCTTAAAGGTATCGGAAATCCATCTTTCTTATCATTCAATCTATTCATCATAATCCTAAATATTTAAAAATACAACTCGTCCATATCTTTATTCAAATAGCCATACACGGAAAACCATGCTGACAGGAGAGACAGCAAAACTCCACACAACAACACAGTCCCTACCATAATAACAATGACATCCCGGTGTATAATATATACCACATCACCGGCTTTTTCCTGCACGAAAAATATCATTCCCAACAACACAACATTAGCAATTAATCCACCAAAGAAGCCTCTCCAGACACTATCACAAATAAATGGCTTACAAATAAAAAAAGGCTTCGCTCCCACCAACTGCATCGTCTTGATTAAAAAGCGTTGGGAATAAACAGCCAAATGAATAGTATTCCGTATCAACGTGAAAGAGATTAACACCAAAACAGCCGTGATAATCAAAAACAACAATGTAATTCTACGGATATTGTCATTTATACTCTCCACCATTGACTTCTGGTAATACACTTCCTGGATAATATCGAACCTTTCCAGGCTTTTTTCAATATTTTTCAATGAGTCAGGATGAGCGTACACGGGATTTAATTTTATCTCGATGGAAGGCAACAAGGGATTCGCCCCCAAAATAGCCTCAAAATCCTCCCCCACTTCTTGTTTAAATGCTTTCGCCGCATCTTCTTTCGTTATACTGGTAGAGGAATAAACAAAAGGCCGAGTATCCAATATTTTCTGCAAACGCCGTATCTCTGCTTCTTTCGTGTTATCTTTCACTATTATCGAAAAGCCCACGTTTTGTTTCACATAGTCAGACAACATTTTAGCATTCAACAGCAAAAAAACGAGCATACCGATCACAATCAGCACCAACGAAATACTGATTGTAGAAACGAAATATGAACCTTTCACCCTCTTGCTTCCCATTTTATAATAAATTAATGACCCGACAAATATAGCTATTCTATAGGCGAGAACAACTTTTTCAAGTAAAAAACATATAAAATAAATTCTAGAATCAGTAATAATCACGTAAGAACGAGGCTCCAAGAAAAAGATAATGTAAAAACATCATCTTTTTCGCAAAGATTTTTTTGCCAGAAACAAAAAACACACTATATTTGCCCTCGCAAAACGAAAGACGTTCTTTGCAGAATTAACAGGCGAAAATAGCTCAGTTGGTAGAGCATAACCTTGCCAAGGTTAGGGTCGCGGGTTCGAGTCCCGTTTTTCGCTCCAGTTGCTCGAATGGTGGAATTGGTAGACACGCGGGACTTAAAATCCCGTGGCCATTGCGGCTGTGCGGGTTCAAGTCCCGCTTCGAGTACAAAAAAGGAGTTACAACAAAAGTAACTCCTTTTTTGTTGCACTATAGATTCATTATCATTCAACCTGCTTTATCCTGCATTTATACCGATAAACAAAAAAAATAAAGGAGCATCGATAATTATCGACGCCCCTTCATTCTATAATTAATCTCTATTTATTTATTCTCAAAGACAATTTTATCGTCTTTCACGTCTACCACTATACGACTATCCCTCGAAACCTCTTCCGACAATATCTGCCGAGACAAATCATTCAATAACGTCCGCTGTATAACACGTTTCACGGGACGAGCTCCAAATTGCGGGTCGTAACCGGCATCAGCCAACCATTCCACGGCTTTATCCGTGATCTCAATAGCAATACCGTTATTCGCCAACATCTTCTTCACTCCATTAAACTGCAAACGTACAATATCCACGATTTCCGATTTCTTCAACGGAGCAAACATAATAATCTCATCAATACGGTTCAAGAACTCCGGCCGAATCGTCTGCTTCAACATCTCGTAAACCTCGTGGTTCGTCCGCTCCAGAACCTCATCCCGGTTATTTTCATCAATACCTTTCAGACGTTCCTGAATTATCTGGGCTCCAATATTAGAGGTCATGATAATGATCGTGTTCTTGAAATCCACCACACGTCCTTTATTATCCGTCAGTCGCCCATCATCCAGCACTTGCAACAAGATATTGAAGACATCCGGGTGAGCTTTCTCTATCTCATCGAGCAAAATCACGGAATAAGGTTTCCTTCGTACGGCCTCCGTCAATTGTCCGCCCTCATCATAACCCACGTATCCCGGAGGCGCTCCAATCAATCGGGAGACAGAATGACGCTCTTGATATTCCGACATATCGATACGGGTCATCAGCGACTCATCATCAAACAGGAACTCTGCCAAGGCCTTCGCCAACTCCGTTTTACCAACACCCGTCGTTCCCAGGAATATAAAGGAACCTATCGGTCTCTTCGCATCCTGCAACCCGGCCCGATTACGCCGTACCGCATCGGCCAATGCCGTGATGGCCACATCCTGACCGACAACCCGCTTGTGCAGTTCCTCTTCCAAGTGCAACAATTTCTGACGTTCACTCTGCATCATCCGGCTAACAGGTATCCCCGTCCATTTGGATACCACGGCGGCGATATCATCCTCCGTCACCTCTTCCCGAATCAAAGACTGCCCGTGTTTGGCATCAGCCAATTTCGCCTTAATCTCTTCAATTCGGTGCTCAGCCTCTTTGATTCGCCCGTAACGGATTTCGGCCACTTTACCATAATCACCTTCCCGTTCGGCCCGATCAGCCTCGAAACGGTACTGCTCGATGGCGTCTTTATTCTTTTGTATCTCCTCGATCAAGGAACGTTCGGATTCCCACTGGGCCCGCATCTTCGTGCGTTCCTGGTTCAAGTTTGCCAACTCCTCCTGAATCTCGTCCAGTTTCTTGCTTTGGCCTTCACGTTTGATAGCCTCTTTCTCGATTTCCAGTTGCTTGATTTTCCGTTCCAGCTCATCGATTTCCTCGGGCACGGAATTCATCTCCATCCGCAGACGGGCGGCAGCTTCATCCACCAGGTCGATGGCCTTATCCGGCAGGAACCGATCCGAGATATACCGGTGGGACAATTCCACGGAAGCGATAATTGCATCATCCGTGATACGTACCTTGTGGTGATTCTCGTACCTTTCCTTCAATCCACGCATGATACTGATTGCGCTCATCACGTCCGGCTCGTCAATCATCACCTTCTGGAACCGCCGCTCCAGGGCCTTATCCTGCTCGAAATACTTCTGGTACTCGTTCAAGGTCGTCGCACCGATTGCGCGCAAATCACCCCGAGCCAACGCCGGTTTCAGGATATTCGCGGCATCCATCGCTCCATCCGACTTACCGGCTCCAACCAACGTGTGAATCTCGTCGATAAACAGGATAATATCACCTTCCGAGGCGACCACCTCGTTGACCACCGCTTTCAATCGCTCCTCGAACTCACCCTTGTACTTCGCACCGGCAATCAAGGCTCCCATATCCAGCGAGAAAATCTGCTTTGACGTCAAATTCGAGGGAACATCCCCGTTCACGATACGCTGGGCCAATCCCTCGGCAATAGCCGTCTTACCGACACCCGGTTCCCCGATCAATATCGGGTTGTTCTTCGTCCGTCGAGACAGAATCTGCAACACCCGACGAATCTCATCATCCCGTCCGATAACGGGATCCAGTTTACCTTCCCTTGCCCGTTGATTCAAGTTTATAGCGTATTTCCCGAGCGCATCGTAATTATCTTCTGCCGATTGGGAATTCACCTTGCTTCCCTTTCTCAGCTCAAGGATAGCCTCCCGAGTTTCCTTCTCCGTCATACCGGCATCCTTCAGCATCCGGGCAACCTCGTCATTCACGGCCAGCAATCCCAGCAGGATATGCTCCAGGGACACGTACTGATCTCCCATCTCCCCGGCCAATTTGGTGGCCCGCTCCAGAACCCTATTCGCGTTATCCGACAGATAAGGCGAGCCCCCGGATACTCTCGGGTAAGCGTCCACGATTCGTTCCAAGGCCGCTTTCACGTTCCGTCCGTTTATTCCCAGCTTATTGAAAATAAACGTTGTGATATTCTCACCCTTGGCTACAAGCCCCATCAACAGATGTCCCGTCTCGATGGCCTGCTGCCCTTTTTCCTGCGCCACACGCACCGCCTCCTGGACGGCTTCCTGTGACTTAATTGTATAATTGTTCATGTTCATAATCTCAATCTCTCCTTTCGTTTATCCCTTTATACAACATACATACCACCCCACAAATTATGACAAATCGACATTCAATAAGCAAAATATACTGCCCTTTTGACACTACTCTCTTGTTCATCCATCTTTTTCCAACCACACGTCTTCCTCCGGAACATTGCCCTTTTGGCAAGGCAATAATAAACAGCAACATACCATTGATATATCCTTTAATACCTATTCATGCACAAGTGCAGATGAGGAGCAGATAAGCAGCAGGTGATGAGCAGGTGAGTAAAACAAGGAGAGTCCTGGTCATTACCAATTTACAGCTTATGAAATTTGAGTCTTTTTCAGGCAATCTAAAATGTTTTCGTCCCTTCAAGCCATCAGCGAAGAAAAGAAATCTTGCATATCTCACGAGAAATCGTATCTTCGCGACCGTTTGAAATTTATTAATAACTAAATACATCAAATCGAGAATCGTAAACAATGAAGAGGATTTTTATTATCGTATTCGCTTTGCTTTCAACGTCCATCACTCGGGCGGATGAAGGTATGTGGCTGCTTTCCATGCTGGGAAAGAATATCGCCACGATGCAGGAAATGGGATGTAAACTATCCGCAGAGGATATTTACTCCATCAACAAGGCTTGCCTGAAAGACGCCATCGTTGGCTTGGGTCGCGACGGACGCCCGTTCAGCCACTTCTGCTCTGGGGAAATCATCTCGGGCGAAGGATTGGTTCTGACGAACCATCACTGTGGATTCCCTTACATTCAAGCTCATTCCACCGTGGAGCATGACTACCTGGCCAACGGATTCTGGGCCTACAGCAAGAAAGAAGAATTATCTAACCCGGGATTGACCGCCTCCATCCTGCAACGCATTGAGGACGTGACGGACAAGGTTAACGCCGCATTGAACGACAACATGAGCGAGGCTGAACGCGCACAGGTCATCGCTATCGTGTCTCAACGGATTGCCGCCGAGGCCATGAAGGGAACGAACCTGGCCGCTCAAGTACAGAGCATGTTCGAGGGTAATCAATATTGCCTGCTTGTTTATAAAATCTATCGTGACGTACGCCTCGTGGGTGCCCCGCCACAGAGCATGGGTAAATTCGGTGGAGACACGGATAACTGGGTATGGCCGCGTCACACGTGCGACTTCTCCATGTTCCGCATCTACACGGGTCCTGAGGGCGAACCGGCTGCTTTCTCCGAAAAGAACATTCCGTTGAAACCGCGCCACTTCTTGCCTGTTTCTGCCAAGGGAGTGAAAGACGGCGACTTCGCCATGATCATGGGATTCCCCGGCACGACTGACCGTTTCCTGACAAGCTTCGGGTTGAAAGCCACGATGGCCAACAACGATATCCGTTACAAGGTACGTACGGAGAAATTACGCATCATGAAAGAAGGCATGGAAAAGGACACGAAAACCCGTATCCAATACGCCTCAAAACATGCCAGCAGCGCGAACTACTGGAAATATTCCTTCGAGCAGAACAAGGCGCTGAAGAAATTGAACACGATGGGAGCCAAGGAGCAAATCGAGCGTGATTTCACCGCGTGGGTAAACGCTGATCCGGCCCGCGTGGCAAAATACGGTAAAGCACTGGACATGATCCGTGACGGATACGCTCAGTTGAGCGACTATGCCACGGCACAATCCTACCTGATGGAAGCCTTGTTGCAAGGAGGTGAGGCTTACATGTTCGCCATGCAGACCGGAGACGCTATCGCGTCACTCGATACCCTTCCCGCAGAGAAGAGAAACGACCTTATCGAACGCTTGAAAACAGCCGCTCAAGGCTTCTACAAGGACTTCAACGAGGAAATCGACGTGAACACCACGGCTGCGTTGATGAAGATGTTCGCCGATAACGTGAAACCGGAAATGTACCCGGAGATCATCAACGAGGTGAACAAGAAATACAAGGGTGATTTCATGAAATTCGCCAAAGAGATCGGCAGCAAATCTATTTTCCGGAACGAGGCTGCATTCATGGCCTTCCTGGAAAAACCGAGCGCCAAGAAGGTGAAAGCCGATTTGGCTTACCGTACGGGAATGTCTGTTTACAACGCGTACATGGAAATGCGCAAGGCCACTGCTGAGATGCAGGCAGCTATCGCCAAGGGAGACCGTCTGTTCGTGAACGGGTTGATGACAAAAGATCCGGACAAGGCATGGGCCCCGAACGCCAACTCTACGCTTCGCTTGACTTACGGTAAGGTAGGCAGCTATAAACCTCGTGATGGCGTGTTCTATGATTACTACACGACACTGACCGGTGTTATGGAGAAAGAAGGCCCGAAGGGCGGTGAATTCGAAGTACCGGCCAAGTTGAAAGAAGTATATAACGCCAAGGACTTTGCTCCTTACGGGGACGGCAATATCGTGACCTGTTTCATCACGAACAACGACATCACGGGCGGTAATTCCGGTTCTCCGGTTATTAACGGGAACGGGGAATTAATCGGTACGGCTTTCGACGGTAATTCCGAGGCCATGTCCGGTGATATCGACTTCGAGGAGAACTTGCAACGCTGCATCAACCTGGATACGCGCTACATGCTGTTCGTGGTTGACAAGATTGCAGGAGCCAAGAATCTTATCCAAGAAATGAAGATCGTGTACTAATTCACGAAATCCTTAAAATAAAAGGCCGCCCGATTGGGCGGCCTTTTATTTTAAGGAAAAACAAGCTTAAAAACCGAACACCATCGTACCCGCCGTCACGATAGCCACCTGGGCATCGGGAACCCGGAACAATTTACGCTCCGCTTCCGTCACGGGACGAATCTGGATGATTTGGGACGGATCAACAGTGAATTCCCGGGTCAGACGGTTATTGACCAACAATGCCGGCTCTTCGAGTTTCTCCGTGTTCACGGTATATTCCTGGTTCCGGTATTTATAACGTAACACACCATTCGAAAAACTAATGAATTCCCCGGCTTTCTCCTTCGTGTTAATCACGACATAGGAGGTTTTTGGAGTATTCGGATCGGATACCATCATTACGTTGGCGATATCCTCTGGAATATCCCGAGTCAAGGAATCTGCTGCATAGGCAACGCCATCTATCATGTAACGAACATTCACGTTCTTGGCATCGACCTTGATACGGGTCTTCCCGTTCTCCTGAATCACCTGCAGACCATTCGAGAAACTCTCGACGCCATCCATATCCCCCAGCATGGACCCCATGCTAAAACCTTCTCCCATCCGGTCAAAAAGTTCCTCCATTCCCCCGAACATATCCCCCATGTCGTCCAGCATACCACGATGTTTGTTGAAGAAATCCCGGGCAGAAATAGAATCCCGACTGAAACCAAATCGTTCCTCCAGGGCCTTGAACAAATCTTCCATGTTCCCCCGGGTAAAATCAAGGACAGAACCGTTTTCTGCAGCCAGTGGGGCATTGACATAGGCAAGCTTCTCCAGGCCTTTCACGTTCAATACCTCGGCAAGTTGCCACACTTTATTCAAATCAATCTTTCCCTTCAACTCGACAAGCGAAAATGTATCGGCATCACGACTCCACAAGACAAGTGCCTCCACCTGTTCGTCCCGTTGCGACACGTAAAGACGCTCCTGCCCGTATTCTCCCTCATCGCTTCGCACGAGCGTGTACTTTGATTCATCATTCAACAATGGCAAGAAACGGTCCTGAATCCGTTGCATCTCCTCCTTACCCGCCTCCTCCAATCTCACCTGCATCACGTTAATTTCCTCGATACCCCGCAACACGGCCTCTGCTGTCAGGCCCGCGTTGGCAGTCTTGTACAGATTATACACCGCGGGGGTCAACAACGTCACGGTAACCCCCGATTTGTTCCGAAAAGCCTTCATCTCTTTTCCCACTTGAGCCTGGACCTGTGTCGCCAACAAAAGGCCAAGCATCATACACACGAGTAAATTTCTTGTTTTCATAAACATACAACATTAATTTTCCACGAGTAAAGTTAATGCAAATCTGACACCATTAAACCCGGACTTAACGTTATTTACCACTGATCCCAGGGATTTATGAATACTTTCACAGAAAATCTTTACATTCGCGACGATTTTATTAACTTGTTGAAAACACGCGACATGATGACATTATATAATATCGGAATTCAGGCTTACGGGGTTGCCATCAAGACAGCCTCCATGTTCAATGAAAAAGCAGCGGCATGGGTCAAAGGACGCCGGGGCATATGGAACAAGCTTTCTTCCATCGAACGGGGGAAAGGACGCCTCGTCTGGTTTCATGCCGCCTCACTTGGAGAATTCGAACAAGGACGCCCCGTTATGGAACGGTTACGGGAAATAGAACCACACACGAAAATTCTGCTCACGTTCTTCTCCCCCTCCGGATTCGAGATTCGGAAGAATTACCCGGGAGCAGACTATATCTACTATCTCCCGCTGGACACTCCCGCGAACGCGAAACGATTCCTCGACACCTTCCAACCGGATGCCGCGGTATTTATCAAGTACGAATTCTGGTACAATTTTCTCCGGGAATTACACGACCGTAAAATCCCGACCTATTTGATATCAGCCATATTCAGGCCTAACCAGCCATTTTTCAAATCATGGGGAAAACTGCACAAGGAAATGCTCGGTTTCTTCACGAAACTCTTCGTGCAAGACGAGACCTCCCTACAACTCTTATCCACGATTGGAATCGACAGGGTTCAACAAGCCGGGGATACTCGCTTTGACCGGGTAATGCAGATCGCGCAAGCCGCCAAACGACTCGAACGGGTAGAACTCTTTTGCAACGGTTCCCCGGCCATTGTGTGCGGAAGCACATGGCCTGCCGACGAGGACATCATCATCCATTACATCAATAACCATAGCGGACAACACCAGAAATGGATCATCGTACCCCACGAAATCGGAGAAAGCCACATTCAATCCATCCTGAACAAATGCCACGTGCCCACGGCCCGTTACTCCGACGAGAAAGCCGACCTGCAAGCATGCCAGGTACTCGTGGTGGACGGGATCGGATTCCTTTCATCGATATATCGTTACGGGATTATCGCCTATATCGGGGGTGGATTCGGTAAAGGAATCCACAACACGCTGGAAGCTGCCGTCTACGGGATTCCGGTCATCTTCGGACCCCGTCACGAGAAATTCAAAGAAGCACTCGATTTATTGAAACAAGGAGGAGGATTCACCATCAACAACACCGACGAATTCACCTCGCTCGTGGATTCATTAATAGAAAACCCGGCCATCACGAAAACAGCCGGGCAAAATGCATTATCATTCGTCCAAAGCCAACTCGGGGCTACAGACGCGATTATTCGTCAACTAGTAGACTAATTTCTCGACCTCATCCCGCTTGGCAGTACCATTGAGCCAATCTTTCAGTGTCTCAATGATCACTTGTTGTGTCATCTTCTCGAAACTATTGATTCGGGTTAAATGACTACCGTCTGCCTTGATGTATTTCTCGCACTTCGAATTTCCTCCCAATTCCGCGGCAGTAGCCGTCCACGGATCTATCCCCCCGTAGATAAACAATATCCGTTCCGCATCCGTCTGTAACCACTGACCGATGCTCAGCAACTGTTCCGTGTTAAAGCCCACGTTCTCGTATCCTTCAGGCAAGGCATACCGGAAAGTTATCTGTTTCTTTTTCATCTTCGGGAAATACTCCTTGAAAGGCTTCACGTTATAGGCATACATCCCGGTTTCCGTCAGCGCGGCATAATAAAAAGCCTGCAAATCTTCAATAGACTGGTCGCTGAAAAAGCCCGGATCCGACACACGGGACAAATAGGCAAACAACTCCTCCATGGTTTCCGTCTCTTCTTCCGGCATATCATTCAAATCATTTCCCCATTGCCAGAAAGCAAACGGAAATTCCAGGATCACCATTCTCAATGCTTGCTCATTCCCCCCAACTCGGTTAAAAGTAAATCCTTTCTTTTGCACGAAAGCATCAAACAACGGCTGCAATTGAGCCAAACGTTCAAAACACCTCTTCTGGAAATCAAAAATTTGCCACTTCTGATCCATTCCACCACCTCCTAACAAGGTCTTGTTTTCCGGGGTATTCCCCAGTTTCTCCAGAAATTTTTCCAACCGGGGATCAATATAAGCCATATTGATCGGGGCCACATAAGGCACACTTATTTCCACATCATTCGGGTAGAAATAACGATGATACACCACCGTCTGTCCCCCCTTACTGATACCCGTGCTGATCCAGCGGGTTCCCGGATACACTTTCTCTCGCAATGCCTGTATGATCCGATGTTGATCCGTTGCAGCCTGCTTCAACGTCAGACATTCCCACGGGGTTTTCCCTTCCGGTTTACTATTATTGAAAAAGCGATGCTCTATCACCAATTGATTCGTATTAAAAAGGCGAGTCAACTCACCAGCCGCACTGGAATGAATCCCATAACCTTCCAACTCCACTACCATCGGGGCCGTAAAATCCTTATGTCCTAACAAAACCCGCTGCTTGAACGAACCTTTCGATGGGTCTGCATGATCTATCGGCTGTTCGAACCAAAACTCATAATACTCCACGAAACCCTCCTCTTTCATTTCCTTAATACCGGAAATCTCCTTGATCTGCTTCAATTTCTCCACCACCGGTGATTCGGCCCACAACGAGCCTCTCATCACAAACAAAACAATAAAGAATAAAATACACCTCATAATCTCATACATATAATTTACGGCGGAAAGATAAGCAATTATTCTTCATTTCTTATATTACAAAGTGGATATTATCACAAAAAGAGTTCGGTCTGATGATATTCAGCCGAACTCTTTTCCATAAACATTAAAATAGTATAGTGCTATCTTTCAAACAAAATTACCAACCAATTGCCCACAAATTACGATCTCCATACTTATAGATCATATCAACAACCTTCCCAAAACGATTCTGAGATTCATACAAGACCTTTCCACCATTATTCATAACTTGAACAGATAAATCCAACACGTAGAATTTACCATTCTCATCCACAACACCCAAGCGCTCTCCAGTATCTTCCGTAACGACTGGTCTCATTTGTACAATCTTACCTCCTAAATAAGCTTCATATTCATGAAACACCATTTTATCCTTAGCCGCACGAGAAGCATAATACAATTTATTGTCAGAAGAAATAAATACATATTTGGAATCCTTCGTGAGAGCCATTTTTGAATCTTCTTTCAATTGGTTAGCAAGAGGGAATTCTGACTGGAAATCCGGTGTTGCACTTATACTGCCATACCAACATTTCGCACTGAACTGTTGCATGTAATATTTTCCTTCATCTGATTTTAAAATCGCAAAATAAACCGATTCATCATAATAAGGATCACAGCTACCGACCAACACTACGTCCATTTTAAGATCATCTAAATCAGAAAAACCTTCTGGATATTTTTTTACCATATCCAATCGAGAAAGGAAACCCATATCATTCGGGTCAAAATCCTGATAACTATCCGCCCAAAGCAAATAACGCCGGTTATGCTTATCATAAAACAACCCTTGAGATGTTTTATTATATATAGAAGGGATGAAGAAACCTAATTCCATGTTCTGTGGTCCCTCCATCGGCGTGGTGGAATAAGTACCCGTGTGAAAGGCTTCTGGATCCATATTCTGACGGAAATACAACTTTCCGTCTTCCGACAATAAGAAACTAAAATGTGTCACATAAAGTGCATCTACCGGAGAGAATCCTGCAGGATACACCTCGCCATTAAATTCTTGAATAGTTTTCAGTATTGGCGTTAAATCTTCTCCGGACAATTCATAGGAGTCCCCTGTCCCATTCATTACTAAAATCTCACCCAAACCAACAGAGGAATACTTACCTGCCCAATGTTCCACTAGTCTACGGGGAGTACTTCCCAACTCTGTACTAGAATTTATATCTACGATCTCTTTATACACAACTGTTATCGCACCAGACTCTTCCTCTTGGAAATTCTCCCGGATCATTGCTAGTTTAGATTTTCCTCCTTCATCCATCAATATCAACCACCCAGTTTCATAAGGAGCCGAAACACTTATATTAAACGGGTTCATGTAGCGAATCCCAGTTTGAGCCTCCTCTACAATAAAATTAGCAGTAACCCATCCAGAACGTAACGTGAAACTTTCAATCACTAAATCCTTCTCCGTACAAACAAGGGAATCTCCGAGATACCAAAAGTAATTCACATCAGGAGACTGTTCCCCAGGAAAAGTCAACTTCGGATGTATTTCCAATGGATCTCCAAAAGTAAGATCGTAACGGTAGTTCATATCTTCTACCAAAGGTGCATTTAATTCCGTATAATCATAATTCCCTTTATCGTCATGACACCCAATAAATAGTAATAGTGTCAACAATATTAAGATATTTAATGTTCTCATAATGCCTATTTTTAATTATCCAACAACAGGAACTTTTATCGGTTTTCTGTCTGCATCCAAAACTGGAGTACCAGCTTCTTCTTTTTCTCTCAACCAATATTTGAATTTTCGGGCCAAGTCCCAAACTTCTGTCGATTCTTTCTCCGACAAATCTGCGTTCTCTTGCCCAACTGCTTTTATAAAAGCTTGATATTTTTCCGCGCTGTATTCACCTAAATACACGGTCTCTATCTCGTCTTTCCACCAATCGGGTTTATCCGCTAAATTGGAAAAAATCAATTTAGCCTTGCGAAGATTAGATTGCCCTGGTTGCAAGATGTCCGAACCATCCACTTGCAGCACTAACCTTACCCGCCCTTCATTCAACAAATCAGATTTCAACAATTTTACGGTAATTGTATCCGTCGCCAAGCCCGCTCTAAAGGTATATTCCGGTTGAATCGAATAATTTGTCGGATCTGCAGTAGTTTCTTCTTCTACCACTGAAATGGAGAATTTCTCATCTTCCTCCAAAGGAAGACCCGCCAATTGTAACACAATCGGCACATCAATTTCAGTCAATGATGGATTAAAGAAGAATGATGAAATGACACTATCTTGCTTATAATCTGTCATAAATGAAATAAAACGACCTCCATGATAAGTTATAAATCCCCGTTCATCACAAGCTGTTAGGAATACTATAAAAAACGATAATATGTATATATACTTTTTCATAATTCTCTCGCTTTAACGATTAAAAAATATCATTACTTGCAGGTATAGGTAACACATATTTTACCGCAGACTGATCAGCTCCAATAATGTCATGATTCAATCGTTTATATAAAAAGAACAATTGTCCTTCTGCAATATATTCCCGACAGGCATCATTGATAATTAATTCCCGGTAATCATCTAAAGTAGTTGGAACCTGAGTCAATTTATTCAAACATCCTCTCCCAGAACGCACGTCATTCAAATAGTCCAATGCCTGTTGTGGATCTGTTTCAAAGATAGACTCTCCTGCAATATAATAAATCTCAGCTAGACGGAACATAGGCACCAAAGGATTCATCACCCGCGCTGTTGAATTATCACTACTGTTATAATATTTCAACGTCCGATCCCCAGAAACTCCTTTTTGAATCAGGTGCATTAATCTCCAATCGTCATTATCTCCCGCAAAAATATTATCTACATCCCGCAAATAAAGAATAGTTGTTTCTTGAGATTCCATATTTAAGATCAGTTCATCCAAATCATTATTAAATAAGGCAAACATCAAATCTGTCATACATTTACTATTCATCTTTTCCAGATTAGTATTTGCATTTAACAGATTAGTAAAACTATATTCCAAATCCAAAATGATTCGAGCATTCTCCAAGGCTTTTTCCGGCATACCGGCATATTGATATACACGAGCCAATAAACAGGTTATTGCATAATAATTCAACCGAGTGCTTCGATAATAAAAGAAAGAGGGAACTGATTCTCCTCCGGGTGTATATCCATCAAGACGAGGACAGCTATAGGAAGAATAACCATAATCCCATCCGGCAGTCACCCAATTATTATATCCCGTAACCGTATCAAAAACGGCAACTAATTCTCGTCCCTTTTCCAAATCCGCAATAACGTTCTGTAAATATTCTTCTGTAGATGTATTTCCTTTCACAAGAGTCGGATACTTATCAATATAAGGCAAATAAGCCCCGGCCTTATCAACCACTGGAGCTGGAGCGAAAAGACGTAACAGATCAAAGTGAATCATTCCGCGCAAAGCATAGGCTTCTCCTTCAATCACACTCTTTTCGATTTCTTTTAACTCAAAGAGATCGGGAGATTCATTGGTCACACGTTGAAGCAGATTATTCGTGTTTGCCAATGCATTGTACATCTCACTCCAAATATTTTCTATAATCGGAGTTGTATACTGAGTCTCAAATTCATATCGGGCAGCCTGAGAATAAGCGGCTCCTCCGGAGTGCGAAAGATCATAATTCTGAGACATGGCACTCAAGAATCCCCAAGTTAATTGCTGGCCGTACAAATCCCCCTCGGACAATTGTTGGTAAATTCCATTTAATGCAGTCTCATACCCTAAGCCCGTTTCAAAAAGATCATTCTCAGCTATCTGATTCTCGGGGGTAATATCCAACCAATTTGTACAAGAAATCTGAAACAAACCGAACAAGGTGATAATTAAAAATATCTTTTTCATAATAATCCAACTTTTAGATTAAAAACTTGCATTCAGCGTAAAACTATAAGTACGTGCATAGGGATAACTAGTACCTCTTTCTTCACGAACCGAAGACCAACGCAAAGCATCGTTCATATTAAACGCCACATTTAATCGACTCAGGTAACATTTTTTTACCAACTTCGTCGGGAATTCATAACCTAATGAGAATGAACTCAAAGATAATACATTGTAATCCTGCACGAAACGAGAAGTCGGTCGAGTGGTAATATTAGAATCTTTGATATCTTTCAATGGAGTAACATCTCCCGGTTTCTGCCAACGGTCACTCAATACACGTTTATCCGCATTGTAATTATAAACATCTGCATTTTCAACCTGAGATACCAAGGTGTTATTATAACGCTGACCGCCAAACTCGTACATGAATGATGCAAATAATGTAATCCCTTTATATAAAGCATTTATACCAAAAGCTCCTTGTGCATCCGGTTCCTCATTCCCCACAATGACAACTTCACGAGGATCCCAGTCGTAAGTTATCGTTCCATCTTTCTTTAAAAACATATCTTTTCCATTCGAAGGATCAATTCCTAAAGATTTCATGGCAAAAATAGAAGTTGTTGATCCACCCGGGACATATTGTGTTAAAACCCGAGCTGCTTCTTCATCACTTTCGCCTAAAGAATCATAATAATCCTCGATATCCTTATTATAAGCCGCAATCTGTTCTGATATCTTCAGAATCTCATTCTTATTATGTGCTAAATTTGCATATAAGGCAATTTGAAGATCTGGCTTATTAATTAGATTGCTTCTTATATCCAATTCATACCCCTTATTCATAATCTCACCTAAATTATCCTTATAAGACGAGAATCCGGAATATGAAGGGATAGTTACATCCGTAATCAAATCAACCGTTTTTTTCCAGTAATAAGAACCTTTGAAATAAAACAAACCTCGTAAAACGGAAAATTCCAATCCGACATCTGTTGTATTGGTTTTTTCCCATTTCAAATCAGTATTACCCAAGTAGGTCAATCCTGCACCATACCCTGTAGAATACCAGTTATCCGTATTTACTTCGTATGTCGTAACAGCCGCATAAGCCGGAAAATTTCCCTTACCCAATTGTCCATAAGATCCACGGACTTTTAGTAATTCCACAATACCCTGATTTTTCATAAACTCAAAATTGTGAATATTTAGTCCTAAACCTCCAGACCAGAACGGAGCAAAACGCTGGTCAGAACCGAACTCGGAAGAACCATCCGTACGTACAGACAAATCGGCTAAATAAATATCATTATAAGTATAATTCGCAGTTAAGAAAAGCCCAAACAAACGGGATGCACTTTCCGTAACATTGGGTTTATCCACAATCTCATAAGCATAAGCCGGTTTATTCAACATTCCATTAGGAAAACCTCTAAAATGTTCTGAGGAAGATTCACTTTCCCGATTTACAGCATTTAATCCTAAACTCAAATTGATATTATGATTGGATATGGATTTATTATACGTAACTAATAAATTCAAATTCCAATTCACATCTTGTCCTCTTGTTTGCCAACGGTCACCTTTTTTATTCAAATCATTATGGAAATTTCCGGTGTTATCATATGTTGCGGATTCCGGATCCGTGAATTTATCATATTTTGTATCCTTTTTAGTAATACTAAAATCACCTTTGATTAGAATACCATTCTCCATGTACCAATTTAATGACAACTGATCAATCAATTCCGTGTAGGAATTTTCTTCAAAACTCAATAAGCCGGCTTCATATAATGGGTTCTTAGTATCGATATTAGCTCCACTATGCCATAACGGAGTATTCTTGGTATAATTGCCAAATTCATCTTTCATTTCATCATATGGCTGTTTCTTTGTATAGTCACTAAAAATACCATAGGGAGACTCTTTTGATTTCATTACGTTATAAGAAATATAATTCTTTATCTGCAATCCTTTAATCCGATAATCCAACGAGAAACCTGCCCCAATATTATCGCGATAAGAACCTTTCATCACTCCTTTTTGATTGTCATATTTCATATCAACCCCAAAACGCAAATCATTGGTTCCTCCTTGAATATAGATACTATGTTTATGGTTAAATACCGTTTCAACAGGTTGAGATAACCAATCCGTATCTACACCTCTCAATATATTATTTAATTTTGCATTATATTCATCATTTAAGAACAGTGGCCCCTCATCATCATAACAACCGGCTGCGACCTCTGCGGCCAATTTCTCTTCCGCATTCATTAAATTATAATCCCTCAAATCTGGAGTGGTAATATCCCCCGCAAAATTATAATCAACCTGCAATTGCCCTGGTTTTGGAGCTACCGTCGTAATCACAATCACCCCATTAGCCGCACGGGAACCATACATGGCTGTTGCAGCCGCATCTTTCAATATGGTTACACTTTCAATACGGTTTATATCAAAATCATACACTTTTTCTGCCGATACCTCAAAACCGTCCATAATAAACACGGGCAAATTAGAATTATTCTTCAATTCTGATTTAGAAATAGAGGAACGTTCCAAATCTCCGATACCCATACTGGAATTACCACGCACGGAAAACTCCGGCAATGCGTTCGGGTCTGATCCCCAAGTATTATTTTCTCGGATACGCAAAGATGGGTCAAACGTTTGCAAGGCGGAAACAATATTACGATGAGACACTTTCTTCAACTCATCTTTTGTAACAGTTACCGCATTTCCTGTAAAACTTGTCTTCTTTATATTGGCATATCCAGTCACAACGACCTCTTCCAATTCTTCTTTATCCTCCTCCAATACAATTCTGAATTTCGTTTTATCCCCCACTTTTACTTCTTGTGTTTTCATACCAATAAAAGAGAAGACAAGAGCCAGATCATTATTTTGTACAGTTGGCGGGATCGTCATTTTAAAGAGCCCTTTGGCATCAGTACTTGTTCCAATAGTCGTTCCTTTAATCAAGACGGTCACCCCAGGAATAGAATCTCCTTTTACACCAACAACGACACCTGTAATCTCTTTCGCTTTTTTCTCTTCCTTTTCGTCTTTAACAGTCAAAACAAAAACATCATTAACCACTTTATATGAAAGATTTGTTCCCTGTAAGCATTTTTGCAAAATCTCTTCAACAGTCTTATCCTTCATATTAAGGTCAAATTTTTTGTCTGACGCCACTTGCTCATGATTATAAAGGATTTCACACCCCATCACATCCGTTAGATACTCCAATGCATTCAACAGCGTCACATCCTTTAAATCAACAGAAATAATTTTATTGTTCTGCTGCCCATATAGCTCCTCCCCCCAAATAGAAGCAGTAACAAACAACTGTAGACAAAGGAACAAAAATCCTCTGCATAACAGCCTCGTTAGTCGATTGTTTTTTTTCATACTTAGTACTCTGTTTATATTTGTTATACATAATCAAGGGGGAAAGGGTTGCTCTCCCCCTTTTGGGATTTATTCTATTTTACTTTCATCGCATCACGAATCATACGCAACAAAAACTTGTAATGAGCTTGCGTATTCGCATTTCCCGTATTCTGAGCACGTTTCAACAATTGTTCCGTTTTCAACAAAAACTCATAATAAAGCGGGGCAATACTTGGGAATTCTGCCCGGATTCTCTCTTGGAATCCCATTCCCATAATCGGAGCCTGTTGCCTCATCATCTGTAGTTTAAATTCCTCTGGAGCATGGGCAAAGAAATTGAATATCTCCTGTTTCAAAGATTCCCCGTAAGTCATCGGCTGAGATGCATTTATCGCCATCGGTAATTGGGATTTACCTTTACTTGCAATTTCACTCCCATCAATAAGTGTTTTCAACCATGTCATCTGTGCTTCCCGTTGCCAATCAGACAATGATTGTCTCTTTAATGTCGGGGCGAAGACATAATCATAAACATCCTGAAGATATTCCTCTTGAGTGTATGGATCCTCAGATTTTGAGCAACATAATGCCAGATCATCAGCTCCATTGATCAAGCTATAAAGATAACTCTTCCTCAACATTCCGGCAGGACTTCCCATTATAGGTAAGATTTTCATGAACTCCTCATTATCCAACCAATCCATATCAGACAAAGTAGAAAGCATAAATTGCAGAGCCTCTTTCTGTTTAGCCTTGGATACAGCTTGATACACGGGTAATGGATCTCCCACGTATTTTTCATTTAGATATATACCCCCAATAAGTGGTCGCACATTGGTAATATACTGTTGAAATTGAGCATATATATTAAAATAAAACACATTACGGAATGCATAATCCTTATCGTCTTCATTCACCCAACTATTGAAATTCTCCATCACGTACTTCAAATTCTTAATTCCATACGTGGAAGCCTTTATCGCATCATCACCTAAATCTTCTGCCAATGAACTCGGATCGTATGCAGGATAAAGGAACTGTTGTTTTCCGTAATGATACATCGGATCATTCGCTTTCTCACTAATCCATTTATCCAAAATTGGGACTTCCTCTTCTGAGGTCTTTGCCTCAAATATTGGTTGATAATTCCATCGAATAGCATAATAATCATACACACCAAGAATAGGAGGTGTCAAACAAACCCCTTTTTCATAGTCTCCAGGTTGAGCCACATAATTGAATCTGGCATAATCCATAATGGAAGGGGTTGTTCCATACTTTTGCGTGAAGGTTGCGGAACGCAAAGAATCTGTCGGGAATGCACTAGAGGCTCCCATATTATGCATCAATCCACAACAATGTCCTATTTCATGCCGCACGACATAACGGATGGATTCACCCAACACCTCTTCCGGTAATCCAATACCCCTTACACGAGGATCTACTGCCCCGGTTTGAAGCACCCGCCAATTATAAACAAGACTCACCATATTATGATACAAGTACACGGAAGCACTCAGGATTTCTCCAGTTCTTGGATCTACCCACGATGGTCCCATGGCATTTTCCATCAAAATAGGAGCATAACGTACACAAGAATATTTAATATTATCTGGATCAAATTCAGGATCATCAGTCGGGAAAGGACGAGCTTGTACTGCATTCTTAAAGCCAATTTTTTCAAAAGCCAAATTCCAATCCTCTATACCCATATAAATATATTTGGCCCACATCTCCGGAAAATTCGGATCCACGTAAAAAATAATAGGTTTTACAGGTTCCACGAGTTCTCCCCGTTTATAAGCTGCCACATCCTTCGGCTCCAGTCTCCAGCGGTGAGCGTAATAATCAACGTTTACCCGATTGTCTGCCGCCGTGTATTTCATTTTTCCCGTGAAAAATATTCCGATACGAGGATCTGCCATTCTTGGCCGCATCGGCTTCTCCGGTAATAGGATCAACGAACGTTTAACCAAAGCCGTAAATGGCTTATCTGTTTGATATTCAAACATTCCCAATGCCCGCATTGTCACCCCAAAAGAAAGATGACTGGAAATGGAAACATTATCCTCGAAAGCCTTGATATCTCCTATAAACGAACGTTCCTTTTTGAAGTTCGTGATTCGTAACATCCAACCATAATAAGTACTGGCACTATACGGATCGAACGGATCGATCTCATACCTGTCACTCACGAAAAAATCTGTCACATCAAAAACGACGGCGGTCTTTTCATTATTCCAACATTTGATCGGGAAGTTTGCGACAATAGCACCAATATTACTTTGATCTATGGCCCGCTGGATATTCTTATCTTGTGTACCGGCAATCGATACGTTATATACATAACGCATTTGTACGGCACTATCTATTTTCGTGAAATAAATATGCAGTGGATCATGAGGTTTCTGCCCGACCAAAGCTTCATTATTATCACTGATTTCCTCTACCGTTGAACCTAAAAGCATCTCTTTCTCCATGAGTTCCAAGGGCATTTCAAAATACACCTTACCGTCTTTTTTATGTAAGGTAATCATCCCTTTTTTCGTCTCACATCCAGGAGCATTGAATAGTTTATCGTATTCACTCTCCACCTTCACTGTATCTTGTTTGCTTTTCTTTTTCCTTTCTGCTGCCTGACTTTCAAATATTGGCAACAAAAAGACAAACAACAATAAGGTTATTATTTTATTCATAATTTTTAGTCTTTACAATTAGATTACTTCAATGCTTTCTCGATCTGATGCAAAAGTAAACGATAATGATTCCTTGTTTCCATGGAAGCATGGTTTACATTTTTCTCCAGCAATGCTTTTGTCTTTAACAAAAGGCCATAATAAATATGGGATAGCGATGCAGGAACTTCAAAATTAACCGAAACTAAAAATCCGAAACCGTTCACATCACCAGATATCTGCACATCCCCATCAAATAAATACCGGGTATCAGTACCAAAATCTTGAACACTCCTCTTTTTTACATACTCTGGAATATCAATACCTGCAAATTGATCTTTGAAACCCAACATTATCATTCCATTTCCTCCATTTGCAGAACTCTTGCTTATTAATGATTCCACGAAAGCATTCTGTAATTTACGATCTGTAACATCCGTCTTTCCTCCCTTCAATGTTGTTGCCCACACGTAGTTATAGATTTCATCCAAACATTCTTCCGGAGTATAAGGATCTTCTGTTGCTTTGGAAGCACATAATGGTAATTTGCCTGCAGCACTTACAATTTTATCAATGATTTCAGTCTGAAGATCCGAAGCCGGAGAGCCCATTAATGGGAAATTCTTAATTAAATCTTTGTTTTCCAACCAGTCCAAATCCCTCACTTGTTTCATCAAGAATTGTAAAGCACGTTGCTGTTTTTCCTTGGACACGCTTTGGTAACCCGGAAGCGGATCTCCAACATATCGTTCCGTCAGATATATTCCACCAATATTAAAATACACGTGATTGATATAGCGCACATATTGCTGTATTAACTCGTTATACAACATAGCTCTATGCGAATAATCCTTATCAACTGAGTCAAACCAGGTATTTAAATTTGGCAGGATATACTTTAAATTATTAATACCATACTCGGCAGCCTTCATCGCATCATCTCCTAAATCTTCCGTCAAGGCACTGGGATCCAATGTTACAAAAATTTGTTGTTTCCCGTAACGATACATGGGATCTCCTGCTTTCTCTGCAACCCATTGGTTCAATATCTTCTCCTCATCCTCTGAAGTCTGTGCATCCAAAAGAGGGGAGTAGTTCCATTTTACCAGGAAATAATCATATACACCCAAATCCAACGGTTTCAGTCGAACTCCTCTTTCCTTATCTCCCGGTTGAGCCACGTAATTAAAACGGGCATAATCCATAATCGTTGGAGTGATACCGTATTTTTGAGTAAATTCAGGATCCCGTAATTTTTCTACCGGTATAGAAGCAGATGCCCCCATATTATGCATGAATCCCAAACAATGGCCGATTTCATGAGCTACCACGTAACGGATCGCATCCCCCATAATCTCTTCCGAGAAATTCTTCACACGAACATCTGGATCAGCAGCTCCCGTCTGCAATAATTTCCAACTATACAAGATACTTACGATATTATGATACGTGTATACAGAAGCGTTGATAATCTCACCCGTTCTGGGATCAGTCCAAGACGGTCCCATGGAATTAGCCATCCACGTTGGAGCGTAACGTACACAGGAATACTTGATATTGTCCGGATCGAATTCAGGATCATCTGTCGGGAAAGGCCGAGCCTGCACGGCATTCTTGAAACCAATAGCCTCAAAAGCCTTATTCCAATCCTCAACCCCAGCATGAACATATTTTACCCATGATTCCGGGAAATTATTGTCAATATAAAACACAATAGGTTTTTTCGGTTCCACCAATTTACCGGCACGATAAGCAGCCTCATCTGATGGCTCTATTCTCCAACGATTGGCATAGTATACTGTTGAAGCCCGATTATCATCACTCGTATATTTTATCTTACCCGTTGGGAAAATTCCCACACGAGGATCTGCAATACGCGGTCTGGCCGGTTCTTCCGGCAAAAGGATTATACTCCGGCTGGCAACAACAGTCAAAGGTTTGTCATATTCGAAATACCGTTGTCCCAAGGATATCGTACACAAATAAGACAAATGGCTACGTATCACCACGTTATCTTCAAAAGCTTTTACTTCTCCCAAAAAAGATCTTTCAGATTGGAATGTTGCTCTCCGTCCTAACATTCCTCCATAAGTATTTGCACTATACGGGTCTATCGGTTCTATCGCCTTGTTATCACTCACGAAAAATTTAGTTACATCAAAAACGACAGCACTACTATCCGGACTATAAGCTTCTATTTTATAAGCTCCTAATATCGCCCCGATATTTGCCTTTTCCAGTGCTCTCTCTATATTTTGGTCTTCCTTGCGGGTAATAGAGTAACGGAATATTTGTCTGATTTGAATGTTGGAGTCAACTTTCGTAAACTGAATATGTAATGGCTCCGTCGGCTTTTGTCCCACTAATCCATCCCCGTTATCACTGATTTCTGAAATCGTGGAACCCAGCAACATATCCTTATTCAAAAGATTCAGAGGCAATTCAAAGTAAAGTTTGTCATCTACCCGATGCAAGGTGATCAACCCCTTGGCTACCACATGCTCTTTTTTAAACAACTTATCATACGCGCTTTCTTTTTTCTCTGTCGCTTTCGTCTCGTCTTTCTTCTTCTTTCGAGAAGATGCATCAACATCCACTACAAAGGCCACGCTTAAAAAGCATAGCAACAAAAACAATTTACACTTCATAATCAATTAATTAAGATTCATATATACATTACATTAACACGTAGCATCCCCTGCCAGTCTGCACAACAGACTGTTTTCCCTTTACCAATTCTATTACTTTTAATTATTCCCGCTGAGTTATAATCACGGTTCGATCCTTTAGCACGAACTTAATATTACAAGTCAATTCCAGCACCTCGAAGGCTTTCCCTATATCCGTGTATTTGGGTATAAAACCTGTAAAATGAAAATCCTTTACCCGCTGGTTAGCATAAACGACCTCTACGTCATACCACCTGACCAACGTTTTCATGACCATTTCCAAACTCTCGTTATAAAAATAGAATTTATCTGAACGCCAAGAAATTGCATTTGTTGCGTTAACCCGCCTCAACAACACGCTGTCTTTTCCCACGATCAACTTCTCGTTCGGCTTCAAGGCATACGAATGTTCATCCTTATCCACCTGTACGCTTCCATTCACCAACACGACCGTACTCGTTTCATTATCCTGATAATTCGAAACATTAAAACTGGTTCCAAGTACACGCACGGAGAAATCCCGTCCTTCCACGATAAAAGGATGCTCCTTATCAGGACTAACCTCAAAATAGGCTTCCCCTTCCAGGTATACACGTCGTTCCTGTTGGTTAAACACAGAAGGATAACGCAATTTTGTTTCGGAATTCATAAACACCTTCGTGCCATCCGCAAGAACCACTCCATATTCACCTCCACGTTCCGTAACCAACGTATGATAAACAAACTTTTTCCCGGCATTTGCTGCCTCATCATACCGATAACGCAGCAACGACGAATCCGTCTTCAAAAAGACTCCGTTACTGTCACGCATTGCAACAACCCCCTTTCCATCCAAGGCAAGGGTATTTTCTCCATCATAAACCAAAAAGGCTTTTCTCGACCCGGGAACCACCTGTTGATGGGCGAATTGCTTCTCTTCTTTACTAAAATACCCACCTTCATTCAAAAAATAAGCGGCCATTCCGACGATTACCAGCAAACAAGCAGCATAACGGACCACTCTGAAAATAACACGACGTCTCTGACGCCCTTTTACCCGATTCCAGGCTCGTCTGCTATCTGCACGGGAATAAAGTTCATATTGTTCCAACACGTATCGTTCATTCGACAAACGTTCATAAAGAGAAGCATTCTTCTCCGATTGGGACAACCAATCCCGGAAAGATTCGCTTTCCTCTTTCGACAATTGCCCGCACAATGCTTTCAATATGATATCTACAATCTGTTTCACCTTTTTTCTGTCTTACATTCACTACTAAGACAAAAAAATTCTCCCCGCGGGTGACAAAAGCCGAATATTTTTTTCAACGAAAATGAGGAAATAATAAGAACAGAATAAAAAACACATCTTTCAACCTCTCCTGCAGGAACCTCCGGGCTCTCTGCCGTTGAGTCTTCACCGTGTTTTCCGAGATATTCAACAAAGCCGCCACCTTACTGACCTCCAGCCCCTCGATATAACTCAACTTAAAAACCTTCTTGCATTCCTCCGGCAAAAGCTCTATCGTCCGAAAAATCTCCTCCATCACCTCACTCTCGATCCGATTCAACAAATAATTCTCTTCGGTCAATTCCTCCACCGGGAAAGATTGCATCCTTCCCTCTATATACTTCTGTCGCTTAAGATGATTCATGCAGGCATTATACACGGAACTGTACAGGTATGATTTCAATTCTATCGCATTATTCAACACTCTCTTGGAGAAAAGTGAAACGAACACCTCTTGAACGATATCTTCCGCCCCCGCGAAATCATCCAGCATCCGGTTGGCAAAAAGACACAACTGAGAATAATAGGCGTGAAATATTTTCTCGTATTCCCGCCTGTCAAAAATTTCCCGTTCCGTTGCACCATGCTCCATACCATCCTGATTAATACACAAAAACTTTCTCTCGCAAAAGTACAACCTTTTTCCAAGAATGCAAATTTCCCCTCATTTTACCTTCACCCACTTCACCGCATCCGCCACGACCGCCCGGGCATTCATATCCCCGTCCGTACCCCGGTCATCCAGCACCACGCGAGCCTTGCCCGCCGGAAAGTCGTACGTGCCCAGCGATATCCATCCCTGCGTGTTGAGGTCGTAAAAATCTACCTTCTCGTTCAGCACCACCTCCGTCGCCTCACTTCCGCAATACACGGTATACGTGTACATCGCCGAGTTGAACAGGAAGGCGAACACCTCGTATTCCCCTGCCTCCGGGATTTCCACCGTCCACTCCGCCTTGAACTTTCCCCCCCCGTGCGGTTTATAATAAGCATCCCGGATAGAATCCCCTTGCAGGGAATTGGCAAACATCCTCGTCCACCGAGTCACCACCCCATCATAGTAGGCATCCCGGTAACGTTCCTCCGCCATACTCTCCCGGATACGTTCGAGCCACGCCCCCCGGGGACTGATCAATCGGAATCCCTCGTCCCGGTTATCCACGACTATCTCGCCCTCCGCCGGCTTGAACGCTTCCGGGGACAACTCCCAAACCCCTACCAGCGTGTCCTCCGCCGTCTTCAACCGGTTATTCGTGCGCGCATTCTCCTTGTAAGGAACCAACAAACCCGGAACATTCCGGGTAATACCCAGGTTCAACTCGAAACTGTAAAACTGCCCGTCACGGAATTTAATCTCCCGGGCCTCCCCCGGGGGAATGACATAATTCCGGATCACGGCACAACTCTCTCCCTCCCGGAAACAACCATATTTCACGGAAATCACGCCACTATCCCGTCCCGTGTTCAGTATCTGGAAATATCCCCTGAAACGCCGCTCCTCCGTCGGCAGTAGTTCCACGCCCATGTTCTGCACCAGATAGGTTGCCGGTTGCCAATCCCGCCATGCCCGCAAGCCGCGTCCCAAGTCGCTCCCGAAACGTTCCCTAAACTCTCGGGCAAACACCTCCAAAGGCACCTCCTCCCCCGTATGTCGGCTGTAGAAATCATCCATAAAGTCCTCCAAATCTTCCTGCACCACATCCTCGCCCAGTACGTTAAATAATTTTCCTGAACTCGTCTCCGAAATTCCCAACAAATCACCGATCAACAACTCTCTATCCCACAAGAAGCCCCGCACTCCCTTTTCTAGTAAATAGCTATCTATTTTCCGCTCCCTCTCGGTAGCAATCCCCGCGTGTCTATCCCCCGTTGCCAGGCGATTGTCGCACAATCGGAAAAACACGTCCACTTCCGGAAACTCCCTCGAGTAAAGCCGGGTATGCCGCCCATCCAATACACCCCTCGTCCTATAAGGTTCCCATATTTTATCGGTCGATACCCTGTATTCCCTCAGTTTCAACTGGTATAGAAACGGGTTTTCTTCATGCCAGAGTTCCCCTCCTTTGAATTCACTAACAAGCACACTTAACCTATGCCTTTTACTGCTTTTCCTTTCCTCCAGGGTTCCCGTTATATTATCCTTCAAGTAATACGCATTCACGAGAGACAAGCCCCGTTCCCCGAGGAACACCATTCCCGGCTGTACCGTCTCCCTTGCCCCCGAGGCCACCCGGTACCAACCCGCGAAAACGGAAGGGGTTTCCACCAACCGTAACGTCTTTCCCCCCGGGAAATCGTACCAGGCCTGCCCCTTGTAGGTTTCCTCTATACTGCCATTAAAAAACCTATCGGTGGACAACACGTAAGGTCCGTTTCCCCTCCGCAAAATCTCTTTCGTAACCGTTTCCGCCACCTCCTCCTCGGACAACAATTGGAATGCCGGGGTCAACACGTCGTGCCCCTTGAAGTAATAGAAATCCAGGTTCAACCCCTGCAACGTCAATCGCCGATGCTCGTACTTTCCCCCGCTCAGGGACAGCCCCTCTATGGGCAAGGGTTGCTCGAACGTCAGCGTGTCACCCCGCCTCCGGGCAATCCCCTGCGCCAGTACCATCGGCTGCCGCGGTTCCACTACCCGCAGGCGAAATCGGGTAAAATCACCGTAACCGAGAAATGGCTGCACCGGGTTCGAGGTCGGTATCGCCACCGGGTACCACCCTGTCTCCGGGGTCAACAGCAGAAACTTGTCGCTCACGAGGGCGTACCGCCGTCCGAAATTCAGGAAATCGTTCCCCCTCCCCGTCTCTCGGTAATGCAAGTCGGGCATATCCAGGTAGCAATACCGCTCGTCTATCTTTCCCCTGTACACCAGCTCCACCCTCGCGCTATCACCCGCCGCCAGCCCGTGCCGGAGCACCACCACCTGGTTGTCCCGCTCGAAAGCCACCTCCTTTCCGTCCACCCGCACCTCGCTCACCCGCAAGCCGGGGTTCAGGAAAAGCACAATGCTCTCCAGCCCCTCCCCGTTCGGATTGCGGGCCATCAGCTCACTCCGTAGAGTAATTTCGCTCCCGTCCTGCCGGAACTCGATGGCATGACTGCCCACCCGACACGTCCGCTGCTGCCAATGGCGGGCAAAGCTCTCCCTGTAATCCTCCCGCACCGCATCCTCCGCGACATGGTTACCGATATAGCCCCCCGCCGCCAACACCGCCACCGCAGAAAAGGCCAACCCGAGCCGCCCCAGCCCCCGTTGGCTCCCCACCCCACTCGGCAACCGTTCTAGCCGGTAGGCACTCCAGTACATCAATCCCACCCCCGCACTCGCAACGAACAACCGCTGCAAGAGGTAAAGCTCAAGATGGGGAAATCCCCACACGTCAGAAAAGAGGCTCGCCAACGAGACGCCCAGCACGTCGAACGTCCCCCATGCCCACTCCCGCAAGCCCCACGCCGAGAAATAGAGGAACACCAGTCCCGCCAAAGCCGCCAGCACCCGGGAACGGGTAAGGTAAGCCACGAATACCGTGAAACCAATCATGAAAACCAGCGACGGCAACGTCAGCGTGATAAAATAAAAGAAATAGAAAAACGGGTTGAACGGTATATCCGTAGTGAACACCTGGACGAACATGCAAATAAAAATCACCAGCACGTTCATTCCCCCGAAAACGGCAACCATGCCCGCCATCTTCCCCATGAAATAATCCCCGTTTCCCTCGGGGCGGGCATGGATCACCTCCAGCGAACTCCCCTTTCTCTCCCGCTCGATCAACTCCGCAGCGAAGAAAAGAACCAGAAAACACTGTACCCAGTTGTACAGGTAAGCGTTAACAACCGGCATCGAGGACGCGAGAGCGACCATGTTCCAGTTGTACGGGTTATCCCCCTGTACCGTGTACTGCAAGAAAAACACCCCTACAATCCCGAAAAAAGCCAATAGCTTTAACAACACACCCCGCGACAAGACCAACGCCTCGTACCGGGCAACCGTACACAATCGTTTCCAGTCCATATTTTTAGTAATTAACTACAACAATCGTACATTTTCTAATTAGAAGACAATCTATTTCTCCTCAAGGGTGACAAATTATAAAAATATTTTCAAAAACCTCTCTTCCCCCTTGCTTTTAGGGCACGGACACGGTACGTTCACGGAACAACTTTCTTTCACAAGCTTTTCACAGCCGCTCCCAATTCGATCAATAGATTGGGGGTAAAAAGGTCGTATTCCGAATTTATAACGACCGTGTTCCCCAGGAACAAGCAGCACACCCCATGTCCGGACCCCGTTTGACCGGAGCCATTGAGCGATTCCTTCAAGACTCTCGTAAAAAGCCCGAATACCCCTATTTACATTACCGCCACGTCTAAATTAATTATTATCTTCGCGCCCGTCTTAAAACAAGGGAAATGAACTGGTTCGAACAATACAGGTTACATTACCGGGAAACTATCCGGATAGGTGTCCCCATCGTGCTGGGGCAATTGGGCGTGGTTATCGTCGGGCTGGCCGACAACATCATGGTCGGGCAATACGCCACAGACCACCTGGCCGCATCCTCCTTCGTGAACAGCGTGTTCAACATCCCCATCTTCTTCGGGTTGGGCTTCTCCTACGGGCTGACTCCACTCGTGGGGCAGTTCTTCGGTCGGGGCGACCGCTTCCGGGTCGGGGGACTCCTGCGCAACAGCCTGCTGGCCAATTTCGGCATCGGGATTCTGCTCTCCCTCGTCATGGGGATCATTTACCTGAATGTCGACCAGATGGGACAACCCGAGGAACTGCTTCCGCTCATCCGTCCCTATTTCCTGTTGCAGCTGGTATCGCTAGTATTCATCATGATGTTCAACAGCTTCAAGCAATTCGCCGACGGGATCACCGACACCGTCACCTCCATGTGGATCATGCTGTCCGCCAACGTACTGAACATCATCGGGAACGCCATCCTCATCTACGGACTGTTCGGATTACCGGCACTCGGGGTCACCGGTGCAGGCATCTCCACCCTGGTATCCCGGATATTCATGTTTCTCGCATTCGCCTACATTTTCGCCCGCCGCATGCCCTATCGCCGCTATCTCGTGGGATACCGTCGCACTCCCTACAACCGTAAGGACCTGGGGGTATTGAATAAAATGGGCTGGCTCATCGGCACGCAAATGGGTCTGGAAACGGCACTCTTCAGTATCTGTGGCATCATGTGCGGCTGGCTGGGAACATTCGAACTGGCAGCCAACCAGATCGGGGCTTCCATCTCCACGCTCGGTTTCACCATCTACTACGGGGTCGGTTCCGCCATTTCCATACGGGTAAGCAATTACTACGGGCAAGGCAAACTGACCGAGGTCCGGCGGGCCACCATGTCCGGGGTACACCTCATGGCCCTCATCTCCCTCACCGTGGCAACACTGTTCATCCTGACCAGGAACCATATCGGCTTCCTCTATACCTCCACTCCCGAGGTCATCGCCCTCGTGAGCGTCTACATGATTATCCTCGTCTTTTACCAGTTCGGGGACGCCCTGCAAATCACCTACGCCAACTCGCTCCGTGGGGTAACGGACGTCACCTCCATGGCCGTCATCTCGTTCATCGGCTACTTCGTCATGGCCCTGCCCGTCTCCTACATCTGCGGTTTCATTCTGGAATGGGGAATCGTGGGTATCTGGATAGGTTTCCCCATCGGGCTAACCCTGACGGGAAGCATGCTCTGCGCCCGCTATTACTATTTTCTACGGAAAAAAGAAAAGGCCATCCGAGGATAGCCTTTCTCTCGCGGGAGGTTAACGCAACTTCTCCCGGATGGTCTCGTATATATTCGGACGGAGACTGAAATGCACGGTCTGAATCCCCAACTTCCGCGCCGCCTCGATATTGGGCAAAAGGTCATCGATAAACAGCGATTCTTCCGCCTTCAGGTGGAAACGGTTCAATATCAACTCGTATATTTCCCGCTCCGGCTTTACCATGTGTTCCAGGGCTGAAATAATCTGCCCGTCGAAATAATTAAAAACATCCCGCACTTTCAGGTAATCGTAGAACTCCACTGACATGTTCGACAGGCAATACAACCGGTAACCCTTCCCGGACAATTCCTTGATCAGTTCTTCCGTACCCGGCAACGTGTCCAGGGAATTCATCACGTGCAGGATAAACTCCTCGCAACTTTCCTCGGAACAACCGATGAGAGCCGCCGTGCGCTCCACCAGCTTCTCGCGGGAAAGCGTTCCCTTGTCATAATCCCTCCAGTAATCGGCGAAGAATCCCCGCTCCCGGATATACCTCGTGATGGCCGGATCGCCCTTGAATCCATTAAGCACTCCTACCGGGTCCCACTTCACGACCACTCCTCCTAAATCAAAAATCACATTCTTAATCTCGCTCATACGTAACAGTTAAAAATCTATCATTATACCAATGGAAGGCAACAGGGTCCCCTCCTCGTTCTTTATGTACCTCATCCGGTAATGCCCGGGACGCTCCGGGTCCGTCTGGTAAGATCCGTCCGGGTTTTCAGCCGGCACAAGTAAATCCGGTTTACGGGTCTTATGGTTATACACGTTCTGTATATCGGCGTACAAAGTTACGGACCAATTCCGAAAATACAAGCTCCGGTCCACCCGAATATCCAACTGATGGAAGGCGGAAGCCCGTCCCGTGTTGAAACGGGAATAATCCAAATAGGGCTGCTGCTTCACGTCCCAGGCGGCAATTAGCGAACTGGTTTCCTCGTCGTACGGGGTAAAGGGAGCACCCCCGGCATACCGCCACTTCACGCCGAAGTCCCACGGCCCGAACTTGCGGGTCGCCGTCAAGGAAAATACATGACGGTTGTCCCAACTGCTGGCCACGTAGCGGGCAGCAGGACGCAATTCCCCGTCCATTTCCTTGAACTCCGACCAGTAAAGCGTGTAGGCCAACGAGGCCACAATGCCCTTGAATTCCCGGGTCCGGATCATCAGCTCTACCCCGTAGGAACGTCCTTCTCCCGTCGAAACGACCGGCTCATCCCCCACGGCCACGTAATCCGTCCCCTTGTTCGCCAGTACCACACTGTCCAACAGGGAAACGGGATAACGGGAATAGGTCTTGTAAAATCCCTCGAGAGACACCCGCGTAAGGTCATCCGGGCGGAATTCAATCCCCGCCACGTAATGATTCGAGGCAATATATTTCAGGTCATGCCGTTTATTCACCAGGTTCCCGTCGGCATCGGCATATCCCATCGTGGTATAGGAAGGCAACTGGAAATAACGTCCCACGTTCGCGTTCACGAACCAGCGTTCGGCCAACCCGTAGGACAGCGAGAACCGGGGCGACACCTGCCGGATAGGATTCGCCATGCTCCCGGCATAACTGTTCCCGTCCAGCCGCAATCCAAGGGCCAAGGACAATCTCCCGTCCCGCCAGCTTTTAGCCGCCTGCCCGAACAAGGCCCACTTGAAAAACGAGAACCGGTGATCGTAACGGACGAGTTGTTCCTCACCTTCCAGGAACAGCTCTCGGGAAGTCTTGTTCTTGTAGGTGGCATATTCCAGGCCCAACCCGGCATTCAACCGGACACCCCGGGGTAGCACCCGGTTATGCTCGAAACGGAACTTGTTCTCCGACTCCCCGGAATTGTAATCCACCAGCTTCTGCTGGCTCTCGTCATTTCCCTTGAACTTCTCCACCTCGTTCTGCAGCGTACTCCGGCTCAACACGAACAAATGATTCCATCCTTCCCCGTAATGCCGGAAGGTAGCCCCAAGGGTATAACTCCACTGCACGCTCTCCGGCAGATAATTCAGGATATACTGCTGGTCATCATCCGGGTCTTTCAACCCCGTGTTCAGGTTATTCACGTCATAAGCCCCGATTCCCAGCACCGTCAGCACGTTCTTCGCGTCAAAACGGGTCTCCGTCTTGAACTGGAAATCATTATACACGGGCAGGAAAGGCAAACCGATCATGTCAAACAGGAACTTCAGGTAACTCCGGCGGGCAGAAACGATGAATGTCGTCCTCGGGGACAAGGGCCCGTCGGCCGACACCCCGAAATCCGTGGCTCCCAGGGTAGCCCGCCCCTTCACCCGGGCCGTGTTTCCGGACACCTGCTTGAATTCCAGCAACGAACTCAACATATTTCCCCGGGAAGCCGGGAAAGCCCCCGCGTAGAAATCCACTTCCTTCACAAAATCCACGTTCACGATACTCACCACACCCCCGGAAGCCCCCTGCGTGGCAAAATGGTTCAGGTTCGGCAATTCCACGTCATCCAGGAAAAAACGGTTCTCGCTGGGACCACCTCCCCGCACGATAAAATCATTCCGGAAAGCCGGGGAAGACAATACCCCGGGCATGGACTGCAACACCTTGGAAATATCCCGGTTTCCTCCCGGGTTCTTCTCGATCTCTGCCAGCCCAATCCGTTGCAACGACACGGGGCTCACCGTGTTCCGCCGGTAAGGACTCGCCTTCACCGACACCTGTTCCAGGGACACGGACTCGGGCATCAGTTCTACGCGCACCTCCCGCTCCGCCGCCGTGTTCACCATAAACTCCTCCGACAACTTCGCCGCGTATCCCACGCTACGTACCTCCAACCGGTTGTACCCCAACGGCACCCCCTCAACACGGAAAAAACCGTTCGAATCCGCCGCCACGCCAATCGTCGTGTTCCAAACCTGCACGCTGGCATACGGCACCGGCTGCCGGGTCTGCGCATCCAGCACGTAACCTTTCACCACCCCCTTCTGCTGTCCCAACACCGCGAAAGGCAACAAAAGCAATAGAAAAAACAAATACCTTATTTCAATTTTCATATCCGTACACTAATATACACGCCACAAAGGTATGAAAAACCCTCCTATTTCCGTATAATCCCCCGTCATTTTCATCCACATCCATCACACTGAATCTCAGCACAAAACACAACACTTAATGCTCCACTCAACACCTCCACACAAAAATCTTTTCAAAATTTTACCCGGAATATTTGGAGAATGACAAAAAAGCGCTACCTTTGCAACCGTCTTCACAAGCCCAGGTGGCGGAATTGGTAGACGCGCTGGACTCAAAATCCAGTGTCCCTTAAAGACGTGCGGGTTCGATTCCCGCCCTGGGTACAAAACCTCTCGAACAAATCGAGAGGTTTTTCTTTTTATCCACAACACTCCTATTTTTACTTTCCCTCGTGTTCTGCCCGAAACGAGAAAAAACCAAGCGCCACAAACGCTTGCCATTCCGGGGAATCCCCTATCTTTGCCCGAAAGTCATCCCGCAAAGCATTTGCCGAATGCCTATATTATATTATCTTTGCATTGTTTTCCGGGGAAAAACCGGGCAACAAACGTGTTAACAAATAGAAGCATTCAGCTTTATCCTTATCAGGAAAATCGCCAAATTTTTACAGGAAAGGATAAGCAGGGTTAATGCTATGCTTGCCGTATATCCATCTCGATAAACATACGCGGTACAGCATGGGATGACTGTTTATTTTCCTGTGGGTGTTTGGCGATACCTCCTGATAGATAACAAGTAAGTTCCCATGCTTCCTTTTTTTAGTAAACTTTGCCTCGCCGGGAACGCGGGCAAAACAAAACGGTATCGCAATGCACCAACCTTTCCAATCCCTCTCCCGAGTCCTCATCCTCGGACTCCTGGCTTTCTTACTCGCCTGCACCTCCTCCAGTCATAAAACACCTGCCCAACACCACAACATCCCTTACCGCGACACATTGTCCCCCACTTCTCCATCCATCCCTTGCCGGGATTCTCTCCCCGGCAGTAACTATCGACACACCGTCAGTTTCTGGGAATTTGCTGGCTGGGTTATTGAAAACTGGGGAAAAGACCTCTGAAAAACCATGAAAACGCCATGAAATACACCCTACTCATCTGCCTCTCGCTACTCGCTACCGCCGCAATGGGACAATCCCGCCGTCACGAGTACCGCTGCACTTTTGCCGGGTTCGCCGCCACCCACGGCCAACTTCCCTTCTGGGCAACCACCAACTGCCGAAACATCGTTCCCAACCAAACGGGCACACTTCTCTTTGCCGAGTACCACTCTCGTTCCCTCTCCACCCGGACGATAACCCTCCACTTCGGAATCTCCCTCGCCGCCCACCTCCCCGGCAATACCCCACACCTCTTCCTCGATCAATGCTACATCAGTCCTACCTGGAAAAAACTGCACCTCGACCTTGGGATGACCGCCCCCGAAACCCGTTTCGCCGACATCACCACCAGCAACGGCAACATCGTCTACTCGGGCAACAGCCGCAATCTGCCAGGCTACAACCTCCACTCCGACCTCATCCCCATCCCCTGTTGTCACGGCAAGCTGCACTTTAAATTCAACTTTGCCGACTACCTCATGACCGACAATCGCCACGTGAAAAACACCCGCCTGCACAACCAGTCCCTCCTCGCTACCATCCACATCCATCCCCATCTCACCATCACCCTCGGGATAGAGGATTGGGCGCAATGGGCCGGCACCTCCCCCGAAAACGGCAAACAACCCTCCAGCTTCACGGACTACCTCCGTATCATCACCGGACGGGGCGGCGACGAGGATGCCACCCGGAGCGATCAAATAAACACGCTTGGCAACCACGTCGGACGGGAAGTCATTATCCTTACCTACGAGGCTTCTCTATTCACCCTCACTTTCCAACACGACATCCCATACGAGGATGGTTCCGGCATGGGACTGCAAAACTTCCCCGACGGTATCAACACCCTCCACTGGGCATCCCGGTGCAGGCGGCAGGCCGTGACTGACCTAGTCTACGAGTTTCATTACACCAAATGTCAATCCGGCAGGTTCCACGATCGTCCCACCACACCGGAAGAAATCGCGGAACAATCGCCTTCCGATCCCTTTTATGGCCGAAAAGTCATGGGCGGCAACGACAACTACTTCAACAACGGCGAATACCGATCCGGCTGGACCTATCACGGCCGCACCATCGGATGCCCCCTCTTTATTCCCGCCTTGACGAACGACAAGGGTATCACCCCCGGTATCGCCAGTAACCGTTACACCGCACATCACCTCGGCATAAAAGGATTCCTACTCCGGAAAATTCCCTACACACTAAAAGCGACCTACTCCCACAATCTCGGAAAATACAACCAAACAGACTCCCGCTTCAACACGGCTCCCCACCAGCTCTCCATCGCCATCGAGGGAGAATTCCCATCTTCCCGCCACCTTCCCCTAGGCATCGGTTGGGGGCTTTACATCGACTCGGGCCAAGTGTACCCGGACAACGCAGGATTCTCACTCCGCCTGACTTTTCACAACTGCTTCACCACGGGGAAACATCCCACCTCCTTATGAAACATCACTTTTCTTTAAAAGACTTATCCTTACTCTTACGTGGCCATCACCAATATTTCCATCCAGGACGACTCAGCCATCTTGTCATCCCAGGAGATTTCAATATTCCTCTTGCAGAAATATAAGCAGCAATTACTATGAATATAATTACCTCTCTACTCCCCAACACACATTCCCCCACTTTCCTCTCCTACTGATCACTTCCTGTTCACCTATCAATTACCCACTGTTTCAACCAACAGAACGCCAGCAAGAGAAGAGCCTTTCCTCACCCTTTCACACTTAATAAGGAATAAGTCGACCATAAGCACCAGTAAGAATTCCTTTGCCACGAGAGACTCTCCTGCCTAAAAAAGAAAAATCAGATTTCACTGCAGAAGATTTGTGGAGACAGGATATATCCCGTATTTTTGAAAACTGGAAAAAACATTTCAAGGACTATTCAATACAACAGATCGTGGAAAAATTAAATATCAGAAGTTGCTCGATGCAACAGATTGCAGAGGTACTTACGACTCACGGGGAGAAAGCATTCCGGGCCAAACAGATATGGCAATGGTTATGGCAAAAAGGAATTACCAATTTCAACGAGATGAGCAATCTCTCGCTTAAGACCCGCCAATTTCTGGATGAACATTTCATTCTGCAGACAGGCGAACTGACCCACAAGCAGGAAAGCGAGGACGGGACAACGAAACTGGGATTGACCCAACCGGACGGTGCCCTCATCGAATGCGTACTCATCCCGGGACGGGATAAGGCCACAGCTTGCGTGTCATCACAAGTGGGATGTAAATTACGCTGCTCGTTCTGCGCCACGGGAGGCCTGGGATTCACGCGGGACCTGCAGCCGGAGGAAATCTTCGATCAGGTTGTCACCGTGAAACGCCTGGCCGAAGAACGGGGTATGCCGCTCACGAATATCGTCTTCATGGGAATGGGAGAACCCCTGTTGAATTACGACAACGTGCTCGCCGCCATTGACCGCATTACCGCGGAAGACGGGCTGGGAATGTCGCCATACCGGCTCACGCTTTCGACGTCCGGGATCGTGGAAGGCATCCGCCGACTGGCAGATGACGGGGTTCGTTTCAATCTGGCCGTATCGCTTCACTCTGCCGTGAATGCCACCCGGGACCGTATTATGCCGGTAAACCGTGCTTATCCCCTACCGCAACTGGCGGAAGCCATCAAGTATTTCGTGGATAAGACGGGAACTCGCCCCACGTTCGAGTACCTGCTGCTCCGGGACGTGAACGACAGTCTCGAGGATGCCAAGGCCCTTGCCCAATTCTGCCGACAGTTCCCGGTAAAAATCAACATCATCGAATACAACGAGGTGGATAACGCCCCTTACCGCCATAGCCCGGACACTCACCGGGATGCCTTCGTACGCTTCCTGGAGAGCAAGAATATCGTGGTCAACGTGCGACGCAGCAAGGGACGGGATATTGACGCCGCCTGCGGACAATTGGCAAATAAAAACCGACGTTCATGACCGAAGTCCTGCTTATTATCATCCTCATTCTCCTCGTCGTGAACACGATTCTTCTGTTTACCCGCGGAGGGGAGAACAACCGTCTGCTCAAGAGCATCGAACGGCTGGAACAGACCCTGAAAGAAGAAAATCGCTATACCCGGGAGGCTGACGAGCAACGGGCTCGCCGGGACCGGGAGGAATTGACCGCATCCCTCGCCACGTTCAGGAAAGAACACCGGGAAGCCCTGCAGGAAATCACCGGACGTGTGCAACAGGCCATCCAGAATTTCCGGGACACGTTCACGGAACACATGAACGCCGCCGAACGCCGCCAGCAGGAATCACTCCGTTCCACGGAGAAACGCCTGGACGAAATGCGGGCCACCGTGGACGAGAAACTGCAGAAAACCTTGAACGAACGAATCGGGCAGTCCTTTATGCTCGTGGGTAAGCAACTGGAGAATGTACAGAAAGGTATCGGGGAGATGCAAAGCCTGGCCCAGGACGTGGGCAGCCTGAAACGGGTGTTGAGCAACGTGAAGATCCGGGGAACCGTGGGCGAAGTACAACTCGGGATGTTGCTGGAACAGTTGTTGGCCCCGGATCAGTACGAGGCTAACGTGCACCCGTTCCCGGGAAGCAGCAACGTGGTGGAATTCGCCATCAAACTCCCGGGCAAGGAAGAGACGGAAGGCCCCGTCTACCTGCCGATTGACGCCAAATTCCCGAAAGACGTGTACGAGCAATTGCTTGACGCCTACGACAGTGCCGATGCCACCCGAGTGGAAGCCGCTTCCCGCGTGATGGAACAAACGGTACGGGGAATGGCCCGGGACATCCGGGACAAGTATATCGCACCGCCCCACACGACAGATTTCGGTATCATGTTTCTCCCCTTCGAGGGAATTTACGGGGAAGTTACCCGCCGGACAGCCTTACTGGAGCAATTGCAACGGGAATACCATGTCATTGTCACCGGCCCCACGACGTTGGCTGCCATTTTGAACAGCCTGCAGATGGGATTCCGGACGCTAGCCCTCCAGAAACGGGGCAGCGAGGTATGGCGGGTACTGGGAGAAGTGAAGACGGAATTCGGGAAATTCAGCGCATTGCTGGAAAAGGCACAGAAGAACCTGCAAACCGCCGGCAACCAGCTGGAGGAGGTAATGGGACGACGCACCCGCGCCATTCAACGCCGCCTGCAAAGCGCCGAAGCCCTCGCTCCCGGGGAAGAGCATTCCCTGCTGACGGAAGAATAAAAAGTATTTTTCATTCACGAACTGTCTACAAAATAAAAAGAGCCGGTTTTATTTGTCTTCGCCAAAGGCATTTTATATTTTTGCAGGAATGGTTGAATCTTAAAAAACAAAAAACGACATGGAAAACAGACACGATAAGACGACGTTACTGATCATGGCTGCAGGGATGGGATCCCGTTTTGGCAGTTTAAAACAATTAGCACTACTCGGACCGCACCAAAAGACATTGTTGCACTACTCGATTTACGATGCCGTACACGCGGGATTCAATAAAATCGTATTCATCATCCGCCGCAGTTTCGAGCAGGAATTCCAGGAAGCGGTAGGACGTTATGCCGAAAGTCTTGTTGAAACACACTATTGTTTCCAGGAAATGGAACACCTTCCAGGAGGAATGCCTCCCATTGAACGGGAAAAACCATGGGGAACAGCACATGCCATCTGGAGCGCCAAAGATTGTATCAACGAACCCTTTATCGCGATCAACGCGGATGATTTCTACGGCAGGGACGCTTTCGTGAAAATGCATGACTTCGTGGCCAACAATCCGGACGAACGCTGCTTCAGCCTGGCAGGATATCGCCTGGCCGCCACGTTATCGGAGAACGGTACCGTGTCTCGCGGTGTATGCGCCATGGACGAAGAGGGATACTTGCAAAGCGTGACGGAAACGCTGAAAATAGGACGGGAAGGAGATATTATCCGGGATGCCGAAACCGGCAAGATTCTGAATGCTGACGATACAGTATCCATGAATTTCTGGGGCTTTACCCCGATATTATTCCCGGAAATCGAGCGGCAATTCGTGGATTTCTACCACGCCAACAGCAATAACCCGAAAGCTGAGATTTACATTCCCAAAGTGGTCGACAACATGATCCACGCGGGAGAGGTGAAAGTAAAAGTGCTGCGTACCGATGCCAAATGGTTTGGAGTCACGTACAAGGAAGATACAGATTTAGTTAACAACGCCTTGGCAAAATTCGATGCGGAAGGCTTATATACAGACATGGGCAAATGAGTGAACAGATAAAGAAAATCTTCGAAGAATTCTCGTGCAGCGGGAAATTTGTCTCGGCCAAACCCTACGGTTCGGGCCATATCAACGACACGTTCCGCGTGCAGGTAGATGAAGAAGTCGAGTACATCCTTCAACGGTTGAACACCGGCGTCTTCAAGGATATTCCCAAACTGATGCAAAACAAGGAACGGGTATGCCAACATATCCGGAACAAATTATTGCGCAACAAGATCAGCGACATTACCCGGAAATACATCACCTATTATTACACTCCCAAAGGGAAACCCTATTACAAGGACTACGACGGGAATTACTGGACCCTGTCCCTTTTCATCAAAGGTTCGAAAAGTTACGATGTCATTCCCAACGCGGAGATCGCTTATCAAATCGGATCTGGACTGGGGGAATTCGAGAACCGTATCGCGGATTTCGATGCCACGTTGCTCATCGAGACCATTCCCTTGTTCCACAATGTCCCCCGCAGGTTGAACGACTTGAAAAACGCGATAGCCAAAGCGGAACCGGAACGGCTGGAAAAAAGCAAGGAACTGCTGGAGTACCTTGCCCGGTTCGACCAACCGATGCTGGAACTGCAACGGATGCGTGATGAAGGTATTCTTCCTTTACGGGTCACCCACAACGACACGAAAGCGAACAACTTGTTATTGGATGCCAACGACCGCCCCTTGTGTATGATCGACCTGGATACCGTGATGCCCGGACTGGTGCATTATGATTTCGGGGATGCCATTCGCTCCGCCTGCAATTCCGCCGGAGAAGAGACAAGGGACGAGAATGAGGTATTTTTTAAAATGGATTTCTTTGAAGCCTTCACGAAAGGATTCATGGAAAAGGCCCGCAACCAGTTCACCTACAAAGAAAAGAAGACATTGGCCCAAGGGTGTGTTTTAATGACCTACCTGCAGGCAGTCCGTTTCCTGACGGATTATCTGGACGGCGACCACTATTACCCCATCACTTATCCGGAACACAACCTGCAACGGACTAAAGTACAGGTGCAGCTATTGAAGGAAATAGAGAAACATTACGACCACATCAACAAGTTTATCCAACAATACTGCTAAAACACGATAAAAAATGGCGAGGTTTATTTCGTAACCTCGCCATTTTTCTTTTCACGGCCAAATGCTATTTGGCTTTCTCATCTTCAGGTGCCTCACAACAAGATTCCTTGCAAGTACACTTCGCTTTCCCTTTGGCGCAATCTTTCGTGCAACTTTCCAGGCATTTGTCTCCTCCACAACGCCCAGAAGTAAATTCCGGACATTGAGCGGCCTTCGGGCAAATCAATTTACCATTTTTGTCACACATTCCCAACACCTTCACGTCATGACGTTCAATAGCCGCCCGCAAAGCCGGAACAGAATTCTTGTCGGTTCGGTAAGTGACAGTTATCGTGGTGTCCTTCATGTTAAACTCATACTTCTTCACCCCTTTCTCGAAGGGCAAGTTCTTATCCAGTTTAGCCTTACAGGAAGGACAATGGATTGCTGCCTTGAAAATTACCGTCGTATCTTTCTTTACGGTTGCACTTAAACTTAAACCTGTCAAAACAAACAGGATCGTTAAAAACATGAATTGAATTGTTTTCATAATCTACAGTATTTAAATGTTAATGTTATTTTCTATCAAGAGAGAAACGTAGTCCCAAATAAAATTTACGGCCATGCAAAGGTCCCCACACCTTAGATGAATCAAAATGAGATCCCCAGGGATTCCCGGCATCCACGATAGGGTTCTTCTGCGTGAAGTCACCAATATTTTCACAGCCCACGTACACGCTCCATAAACGGAAATATTTCGTTACCTGAGCATTCATCAATTGAAACGCATCAAAACGGGAGGCAACCCGGTACTCGTCCTCAATTCCTCCCTGATCGGGGATCCGGCCATAACCGTTAAATTGCGTGGTGAAATCAAATTGCCATTTTTTCAGATTCGTGAAATAAGAGAGACTAACCAGTCCCTTGTAACGATTCGTCAAAGGAGCCGACTGTAATTTCCCGTTCACGGTATATTTCACGTCATTATAACGATATGCCAATGTAGCTTCCAATCGAGGAATCAACTCGTATTTTACCTCAGCCTGATAGCAGTTGGAATATGATTTCCCATCCAGGTTATAAAAATTCACCCGGGAATAATCTGATTCGTTATCCACGATAACCTGTTCGGCAAAACGGGTATGATAGTAGTCCAGATTCAGGTTAAACACTCTTCCCCAAAGATCAAACTTCTGATTCCAGTTCACTCCCACGTTCCAGGCATCTTCCATCTTTAGCGTGGACAATTCCCCCACGTGGTCAGCCAACAATTTCCCGTTAACATAGATTGAAGCGGCAGATGCCAACAAATTACTGTTCTCCGCCAGGATATTCGCGGCTCGGGAGCCTCTCCCCACAGACAATTTCAATGACGTCATGTCAGTAGGGCGATAAACGAGATGCAAACGGGGCGTGAACAGGCTACCATAAATATTATGATAATCGTAACGCAAACCAAGCATTAAGGTGAAGCGTTGATCCCAGAAATCTCCCGTGTATTGGAAAAAGACTCCAGGCACCCGCTCTTCCCGGGAGAAATTAACCTGATCCGTAAGTTGTCCTTCTCCATTGACGAATATTCTATCCTGAAAATCCTCATCAAATTTATCATAATTAAAACTCAACCCTGCTGAAAATTTCTGATTCGGATTTGTCCCGAAAATAGACTGATAGATATAGTTCAGAAACAGACTCTGCTGACGGGCATCATACTGTTTCAACCCATAATAGGAATCCTGCGAATGATCCGAGAAGTTAACGATTAACGCCATCGTGGTATACTCGTACTGCGGCATCAAATAGCCCAACTTCAAGAATGCCTCGTAACGTCGGGTATCAATCCCGATTTGATACAAGCCCAAATCGGATTCTACCATGGAGGCAGCATGAGCGCCATGTCCGCCTTGTCCTCCCAACCGATCCTCGCTTACAAACTTTCCTCCAAACTGCAGGAACCAGGTTTCATCCTTATAAGCCCAACGGTTCATCAGGTTATATTGCGTCTTCTTCGGCATATCCAGGAATCCATCCCCGTTTCCGTCATGCCCTTCTTCCATCCAATCACCGTGCAGGAAAAACATGGTACTCCACTTATCCGACAGTTTAAAGCTAAAGTTTGTATTTCCCTCATACATACCCTCGCTACTGGTAAAGAAGTTAGCGTACAGCATTTCCGGATCCGTCGGTTTCTTGTAATCCACGCTAATCTGTCCGGCCATGGATTCATATCCGTTAATAACAGAACTTGTACCCTTTGACACCGAAATGGAAGACATCCAGGGGCCCGGCACGTAACTTAAACCGAACAACGAGGCCAACCCCTTAAAATTGGGCATATTCTCGGTTAACATCTGCACGTATTTACCCGTCAATCCAAGCAACTGAATCTGTTTGGCTCCCGTGACAGCATCCGCGTACGAGACATCCACCGAGGCATTGGTCTCAAAACTCTCTCCCAAATTACAACATGCAGCTTTCATCAGCTCCGTTCCCGTGATGATTTGCTCGATAACCGCTCCTCTTGTCGTCATCACCGTACTTTGTTTACGGGCCTCCACGCTAACCTCATCAAGCTGTTCTCCCGAGAAGAGGAAGAATTGCACAAAGCGGTCATCCGCACTAACCGTTAATGTATCTGCCTGATATCCGATAAAACTTGCCACCAGGCGTCCCCCCGCATCCCGTTTTATTTTGAACTCGCCATTAGCATCCGTCACAACCCCTTTCGTCGTTCCGGCCCAATAGACATTGGCCCCCGCCAAAGGGCTCTCCATATCATCTGCCTTTTCCATAACACGTCCACGAATCATTTGTGCCTGAGCCGAGGAAAACATGAAAAGACAGACCAACCAATATAAATATCTCATTTTTAAATATTCCTTGTTGATTATCTTAAATTAATATTATACACCAATCCTTACTCCTGAAAAACATTCCAGGAAAAGCATCACATAATACCAATCAGATTTCAACAACGGAAGGTACACAGCACCTCACAAGGTGGAGAAGTATCCATGTACCCATCAGAAAGAATAAAATGGTTTACAATAACGGCTGGATAATCCACCGCAGTCAATTGCATCACATTCACAACACCCAAGTCCGTGAATTCGAAATGATGATTAACAGCAAAATAATTATTATCGACTTGATAATACGAATGCTCCTTATCTGCATTCTCGCAAGAAGAAGCCTTTCCTTCCTTGCAGGAATGACAACAATTGCAGAACTGAAGGGCTGAACCTCCCTCCTCGAAAGAAACGAGAAAAAACTGCCACTGATAAACGTGACAACGCTTACAATACGTCTTGTTTACGTTTATCCCCACTGTCCCGGCCAGAAATACCAGCAACAGGAATAAGGACGATATGTTCAATCGCTTTTTTCTCATTGTTGCAAATATATATTTTATCGAACATAAAAAAACAACTCAACGCTTTATTATCAAAAAATTAACATCTATTCAAAATAAACTTACCCGACACACGGGAAAATAACAGAAAAAGTTGTACTTTCGAACTTCATATAAAAAGTACCATTTATACATTTAGCAAATATGAAAAATATTTTATTATTGGGGATTTTCGGTCTTCTATTAGCCGCTTGCGCGGAAGAAACAAACGTGGAAATCATCGGGAATATCAAGAACGCGAACAACACGACGGTCTACCTCGACCAAAACGACGTGAACGCCCAACGGACCATTGATTCCGCCAAGATTGATAAAAAGGGAAATTTCAGCTTCAAGACAAACATCACGCAACCGACATTCTACACGCTGAGATTCGCCGAAAACGAACAAATCGTTGTCATCGCTACCCCTGAAGAGAAACTGGAAATATCCGGGGATCTCCATGACCTGAGCAATAATTACTGGGTAGACGGGACCACCGACAATTCCCTTTGGATTAAATTACTTGCCTTCCAATTGAATCGCACGAAAACTTTAACGGATTCCGTAAAGACGGCTTATCAAGCCTTACCCCAGGGCAAGGAATACGACGCCCAACGTCAGGAATACGCCAAGAGCTGGGAAGAGGCCATAAACAAGCAAATCAATTTCACGAGGGATTTCATTCTCAAACACGCGGTATCTCCGGCTTCCTACTATGCCTTATACCAACAAATCGACAACAACCTATACGTGATGGACGAGATTGAAGACTTGCACTATTTCAAAGTGGTTGCCTCTTCCATGAGCGCCATATACCCCGAATCGCAGTACACGAAAGCCATCATGAACCACCTGGAAAAGATATACGATGCCATCCGGAACCAACAACTGGTCAATGCCATCAACAATTCCGAACAATCTTTACCGAACATAAAGCTCCCTAACGTGAAAAATGACACGTTATCCCTGCTCCCGATTAAAACCAAACTCGTGGTGCTGGATTTCAACCTGATCACAGCCCCGGAAAGCAAGGAACACATCGAGCAAATGAAAGCCGTATACAACAAGTTCAAGAACCGGGGTGTCGAGATTTACCAGGTATGTCTGGACAACAACAGACTACTGTGGGAGGAGGTCATCAAACAATACGGCATCACCTGGAAATGCGTATGGGACGAGAATGCCCTACGTAGTCGCAGCGCCGCGATATGGAACATCAAAAACATTCCCGCGAACTACATCATCAATCAGGACATGGAGATCGTGGGTAAGAACCTGTACGGGGACAGACTGGCCGACCGGTTAAATGATTTGTTACAACGGAAATAACACGCATGGAAAATTCCAGCATAACTCGTGATAAAAGCATTTATTTTCTATCAGATGCCCATTTAGGAGCAACGGTTCTGAACGATAACGACATTCGGGAAAGGAGATTGGTTTCCTTTCTCGAAATGATTCGTCCCTCCTGCCAGGAACTATATCTGCTAGGAGACATCTTCGATTTCTGGTTTGAATACAAGTACGTCGTTCCTAAAGGGCACGTGCGTTTCCTGGCAGAACTCACCCGCTTCACCGACGAGGGGATAAAAGTGCATTTCTTCACGGGGAACCACGACATTTGGGCTTTCGATTACCTGAATCGCGAATGCGGGGTTATCCTGCATACCCGCCAGGAAAAAATCATCATCAACGGGAAAACCTTCATCATCGGTCATGGCGACGGCTTAAACCCTCGGGACAAAGGTTATCTTTTTATCCGGAACATCTTCCACAACCCGTTTTTACAAAAATGCTTCCGGCTGATACACCCGGATTTGGGAATCGCTTTAGCCAATGCCTGGTCTCGCCACTCCCGCTTGCAAAACAACGGGCAAATAGAGGCCGACAGCTTTAGAGGCATGGACAAAGAGGAAATCGTCATCTACTGCCAACAACTATTGCAACAACAACACATCGATTATTTCATATACGGGCATCGGCACTTACCCCTGGACATCCAACTGGAAAAAGGATGCCGCTACATAAATACCGGGGACTGGATCACGCACTTCACGTACGCCACCTTCAACGGCAACGACGTGGTATTACACAAATACAATCACCAATAACAACACATCATGCTAGTAAAAACTTTCGGGGGAGCCGTATACGGTATCAACGCTTTCTCCATCACGATCGAGGTCAACATACTTCCTGGGGCAAAATTCCTGATCGTGGGACTCCCGGACAACGCCGTAAAAGAAAGTCAGCAACGCATCGACTCCGCGCTCCGGGAAATCGGGCTGAAAATCCCGGGCAAACGCATCATCATCAACATGGCCCCCGCCGACGTGAAAAAGGAAGGCTCCGCCTTCGACCTGCCTATCTGTATCGGCATACTCGCCGCCAACGAACAACTCCCGAAAGAAGAACTGGAACGCTACCTGATCATGGGTGAACTCTCCCTGGACGGCCTGCTGCGTCCCGTGAAAGGCGTCCTTCCCATAGCGATACACGCCAAGGAAGAAGGCTACAAAGGCATCATCCTTCCCCGGCAAAACGCGAACGAGGCGGCAGTAGTCGATGGCCTGGACATATTCGGTTTCCAGCACTTGAACGAAGTCATCGCCTTCCTCAAGAAAGAAAAGACCTATTCCCCCACGACACTCCCCTCCTCCATATTCAATCCCGTCATCGAGGACTCGTTACTCGATTTCAAGGACGTGAAAGGCCAGGAGAAAGTGAAACGGGCCATGGAGGTAGCCTGTGCCGGCGGACACAACATGATTATGATAGGCCCTCCCGGCTCCGGCAAAACGATGCTGGCCCGCCGTTTGCCGACAATCCTTCCCCCCATGACCCTCGAGGAATCCCTGGAAACGACCAAAATCCACTCCGTCGCGGGAAAAGTCCCGTACAACCACGCGCTAATTACCAACCGCCCCTTCCGGGCACCGCACCACACCATCTCTGACATCGCCCTCGTCGGTGGCGGCGTGTACCCCCAACCCGGAGAAATATCGTTAGCGCATCACGGCGTACTCTTCCTTGACGAACTGCCGGAATTCAAACGAAGCGTACTGGAAGTCCTTCGCCAACCGCTGGAAGACCGCAAGATATGTGTCAGTAGGGCAAAATTCAGCGTGGAATACCCGGCAAACATCATGCTCATCGCCTCCATGAACCCATGCCCGTGCGGGTATTACAACCATCCCACGAAGGAATGTACCTGCTCCCCGGGAAGTGTCCAGAAATACCTGGCAAAAATCTCGGGACCGCTGCTTGACCGCATCGATATCCACACGGAAGTAACCCCCGTGGAACTAGACAAAATCACCTCACCACGGGAAAGCGAACCGAGCGCCGCCATCCAGCAACGGGTCATCGCGGCAAGAGAAATACAAAACGACCGTTACCGGGAATATCCCGGCATCTATTGCAACGCCCAAATGCCCGCCCCCCTGTTGCGAAAATTCTGCGTGTTAAACGATGACTGCACCCGCCTGTTAAAACTAGCCATGCAAAGATTCGGTCTGTCCGCCAGGGCCTACGACCGCATCCTCAAACTGGCCCGCACGATCGCCGACCTCGACAACCAAAGCAACATCCGCCCCGAGCACATCGCCGAGGCCATCCAATACCGAAGCCTGGACCGGGACAACTGGGGCAACTGACAAACGAAAGCGACCCAAAAACTTGGGCCGCTCTCTTAGCATCCACTCAATAAAATCCTCACGAGCGTTTACGCGAATGTCAAGTGATAAGAAGGCGACGTCTCCTTTCCGCTCTCGTCCGTGGCGAAAGCGTACACGTGCACGTTCTCCTTACTCCATAACTGGGGCAAAGTTTCCGAAACAATCTTCCCATCCCCTCGGGTACAGAGTTCCACCACGTAAGCCTGCAACAACACGGACTCCAGCAGAATGACGTACACCCTGTCTGAACCCATGTTCCCCGGAAACTCTCGGTCTCCCCCGGACGTCACCGAGAACGAAATCTGGCGTCCGGCTTCCTCGTACGTCATGCTCACCGTCGGGATAGCCATCCCTCCCACTGCAAACACGGCATTCTCGAAATCGAAAGTGACCACCTGATTTTCCAGATCCGTCACCTCGCATCGCTTTATGTTCAACTGGACAAAATAATTGGATGCGCTCAAGTATTTCGGCGACTTCGGTAAACTCGTCCGCAAAACATACTTCACGCAGCGTCCAATCTTGTTCATAAAACCGAAAACCAAATGCTGTTTCCGTTCAACTTCGCTAAACTCTCTTTTCACATATTGGGCTTTCTTGCGCCCAAAACACCGGTCTTCCATCTTATAGAAAACCGTTCTATCCATTTTGCCGGACAAATCACCGGCTACCACGGGATATATCTTCATGGCAAATAAATTTAAATAATTAAAAAAATAACAACAATTTACAATTAATACTATACAGCAAATCCATCTCGATACCACAGAAACCTTGTTTCCTGGCATCCCATTTGTTTTCTCTATCAAGTTTTCATATTCATAAAATTTTAATATTACACATTAGTTTAATTCACCCTTGCACAGCGTGTAATAACAACATAAAATGTTTAGTTATTATAATAAATATATTATATGAAACATATTATTTTAACATTGTTGTAATTTACACACTTGTGCTATAATATCTTGCTTCGCCTAATGAACATCATATTTCCTTTAAAAAAAACTTTAGAACTCTTTTCATGAAAAACACGCGGACTTTTTAAGCTTCATGCAATTGCATATAACATGTTTTTTCTGATGTTTTTTCTCGCGCAAACAATCTCCCGCGAGAAAAATCTTCATGATTTTTGCATTGCAATCACAAAATTTCTTCTCATGAAATGCGTTCATGAAATATTTGCATTAACATCAGATTCCCCTCGAAATATAAACAACTAAATCTAAACTTCCCTAACAAATACAAAATCACGAGTTAAACATTGTTACACCTCCCCTTTTCGATTCTTATCTCTAAAAAAACACAAAAACGGAGCTCAAAATCCCAAGAAATCACAAACAAACTTGAGTATCTTCTTCTATATAAAAATGGCCCTACCACCCCCTTGAAAGGAATGATAGAGCCACTTTAACTTTTTTAATTTAACTATTTTGAGGGGGGACTGTTTAAGTTATCCAACCTCTTTCAAAAATCACACTTCAGAATGACACGGTTTCCCGCAATTTTTTAAACCGCTTCCTATCCTGAACCCTTGATAAAATATCTTCAAGATTCATGTGATAATTATCTATTACTTTATTAGCCTTATCATATAAACGTTTCCCATTTATATCCGAATGCTTACACACGAATCCCAACACATCGTCACGAGTCACTGACGAAGCATCCGTTGAAGTTACAGACACCGTCCCGACATTGCCATAAATTACTGTAAACGTGGTATATTTCTCACATAAATAAATCAAAATATCGTGTTCATCAATAGTAATTTTTGAACGTTTTTCCTCTTCACCTACCTGCATCAAATAATCATTCCAGGCGGGAGTTTTATAGAAACGAAATGCCTTCGCGAGTATCTTCTCTTCATCTTTGGCTCCATATTGTTTCGCTTCATTTATTATAGAAAGCGTTAGAGTATCATATTTGGGCTTTAACTTCTCGTATTTTTCGCAATAGTCATTTATAAAATAAGCGATGTCCGTATAGGATCCATAGCGAGAACCGTAAGATTTAGCACATTCTTCAGCAAACTTTGTATATTCATCATTAAACTTCTCAAATTCAGGATGCTTCTCGCAGAAACTAATGGCAAATCGAGCCTCCACGTAATCAAGGACATCATATCGCTCGCAAAAATCAACATAATCACTTGAAAGGTTCCTCATGTAACTTTGTATACTATCTTTTATTTGCCATAAATACTTGGAATCTTGTTCTTTAAAAGCTTGATATTTTTTATTTAAGGCTTCTCGCTTCCCGGCACCTTTCTCGTACTCTATTCGTTCCAGAACATGTTGGGGAACATTCCCGTAAGTTTTAGTATACTCTTTATAGGCCGCAAGAATATAATAAGCGGTGGATTTATCATGCTGATGCTCCCATGAAGCTCCGGAAGGATAATATCTTACAAATCTCTCACAACCACAACCAATCATATAATAATCAAGATAAGGAATAAGTCCATTAGCTACAAGAACGGTATCTTTAGGTTCAAGCGTTTCCAAATCAATATCGGCTGGGTATTTAGTCTCATATCCCCAGGATACTTCAACAGGCTGCTTCTGGTACACGAGATAACCATCCCTAAATTGATAGGTCGAAAACGACTCGTTATTAATCTTCCATGTCCCGTTTGCCCTTCCATTTACAAAGGAAATCGAAAGATTCTCTCCTTTCGTGTTCGAAGATATTGTCCATGCACCATTCGGGCTCCCGTCCTGAAATGAACCATTCACGGACTCTGTTATTGTTTCATTACTTCCATACACCCATGTATTATTAAGAACATTAAAACTAATAGAACAGTATTTAATATTACTATTATACGAGTAGACTCCATGAGGAACACCTTCCTTGTAATTCCTTACCATAACAACCGTTCCCGTCAAAGCGGCACCATCACTCATAAAACGGTTCACGTTTCTCGTGTACTTCCAAGTACCATGACGCTGTCCGTTTTTAAGAGGACCCGTCCAAGTTTCCGAATAAGTTCCCCCGTTATCGCTTTTGGCAGACCATGACATTTTATAAACATCATTAATTATAGAAACAGTTCTACCTTCAGCATCTGTATTTGTCTGTGCGTTTATCATCAGTGACATAAACACCATCAATAGCATCAATGAGAATTTCATCTTCTTCATATCATAAAATACTTAATTACATCATACCATTTACTTATAATACATTATTCCGACATATTGGTATTGAATCCTGCATAAGTTTCCTCGTAAATATCTTTTAGATTCCTACCATTACACAACCAATAACTTGTAGGCTGGAGTTCTCGTTCTACATCCAACAGTTTCTTGGTAATTGCGGTTAAATAATAATTCTCCCCGTTATAACTCACTTGTCGGTCATTAACGACCACAACTTGAATTTCAGGATTATCCTCAAAAAATAATATTTGACCGGGTTTAATGCCCATCTTCTGAAAATTCAAATTGGGACGTCTTATTTTCCTCATCCTCTCCTGAGCATTCTTCTCCTCTTGAGTTAACTCATTTGTCATTTCCTGATTAAACTCATCCGTTACATCTTCCTCCTTTATAGCATCCAACAACGGAATTATCCGCTCAACGTCCGTTCTAAAAAATTCACGCTTCACGTTAACACGGTCCGGAGCAAATACCCGATGCAAGGCCTTCTCCAGTTTCAAGCAACTACCAGCTTTCACCCTACAAGCATAAACACATTCAAAAGCCACAGGTACCCCCGTCGTGGCAAGCTGAGCCATACGTATTTGCACATCATCTTGTAACGTCATTCCTATCTTCACCAAACCCGGCATAGCATCATTCACCAAAAGATAAATAATGCCAAACTCTTTTTCCTTTTCCATAACTTATGATAAATAACGAGAATACACCTCCTATCCCGTTACATTATTATTAATCAAGCAATCTTTTCAACAATCCAATTTCCAGGAGAACGATAACCAATAGAATCCCTATCGGTGAACCCGGCTTGAATAATTGCTTTTTCTATCTCTTGGGCATTTGGTTTTGATACCATCTGTGATGGAACTTGAATACAAAATCCCTTGGGTATTTTACCCATGTTTCTTGGAGCTGTTAATTTGTACACTGGCATACTTCAAAATTTTAATTGTAAAACACATATGAATCAACTACATGTTAAGCATGCATACTCTTTTGTTCATGGTAAAGATTTGGGATGAACACATAAAATCCTTCATACCAGAACAAAAAAAAGACACAACTTAACTTTTCTCTTCTTTGCTTTAGTAGGTTCTGGTAAATCCTTGCCCAAATAAGGAAAAGTAGTTGTGCCCTTTGTAGGGTACAAACTAACTTTTCGACTTATTATTTGGGGCTTAACTAAATTTACCAGATTTATAAAGTAAAGCCCTAAAATGAAAACAAGAGCTAAACAAGTGCAAATAAAACCGCTTATTTACAATTGATTATAGTGTACTTGATGTTTTCAGTTGTTTTCTTTCTTTTCAGTTGATTG
>CALUMT010000035.1 GCA_944321845.1 uncultured Butyricimonas sp.
CTCCGCATCTTTTGTCCCATGGGGCAGATGCAGAAGTCATGCTCTTCATTGTAGTAGAAGTTTTCTGCCTTGAACGGGTCCGGATTGAATCTTGGCCGCTGTTCCATGTGAAAGCGGTTGTATTTGACGTAGGCTTCCATGCTGTTTTCTTCCATGAAGCGGTAATTCTCCTCAGAGCCGTATCCTGAATCAGCGACCACCGTATGGGCAGGTCTGCCATATCTGTTTGAGAAGGACTGCAGGAAAGGTATCATGGTCAGTGTATCCGTAGGATTGGGGAAGAGTGCAAAATCGGTAATGAACTGGTTCTCGGTACCGATCTGAAGGTTGTAGCCGGGCTTCGTCTGACCGTTGCGCATGGCATCCTCCTTCATCCTCATAAAAGTGGCGTCCTTGTCGGTCTTTGAATAGGAGTTCCGCTCTTGCAGGGTCTTCAGATGATTGTCGTATTCCTGCAGCTTGTCCCTGTGACCTTCCAGTTCTTTCAGCTGCTTGCGTGTCTTTTTCAGCGCGGCCTTTCCCTCTTTGGTGGAAGGTTCGGGAACCTGTTCGAGTGCACTGCGCAATTCTCCCGCCATTTCGGTCAGCATGGCCGGAGTGAATGCGACTTCCTCATTGCTTTCCGATGCTTTCTCCCGGGCGATGGCATCGTCTATCTGTCCTAACAGGACGTGGATCTTCTTCATCAGGCGTTCACGGTTCCGCTCAACCGTTTTTCTCCAGACGAACGTGTACTTGTTGGCCTTGGATTCAATCTTTGTCCCGTCGATGTATTCCACGTTCAGGCTGATGAAGCCCCTGGAAGAGAGCAGAAGTACGACCTGGGTGAACACTTCGTTGATTTCCTTCTTCACCCGGTTGCGGAAACGGTTGATGGTAATGAAGTCCGGTTTCTCGTATCCGGACAGCCAAATATAATGGATGTCACGGTGAAGGAGGCTTTCTATTTTCCGGCAGGAGTAGATGTTGTTCATGTAGGCATACAGAATGACCTTGAGCATCATTCGGGGATGATAAGGGCTGCGCCCGCATTCCTTGTATAACTTCCTGAAACTTTCAAGGTTCAGGCTTTCAATCAAAGCGTTAACCATACGCACCGGATCGTTTTCTGCAATATCCGCATCTATTCTTTGAGGGAAAAGCACTGTCTGGTTGGAATTGTAAGGACGAAAATGTATCTTTGCCATAGTGAAGATAATTATGCCTAAAGATACAAAATCTTTAGGTAATAACAAAGCCCCAGCTTGTGAAAGTCGGGGCTTTGTGCATAAAATAAGAAGGTGTGCTTTTTGACACACCTTCTTTTTTCCTCCAAAATTTTCTCCTACCATAGGTTTACCTCTAAAATAGTTAACTTATTCAGAATAATCAGCCCTTTTCCCCTTCCTTTTTGATTCGCATTTAACCTGTTACTAATCAGCATTTCACAGTGAGCATCTCCGTATTAATTCCGTATCATTTGCGTATTACTACCATAAAAATACGCAAATGATACGCAAATAATTTGCAAATTAATCACAAATAATTGATTATAAATAACTATCTGCCACGGGTAAGCAGCAGATGAAACACCCACGAGTGCGGGATACATAAAAGATCAGATCTAACCTTCTAAAAACGGGGATATGTCCATGTTTTGCTAAGGTTTCGCCGGGGATTCGCCCAGTTCTCTCCGAATGACTCTCGTTTCACTCACATTCCCTCCACGTCGGCAAACGAGTGTGGTTTGGGAGTCGTTCAGGACTGATTCGGGACAAACACGGCAAAAGGCAAGTTTATTTCTTGATTATTTCCGGAAACGGTAGTCATCAACTATTTCTAGCAGAGTTGCCCCGTAACGCTCGGCGACCTTTTTACCGATGCCGGGAATGACAAGTAGCTCCCGGGAATTAGTGGGAAGCGTGTTCGCGATACCTAACAAGGCTTTCTGCTGCAATATGGTATAGGCAGGCAATTTCAAGCGCTCGGCCTCCCGAGCCCGCCACGTCCGCAATTGGGCATACAAGGCCGGATGCAGAATATCCGGGGAGATTTCCAGTTTTTCCGAGGCTGGCTTTTTCGCCTTAGGCTTCACACGGGATGGCTCTACCCGGGCCTTGGCTTTGGCCTGTAAATAGGCCTTCACGTCGAAACGTTGCTGGATGGCCTGCAAGGTTTCCAGTTTCACACGGACCTCCTCCCGGAGACGTTCCTGGGCTTGTTCCACCTGCTTGCGAATTTCCTTGTTATCCATCTCGAACTGCACTTCTTCCAGTAAATCGGAAAATATTCCGGAAGTCCGTTCTCGGAAATAAGCCGCTCCTTTAACCACCCGATCGGCCAACTGCGGGTTATCCGCCCAATCCAACCCCTCCCGCATCAAGCCGTTCAATTGCAAATGAAAACGGTCGGCTATTTCCCTTATCTCGGTGTCAAAACGTTCTCCCGCCACCCGGAAACGCTCCACCCGTTCCGGGTACAAGCGGGACAGATGCTCCCTCAACAAATGATAAAGATAGAAGAAGCGACGCCCAAGCAACCCGTAATCAAATTGCTCCAATAAAAGTTCCCGGAAATAATGCTGACGGGCATCCCGGAGCTGTTCCGTCCCCGGCTCCTGTCTCTCCACCGCTGAAACGAAATGCTCCACCCAACGGTCCTTGATCAAGGACCTCGCGTTCAATGGCGAACTTAATACAAGCCCTTCAAAGGTCTTGCAACGACTCAAGGCCACGTACACCTGCCCATGGGCAAAAGCGGCGTTGGCATCCACAATAACCCGGTCAAAGGTCAATCCCTGACTCTTGTGGATGGTTATCGCCCAAGCCGTTTTCAAGGGATACTGCCTGAAGGTTCCCTCCACCTCTTCACGGATTTCTCCCGTGAACTCATCCATCGTGTATCTCGTGTTCGTCCACTCTTCCGGTTCCACGAAAATGATTTGCCCGTCGTCCTTTCCCCGGACCTCAACTTTGTTATTTCCCAGGGATACCACGGTACCGATTTTACCATTATAATACGCTTTTTCAATCGAGGAATCGTTTTTCACGAACATGACCTGGGCTCCCTCCTTCAAAACAAGCACTTCGTCGGTAGGATAAGCGTAAGCGGGAAAGTTTCCTTTCAACTCGGCCTTGTAGGTATAAGCCCGAGTCCCCAGTTGGACCAGCTTCAACTCGTTAATCCGCTGCGCCTGGTTATTGTGAGTGGTCAGGGTAATATAACCGTCTTCTTCCCGGGGATGGAAATCCGGCAGATAACGCTGATTTAATGTTGCCAAAACGGAGGAATCCAGTCTGCTGTCACGCACCCGGTTCAAGAGTTCCACGAACCGCACGTCCTGTTGGCGATAAACATGCCGCAGTTCAATGGAGACGTATGTCGTCATCGCCAACGCCTTGCTGTGAAAAAAATAAACCGATTCATAATGTGGTTTCAACAATTCCCATTCGTCCTCTTTTACCACAGGAGCCAATTGCTGCAAATCCCCGATCAGAAGCAATTGCACACCCCCGAAAGGCTTGTCCTTGTCCCGGTAACGCCGCAACACATCGTCCACGGCATCCAGCAAGTCCGCACGAACCATGCTGATTTCATCTATCACCAGCAAATCTATCGTACGAATGATATTCAGTTTTTCCCGGCTGAATTTATGCGAGTAACGGTTTTTCCCATCCGGGGACAACTGCAACGGAGCTCCGGGGACATAGGGAGCAAAAGATAACTGAAAAAAGGAATGTATGGTCACTCCACCGGCGTTAATGGCCGCCACACCGGTCGGGGCGACAACAATCATCCGCTTCGGCGAACGCTCCCTCAACCGCCGCAGGAAAGTGGTTTTCCCCGTACCGGCTTTTCCCGTCAGAAAGACGTTCATCCCGGTATTCTCCAAAAAATCATAAGCCAATTCCAGTTGAGGATTCTCTTCCATAATCCAGTATTTTCATTAAAAATCTCGCATCGTTCCGTTGCCCTCAAAGATACAAAAGAATCGGGGAAGAAAAAAAGGTGCCGGACTCTCGTCCGACACCCTATCTAAGTTCAAAAATAAAAGACATTATTTATTAGCCCGTTCCTTGTAAGCTTTCAATCCGTCTTGCAGGAATTTCACGAAAGCATCCTTATCCAGGTTATGTCCGCGGGCAGGAGCCAGCACGTGAGGACGCAAATCCTTCTCGTTCCCATGGCGGCTGTCCAACAAGATATAGTTCGGTTGGGCATTGGAATCGAAATTCTTGATCTGGAAGTCAGCATTTTTCTTGCCCAGTTCTTTCTTCTTCTTGCCATCGTAATCGGAAACATACCATTCCTCTTTCGGTAATTTGGTCTTATCATCCACGTAAAGAGCTACTACCACATAGTCGTTCTTCAACATTTCCAATACGCGGGGATCAGACCACACGGATTGTTCCATTTCGCGGCAGTTCACACAACCGTGACCGGTGAAGTCGATGAACAAGGGCTTATCCTGCTCTTGTGCCACCTTCAAGGCCTGCTCGTAATCGAAATAACCATCCAATCCGTGAGGCAAGTGCAAGAAATCGGAATATTTAGCAGGTTCCTTGGAAGCCGTTCCGGCATTCTTGTTTCCAACCTGTACTCCGCTTTCCATGATAGCCTTGGCATTTTCACGCACGATACGGTTGATATCGAAGTCTATCGTCTCCTGCGGCGGGAAATAACCGGCCAACGCTTTCAACGGCGCACCGAACATACCCGGGATCAAATACACCACGAAGGTGAAGGTGATGATAATGAAAATCAAACGCGGAATTCCGATGTAAGGCAGGTCACTATCGTGAGCAAATTTGATCTTACCCATCAAGTACAAGCCCTGCAAAGTGAAGATGGTAATCCAGATTGCGATATAGATTTCACGGTCAAGCAATCCCCAGTGGTAAGTCTGGTCGGCAACCATCAGGAACTTGAATCCCAATGCCACCTCGATGAATCCCAATACCACCTTCACGGAGTTCAACCAACCACCGGATTTCGGCAGATTGTTCAACTTGGACGGGAAAAAGGCAAAGAAACCGAAAGGCAATGCCACGGCGATGGAGAATCCCAACATACCGACAATCGGACGCAGGATAGAACCGCGGGCAGCTTCTACCAATACTGTTCCCACGATAGGAGCTGTACAAGAGAAAGAAACCAATACCAAGGTAAATGCCATGAAGAAGGCTCCCACGAATCCACCTTTATCTGCCTGCTTGTCTGATTTATTTACCAACCAAGACGGTAACACGATCTCGAATGCTCCAAAGAAAGAAGCAGCGAAAATCATGAAGATAATGAAGAACAAGATATTAGGAATCCAGTTCGTACTCAACCAGTTGATAAAGTCCGGTCCCAAGAAGATAGCAATGATCAAACCAAGAGCCGTGTAAATGGCAATGATAGATAAAGAAAAGAATAAAGCTTTGGCTTTGGCCTTAGCCTTGTTGGTATCCCCATGCATGAAGAAGGATACGGTCATCGGAATCATCGGGAACACGCAAGGCATTACCACGGCAGCCAAACCTCCGGCAAAAGCCACCCAGAAGAATATCCACAAGGAATCATCCTCTTTAGCCGTTTCAGAAGAAGCAGCGGCGGTTTCATCAGCAGGTGCAACCTCAGCCGTTTTTCCATCGCTGATTTTAAAAGAGAAATCCTTGTTCAATTGCACGCAGCTTTCTTTGCAAGCCTGGTATTCCACCGTACCCGTGATCGTGGAAACGGAAGCATCCGTCACTTTCACTTTCTGCGTGAAGGTACATGAATTCTCAAAATACCATTCATCCACTTTAAAAATATCATTGAACTGCTTGCTCGGTTCTGTCTCCGTCATCTCTCCAACGAGTTCAATTCCTTTTCCAACCTCGTTAAAAGTGAAAGATGTCGGCATGGCTCCCCCAGCCGGAGTGTGCATGGAATACATGTGCCAACCGGCCTCGATGGTGGCCTTGAAGGTCAACGTGTATTCATTGTCCCCCGTTTTTTCATGAGTAAAATTCCAGCTCACCGGATCGGCCATTTGGGCAATCGCCGAATATGCCCCCACCAGTAAAGCGAAAACAAAAGTCAATAATCCCTTTTTCATAAAAACACATTTATATTAAAACATCAATTAATTTCATCCACGAAATCGAATGCAACTCTCGCAAACGACGGGCAAAAATACGATTAATTCGCTTTTAACCGAACTAATCGTATTATTTTTAACATCGTTTTAAGAGGAAGTGACCTCAATCGTTATTTTCCTCAATCTCCCGGTTAAAACGATTAAAGAACTTATACTCATAAATATAGTACGAAGGGACCCCCAATACTTTCAAGCGGATATGGTATTTACGGGCCCATTTCCAGCGCAAAGACCAAAACCCTTTCTTCAGATAAGCCTCAATAAAGGGGTGCACCTTCAATACCAAACCATGTATTTTCTTTTCTTTCGCCAGGTATTCCAGCTTATCCTCTATCTTATCAATAAGCAAAATCGCCGCCTCCGCCTTACCCGTACCATGGCACACGGGACAGGTTTCCGTTGTCGTCACGGTCATTTCAGGCCGTACGCGCTGACGGGTGATTTGCATCAACCCGAATTTACTCAAAGGCAATATCGTGTGTTTCGCCCGGTCGGTCTCCATGGCGGCCTTCATTTTCTCGAACAATTTTTGGCGATTCTCGGCCAATTGCATATCGATATAATCGATCACAATAATTCCCCCCATATCCCGTAATTGCAATTGCCGGGCTACTTCTTCCGCCGCTGCCAGATTCACTTCCAATGCATTCGTCTCCTGGTCGTCACCCAATTTCACCCGATTACCGCTGTTCACATCTATCACGTGAAAAGCTTCCGTGTGCTCGATGATCAAATAAGCACCGTTTTTGAAAGAAACTGTCCGTCCCAATGAAGTCTTTATTTGTTTGTCTACCCCGAAGTGATCAAAGATCGGTACCTCCGTGGTAACGAATTTCACGATATCCTCTTTCTCCGGGGCTATCGTGCTGATATATTTTTTAATTTCCTTACTTAATGCTAAATCGTTGACGTATATATTCTCGAAAGAAGGATTCAATATGTCCCGGAGAAAGGCCGTTGTCCGGTCCAATTCCCCCAGTATCAATTTCGGAGGTTCAATTTCCCGCAAATGCTTGAAAGCCGTCTCAAACCGATCAACCAATTCGGTCAGCTCACTGTCAAACAGTTCCGCATTTTTCCCTTCCGCCACGGTACGGACAATCACCCCGTAATTTTTAGGACGAATGCTTTCAATCAGACGTTTCAGGCGTTTCCGTTCTTCCGAGGATTTAATCTTTTGCGACACGGATACTTTATCCGAAAATGGCATCAACACCAAATGACGTCCCGCGATACTCAACTCGGAGGTCAAGCGCGGTCCTTTCGTGGAGATAGGTTCCTTGGCAACCTGTACCACCACGTATTGTCCCACGGTAAGTACATCCGCAATCTTTCCGTTTTTATCGATTTCCGGTTCCATCTTCAGCTTGGAAACCGGCATTCCTTTACGCGCGATGCATTGTTTTATATAGGAGTCCAACGTATGAAACTGGGGACTTAAATCCAGGTAATGCAAAAAGGCATCTTTCTCGTACCCCACGTTGACAAAGGCAGCATTGAGTCCGGGCATTATCTTTTTCACCTTACCGTAATAGATATCTCCCACCGTAAACTTAACACTAGTCTTCTCTGTTGTCAATTCCGCTAACCGCTTATTTTTCAACAAAGCTATCACTATTTCTTCCGCCCTAACATCTATGACTAACTCTGTGTTCACCACCTAAACAATTAATAACATTAAACAAATAAACCTAAAGGCTATAGCCCTTAGGTTTATATCTTAACTCACAAACGATGACTACTTCTTCTTATGTCTGTTCTTTCTCAGTCTTTTTTTCCGTTTGTGAGTAGCCATCTTATGTCTTTTTCTTTTTTTTCCGCTTGGCATAACCTACTCCTTTCTTTATTTTACTTTAGTTTTAACGTCATTTACAAAACTCTTTGACGGTTTAAATGAGGGAATGAAGTGTTCCGGTATCTTGATCGTCACATTCTTAGAAATATTACGAGCGGTCTTCTCAGCTCTTTTCTTTACCACGAAAGAACCGAACCCTCTCAAATAAACGTTCTTTCCTTCTATCACAGAACCCTTAATTGCTTCCATGAACGCCTCTACAGTTGTTTGTACCGCAACTTTCTCGATACCTGTCGTTCTTGAAATCTCGTTAACAATATCCGCCTTTGTCATTTTTCTTTAAGTATTTAATATTCAATATTATATTTCGGCTAACTCGTTTTTCAGTCTGCAAATATATATCTTTTCCACAAACAATGAAAACAAATAAAACTTTTTTGTCAATATTTTTCAGCCCTATATATTTCAAACAAAGGCATATCGAGAAAAATTGACACCCCGACACCCTTTTATACAACCCATACCATTATAATATACATACCCCCGAGAACTGATCATGATATTTTCAAAACATAAAGACAGTCCGCTCCCTTATTTTTCAAAAAAAATCCGTACCTTAGACAAAATTTTAAACCTTTTTTCCATATGGTAAACAAAGTTATTTTGATAGGAAACGTGGGAGCAGACCCAGAAGTCAGGTATTTGGACGGTGGTGTCGCCATGGCCCGTTTTAGCCTGGCAACCACAGAAGTGTATAACAGGAATGGGGAACAAGTACGTCAAACGGAATGGCATAATATTGTATTGTGGAGGAATCTGGCACAAATCGCTGAAAAATACGTCAAGAAAGGTATGACTCTCTATATTGAAGGCCGCCTCCGTACCCGGTCATGGGACGACCAGAACGGGGTCAAGCGCTACACGACCGAGATTTATGGAGATAACATGCAGATGCTTTCCCGCAAACAAGACGGACCGGAACGGCAACAGGAAGTATCCGCACCGACTCCTGCAAGCGTTATAAATACTCCTGACGACAGCGATGATCTTCCATTCTAAAAAATAGAGCCCGATTTCTTTTCGGGTTTTATTTTTATAATTACCTTTGGATGATTTTTTGTTTAACCAATTAGAACGATTTTGGACGCAGATAATATTCCCTTACCGGGACAGATTTTTACAGGTACATTTACCACATTTGATGCCATTCTTTGTATTGTACTGGGATTTCTCCTGCTATGTTCTGCCATGGTTTCCGCCTCTGAAGTTGCCTTTTTCTCTCTTTCCCCAAGCCAGCTGAAGGCCCTGAAGGAAAAAGGGAACGAAAAAGCGCTCAACTTACAGCGCAAACCGGAACGACTGCTTGCCACAATTCTTATTTCCAACAACTTCGTGAATGTCGGTATTGTCATCATTTCCACTTACCTGGTCAATTCATTATTCAATTTTACCTATTACCCGGTATTGGGATTTATCATTCAAGTAGTAGTCGTTACCTTTATTATTTTATTGGTGGGAGAAATCATGCCCAAGCTATACGCGAATCGGCAACAACTCAAGACCATCACGATTATGACGGGCCCATTGACGGTTCTATCCAAAATATTAAAACCGTTAAGCATGCTGCTCATCAAATCCACGTCCATCATAAGCGATAAAATCAATAAAAATGACCAGATCTCCATTGACCAGCTTTCCAAAGCCCTGGAATTAACACAAGATTCCGACATCAACCAGGAGAAAGATATTCTAGAAGGTATTGTCCGCTTCGGAAATATTGACGCGATGGACATCATCCGTCCCCGCATCAACGTTATCGCCATTGATGCAAGTTCTTCCTACCAGGAAGTAAAAGAACTCATAAAGGAACACGGTTATTCCCGTCTTCCGGTTTACGAGGAAAATCTCGACAATATCACGGGAATTCTTTACGTGAAGGATCTCCTGCAACATTTGGATGAATCCGCCAACTTTCAATGGCAAAAACTTGTCCGCCCGGCATATTTCATCCCCGAGAATAAAAAAATCAATGACCTGCTGGAAGAATTCCAACACAAGAAAGTCCACATGGCAATTGTGGTTGACGAATACGGGGGAACTACCGGTATTATCACCATGGAGGATATCATAGAGGAAATCGTGGGAGATATACAGGATGAATACGATGAACAAGAGATTGTCTATACCCGCAATAAGGAAGGAGCCTATATTTTTGAAGCCTCTACCCTATTGAATGACTTCTACAAAATCACGGGCATAGAGGAAAATGCTTTCGAGGAAATCGAGGGTGATGCAGACACCTTGGCCGGACTTATCCTGGAAATAAAAGGGGAATTACCCCAGAAGGATGAGATCATCGTTTACCACGGGCACCAATTCAAGATTCTGGAAGTAGACAACCGAAGGATCAAGAAAATCCAATACCAGCGAATTGACGTCGAGGTCAACGACAACGCGATGGACGAGAACCAATAAATAAGAAACTTTCTTTAAAAGACCGGCTTACCGGAAGATGTGTAAGGAACTGGGATTCCGATTACCCGACATACCGAGGGCAGCAAATCCACCATCTGGCATACCCCTCCGGTAACACCAGCTTTTACCCCATTTCCATACACGAACAGAGGTACCCGGTAGCGCTTGCTGTAACGCAAATAATCATTCTCTACCTCCCTTGCATCAAGCGTCCACGTGGGGTGAATGGCAAAAAGGATATCCCCGCTACGTTTATGGGAAAACGAATTTTGAATCAATCGATTTATCCCTTCGGGGAAGGAAGTATGTGTCATGGAATAAGCCGTCATAACCTTTGCCACGCCCTCGAACTCGATCAGGAAGTCCGCAATCCGATCCTGCATTTCTTTCAACGAGATATGCCGTTTCTCTATCAGCTCACGATTCAAATATATCTGTACATGGTCATAATCAAGAATCCAGTCTCCTTCTCCATACACCAGAGCCAAATAAGATTTCAACAAAGCTACGGCCTTAAATACACTGAAATAATCGGCATTCAGTTTCACACGCTTCAAATCCTCCGGGGTCAACTCCCTCGCTTCCGAGAAGGTCAGGAAAACCGTATAATTACCCTTACCCACCTTGGAATCCAAATAATTCAACAAGGTTTCTATGTCCAAATCCAAACGGATAACCATATCTCTCTCTTCCTCTGAATCCACGGCAAAATCCTGACACATGTAATCCAGGCACGAGAAATTCAAGGCCAACAAATCGGGATCAGCGTCCATACCCAGATTTTCCTCGGCAATCAGGCGTTCTGCCAATTGACGCACCAATGTATTGGCATAAGGCGTAGCCTTCAACACGCGATAAGTTTTATATTCCCTTTTCGCACGGGCTATATCATAATAGAAGTGATTTCCCAAACGTATTTGGATGGAAGGTTTATTCTCATCTGCCAACCTCATCCAACCACGATTCACGTAATGATCCGTCTCCACCTTGTCATTGTACGATTGCAGCCATTCCGGCAGTTGCTCGCAATAATAAGAAGATGAGACCCATTTCCCCGTCTCCTCACTGAACCAACAAGCCAAATCCGCACTACTTCCTCCACTAAAAACAGCCTCATCACCGTTCATGGCCAATGCATACACCTTGGACAAGGGATTATGCAACTTCATCACGCTACCCAGGCTCAATGTCTGTAAGAAATTTGGAGCCAATCCTGGCAAATAATTATTCTGTGCTCCTCCCAATTCCGTACACCCCTCAATCATCACGGAATTTTGGCGGCGATTCCGTAACCGATCATACCAAGTCGCCCCCACGATACCATGATCGGAAGGCAACATTCCCGTGTAAATCGAAGCATGATCGACTCCCGTCTGCGTGTACAAATAATTATAATCCATGGAAAAAGAAGTACCACCAGCCATCAAGCGTTTCAAGCCGCCTTCCGACAAATCGTTATTAAACATATCCAACCACTCCGGGTAAAAATGACTCACTACAATACCGACAACCAATTTCGATTTATTTTCCCCGAAAGAGGTCTGCCATAAAGCGACACAACAACCGACCAATAAAAACACGAACCTTGCCATATACAATATCTTACAATACACTTTCTATAGTTACAATCCGGCACAAAAGTAACCCAGAATATAATAATTTACAACTTATCATTCGTGCAATTCTTAATTGTTTCTTATATTTGTTCCGGAAAAACAAAAAACCGAAACCATTATGACGGAAGAACTAAGTACATTAACGGAAAAACTAAGAAACTACGTTTACCGTTACGGGGTTGAACTCTCGGATGAGAAATTACAGAAAGTCGGACTCTCCCGAAAGGAGGTAGACGAACATTTCTCCGGGATGGAAGAAATTGCCGAAATCATCTTTGAACAGGAACGCATTTCTTTCGAGAAAATATTCGATGAATACAATTTCGACGGATGGAACGCAATTGACATACTTCTGCTTGTCGGGAATGAAATCAACAATCGCTTCTTTGACGTATCCCCCTCCGTCTCCTATAAACTGGCCAAGGCCTTTCCCGACATTTTTGAACGCCACCGCTCATTGCGTCAGGCATTCATATATGAAAAAATCAAGATCAATATCGAAAAAGGCATGCAACAGGGGATGTATAAAAACGACATTTCCAGTGAAATGGTCGCCCGGATGTACCTTGCCAAATTGAACGATATTCATAATACCGAGATATATCCCCCGGAATGCTTTAGTTTCGCCACCATATTCAATAATCTCATCGATGATGTCATCAAGGCAATCACCAACCCCGAAGGATGGCAATACTATAAACAACGTAAACAATTATACAGCATATTGAATTTTAATCGCTAAATCTTTGCATATGAAATACCAGATCGATGATACTGACCGCAAAATACTCTCATATCTTGTAAAAAATGCCAGAATGCCATTCCTTGAAATCGCCAGGGAATGCGGTATATCTGGGGCTGCCATTCATCAACGCGTAAGAAAAATGGAAGAATGCGGTATCATCGAAGGTTCCCGTTTTATCGTGAAACCGGATGCTTTAGGTTACGGGGTTTGCGCCTTTATTGGCGTCATCCTCGACCATGCCCACACGTACAAAACGGTTGTCAAAGAAATCGAAAACATACCGGAGGTGGTGGAATGTCATTTCATCACAGGAAATTATACCTTTCTTATAAAATTACGGTGTAATGACCACCAACACTTGATGGATATCCTCATTAACACGTTACAAAACATACCCGGTATCGCAAAAACGGAGACATTTATCGCCCTTGATCAGCTTATAGACAAGCAAATCAACATCAACAATGATGAAAAACACAATGACTAAAGATTGTAACGACTTCTCCCCCGCCGCGATTTAGGAACCACTATTTTCAAAACCCCGGCATGTACCTTCACCCGAACAGGAGAAGTCAACTGACAAGGATCTCCATCAAGATGAGCAGAGGTTATATCACCCTCTATAACTGCTTCACGACATTGGATCTCCCGAAAATAAGGCAAACGTCCCAACTTGGCATGCATAAAACAATACAGGAAGCGGGGAATCTGGTAATACTTGGGGCGTTTTAAGATACAAATGTCAACCAATCCATCCCGAAGCGAAGCCTTCGGGGCAATAGAGGCATTATTACCAAACTGAGAGCTATTTGCCACACTCAAGATGAAACAATCTTCCTCCCAGGTACGCCCGTCAATATGAAAAACAAAACGCTTACCAGGATAACGGAACCACATGTGTATTACTGAAAATATATACGAGAATATTCCTCTCACTTTCATCTTGCTAAAAAAGCAAGCCACTTCGGCATCGAAACCGAAACCACTCACGTTCAATGAATATCGCCCGTTAATCTCGACCACATCAATATCTGTCACACGACCATCCAACAACTGCTTCAACGCTTTTGTCATCAATAATGAAAAACCCAAATGACGAGCAAAACCGTTACCACTGCCCAAAGACACCACACCCAGTGCAACTCCAGAACCCATCAATGCAGTTCCCACCTCATTTACAGTTCCATCCCCCCCCACGGCCACGACATGCGTATAGCCCTGCTCCTTTGCTTTCTCGGCAATCTTTTTGGCGTGCCCGGAATATTCCGTGAAGCGGACATTATAATCCACCTGACGGTAAGCCGAAATCCGACGCAAGCGATAAGGGACTTCCCAACCCAACCCAAATCCGGAGATTGGATTCACGATAAACAGTATCCGGTATTTTTCCATAAAAACAGTCAATGTTTTCTTCCTATCCCGTAATACTCGTACCCAAACTCCTTCATCTGCTCCGGATTATAAATATTACGCCCATCAAATATCAATTTATTCTTTAAGGCTCTCTCTATATAAGTAAATTTAGGGATCTTAAATTCGGGCCATTCCGTCACCACAACCAATGCATCAGCATCCGTCAAAGCATCATACATATTATCCGCATATTCAATAGAGTTCCCGATCCGACGAAGACACTCATCCATAGCCACCGGGTCAAAGGCCCGTATCACAGCCCCCTCGTCCAACAATTGCCGAATTAATACCAGCGACGGGGCTTCCCGCATATCATCCGTGGCCGGCTTGAAGGCCAATCCCCACAAGGCAAAACGCCGTCCCCGAATATCTCCATCGAAATAAGCCATAATCTTGTGGAAGAGGACCTCTTTCTGTCGTTCATTCACACGTTCTACCGCCTTCAACAACTCCAAACTATGCCCATGTTCATCTCCCGTACGAATCAATGCCTTCACGTCTTTAGGAAAACAACTTCCCCCGTAGCCACATCCCGCATTCAAGAATTTTTTACCGATACGGGTATCACTGCCTATTCCTTTCTTCACTGCTTCAACATCAGCACCCACGATTTCACACAGGTTAGCGATATCATTCATAAACGAAATCCGTGTCGCCAGCATGGAATTAGCAGCATATTTGGTCATCTCGGCCGAGAATATATCCATGAAAAGTATCGGGGTATTGTTCAAGGCGAAAACATGATACAGACGTTCCATTACCCGCTTTGCCCGCTCACTCTCGACGCCAATTACCACACGATCCGGAGAGATAAAATCATTCACGGCATCTCCTTCTTTTAAAAATTCAGGATTGGATGCCACATCAAAGGGGATATCCACACCACGACGTTCCAATACCTTACGAATCGTATCCCGTACTTTGTAATTTGTCCCTACAGGCACGGTAGACTTAGTCACCACCACCGTATAATCCTCCATAATTTCACCGACTTCTTCAGCAACACCCAACACGTACTTCAAATCAGCACTGCCATCCTCATCCGGGGGCGTTCCCACGGCGATAAAGACGGCATCCACATCCCGCATCGCCTCCCGTAAAGAGGTTGTGAAAAACAATCGGCCATCAGCCCGATTACGAGCAACCAATTCAGATAATCCCGGTTCCCATATCGGCATACCTCCCTGATTCAACAAATCAACCTTGGCCTGATCTACATCCACGCAAGTAACGGTAATTCCCGTCTCCGCCAAACAGGTACCGGTCACCAAACCCACGTACCCCGTTCCGACAACAGCTATTCTCATTGTACAATTCATTTACATTTTAATGAAGGCAAAAATATAAAATTCCCCCGAAGCACAAAATATCCCGTCCTTTCTCTTTCTCAAAAACAATCATACAAAACATGATCGAATTCCCAAAAACACAAAATAAAATTAACGATTAAAACAAAACAATATAGAATCACTAATATGAAATTTTCTATAAATTTGCAGATGAAGAGTTTAATTATATTCGAATCAACACATAAAATCTAATTATATGAAAGTTATTCTTTTTTCATTAGCACTAGTCGGAATATTGGCACTCAACACGATAAATGCCAACGCACAAGACACGAAAGAAATCGCACAAACTCAAAAAGAGATACGCAAGTATACAAAAGAGCAACTAAATGCCAAAGCCAGCAAAGAAGCGAAAAAAGCGGCCAAGCAGTATGCCAAAGAAGGTTGGACCGTCACTCCAGGAGCTCTACCCATTGTGAAACAATTAGACAAAGCTTATCTCATGCAATACGAGATGGATGATTACGGCTATCCCAAATACCTGATGGGCGAAGGTATGAGTATTGGAGAAAATTATGACGCTGCCCGTTTTCAAGCGGTAGAAATAGCCGTACTGAACCTAGCCGGTGAAATCCAGCGGGAAATAACAGCTCTTATTGACAATTCTCTTGCCAACAAACAATTAGCAGCAGAAGAAGCCGCATCTCTCGTGGAAAGCGTAAATGCAGCCAAAACCCTGATATCTCAAAGTATTGGACGCACAATACGGGTTGTGGAAATGTATCGCACCTTGAAGAACAAGAACAAAGAAGTAATGGTTCGAATTGCCTATAATGCCGAAATGGCAAAAAATGCTGCCAAGAACGCACTACGGGACGAACTGGAAAAGAAAAGCGAAAACTTACACAAGAAATTAGAACAAATCTTAGCGGAAGAATAATAAGATGTTACGATATTGGTTGCTGGTCATTTGTGTTTTGACGGGAACGGCACTTCAGGCCGTAGCCCAGAAAACACGGAAAGTGACTGCAGAATACACGTATTACGTTCCTGAGAATGTTCCACTCGCAGAAGCCAAACGGACCGCACTACAACGAGCCCAACTCCAGGCTATCGCTGATGCCTTCGGGACCATCATCGCAAGAAGCAACAGTTCTACGGTAAAAAACGAGAATGGACGGTCGGAAGTAAAAGTACAAGCCCTAGGCACAAGCGAGGTGAAAGGGGAATGGTTGCGTACGGACGGAGAACCGGAATTCGAAGTCAGTTACGATGAAGAGATGCTTATTGTAACTGCCCGTGTGAAAGGGGTAATCAGGGAAATAGTAAACGCCCCCGTGGATTTTCAGGCTAAAATCCTTCGCAACGGAACGGAGGATAAATTCGAAGGTGAGGAATTCCGCAACGGAGACGATCTTTACCTCTCGTTCCGCTCGCCGACGGACGGGTTCCTGACGGTGTATCTCGTGGATGCCACCGAGACGGCATACTGCCTGCTACCCTACCGGAATGACACGAGCGGACGGGTTGCCGTGAAAGGCAACGGACATTATGTATTCTTTTCTACGGCGGAGGCTCCTGCCGAGAAACGGGCCATGGTGGATGAATACACAATGACATGCGAGAAAACCTCGGAAATCAACCAGATATACATCATTTTCTCGCCTCAATTGTTCACAAAAGCCGTGGACCGAAACGGTAAGAAACTACAACCTAGACAATTGTCCTGTGAAGAATTCCAGCAATGGCTGTTCAACTGCCGCAAGCAAGACGCAGAAATGCGAGTAGAAGTGAAAAACATCCTTATTCGGAAATAGTAGTTAATCATGAAAAGAATAACATCCCAGGCCTCATCCCCTCATCAGGTAAAACGGATGGAAAAAAGAAAACTAAAATAAACATTTCCCTCTCCCTTGTCATATCACCGGGGAAACAAGGAAAAACAAAATTGAATCAAGAATAATGAAAGCGTTAATTATTTGCATTCTTTGCTGGGCCACCATCGGGATAAACGGGTGTCCTCTATCAGCCAAACCCGTAGAAATAGACGGATTATTCTACGAGATTACCGGTTCAAACACGGCGAGCATTATAGGTAGCGAGCGAGAAGAGATTGTACTGGAGATTCCATCGGAAATAACAATCAAAGGAACGAACTACAAGATAACCAGCATAGAGAACTATTTTCTTGACATAAACAAAAAGGGAGAGATAAAAAAATATGGCTGGGGATATCTATTAAAAAAAGTAATCATTCCCAACACGGTCAAACGAATTGGTCTAAGTGCTTTCGCCTATCAGCCCTATTTGGAAGAGATCGAACTACCTGCTTCCGTACAATCTATCGGAGGGTCAGCATTCTCCCAATGTGCTTCCCTACAACGCATCCGCATCCCGGAAGGGGTGACCGTTATACCGGCATTCACATTCTCCGAATGCAAGAAACTACAAGAAATAAACCTGCCAGAATCCTTGCAGAAAATATATATCGGAGCGTTCCAAAATTGCACCTCACTGACCGAGATCAATATCCCGGACAACGTGAACCAAATTGACGGGAGTGCATTCAACGGAACCGGGATATGGGCTTTAGATCTGTCACACACCAGAATACAGGTACTTGACCTTAATCTTGTCAAGAACACGACATTAGGATACATCTCCTTCCCCGATGGAGTAACCCAATTCACAGGAAGACCGATCGCCAACAAAAATTGCCTGTACAACATGACCTACACCACTCTCGCAGCCCTCACCCAAGACGGACAATCAAATTTCCTAAACAACATTCACCATCTTGTCATCCGGGATGCAGAAACCATCGACAAAAAATATTGTTTTAATCTGGAAACACTCGCGTTTAGCGGGGCAATCAAGGAAATCGGCAGATGGGTATTTGAAAAACTTCCGGAATTGAAACATATCTACATGAACGGCTTACAGGTTCGTGACCCTAAAAACGGGAAGACAATCCGCATAGAACCAAGCTCCATCACGAAAATAGGGTCAAGAGCTTTCGGGGAATGCCCTAAACTCACCTCCGTTGAATTTCCCCAAACCCTAACCGTTATCGGTGACGGGGCGTTTTACGGATGCCACACATTGGAACGTATAGACCTGCCGCTTTCTCTGGAATACATCAGCGAAACCGCTTTTTGGAATTGTGCCAACATACAAGAAATCATGGGTCTGAACAACAGCATTACCTATGGTTATTTTCAAGGGAAAACCGATCCATTCCTCGGTATCCCAAAGTTCAACCTAAAACAAGTCCAAAAAACATTCTCGTACTTCGCCCTCGGTCACCTGAAAAAGGAGTTGCAGGAATGGGAGCAAAAGAAAGAATTCGAGACCACCGCCCAATGGCAAGAACGGGTAACTGCAGCAAACCGGGACAAACGGGTGAAAGAATGGATAGAGCAGGCAAGGAAAGCCTACGTTGCCCAAGCCAAGATTCCTGCCCTGAAGGTGACTTTGGGCAGTTATGATGCGGACTACAACACCTACCGCATGGAGGTGGAGGAAATGAGTCCCGTGTACGTGCAGGTACCACTAAACGAGGCTCCCGCCTTTAAGGAGAATTTCGAACAAGCAAAATTCACCCCAACCTACGGGATAAAAAACGACAAGATAGACCTGACCGGCCTGGCGGTAACCGTCAACGCTAAAACTTACCGCAACATGGAAGCCGTGAAGGACGATAACCGGCAATGGCTGGCACAGCTGCCTCCGCTTTCCATCGACTTCGGGCAAGGCAGCAATACCGCAGACACCCCCATCCCGACAGTTCCGCAGCAGACCGGTCCCTCGGACGTAGACCTGAATATCCCGGAAACCGCCACAACGGCAACCACGACGTTCGCCGTGATTATCGCCAACGAAAAATATAGTCGAGAAGCACAAGTCCCATTCGCCATACGGGATGGAGAAATATTCGCCCAATATTGCCACAAAACCTTGGGTATCCCGGAAAAGAATATCCGCCTCGTGAAAAACGCCACGCTTAACGACATGAAATTTCAATTGAACTGGCTAAACCAGGTGCTTACAGCTCATGACGGGAAAGCCAAGGCTATCGTGTATTATGCCGGACATGGCATCCCCGGCGAAAGTAACAGGAGCGGCTACCTTCTACCCGCCGACGGCTATGGTAGTGATACCGGTACTGGCTATGCCCTAAAAGATTTCTACACAACTCTAGGCAACGCACCCGCAAAAAGTGTGATCGTATTCCTAGATGCTTGTTTTAGCGGAACAAAACGGGAAAGCGGAATGATGACCTCCGCCAGAGGTATCGCCATCAAGGTGAAAAGCGAAGTACCCAGGGGTAATATGGTGGTATTTTCTGCCGCACAAGGAGACGAAACCGCTTATCAATATGCAGAGAAAGGACATGGAATGTTCACTTACTTTCTATTAAAGAAATTACAAGAAAGTTGTGGAGAGGTCACACTAGGGGAATTAGGCGACTATGTCACGAAAGAAGTAGAAAAAGCTTCCATCGTTAATAACAACAAAATACAAACGCCAACAGTTATTCCTTCTCCAAACATAATCGACTGGCAAGTGAAGAAATTAAAATAAAAAACATGAACATACCGTTCAAGATAGGATCTAAAACGCTGAGACAAGTATTTTTCATAAGTATTACCACCACTATATGGGTAATGCCAGGAATGGCACAGACCGAAAAAACAGCCGCAGAGAAATACGAGGAGTTCCGCCAAAAGGCTCTCGGGAAATACGATAGTTTCCGTAAAAAATGCAATGATGAATACGTTGCTTTCCTCCGGCAAGCCTGGCAGCAATTCAAGATGCAACCCACGTTGCCAAAACCCAAAGAAGAACCAATTCCTCCAGTCGTATTACCCATCGAAGAAAGAGAAAGACCTATCGAAAGTCGCCCCATTCCTTTCGACAACATTCTCCCAGCCCCTGTCATTACCCCACAACCTCAACCGATAGAACCGATAAACGTAACTCCCGTTCCTATCAAGAGGCTACATTCTTTCGTATTCTTTGGAACTTCTTTAGAAGTCTCGCTGACATTGGAAGAAAAGTTTCACCTAAAGTCCTGCGAGGAAAATGCAATAGCAGACGCATGGCAAATCCTGGCAGATGGAAGATTCGACGGTTTATTGAGGGAATGTCTCTCCATCCGGGAAGAGCGTAATCTATGTGATTGGGCATACCTGCTTATGCTACGAGAATTAGCAGATTCCTTCCTCGGAAAGGACACAAACGAAGCTACCCTATTAGCTGGTTTCCTATACTGCCAGTCGGGTTACAAGATGCGATTCGCAAGACAAGGTGGACATTTATGTCTCCTATATTCCACCCTAAACTACCTTTATGACCGAGCCTCATGGATCATTGATGGAGAACGGTTCTACGCCGAAGACAACACACAAGGTGATATTTACGTCTGCAAGGCATCCTATCCGCGGGAAACAGCCCTTTCATTAGCTATTCCCAAGATTCCCACATTAGAAGAAGATTTATCGGAACAACGCACACGAACTTCCAGTCAATACCCCGAGATTCAAGTCAATATAACAAACAATAAAAACCTGATTGATTTCTATGCTACCTACCCGACATCCATGTACAACGACGATTTCGGAACCCGATGGGCCTTTTATGCCAACACCCCGGCAAGTGAAGAGATTCGCCAACAGCTTTATCCTTACCTCCGGGAAGCGATCCAGGGCGTTTCACAACAAGAAGCAGGCAACCGTTTACTCAATTGGGTACAAACGGGATTCGAATATGCCTACGACAACGAAATTTGGGGAGAAGATCGGGCATTCTTCCCCGACGAATCCTTATTTTATCCATACTGCGATTGCGAAGACCGTTCGATACTTTTTTCTCGTCTCGTGAGAGACCTGATGGGATTAGAAGTTATCCTCCTATACTATCCGGGACATCTGGCAACAGCCGTCTGCTTCACAGAAAATGTACCAGGAGACTATCTTATTATCAAGGGAAAACGTTACGTGGTTTGTGATCCGACATTTATAAACGCCCCCGTCGGATATACGATGGACGGTATGGATAACTCAACGGCACATGTCATTCTTTTAGAATAATTAGATACTAAATCAAGGGACCATATTCTGGTAATGCGTATAATTCTCGAAAACATCCCTCACAAAATTAAATGTTTGTCGGCCATCGCAATAACCGTTTCGACAAAGAGTGTCTCGATACACATCGGGATTGGATTTCAATAACATGAAATATTCCACGTTATTCGTCCACTCTTTCGGGTTATAACCGTTAGCCTCTGTCAGTCGGACAGCATCCAGGACATGGCCGACTCCGGCATTATAAGCCGCCAACGTAAATTTCAACTGATTCAAGCTATCCAATTCCATCTTATCAAAGACGGCATATAATTTCCGTAAATAACGAGTCCCGACATGGATATTATCCTCTGGACTTTCGTAATCCACAAAACCCAATCCCTTAGCCGTCTCCGGCATCACCTGCATCAGGCCGTAAGCTCCAAAAGCAGATACCACTTCCGGGTCAAAACACGATTCCTGGTAAATCACGGCCGCCAGCAGTCGCCAATCCCAGCCAATACTATCCGCCTCCCGTTTAATTATCGCATCGAAAGCGGAGATCTCTCCATTTTTTAATTTATAATATTTGGAATTATAAAGCGAAGTCACGTAGCCGCTTTTAAAATAGCGATTATAACGAACATGAAAAGCATCACTCAATTTCATCGCCATCAACCAATCATTCAACTCCTGTAACAATCCATCATCCCGCTTACTCACCGCCCACGCGACAGGAACTTCCCCCGACAAGACCAACGAATCATCCAAATGGGGCATAAAACGGGCTGCCACCCGAGCCACATTACCATCCACCACGCTATAAGGCAATTCCCCATGTTCCACTTGTAATAAAATATCCTCGTAAGTCAGACTATCTATTTCCCGAACCCGAATATCCAAATGCAGGGAATCATTCAATTGCTGAAGGCAATAAGCATAATTCGTTCCCTTTTGTACAAAAACCTCCTTGTCATTCAAACCCTCCACACTTCGCACCAGTGGTTTATTTCCTTTGTTCTGCACCAAAACCCGGTTTGTCATGAACAACGGGCAAGAAAAAGCGACTAAAGACTCCCGTTCCGGGGTTTCGGTCAAACTCATCGCGATTAAATCATATTCACCCTTATTCAACCGTCGGATAGCATCCTCCACATCAACATTCACAATCATCTCCAAGCGAACCCCTAAATAATCGGCAAAATCTTTCACCAATTCGTAATGGAATCCCTTGGTAACCCCTTTATACACGTAGTAATCCGTTGTATTATAATAACTGCACACCCGAAGAGCCCCTCGTTTCAACACCTGCTCGTATACCGGAGATTCCGGTATAACCAATGGCATCCGATTCTGACCTGTCTTACAAGAAAACAAGCCAAAGACAAACAAAAAAACATATAATTTGATTCCTACTCTCATCTAACCCACAAATATATGAATTCCTTCGAAAAAACAAAATACACTGTCCGTGGGTCTTCAAATATCATTAATCATAGAAATTCCAGCGAACCCCAAATTTAAACTTCATCGGGTTAATAGGGTAGGTATAGGCAGAAAAATAATTCCGGTCTCCGAAATACATGTTAAAGTGCTCCAGTTTCGCGAAGATATCCGCCCGCTTTATATTCAACACCAAAAACAAATCGAGCTTAGGATAATTTCCTAATTTTTCCTCCCGCTGATTATAAAACTGCATAATGGAAGGCATATAGGCCGGAGCATAAAACGATGTATTATAGAACAGATCCACTCCTAATTGAAAACCTAAAGCATTCTTAAAGAATCGGTTCATGTAATAATTGTGCGAGTACAATGCCACCATGGGCAAATCCAGAACCTCCGTCTTATTCGACAACTGGTAATAAACCGTCTCGTCAAAATAAAAATGTCCAGCCCTAAAACATTCTTTTGCCCAAGCCGTGAACACGAGCAAATCTCCCGAATACTGGGCCGGTAAGGCATCTTCTCCGAAATACAGGTAGTTTTTCGTGTTATTCAAGGCAAGCCCAAGTTCAGTACGCAATCTCACATTGCGGAATTCTCCCTTCACCTGATACGAATGAACCTTATCAAAATCATTATCCCATTTCTGGTGATTACCGAAATAATACTCGTAAAAGCGGGTCGGTGTGGTATTCTGCACGAGAGCATTTACCTTCACGAAAGCATTCCTGTTCCGATTGAAATACTGCGTTATTTCTCCTGCCAACTTATAATCACCACTATAATCTCCGAGAAGACACAAATCCCCCCACACGTCAAACGTGAACATGGCCGTCGAATCCACATTGAAAGCCCCCACGTTCAAGTAAGTTGCCGTGGATTTAGTCTCACCCCAATTATTTATCGTATCCGCAGAAATCCGGTTCCCATGCTTTAGATACTTAAACGTCAATCCGGCATAAACTCCCGGCAAATATTTATACTTGGGATGTTCATTCAAAATAAATTTAGTATTCACCTCGTATATGCGGGCTTTTATTTTATCCGCATTATTTCCCTCGCTCAGATACGATACCGGGAAAAAGGTTGTCTCCACCCCCTCTTCCCTGAACTTATACTGGTCATCCTCTATCCGGAGAGTCAGGGTTGCTTTCATGGGATAGGTTATCAAGGTATCTGACCGCAAACTGTCCAAGGTCTTTATGACCTCTTTCCCCTTTCCGATGTTATACTGCCCACTAGCGTACAAATTGAAATTATAAAAATTATTATTCGGCTCATTTTGTAAACGGGTTGCCACAATCTTGGCATCAATTGTCGTATCCCGGAAAAGCTCTACATCCTCGACACCTCCGTTCTCGTTAACACGTCCTACATTTTGATTCAGGAAAAAAGAAACGGCCACTCGTTCTTTCTCGAAATCAGAAAAAAGGGCGAAATTATATATCTTTGTCTTTTGATACTGATAAGCACCATCGGAAGACATCAGATTATAACGGATCCCGGCATTCCAAAAAGGTGAGATATTCTGCAAATGCCATACATCCAACCAATTCTCTGATTTCCCTTTTCCCCCGCCATTAAAATAAGACAATTGCGTATATGGAGCTGTCATATTATAAGCCAAAGCATCTTCCGGACGGAAAATATAAGCCCGTATCCGATCCAACGGCATAAAATCACTCGTTTCAGGCCATAACACGTAAATGGCCGGCAAATACGGTGACGGAAAATTTCCCAAATAAGTATTTGCCACGCTTTTCTTAAAAATCAAATTCGTGTTATGAATTCCATCCATGACGGTATCTATCGGCACAAGTTCCTTGAAAACACCATCATGCTTCCATTTCCAAGCCACCCGATAAAAAGGAGCGATCTCCCGTTCCGTGGAATCCTGAGCCATTCCCTCTTCTTCCGGGTTCATCCCGTCATACCCATAGTCAAAATCACTCTGAGCGAAAGAGATAATGGATACCAAACAAGCTAATATGGTAAAAACAAACTTTTTCATCGAGCGCAAAGATAGGAAAACTTTTATAACTGCCATAAATTAATTACTTTCGCGGCAATATTATTAAAAAATTCAGTATGGAGAAAAATCATCTTGTAGAAGAAGAAGGTGAAGGTAAATCATTAAACTTCATAGAACAAATTATTGAAGAGGAACTGGCAGAAGGTAAAAACGATGGACGGGTACACACGCGTTTCCCGCCTGAACCCAACGGCTATCTCCACATCGGACACGCCACATCCATCTGCTTGAATTTCGGTATCGCCGACAAATACCATGGCAAATGTAACTTACGGTTCGACGACACGAACCCCTCCAAAGAAGATGTTGAATACATTGATTCCATACAACAAGATATTCAATGGTTAGGTTTCCAATGGGAAGGAGAACCGCATTATGCCTCTGATTATTTCCAACAACTCTACGATTGGGCTGAACAAATGATACTGGAAGGTAAGGCCTACGTGGATGACCAACCGGCGGAAATCATCAGCAAGCAGCGAATGACTCCAACCGAACCGGGGATCAACAGCCCATATCGCGACCGTACCCCGGAGGAGAACCTGGATCTTTTCCGCCGCATGAAAGCGGGAGAATTCCAAAACGGAGAAAAAGTACTGAGAGCCAAAATAGACATGGCCTCATCCAATATGCTTATGCGTGACCCCATCATGTACCGCATCATGCACACGGCACACCACCGTACGGGCAATCAATGGTGCATCTACCCGATGTACGATTTCACCCACGGACAGAGCGATTACCTGGAAGGTATCACGCATTCCATCTGTACCCTTGAATTCGAGGTACACCGTCCGTTATACAACTGGTTTCTCGACCAATTAACCAACACCGAATACCGCCCGCGGCAGATTGAATTTGCCCGCCGTAACCTCAGCTACACGGTTATGAGTAAACGTAGGCTGTTGGAACTCGTACAAAAAGGCATCGTTGCCGGTTGGGATGATCCCCGTATGCCGACAATCTCCGGCCTGCGTCGGGCTGGTTACACGCCAGAATCCATACGCAACTTCGCAGAAAAGGTAGGTGTTGCCCGCCGGGAAATCGTTGTTGACATGGCCTTACTGGAATTCTGTGTCCGCGAGCACCTCAACAAGGTAGCACCCCGTGTTATGGCCGTACTTGATCCGGTGAAAGTCATCATTGACAATTACCCGGAAGGTCAAACGGAATTTGTGGAAATCGAGAATAATCCCGAAGATGCCAATGCCGGAACCCGGCAAGTACCGTTCTCCCGGGAATTATATATCGAACGGGACGATTTCATGGAAAACGCACCCAAGAAGTTTTTCCGCATGACCATCGGTAACGAAGTCCGCCTCAAAGGTGCCTATATCGTAAAATGCGAAAGCATAGAAAAAGATGCAGAAGGACGTATTACCACTATCCACTGCACTTACGATGCCGACACACGCAGCGGTTCCGGAATCAATGCCAACCGCAAGGTAAAAGGTACCCTGCACTGGGTTTCTGCCCCCGATGCCATCGAGGCTGAGGTTCGCTTGTACGACCGTCTCTTCAAGGATCCGGATCCTGCCGGTCACAAGGACATCGACTTCAAGGAATTCCTCAACGAACACTCGCTGGAAATCCGGAAAGGCTGCAAACTGGAACCCAGTCTGCAAAACGCCAAGGAAGGCGACCGCTTCCAGTTCCAACGCCTGGGATATTTCTGCGTGGACAAAGACTCAAAACCCGGGGCATTGGTATTCAACCGTACCGTGGGATTAAAAGATACATGGGCAAAGTTAAACAACTAATGACATGAAACTAACAAAACAAGAACTCACAAGAGAAATCAGAGCCTATCTGTTAATTACATTCGGGCTTCTTATTTATGCATTCTCGGTAACCGCTTTCCTTGCCCCACACCATTTGGTCGGAGGAGGTGTAACCGGTATTGCTACCATCATTTATTTCCTATCGGGTGAAGTCATTCCTATCGGATACAGCTATTTCGTGATAAACTTTGTCCTCATTGCCATCGCGATGAAAGTCATTGGCCCGAAATTCGGGTTCAAAACGATTTATGCCGTGTTCATGAGTTCATTCCTCTTGAGCATATTCCAGAATTACATCCACGAGCCACTTCTCGATGACAAATTCATGTGTGCCGTACTATCCGGTATCATGTGTGGTGCCGGTATCGGGATCTCGCTCGTGAACGGAGGAAGTACTGCCGGTACCGACATCATTGCCATGATGATCAACAAATACCACAACATCAGTCCCGGTAAAATCATCATGTATATCGACGTAGTCATCATCGGTTGCAGTTACTTCATCGGGGAAACCTCCGTGGGCGAAGAGGCCGGAAAAATTGCCACGATAATTTACGGTTACGTGATGATGGGGGTAAATACCTACACGATAGATTTGGTATTTACGGGACAAATGCAATCCGTTCAATTCTTCATCTTCTCCCACAAGTATGAAGAGGTTGCCAACCAGATTACCAAGAACTTGAGACGAGGCGTAACCGCCGTTGATTGCCAAGGCTGGTACTCCGGAGAACAACGCAAAATGCTCATTGTCATTGCCCGCAAGAGCGAGATGCAAAACATCATGCGTGTCACCAAATCTGTTGACCCGGATGCCTTCCTGAGTATGACCACCGTCATGGGAGTCTACGGACAAGGTTTTGATAAACTCAAATCATAAAAACAAGATCAATAAAGATACAAGGAGTTACCTTTTCAAGGTAACTCCTTTTTTATGTACAGAAGCAGACAGTAGATTGGAAAAGTTTACCTTTGTCTTAGCATTACCGAGTAGACAAGATGCGACACGAAGGGATAACACGGGATTTAACACGAGGAAGTATCACGGGAACCATGCTACGATTCGCCGTTCCCCTTATCGTGGGCAATCTCTTACAGCAATGCTACAACATTGCGGACTCACTCATCGTGGGCCGTTATCTCGGGGCAAACGCCTTGGCTGCTGTTGGCTCTGCCTACACGCTGATGGTGTTCATCAATTCCATTTTCATCGGTCTCTGCATGGGTAGCGGAGCCGTGATTTCCATACAATTCGGTGCCAAAAATCAAGAGGGGATAAAGCGAAGTTTATTCTCATCCCTCGTACTTATCGGGGGGATCACATTGGCAATAAATATTGCGGCATTGGTGTACACGGATTCGATTATCCAATTACTCCAGACTCCCTCCGAGATAGAAGACATCACCCGAGACTACTTGCTCATCATATTCGCGGGCATCAGCAGTACCTTCCTCTACAACTATTACGCCTTCCTGTTGCGGGCAGTCGGGAATTCTATCACCCCCCTCGCTTTTCTCGCCATATCAACCGTATTGAATATCGGACTCGACCTGCTGTTCATCCCGGTATTTGGATGGGGCGTGGCGGGAGCCGCGGCGGCAACTGTCATCTCTCAATTCATGGCCGGTATCGGCATTTGTATCTACACGCTCGTCAAATTTCCCCAGTTCAGGATTCATCGCCAAGAAATGCGTCTGCATTCCCGTTCACTCCGGGAAATCACCTCCTATTCCACCTTAACATGCGTGCAGCAATCAATCATGAATTTCGGGATACTCCTGGTACAGGGACTGGTCAACAGTTTTGGAACAGGGGTAATGGCCGCTTTCGCCGCGGCTGTCAAAATCGACTCTTTCGCCTACATGCCCGTGCAGGATTTCGGTAATGCGTTCTCAACATTCATCGCCCAGAATTTTGGGGCTGGTGAATCTCATCGAGTACGGGAGGGTATCCGAGCTGCCTTTCGTGTGACCACCCTTTTCTGTCTCGCAATTTCACTACTTGTCTTTCTGTTCGCTCGTCCGTTAATGTGCCTATTCATCAACGGGGAAGAAACGGCTATCATTGCCACGGGAGTGGAATACCTGCGGGTGGAAGGCAGTTTCTACGTGGGTATCGGTTACCTGTTTTTACTGTACGGCTATTACCGGGCTGTTCAGAAACCCGGCATGTCGGTAATCCTGACCTTCATCTCGTTAGGAACTCGGGTATTACTTGCCTACACACTTGCCGCCATTCCCGCCATGGGAGTTCAGGGTATCTGGTGGTCCATTCCCATCGGCTGGATTCTGGCCGACATGGTCGGAATATGGTATTACTTGAAATGTCAAGGAAGAATTACACGTCTTGGCGGGCTCGGCTGGCTGTTACCAAATACACGCCACCGAAAATGAGCAATACAGCCAATATTTTCGTCAAATTAAATGTATCCATACCCCAACATACCGCCACGACACAGGCCACAAGCGGCTGAATATAGTTATACATTCCAGCCACGGTTGGCCGCAATTCTTTTTGTCCAACGACCATAAGAATATAACTGAGAAACGTGGCCCCGACAACGATAAAAACCAAACCGCTTATCATTACACCATCCAAGCCAGCCCAATCCAGGGTAACCAGATCATTGGCCGAAAATGGTATAAAACAAACAAAGGCGCAAGTAAACATCCATTTCATTATCGTTATCAGGGAATACTTACTCACGAAATTCTTAAACAACACGATATAAAGAGCGAAACACAATTCCGCGGACAAAACCAATAAATCACCCCATACCCGATTACTCCCGCTTAATACGGGTTCTGACTGCACATGCCCACCACTTCCCAAAATCAGCAACAAGGCTCCACAAGCCCCGATAACAATTCCCGAGACTTTCTTTCCCGTGATCGGCTCTTTCAGGACGACAGCAGCCAGCAACATGGCCCACAAAGGCATACTGGTGGTAATAATGGACGCTTCTCCCGGCGAGCTCAGGTTGACTCCAAAAATAAAACAACCCTGATTAAAAACGATCGCCAGCAGAGATGCCCCAAACAATTTGAGAATATCTTTCAATGGTACATGCTCCTGTCGTTGAAAAAAAGAAGCAAACCAGAACAGCACCATCGCACCCCCGACACGCAAAGCCGTAACATCGAAAGGTGTTACCGTCCCGCCCGACATGACATATTTCGACACGGGAGACATCAGTCCCCACATAACATTAGCTCCCAACATGGAAGCATGCCCTTTCCAACTGATTCTTTCCATTTCTTATATCCTTTACAAGAACTGATCGATTTTTTCGGCCGCAAAATTAACACGGAATTTCATTTCTTGTACGTGCGAATAATTTTAAAAGCAACACCCCTAAAAGTCAATTTCTCTGCCTTACAAACTCATCAATTCATTCCTATCGAGACGGACAAAACACAAAAAGTAGTATTTTTGTCACAAAAGTAAAGAATAACTATGCAATTAAAGATTTTCACGAATAATCCGTGGCAGGAGAACACGGTAGTACTTTATGATGAAACGGGCGAGGCGGTAATCATTGATTGCGGCTGTTTCACGGAAACGGAACGGCAACGCCTGAAGAATTTTCTGACGGAAAAGCAACTGACTCCCGTGGCCTTGCTGGACACGCATTTACATATCGATCATATTTTCGGTAACACGTTCATGCTTGAGGAATACGGCCTGTCGGCTCGGGCGCACGAGGCTGATGCGTTTTGGGTTGAAGATTTCGAGCAATACGCCGGTATGCTTGGGGTTAGGGGAATGACCCCTCCTCCTGCCTTAGGTGATTATCTGCACGACGGGGAGATCATCCGTTTCGGGCATTCGCAACTGGAAGTAATCCACGTACCCGGCCACTCGCCCGGTGGAGTTTGTTTTTACGGGGAAGCAGACAAACTGCTCATTGCAGGAGATGTCCTTTTCCAGGGCAGCATCGGACGAGCTGATTTACCGGGAGGAAACATGCAACAATTACTCCAGGGCATCCGGGAGAAATTGTTCACCTTGCCGGATGACGTAACGGTTGTGCCCGGCCACGGGGGAAACACGACCATCGGAGAAGAAAAACGTACAAACCCTTTTTTCTAACAGTGATATGAAGAGAATCGGTATTATTGTCGCCATGACCTCAGAATACGAGTTGGTGAGAAATTTATTACAGGAGAAACAGGAAAAAAGCATCTCTGGACTGAATTTCACAACGGGAAATGTCAATGGCATGGAAGTCATCTTGATGAAAAGCGGTATCGGGAAAGTATGCGCCGCCATGGGGACGGTGGAACTCATCCGGGAATTTAAGCCGGAAGCCATCGTGAATACCGGAGTGGCTGGAGGCATTGACCCGTCATGCAGGGTAATGGATATCGTGGTAGGCAAGGAAACGGTATACCACGACGTATGGTGCGGAGAGGGGAATGCCTACGGCCAGGTACAGGGATTCCCCCCTCGCTTTATCGCCAACGAGAAATTAGTCGATATGGCACTAAGTATTCCACACGAGGGACAAGTGCTCGGGGGACTCATCTGCACGGGAGACCAATTCATCACGGATCAGACAACCCTGCAATCCATCAAACAGCATTTCCCCGAAGGACTGGCCGTGGACATGGAATCCTGTGCCATTGCCCAAGTATGCCATCAATACAACATTCCCTTCCTGAGTTACCGCATCATCAGCGACACCCCGGGAGTTGACAACCATTTCCGCCAATACCTGAATTTCTGGGAAGAAGCGCCGCAACGTTCATTCGCCATGTTGCATGCCCTCGTTTCCCGATTGGCAACATTAACCATTTAAACAAATAACCATGAACAAAATACCAAGTTTTACCATAGACCATCTACACCTGCTCCGGGGCATATACGTTTCCCGTAAGGACCAGGTGGGAAATGAGATCATCACCACTTTTGATATCCGAATGAAAGAACCCAACAGGGAACCGGTACTTGGGCAAGGCGAACTCCACACGATAGAACACCTTGCCGCAACCTATCTGCGCAATCAACCGGAATGGTGCGACCGGATTATCTACTGGGGTCCCATGGGCTGCTGCACAGGCAACTACTTACTCATGCGGGGAGATTTGCAACCGCGGGACATCGTGGAACTCTTACGTGAAACATTCCGTTTCATCCGTGATTATCAGGATGAGATTCCAGGGGCTACCGCTAAAGATTGTGGAAATTATTTGCTGCACAACCTCCCGATGGCCCGATACGAAGCGAACCGTTACCTGACCGAGGTGCTGGATGTGATTGAAGACAAGAACATGATTTACCCGGGCATGTGATGAGACTTCTTTTCTGTTTAATCGTTTTGGCCATTCTGTCCTCGTGCGACACCCAGGGGGTAAAAGAGCGAACCGTGAGCGTGAGCATTTTACCCCAACGATATTTCGTGGAACGAATTGCCGGAGATCGAGTGAAAGTCAACGTGATGGTTCCCCCGGGAGCAAATCCGGCAAGCATGGATCTGAGCACGGGGCAATTGCAAGCCCTATACAACAGTTCCCTGTACTTCGCCGTGGGCTATCTCCCTTTTGAAACGAGTTCTCTATATCCCCTACTCGATAAGGAAAACAGCCCCCGTCTCATTCGTCTGTCTGAAGGAATGCAACTGGAAAAAAACACCTGTCACCACGGGGAAAACGGACACACACATGAGGAATCAGCCCATTTCGACCCTCACGTATGGATGTCTCCCGCGTATACCCGACAGATGGTTCAAAAAATACACGAGGTCCTCAGTGAACGTTTCCCTGAAGATACCCCGTATTTTACCGACAATTACCAGCAATTCATCCGGGAAATTGACAGCCTTGACCTGGCCGCCCGGGAAATCACGGGGAAGAAACGCCACAAAACATTCCTGATCTACCATCCGGCCCTGACCTATTTTGCCCGGGATTACGGCATGCGTCAGATTTCCATAGAGGATGAGGGCAAAGAACCTAATCCTGCCCACGTGAAAGCCCTTATCGACACCTGTCGTCAGGAAGGCATCCGGCTGGTATTTATCCAAAACCAATTCGACCAGGCAAATGCGACTACAATCGCCCAGGAAATCGGGGGCGAGATTGTTCCCATTGATCCCTTGGCCGAGAACTGGATAGAGGAAATGAAACGTCTGCTGAATATTATCAACCAAAAAATGGAATAAGCCCATGGAAAATATCGTGGAACTGAAAAACATCGCCGCTGCCTATGACGGTAACACGGTATTGCATGATGTCAATTTCACCATCCGGAAGGATGATTTTATCGGGATTATCGGCCCGAACGGAGGAGGAAAAACCACCCTGCTTAAAGTCATCCTCGGCCTGCTGAAGCCCGTGGCCGGCGAAATCATTTACCATGGCTCCAAACACTCCCTGTTTGGCTACCTGCCTCAAAACAGCCGGTTCGATGCCCGCTTCCCCATCAACGTACGGGAAGTAGTCCTTTCCGGTTTATTATCGGAGAAAGGCATATTCGGTAAATACACCCGAGAAGACAAAAATAAAGCGGATGAATTGCTGGCAACCTACGGCATGGGAGATTTTCGGGAACGTCCCATCGGGGAGCTTTCCGGGGGACAGATGCAACGGGTCTTCCTTTGTCGAGCCATTATCTCCTCACCCCGGGTGCTGATTCTCGACGAACCTTCAACCTACGTGGACGCCAAATTCGAGCAGGAATTCTACAGCCTGCTGCATGACTTGAATCAACGGATGAGCATCGTCATGGTATCACACGACCTGGGGACAATCTGCTCCTACGTGAAGACCATCGCCTGCGTGAACCGCACGCTGCACTACCATGATTCCAACCTCATCACCCCGGAACAACTGCAACTATACAACTGCCCCATCGAGTTACTCACGCACGGTACCGTTCCACACCGGGTACTATTGAAACATGAACCCAAAGCATAAATCACCATGTTCGAACTGCTGAATTACACCTTTTTTCAAAATGCACTTATCGGAACGTTGCTTATCGGCATCAGTTGCGGATTAATCGGCACGTACATTGTCGCCAAGCGAATGGTTTTCATCAGCGGAGGAATCACCCACGCGTCATTCGGGGGACTGGGACTGGCTTATTTCCTCGGTTTTTCTCCACTTTGGGGAGCCACGGTATTCGCCCTCGTTGCCGCTTTTTGCATTTCCTACCTGGCCAACAACAAACGCTTCCGGGAGGATTCCCTGATCGGTATCTTCTGGTCTGCCGGCATGGCCCTCGGTGTCCTGTTCATCTACCTGACACCGGGATATGCCCCGAATCTCCTGTCTTACCTGTTCGGAAACATTCTCACGGTCACGGGAGGACAACTCATCGCCTCGGCATTACTCTGCGGAATGATTATCCTTTTCTTCAGCCGTTTCTACCGTCCCCTCTTCTATCTGGCATTCGACAAGGACTACTACCGCATCCACTTCATCCCCATAGCCCCCATCGAATGGGGAATCACCGCTTTAATAGCCTTGACCATCGTCCTGTGCATGAAACTGGCAGGAATCATTCTTGTCATCTCCTACCTCACTATGCCTCAAGCCATAGCCGGCATGTTTTACAAGAATTTCACCCGACAACTATGGTGCTCAACCCTCATCAGTTGCATTGGATCCATCATCGGGCTATTCGCCTCGGTTCCCTTGAACACCCCCTCGGGAGTCACGATTGTGCTCGTTTTCCTCACGGTTTTTATTGCCTGCTACATATACAAAATAGTAAAAACCAGATCAACACGTCAAAAATAATTATTACGAATATTGAATTACGATACAATATTATCTATCTTCGCAACGGGAAGAAGACAAGATTATCGTAATTTATAATGACATGCCTTACAGAAGATTACCAAATACAGACGCAGCAAGAATCCGGGCATTGGAAACAGCCCTGAACGCGGAAGATTTTTCTGATATCAATAATCTCCCTTTCTCTTTGGCTCTACGCCAAAAGATAGAATTTTTTCTTCCAAAATTCAAAACCGCCATCACGAACTCGCAATGCGCGAGAGACAAGCAAAACGTGAATAGCAGAAAATACGCGGAATATACCCGCAAGGCCAAATTATATATATCTCATTTCCTGCAAGTGTTGAACTTCACGATTATCCGGGGAGAACTGAAACCGGTAGCCCGGACGTTCTACGGTATCGCTGAAGATGATACCAGACTTCCCTCACTGGTTTCCGACCAGGACCTGCTGGACTGGGGAGCCCGGGTAATCAAAGGCGAAACGGAAAGAACCCGTAACGGGGGAGGAAACCCGATTTACAGCCCATCCATCGCCCTGGTGAAAGTCAATTACGAGAATTTCAAGCAGGCCTATGCCTCCCAAAAGCAATTCCAACAGAATTCAGCCCGTTGTAGTGCCGAGGTCGCTCAATTCCGCCAGGAAGCGGACGAATATATCCTGACCCTGTGGAACGATATCGAAGCTTATTTCATGAGCATCGCCGACGAAGAAGAGCGCCGGCAAAAATGCGAAAACTACGGTCTGGTATATGTTTTCCGCAAAGGAGAGCGGGAAAACATACGCCGGAAAAAAGAAGCGGAAAAAATCACCTTACGCCTTCCCTTTAATGAATAAAAAATCCTCCCCGCTAAAGGGAGGATTAATATTATCGAATATTCCGTCATTACATATACAAATCGCGTTCTCCGCGAGCGATACGCTCGTAATAGGAACGGAATGTCGGCAACAACTTCTTGTCCGTGAAGAAGGGTGTATTTTCAATCTCACGTAACTCCTGCTCGATTAATTTTTCACCCACTGCCCGAGTCTCCGGAGAGGCATAATCATTAAGATATTCCCGGAAAGTCAGCACAGCGTTCAATTTACAGAACTTGCCTTCCACCCCTTTCTCCAACAGATTCATAATCTTATCCCCGGTACGGCCACAACGGTAACCGGCTGTACAGAAAGAAGTAATCATACCGTCTTCAGCCAGCAACTTAACCTCCTCATCCAGGGAATGCTGGTCTCCCAACATAAATTGCACCTTATCCGGGTTATCCTCCTGTTTCAATTTTTGAGAATAAGCTCCAATTCCCAACTTGGAGGAAGCATCCGTCTGCGTACATCCCAGATGGATCAACTCCCGTTTCAATCCGGCCTCTTCCCGACAGGTAACAATCAATCCACTATACGGGATAGCCAAACGCAAAACAGTCACCAGACGGCGGGTAGCCTCATCCGAAACCAGGTAAGGCGAGTGCTCGCTCAGGAAAGATCCCGGGGCCGGCTGCATACGGGGGAAAGACACCGTGTGCGGACCAATACCGAACTGACGTTCCAGATCCAAGGCATGATACAACAAGCCCATCACCTCAAATTTCCAATCGTACAACCCGAACAGGGCACCCATGGCCACATCATCAATTCCGGCATCCATGGCCCGGTGCAGGGCGTACAGACGCCAACGATAATTTCCCTTCACCGTGTTTGCCGGGTGCAACTCGGCATAACGCTCGTGGTTATAAGTCTCCTGGAACACCTGGTATGTACCTATACCCACCCGCCACAATTTCTTCAAATCGGCAATTTCCATCGGGGCCGCATTCACGTTCACGCGACGGATATTATTAAACCCGTTCCCGGTAGGCGTAGTCCGTTTCACGGAATATATCGTGGAAATGGAATCCGCGATATAATCGGCACCGCTCAAGGGATGTTCCCCGTAAACGGCAATCATCCGCTTGTGTCCCTCGTCGATGACGGCCGCGGTCTCGGCACGGACCTCATCCATCGAAAGCACATGGCGTTTTTCCTCCTTATTCTCGGCACGGAAACCGCAGTATTTACAACTGTTCACACAAACATTCGACAAGTAAAGCGGTGCGAAGAACACAATCCGGTTATCGTACACCTTCCGCTTCACCTGCAAAGCGGTTTCCCGCATTTCTTGTAACAATTCAGGATCCTCCACGTTCAACAGCAAAGCCGTTTCCGCCGGGGTGAGAATCTTGATATCCAACGATTTTTGCAATATATCGCGTACCTGTTGCTTATCGGGGTTCTTTTGTTTCTCCAATTCCTCGTAAATCTTCCCCTCGTCAATAAAATCTTTTCCCCCGACCAGGTATTTATCTATTTCGTCCTGCTTGATGACAGCAGCCGCCCAATCTTTAGCATTCATTACCATAGTGATATTATTATAATTGATTGCTTCAAAGGTCGTATTTCTTCCATAAAAAAGAAATACCTTCCTTATACTTATTTTCAATCACGGGATAAACGGAATCGATATACCCTTATCCCAATAACTCCTTCACCTTAGCTGAAACCAATTTTCCATCGGCCACACCAGCCAATTCCTTCGTGGCCACACCCATCACCTTGCCCATCTCCTTCATGGAAGTCGCTCCTACCCGCTCGATAATAGCCCGCAAAGCCGTGGTCAATTCCTCTTCCGTCAATTGCTTCGGCAGGAACTCATTCAGGATAGCCACCTGAGCCATCTCGTGCGTGTACAGATCTTCACGGTTCTGTTGCTTGTAAATATCAGCCGCATCAGTCCCCTGCTTGGCCAACTTCTGAATCATCTTCACGCAATCGGCATCCTCCAGATGCTCCGGAGCACCGGCTACCGATTTCGCCTCCAATATCACTTTCTTAATATTACGTAACACTTCCAACCGTATCGTATCTTTAGCTTTCATGGCTTCCATGATTCCCTTGCTAACTCGTTCTTCAATTGTCATAGTCTTTATTCAATTTAGTTTCACGAAATTACTATTTTATTCCTCACAATATACCCCGGCGGTTAGAAAAAATACATCCCCCACGTGAATTTACCAGGAAAAAATCGTAATTTCGGGCAAATATAAAAACAGAAACAACGTGAAAAAGAATTGCATCATTGCCATTTTATCCATTATCACCTGCGTGAACACGATCGCTATCGGATACCTGATTTATCAACAGCAACAAAACAACCGAGCATACACCTACTACACGACTCCGCTTCTCAAACCGTCCGACATTTACTGCCCGGATTCATTCGCCCTGGCGGGAGAACAGGTCCCCCTCGAACGGGTTGATGTCACGGAAGCCTTCAAGCGGGAACTGATCACGAATACCTATCTCCATTCCAGCACGATACAGATACTGAAAAAAGCCCCCCGTTTCTTCCCCATCATAGAACCCATCCTGAAAGAAGAGGGAATACCGGACGACTTCAAGTATCTTGCCGTCATCGAGAGCAGCCTGAATCCCCTGGCGGTATCCCATGCCGGAGCCGTCGGTCTGTGGCAACTCATGTCCGGAACCGCGAAAGAACTCGGTCTGGAGGTAACCAAAGAAGTGGACGAACGCTACCACATCGAGAAATCCACCCGGGCCGCCTGCGCCTACCTGAAAAAAGCCTACCAGAAATTCGGCTCCTGGACAATGGCCGCCGCTTCCTACAACGGGGGAATGAACGGGCTGAGCCGCCAAATGAAAATACAAAAAGAAGACAACTTCTACGACCTGCTCCTTAACACGGAAACAGGCAGATACGTGTACCGTCTGTTGGCCCTGAAACAAATCATCGAGAATCCCACGCTCTATGATTTCTTCGTGTCCGTCACCTACGAACCGGAAGAATGCGAACAAGTCATCGTGAAAGGGAAAGTCAAGGACTGGGCCACCTTCGCGCAAGAACACGGCATCACCTACAAAACGCTGAAACGTTTCAACCCCTGGTTGCGCCAGACATCGCTCCAAAACAGAAAACACGAAACCTATTACATCCGCATACCCGTCCACAAAGAAGCCTACAAGTAACAATCGGCACGTTATTTGTACGTTGCGAAATAAAAAATCAAGACTATGGAGAAAAATAAAATAACCGTTATCTGCGAAAACAACGGACAGACATACGAGGTTCCCCGGGGAGCCAGCTTGAAGGAATTCAAAAAAATCGTGTTCCCGACCAATCACAACCACATACTGGGAGCACTCGTGAACAACGAGGTACAGGACCTGCATTACGAGATATACAATCCCAAGTACGTGAATTTCATCGACGTCACGACCCTGGATGGATACAGCATCTACGCCCGTTCGCTCATATTCCTGCTCTACAAGGCAATAAAAAACTTATACCCCAAAAAGAAACTAATCGTCGAGTACTACATCTCAAACGGTATATTCTGCCGGGTAGCCAACAAGGAATTCATCCTGAACGGGGAACGCATCCAAGCCATCAAAGACGAAATGAACCGGCTCGTTCTTGCCGATATCGCCATCGATCGGACGGAAACCCCGACAGAGGAAGCCATCCGCCAGTTCCAGCAGGAAGGCCTGAAGGACAAAGCGCTATTGCTGTCCAGCCGGGGCAAAATGTTCACCTCCGTCTATTCCATCGGGAACATTAAAGACTACTTCTACGGGACCCTTGCTCCCTCCACCGGATGCCTAAAAACATTCGACCTCATCGACTACAAGGATGGAGTACTGCTGATGCTCCCCAACCGCTTAAAACCGGAGGAAGTCCTTCCCTTTGTCCCTCAAGAAAAATTATACAACATTTTCAGCGAATACCGGCGCTGGGGAAAGATTCTGGAAATCTCCAACATCGGGGACCTGAACCAGGCCATCGAACAGAAACAGGCCGGTAATATCATCAAGGTCAGCGAAGCCCTGCACGAGAAGAAAGTCTCCCAAATTGCGGACCTCATCAAGAAAGGACAGAAAAAGATCAAGGTCGTCCTGATTGCCGGCCCCTCCTCTTCCGGGAAAACCACCTTCGGCAAGCGGCTGGCCGTACAACTGGTCGTGAACGGTATCAAACCGGTAAATCTCTCGCTGGACAACTACTTCGTCAACCGCGAGAACACCCCCCGGGATGAGAACGGGGAATACGACTTCGAGACCATCGACGCCTTGGACATCGCCACGTTCACGGACAACATCCGCCGCCTGATGCAAGGCGAAGAAGTCGAAATACCGAAATTCTCCTTTGAAACAGGCCAACGATACTACGACGGCGAAAAACTGAAAATCGCCAAAAACAACGTCATCATCGTGGAGGGTATCCACGGGCTGAATCCGAAACTAACCGCGCTTCTTCCCCCCGAGTGCCTGTTCAAGATATTCATCTCCGCGCTGACCTCCATATCCATCGACAACCACAACATCATCAACCCCTCGGACAACAGGCTAATCCGCCGCATGGTGCGGGATCACCGTTACAGGGGCTACACGGCACTGGATACACTTAAACGCTGGGAAAGCGTCCTGTCCGGAGAACAAAAGCACATTGTCCCCTACCAGGAGGAAGCGGATGTCATTTTCAACTCGGCCCTAACCTACGAACTTGGGGCATTGAAGCAACAGGCGGTACCCCTACTGGCAGAAGTACTGTCCAAAAATCCGGAACACTCCAAGGCATTACGCCTGCTGAAATTCTTCTCCTACGTGCAGGCCGTACCGACCCGAGAAATTCCCCCGACCTCCATCTTGCGGGAATTCCTCGGCGGCAGCTCATTCAAGTACTGAGACCGGAGCCAATACTATCATTCGCTCGGGATTTGCCGCATTTGGCCTGAATCAATCCTGAATCACCCCTGAATCCACCCTGTTCGTGAACAGGGTGGATTCAGTAAGGGTACAGGCGAGATTCGGAGCAAACCAGGCGAATCCCCAAGGCAACTTCGGCCTCAATCCCGACTTACCCCCTCTCCATAATCCGGCAGCAATATCAACACCTACCCCTGGCTTCCGGATGACTCATCCAAGGCTAATCCATAGCAAACAGTTATTTGCAAGTAGTTCCACACTGTCTGCTTCTAGATTATCTCTTGACCATCTCCTGCTTTATCAGGTAATACTCAGGAATTAGTCAGGAGATAGTCAGGAGATGCTTACCGTTAAACATGGAGTATCATAGGGTTAAGTACGGATCAAGGATAGACTTGGATTTGCCCTCGACAAAGGGCATTCCCCTCCAGACGAAGCGGAGGTGAACCTCCTATTTATAAAAAGAAACCGGTCCCTGTATTTCAAGAAACCGGTTTTTCAGTTACCTAAAGAAGCACGTTTATTTCAGCAGAGATTCTATAATCTCCCGGTATTTTTCCGAGGACGCACCCATGTCTTGTAGATACTAATTGAAAAGTGCGCCAATATTCCAATTAAAAAGTGCGCCGCCATAGGATAAGTATAATGACCTTTGTATCATCCAAATACAAAGGTAAAATGAAGACTATGGTAGAAAGACAATCAATAATACACATGTATAGAGTATGCGGTTATAGCAAACGGCGTATCTCTCGCGAACTTCATGTCAGCCGTCATACCGTTGACAATATTCTTTCAGAATACGAATCAGCCATCCGTACTGATAATCCGGAAGAGGCTTTGAGTGATTTGCTTACCGTCCAGCCCAAGTATGACAGTTCCAAACGCCGCCCTCGCCGCCTTACACAAGAGATTAAGGACGAGATAGGGTTTTGCCTGAAGAAGAATGCCGTTAAGGTAGCTACGGGGCTTCGCAAGCAGCGCATGCTGAAGAAGGATATCCACCAGTTTCTGTTATCCAAAGGATATACCATCAGTTATGCCACAGTGTGCAGTTATATAAAAAATAAAGAGAAGAAAAAGAGCGAAGCCTTTATCCGGTTGTTCTATGAGCCGGGATGCATTGTTGAGTTTGACTGGGGTGAAGTCCTTCTTTTTATTGACGGTGTCAAGACCAAGTTTTATCTGGCCGTATTCACTTTCGGGCATAGCAATGGCAGATACGCCTACCATTTTCAGGCATCAGAATACGCTTGCCTTCATGGAATCCCACCGCAACTTCTTCAGGGATATACATGGTGTCCCCGCCATGATGGTCTATGACAATACGCGTGTAGCCGTCAAGAGCTTTGTCGGTGGTGACAAGATTCTCTTGTAGGAGAAAAAGTACATGTCAAGGTCTACAGTGAAAAAATCGTCATCCTGTACGGGAAGGAGAAAGTGGCCTCGCACCAACGCAGTTATTGTGGTGGCGACTGGGTGTATCAAGCTGGAGCACTACTTGCGTACACTTTCCCGTAAACCGGGTGCATTACCTCATTCTGTGGTCTGGCAAAGAGCACCGGAAGAACTGAAAAGACTGTATGACAGCTATTTCAAGAATGACAACAGGGCATTCGTCCTGCTGCTGGACTATGCACGGGAAAATGGTTTTTCCGGGACAGACATCATCAGGGCATGCAGGGAACTGACCGGACGTGGTGTCAGAAAGATATCTCCGGAACAGGTAAAGGCCATGTTGCATGGCAACGCACAGGAAGAGATGGAAGAATCCATGGAGTCACCTGTTCTTCCGGCACAACAAGAGAATATAGAAAGAGAAGCCGTGGATATGCTTGAAGGCATCACGGCACTCATGACAGGATACAATGAAGCGCATGATATAATACCAACCATTTAAGTTTATAATATATGCAATCAGAAAAAGAAACCATTTATGACTATGCGACAGAACTGAAGCTGCTGGCCTTCAAAGAGGAACTGGAATACACCCTTTCATTGGCAGCCGGAGAAAACTGGAGCCATCTGCATTTCTTGACCGAATTGCTTGGAAAGGAAAGTGTCAGAAGAAGGGAATGTAGAAGAAAATCAAGGATAAAATCTGCGGAATTCCCACAAATGAAGTATCTGCATGAACTTGTCATGGAAGACATGCCCAAAGAGGCACAGATAATATTGCCTGAATTGGAAACACTGGACTTCATCAGGGAGGGAAGAAACATAGTCCTGTATGGAAATCCGGGGACGGGAAAGACTCATATTGCTACGGCTTTAGGAATAAAGGCCTGCCAGCAGGATTTTACCGTATTGTTTACTTCAGTCCCTGTCTTGCTTACCCAGATAAGGGAAGCCAAATCCGCAAAGACACTGCGGGCCTTGCAATTACGGTTTGAAAAATACGATCTGGTTATCTGTGATGAATTCGGATATGTCAGTTGTGACAAGGAAGGAGGAGAACTGCTTTTTAACCACTTGTCCTTAAGGGCCGGGAAAAAGGCTACAATCATTACTACTAATTTGGCTTTTAACAGATGGAATGAAATCATAAAGGACAAGGTGCTTGTAGCGGCAATGGTCGACAGGCTTACACATAAAGCCTATCTGGTAAATATGACCGGACTCTCTTATAGGCTCAAAGAAACACAAAAAATGAGACAAGATAAATGAAGATTTTAAACTTATATGTAATTTTGTAACAAGTATGGATGGAGCTCTTTTCAATTAAAATACGGCGCACTTTTCAATTAGTATCTACATCCCATACGGAAACAAAAATACGATTTTTGAGCAATATATTCCTAACACGGCAAGACAAAAGCATATCTTAGGCCAACAACTTCAATATTTCTGCAGGATGTTCCACGATAAAGGAAGCACCATTGGCCTGTAACTCCTCCCGTGTCCGGAATCCCCACATAACCCCCACCGCCGTCACTCCAGCCCGACTTGCCGTCTGCATATCCACCCCGGAATCCCCCACGTAAAGCGTCTCGTCCTGCTGTACCCCGGCTTCATGTAGTATATCAAACACCACCCGAGGATCCGGTTTTGTCGGAATTCCTTCCCGCTGACCATACACGAAGGCAAAGGTTCCCTGCCCGAAATAGTAAGGCACCAAAACCTCCGTTGCCGATTGGAATTTATTGGAAGCCACCGCTAGGCAGATATCCCTCTTCCGCAATTCCCGCAACAAGTCGACAATCCCGGGATAAGGAGCCGTGTAATCCGCTTTATGCAAGGAATAGTAATTCACGAAATCCGCTCTTACCTTCTCGATCGTCTCCAGCTGTCTATTCTCCAAGGGCAAAGCCCGTTCTATAAGTTTCGTGATACCATTACCCACGAAATACCGAAATTCCGCCAAATCATGTTCCGGGAAACCATTCAAGCGTAAAGCATAATTAGCACTTACCGCCAGATCCTTCAGCGAATCGAGCAAAGTACCGTCCAAATCAAAAACAACCAACTTTATCATAAGCCTACTGTATAAACACAAAAGCCACCCGTATAAGGTGGCCTTTTTCGCACGGGAGGAGAGGTTCGAACTCCCGACCCTCGGTTTTGGAGACCGATGCTCTACCAACTGAGCCACTCCCGTGTTTCGGGTGGCAAAATAAATACCTTTTAGCGAAAATTCCAAACGTATTCGCATATTTTCCCAACGAAAAGCATGCAAATTATCAAACACGAGGCCAAATTGTCCACGAAACCATTAAATTTGTTCCTTAAAACGACCGACAAAAGTTTAGAAACTACACAAAAACGTTATGCAAGCATGAAAGGAAGAATAGCCGTTGGCATGAGCGGAGGGGTCGACAGCCTTGTGACAGCCTTACTTCTACAAAAACAAGGCTTCGAGGTTATCGGAGTTCATCTCTCCTTGCAGGAAGAAGAGCAAGAGGATGAGAGCCTGGATGCTTTATGCCGACAAGCCGGCATTCCGCTATACCGGATAAAGGGCCAGGAGCTATTCCATGAAAAAGTCATCACTCCATTCATAAAAGATTACATGTCGGGGCTTACCCCAAATCCCTGCGCCATATGCAACAGCTTTATCAAATGGGAACTACTGGCACAAGCGGCAGAACAATCAGGCATAACGACCATCGCCACGGGACATTACACCAGAATATTGGCACATGAAGGAAGATGCTACGTACACAAGGGCATTGACCCGATCAAAGAACAATCCTACTTCCTTTGGGGAGTCCCGGAACGCATTTTACAACGAGCCATAACGCCCCTGGGAGATTACACGAAAGCCGAAGTAAAAGAAATGGCCAGGCAATGGGGATTTGACAAAATAGCCGCGAAACGTGAAAGCATGGGTATTTGTTTTCTGAAGGGGAAAAATTACCGGGATTTCATCCTGCAACAAAATCCCGAGACAAACTGCCTGCCCGGACCGATTATAGACACCCTGGGAAACCTTATCGGCCAACACGAAGGTCTGTTACATTATACCATCGGGCAAAAACAGGGTATTCCCCCTATCGACGGACGCCCACAATACGTAAAACATATCCTCCCGAAGGAAAATACCCTTGTCATCGCGGCCAAAGAAAAATTACAAAATTGTTTGCTTATTGTCGGGAACACGAATTTCATCAACCAACAAGAATTATCCGCTCCAGACATCGAAGTCAAGATCCGCGGACTGGGATTAAATCCCCAAGGGTTTGCCAAAATAACCCAAGCCGGCGAAGACAGATATCTCGTTCATCTATCTTCACCGGCTTGGGCTGCAGCCCCGGGACAACCGATAGTCTTCTACCGGGGAGACCGGGTTATCGGGGGCGGTATCTTACACGAAACAAAGGATTAGCAACTGTGCCGTTAATACACGCAAAAACATGGTAAGCGGATAAACCGTGGCATAACTTACCGCCGGGGCATCATTCCCGACAATCTCGTTAGAATACGCCAAAGCAGGAGGGTCTGTCGTACTCCCCGCGATAAGTCCCATGAGAGAGAAGTAATTTATCTTGTATATCCAACGAGCGATAATCCCCACGATAATTAACGGCACAACCGTGATAATCACGCCATAGCCAATCCAGGCCCAGCCTCCCCCGTTCACGATAGTCCCGACAAAACCTTCCCCTGCCCCCAAACCGACACAAGCCAGGAAAAGCGAAATTCCCACTTCACGCAACATGAGATTGGCACTCATTGTCGTGTAAGTAACCAAACCATAATGAGGTCCAAAGCGACTGATCAATATTGCCACGATCAGAGGTCCACCGGCCAAACCAAGCTTAACCGGTTGCGGAATCCCCGGAAACATAAAAGGAATACTTCCTAACAATACCCCCAAGAATATTCCGAAAAATATCGCTATCAGATTAGGTTCACGCAAACGACGTAAAGAATTACCAAGAACAGCCGTGACATTCTTCACCGCGGATTCCGGACCTACAACAGTAAGACGGTCTCCCAGTTGCAACTGCAGATGAGGGTTAGCCACTAAATCCACTCCCGCACGATTGACACGGGTAACATTCACCCCGAAAGTAGTCCTCAATTTTAACTCACCCAACGTCTTTCCATTTACGGCGGATTTCGTGATGGCTATTCTCCGGGACACGAATTGCGTATTCAATTTTTCCCAAGGCACCTCTACTCTTTCCCCGACAAAAGCCGTAATGGCATCAATATCTTTCAACGCTGCCACAACAAGCAATTTGTCTCCCTGACGCAAACGCGTCTCGGAAGTACTTATTTCCACCTCTTCGTCATGGTGACATACACGGGAACACACGAATTTCCGGTTTATCAGGCGAGTCATTTCATGCACGTCCATCCCGAATATGGCCGGATTCGTCACCTTCAAGGAGAACTGCTGGGCTTCTATTTCCTTCCCGTCAGCCTGTTGCTGCAAAGACTCGTTTTCCTTATCAAAATTCACCCGGAATATTACTCGAATCAACAGGATAGAACCAATAATACCTAACACTCCCAAGGGATAGGCCACGGCGTATCCCAAAGGAATTGTCTCATCCTCTATTCCCGTCACGTTCATGTAAGCCTCTTGGGCCGCTCCCAAACCGGGCGTATTCGTAACCGCACCCGACAATATACCGACCATCGTGGTTATCGGTATTCCGGTAGCTACATGCAGAATATACGTCGTGATAACACCGAACAGGACAATCAAGGTCGCCAACATATTCAAACGCAAACCTCCCTTCTTGAAAGAAGAAAAGAAGCCAGGCCCTACTTGTAATCCCACGGAGTAAACAAACAGAATCAAACCGAATTCCTTCATGAAGTGCAACACGCCACCATCCACCCGCATCCCGAAATGACTGCAGGCGATACCCACGAAAAGAATCCAGGTAATTCCCAAAGAAATCCCCGCCACCTTCATTTTTCCCAGAAAAATCCCGGCAGCAATAACCAATGCCAGTATCAAAACCGAGTGAGCGATTCCGCCACCCAAAAACAATTCAGACAACCATTCCATAATCTATTCTTTTTGTTTTTCCTTATCTATTGAACGACAAAATGGAATATCATCACGGAATAATTTACGATACGTGACATAGGTTTGCGAGATACTGGCCCCGATATATTCCATCAGGTGCATCATGCGCGGATTGAAATCTCCGATCCAACTCATATCCAACCAATCATAAGACCCTTTCCGTTCTATGATAGTCTCACAGAAACGCTTGATCATGGCTCCCTGCACACCGGTTTTCTGGAAATCCTCCACAACTCCAAAAATCAATCCCAAAGCCACACGTCCCCGCTTAAAATAACGGTAATACAAGAATTTCAATATTCCCAACAGATTCAATCGCCCATTTACGTGGCGGACAATATAATTCAATTCGGGAATCATAATAAAAAAGCCGATCGGCTGTTCCTGGTAATAAGCGAAATAAAGCAAATCCGGGTCAAGAACGGGTTTCAACATCTTAAAAAGAGATTCTACCTGCTCCATTTCCATGTTCCCCACGCCATGTACATCAAGATTCCAGGCATGATTATAGACATGCAAAAAGGCCTCCTTCGCCTGTTGCGGTGTCATTTCCCGATAAGAACAAATCCGATAATCCTTATTCCGCAGCAACCGTTCCGACATCAGCACCATACGCCGGTCAAGACTTTCCATCACGAGGCGGGTCCTGTAAATATACTGTCGGAAATAATCCCGGAAACCGTATTCCTCAAAGAATTTCACGTAATAGGGATGTGTATAGGGCATCTGGTACACGGGAGGTTTATAGCCGTCAACCAGTAACCCCCACCATTCATTCCGTTCCCCAAAATTCTCGGGACCTTCCATGGCCTCCATTCCCCGAGTTTCCAACCATTCCCGGCAACAATCGAAGAGGGCAAAAGCAGCCTCCCGGTCATCGATACATTCGAAGAACCCCATTCCACCCACGGCATAAGCATCCAGGTGGCAGGCATCCCGATCAATGAAAGAAGCCACACGTCCCACGCATTTCCCGGCCTCATCACGCAAAAGCCAACGGGTGCATTCTCCATGCTTGAAGAAAGGATTCTTGGCGGGATTAAACACGTTATTTATATCATTATCAAGAGGCCGCACCCAATTCTTATCGTTCCGGTACAATTCAACCGGCAACAACAAAAATTCCCTTGCCTGCTTCTCGTTTAAAACTTCTTCTATCGTATACTTCATATATCACACTAGTATTTGGTTCCTTATCGTAATTCCTCCGTCAACAGCCGAATCTCTACCGATGGACTGATATGCTCATAAAGAATATTGTACACCGCATTCGTTATCGGCATATGCACATGATATTGTTCATTAATCTCATGAATACCCTTCACGCCGAAATATCCCTCGGCAATCATCAACATTTCCATCTGTGCCGATTTCACGGAATAGCCTTTACCTATCATTGTTCCGAAAGTCCGGTTACGGCTGAACTGGGAATAGGCCGTTACCAACAAATCCCCCAAATAAGCCGAATATTTAATATCACGCTGTATGGGGTGGACAACATTCACGAAACGTTCCATTTCCTGAATGGCATTGGAAATCAAGACGGCCTGGAAATTATCCCCGTAACGCAACCCATGGCATATCCCCGCAGCAATAGCGAACACGTTTTTAAGGACAGCCCCGTATTCCGTACCATAAATATCATCCGAGATACAGGTTTTCACGTAAAAGCACTCAAAAAGTTGCGCCACAGAACGGGCCAATTTCAAATCCTGGCAGGAAAACGTCAGGTAAGACAGGCGCTCCAAGGCAATTTCCTCTGCGTGGCAAGGCCCGGAAATAATCACAATCTGCTCCAGCGGCACATGGTATTCCCGGTGAAAGAATTCCCCGAGAATCAGATTATCGTCAGGGATCAGCCCTTTAATAGCCGATACCACGACCTTATTTTTCAAAGGAACATTCAGACGGCTCACCACGTTTTTGACGAACGCACTCGGCACAGCAAATACAATTACATCCGAATCCCGTACCAGTTTATCCAAGTCATCCGTAAAGGAAATCTTCTCCACGTCGAACTCCACCCCACACAAGTAGCGGGGATTATGCTTCAACACCTTGAAAGCTTTTATCGACTCAATATTCCGCATGAACCAATTCACGTGCCCGTTATTTTGGACAAGCATCTTGGCGATAGCCGTGGCCCAACTACCTCCGCCAACGATACCGATTCTTGGTTTATCTGCTATTTCCATGATATCTTCTTTAACGAGTTACGATTTATGGCAAGGACATCTTAGCCCATACCATAAATCGTAAATATAAAATTTGTACTACTCTTTACTTATTTCAACCATTCGCGGACTTCATCCTGAGAAAGGGGCGTCAGGCCTAATTTCTGTTTCTTATTCAACCCGCACAACTCCTGATGCAGTTTATTCGGATTTTCCACAGCCTTTAAAGCCTCTACAGTCTGATAACCGGCCTTTCTTAACACAGGTATCCACTCCGCGGGAATTCCGACAGCCGTAAATTTATCATCCGCATCCACGGCGGCTTTCTTCTCCGGTTTCATCTGCGGGAAAAGAAGCACATCCTGTATAGACACGTTATTCGTCAAAAACATGCAAAGACGGTCAATACCTATACCCATACCGGAGGTCGGAGGCATACCGTATTCCAGGGCACGCACGAAATCATAATCGATAAACATAGCCTCATCATCCCCACGCTCCTGCAAAGCCAGTTGATCCTTGAAACGATTAAGCTGATCGATGGGGTCATTCAACTCGGAATAGGCATTAGCCAATTCCTTCCCGTTCACAAACAACTCAAAACGTTCCGTCAATCCGGGATCAGTCCGGTGCATTTTGGTCAACGGGGACATTTCCACGGGATAATCATAGATAAAGGTTGGTTGGATAAAATGCCCCTCGCACTTTTCTCCAAAAATCTCATCAATCAACTTACCTTTCCCCATCGTGTCATCCACGTTCAAGCCTATCGACAAGCAGAAAGCCCGAATCTCTTCCTCGGTCTTTCCGGTTATATCGAAACCGGTGTATTCTTTAATGGCGTCCGCCATCTTCACCCGACGGTAAGGACGTTTAAAGTCGATCTCATTTTCACCGAATTGTGCCTTCGTTGTCCCATTCACTGCCATGGCCACCCGTTCCAGCATTTCCTCCACGGAATTCATCATCCACAAGTAATCCTTGTAAGGAACATACACTTCCATGCAAGTAAATTCCGGATTGTGCGTACGGTCCATTCCCTCGTTACGGAAATTACGGGAAAATTCAAACACCCCATTAAAACCGCCGACAATAAGACGTTTCAAATACAACTCGTTTGCAATACGCAAATAGAGAGGAATATCCAAAGCATTGTGATGCGTTATAAAGGGACGGGCAGAAGCACCTCCGGGAATAGCCTGCAACACCGGTGTCTCCACTTCCAGACATCCCATCTCGGTATAATAATCACGGATAGCGTTAATCATTTTACTCCGCCTGATAAAGGTTTCCTTCACTTGCGGATTCACGATCAAATCCAGGTAACGCTGACGATAACGCAATTCCGGGTCCGTAAAAGCGTCAAATATCTTTCCGTCCTTCTCCTTCACGATAGGAAGCGGGCGCAAAGACTTGGACAACATGACCAGTTCCTTGGCATGAACAGAGATCTCTCCCATATTGGTCCGGAAAACAAAACCGCATACGCCCACGATATCCCCGATATCCATCAACTTTTTAAACACCACGTTATACAACGTACAGGCCTCATCACGGGAAACATCATCCCGGCTCACGTAAACCTGGATACGTCCCACGGCATCTTGCAACTCGAAAAATGAGGCTTTACCCATGATTCTCCGGCTCATCATACGTCCGGCCACCACGACGTCCTGGAGTTCTTCCGGCGATTTCTCGAATTTATCCAGAATCTCCTTTGACAAGTGCGTAACTTTAAATTCCGGGGCTGGATAAGCATTTATCCCCAACTTATTCAATTCGTTCAGAGAGTTCCGGCGAACCATCTCTTGTTCACTCAATTCTGCAAGACTCATTTTTTAAGGTTTTTAATGTTTCAAAATTTAACGGCAAAGATATAATAAAATTCACAGATTCTAATACCACAAAAAAGAAATTGAAAGACAACTTAATAAACAAAAAAATGTCACTCAATAAAAAAATATAATATAGAATCTTTTGAAATAACACGGAAAATCTGCTTCTTTGTAGCAGAATAGGAGAGGCCAGTCATGAAAAGAAGATGGGTTATCAACACCCCGCCCGAGGCGGAAAAAATAGCAACACTATCAAAACAACTTCACTGCAACCACGTCATTGCAAATCTACTACTGCAAAGAGGCGTGACAACCGCAGAGGAAGCAAAGGCTTTCTTCAACCCCGCCCTGAACATGCTGCATGATCCATTCCTCATGAAAGATATGGGGAAAGCTGTCGATCGTCTGGAAAAAGCGATCAGCTCCAAAGAGAAGGTCATGATTTACGGGGATTATGATGTAGACGGTACAACCGCTGTCGCGTTATTGTACAAATATCTCAAGAACAAATGCGAACAACCGGAATATTACATTCCGGACCGAGACACGGAAGGATGTGGTATTTCCTGTCGAGCCATCGACTATGCCGCCAAAAACGGCATCACCCTGATGATCGTAACCGACTGCGGGGTAAAGGCTGTCGAGGAAATCAATGACGCGAAATCCAAAGGTATTGATATCATCATCTGTGATCACCATACTCCAGGCGACAATTTACCGGACGCCATCGCCGTGCTCGACCCTCAACGGGAGGACTGCCATTACCCATACCGCTGGTTAAGCGCCTGCGGCGTCAGCTTCAAATTGGCCCAGGCATACAACGAACGTCACAATCTGCCGATGGGAGACCTCTATCAGTTACTGGATCTCGTGTGCGTCAGTATCGCCAGCGATATTGTCCCCATCACGGGTGAAAACCGCATATTGGCCTATTTCGGCCTACAGCAATTGAATGAATCCCCCAGTTTAGGATTAAAAACCATTCTGGATATTTCAGGAATAGACAATCATCGGGATTTGACCATAAATGATATAGTTTTCCGAATCGGTCCCAAGATCAATGCGGCCGGTCGTGTCGAATCAGGCAACAAATCCGTGGAGTTGCTTATTGCCGACAACGAAGCCAAAGCGCGTTCCGTCGCCAATGACATAAACAACTTCAACGACCAACGGAAGAAACTTGATCACAGCATCACGGAAGAGGCTTTACGCTATATCAAACAATCAAACCCCAACCGAAACCCGAAAGCCACAGTTCTTTACAACCCCAACTGGCACAAGGGAGTCATCGGAATCGTAGCCTCACGCCTCACGGAATATTATTACCGCCCGACGGTCATACTGACACAATCCAATGGCGTTGCCACCGGTTCTGCCCGCTCCGTGGAAGGCTTCGACTTGTATCACGCCATCTCCCAATGCAGCGAATTTCTAGAGAACTACGGGGGACATAAATATGCCGTGGGACTCACGTTGAAGCTGGAAAACATCTCTGCTTTCCAGGAGAAATTCGAACACATCGTGGGCAAAACGATTAACGAGGAAATGCTCATTCCCCAAATCAACATTGACGCGAAAATCAAACTCAGTGATATCACCCCGGACATGTATGCCATGATACAGAAATTCGCACCTTTCGGCCCGAACAACAACATTCCCGTGTTCATGACCGAGAACGTGACCAACTTCATACACTCCAAGCAGGTCGGACACCGCAACGAACACCTGAAACTTGTGGTCGTTGATGACACCCGCGCATGCAAGGACCGTAGCGGCATCGCCTTCAACATGGGCGACCTCTACCCCCGCATCAGTAAAGGCGAATTCTTTGACATCTGCTACACGCTGCAAGAAAACGAATTCATGGGCAAAAGCGACATACAGATGATGATTCGCGATATAAAATTCAAGGAAGAATAGACCATGCAATCCCTCTCGTCCAAACTATTGGAAAATGCGGTTGAACAATTCGCAACCCTACCCGGTATCGGGCGTAAAACCGCTTTGCGTTTCGTGTTACACCTGCTACGCCAGAATCCCGAGGATGTAAAAAAATTCACGGACAGCATTACCGCTTTGAAAACGGAAATCCAGGAATGTAAACATTGCCACAATATCGCGGACAGCGACACCTGTGAAATATGCAGCGATTCCCGCCGGGACACATCCACGATCTGTGTCGTGGAAAATGTTAAGGATATACTTTCCATCGAGGCAACGGGACAATACAAAGGTCTGTATCACGTGCTGGGAGGTATCATCTCCCCCATGGAAGGAATCGGTCCCTCGGATTTACACATCAACAGCCTCATTGAACGGGTCAATTCCACTACCATCCGAGAAGTGATTTTCGCCCTTCGGGCCACGATTGAAGGCGATACCACGGGATATTATATCTACAAAAAGCTTCCCCGCCAAAGCGAAATCATTGTAAGTACCCTTGCCAAAGGTATTGCCATTGGCAACGATTTGGAATACACGGACGAACTCACCCTTGGCCGTTCTATAGTCAATCGGGTAAAATTCAACCTATAAGTCAGACGTCCATTAAAACTCAAATGCCAACGGCAACAAATCCTTTGCACGGGCCACCCATACCCGTTCTTCCCCAAACATCACCACCTCAAAATCTTTTCCCTGGCGCTTAATCACCTCCGCCATCACCTGCCTGCAGGCACCACAGGGAGTGACCGGATCCTTCACCCACTCCTCCCCGTTTCGGGCAATAATAGCTAACGTCTTCACGGCGACTCCAGGATAAGTTGCCCCGGCATAAAACAACGCGACACGTTCCGCGCACATCCCCGAGGGATAAGCCACATTCTCCTGATTCGCACCCCGAACGATTTCCCCATTCTCCAGCACCACGACAGCACCCACGGCAAAGCCCGAATACTCGCGATAGGCTCCATGAGCCGCCTCCATAACCACCTCCCTCAGCCGACGATAATCTTCAGGCAAACATTCCGTTTCATATTCCCCGTACGTCATGGAATATTTCTGTTCCCGGTATCCATTCTCTTTCATACAAACAATCTTATATATCGCAAAGTTAAAAAATAAGTTTCACAAATCAGAAAACTTACTTACCTTTGTAATGTTTCGATTGATTGCAACCGGAGACCTTTCCACACACACAAGAAAAGAATGGAGCATATCGAAGACGAAAAAATATGGACAGGTTTGAAACAACATGAAGAACGAGTTCTGACGACTCTTTTCGCTATGTATTACGAAAAACTCTACCTTTTCGCCGAGAAATTCATCTATGATTCGGACAAAGCCCATGATATTGTCCAAGACATTTTTGTCCGTCTTTGGGAAAATGCCGGGAAACTCGATATAAAATCATCCGTCAAATCCTATCTTTTCTCTTCCACCAAAAACGGTTGCCTGAACTATCTCCGGGATCTCGAAATAGAGGACCGCAACAATCGTAAATACGCGGAAGCCTACATCGAGTCATACAACATCGACATGGTTGAGGAAGAAGAAATTCTTGATAAAATCCGCCAGATCATGGACGAATTACCGGACAAATGCCGGGAAGTATGCCAACTACGCTTCATTGACGGGTATAAATACGCCGAAATCGCGGAACGGTTAAACATCAACGAAAACACCGTGAAAGTACAGCTTCACCGCGGGGTTAAACGCATTAAAGAAGCTCTGTCAGAATACGATAACCTTATCGTTTGGCTCACGCTCATGAAACTATTCGGGGGGAGATTATTTTAAATTCGACGTAAAGTCTTATCAAACATACCACTTAGCTCTCTTTGGAACGGTTCAACAACGGTTCAGTAACGGTTCTATAACCGTAAACACGGGTTCATGCAACGTCTCAAAAAGGTTTTATTACCACCTGAACTGAAAAGAGGAGATAAATGGAAGTAGAGTGCACCTTGAACAAAACAAGAGATCAGAGCCCCGGGAAACCATTACCGGAAAGCCGACAAAAAATTCTTGAAAAAAATAACGATTCCCTGTAAACATTTTGAGGGGGAAGTGTGTCTTTAAGACAAACGATAGGATAAAAACATGAATAAACAAAAGCCAAAAACGTTTATAACGTGGGAACTCATCGCTAAAAGCTTTCGGGATGAACTTCGTCCGGAAGAGGAACAGCAATTAAAAGAATGGCTACATTCCTCACCCCAACACGAAAGATTCTACCGGCAAGCGATGCAGGGAGGGAACACCGATCCCTTGGTCGGCCTACCGGAAAGCATTTTAGAAACCAAACGCACTGAATTATTACAACGTATCCGGGGTGGACAGAAGCATCATCGTACCCGCCACCTCATCCAATATCTAAGCTACGCGGCTTCGATATTACTCATCATCATGGTAGGCACGTGGCTATGGGTCAAACGCGGGGACGAGGGAGCGAAAGTACCTAAAACCACCACGATGGCTCGTAACGAAAACATCCAACTCCGTCTGTCCGATGGACGTACCATAAATCTTTCGGCCGACAAGGAAGGAACCATTCAGGAACAAAACGGGGCTGAAATCCTTCAGGAGAAAGGCAAACTCGCCTACCGGCAAGACAGCAGTCAACACAAAAAAGAAATCCAATATAACGAATTAAGTGTACCGACAGGCGGAGAATGCCAGCTTGTCCTGGAAGACGGCACAAAGTTGTGGATCAATTCCAACACGCGGGTCAAATACCCGGTCAGTTTCCCGGACAACAAACGAGAAATTATCGTGTCAGGAGAAATCTATCTTGAGGTCGTGAAAGATGGACGCCCGTTCCTCGTGAACACGAGTGCCGGACAGGTCTGCGTACTGGGAACCAGTTTCGGAGTCCAGGCATACGGGGAAGAAGTCCTGACCACCTTGGTATCCGGACGGGTGCGTTTCACCAACAAAGCCGGACACAAGACGGAACTAAAAGCCGGGGAACAGGCTGTGGCCACAGCCAACGGGGAAGTCTCCAAGCGGGAGGTGCGCGTGGAAGAATACGTGGGCTGGAAAGACGGATGGTATATTTTCAGGGAACAACGATTGGAAGATGTGATGACGACACTCAATCGCTGGTACGGCACCAACGTTTTTTACCAGAATCCACGGGTCAAAGATATCCGTTTCACGGGTAACCTGAAACGCTATGAATCCATAAAGACCTTCCTGGAGGTATTAGCCGCCTCGGAGGATGTCCATTACAAATTAAACGGAGAAACAATAATCCTATATTAATAAATAAAAAAGAGAACACGAATGACAAATTTCCTAGGTCTGGCATTCATGTTCCCGAGTGTTTAATACTAAAATGTTTTACAAAGCTATGAAAAAAAGCCAACGATTGAAATCGTGTGCCCTTATTTTTAACCGAAAAGTGAGGCAGGTCATGAAATTAACAACAATGTTGCTGGTCGTTTTTCACATGGGAGTTTGTGCAACGGCCCTATCACAATCTAAAATTTCGCTCAATCTAAAGGAAGCAACAATCGAAGAATTCATCTCGTTAATGAAAGAACAGACGGGAAAACAATTCTTGTACAATGCCTCTTTGATGAAAAGCGAGGAACGAGTAAACATCGAAGCTCAAGAGGAAGACTTTTTCGTATTATTGGACCGCGTATTACCGTGTTTCCACTTAACGTATGAAATTGTCAATGATGTCATCGTTTTAAAAACCTTACGTACCCCCTCGTTACCTGAAGAGAAAGAAAATTGGGTTGTCATGGGAAAAGTGATTGACAAGAATAAAAATCCACTTCCTGGCGTAACTATCCGCTTAAAAGGGACCTCCGTAGGAACTGCCACAAACACGCTTGGCGCCTTTTCATTGAATATCCCTCATGCCGTGGATACGTTAATCATCTCATTCATAGGAATGAAAAGCAAAGAAGTCATAGTCAAGAAAGCAGATAAAAAAGAATACGAGATAACCCTTGAGGACGAGGTTGAGGCTCTTGATGAAGTAACTGTTGTTTCCACCGGTTATCAAGATATAGACCGCAGACGATTAACAAGTGCGGTAACATCCATCAAAATGGATGATATCAATGTTGCCGGGATCATGTCCGTCGACAAAATGCTGGAAGGTCATATTCCCGGAATGATTTTCATGCAAAATTCAGGACAAGCCGGAGCTGTTCCCAAAGTAAGGATTCGGGGAACATCCACCATGCTCGGTAATCAAGAGCCGCTATGGGTTCTCGATGGCGTGGTATTAAGTGACCCCGTAAATGTTGATCCGGCAGAATTAAACAGCCTGGATTTCGTGAACCTATTAGGAAATGCAATATCCGGATTAAACCCTGATGACATCGAACAAATCGACGTATTGAAGGATGCAGCTGCAACCGCAATATATGGAACCCGGGCAGCAAACGGGGTTATTGTTATCACAACCAAGAAAGGAAAAGCAGGTCCTCCTACCGTGACATACTCTTTAAGTGGAACCTTCAACCGCCGTCCTTATTATGGGGACCGGGAAATCTACCTGATGAATTCACTGGAAAGAGTTGACGTTTCCCGAGAAATGTTTGAACGGGGAATGGAATTCACAGAAGTTGTGAACTGGGTTGGTTACGAAGCCGCTTATCTGGATTACAAGGCAGGCCGGATAACATTCCCGGAATTTCAAGAACTAGCCAATTATTACGAGACAATCAACACCGATTGGTTTGACATTTTGTGCGAAAATTCTTTTTCTAACAAACACACATTAAGTGTAACCGGAGGTTCTTCCAACTTACGTTACTATGCTTCAATTGGGTACGGAGACGAACGAGGCGTTATCAAGAAAGAAAAGAATCAGAATTATACGGCAATGTTAAAACTAAACGGAAGTCTCGAAAAGGTAGATTTTCAATTCAGTATTAACGGTAACGTGAATGAACGGCGCTACACGCCGACGACAAATGGAACCAGTGTCACTCAATACGCCTATGATATGAGTCGGGCCATTCCTGCCTATAATCCAGATGGTTCCCGGTGGTTTTATAAACGAGGAAATACTAAAGAAACATCTTATGATTTCAATATCCTGAATGAGATGGAAACAACTTACCAAACACAAAACACTTCCAACATTCAGTTTAACGGAAATATAAAATACAGGATTCTCCCCGTATTAAATATCGAAGGTTCTGCTTCTTACTCGTTAGGCAACACCACTATTGAAACTGTTTACGAAGAAGATTCATGGTATGTAGCCTCATTACGAGGTAGTGGGGATAGTTCCAACAGTTGTCCTCTCGGTGGTGAATTGACAGAAAACAATACTCGTAACACGAACTGGATGCTTCGCTTGCAATTTAATTACAACCAATTATTTCAGGAAAAACACCAATTAACAATTTCCTTAGGAGGTGAAGTTTCTTCCAAAGAATCGATTAATTATAAAAACACTACCCGAGGCTATTATCCAGAACGAGGAAAAACATTCGGGACATTATCCACCTTAGACCTAATGACATATTTAAGTTATAGAACCTGGTTAGCGTCCAACAAACCAACCATAAGCGAAACATTAACCAATTTAGCCTCAGCCTATCTAGCCATCACATACACTTATGATAGCCGTTACACACTTAATTTCAATACACGTATGGATGGTTCCAATCAATTCGGGAGTCGGGCAAACGAGAAATTACTACCGATCTGGTCGGTATCCGGACGGTGGGATATAAAAAAGGATTTTTTCGAGAATAGTACTTTCGTAAACAATTTGGCCTTAAAACTTTCTTACGGACACCAAGGAAATATGCTGGATAACCAAACATCTAAAATGATCATTGAAAAAGGGAGTTTAAATTCTTGGTACAAAGAATTCTCGTCCACAATCAAGTATTATCCCAACCCTGATTTGAAATGGGAGTTAACCTCATCCTATAATGCAGAACTAGAATTTACGTTATGGAGAAACAAAATAGGAGGAAGCATCGGATATTATTACAAACATACCAAAGATGCATTCTTAAGCAAAACCGTCTCAGAAATCAACGGAATTTCAAGTTATGTCATTAACCAAGGGGAAATATCCAATCAAGGGTTAGAAATTTCATTAAACATTACACCCATCAATCAAAAAGTAGATGCTTCCGGGCGTCGTGGATTTGTCTGGCGATTCGACCCTCAAATCGGCCAAGTTGTCAACAACCTCATCAGTAAGGCCATCAACAACAAAGACCGGACCGCCGAAGATAAAATCACTTATACCGATTATCTAAACGGAAGTGTACAGTTAGAAGATAAACCATTACAAACTTTTTATTCCTATCGTTTCAAAGGATTAAGCGCAGTGGACGGGACACCGATATTTTATGGTACCGAAGATGAACTCAAAGATGAATTGTATGCCAAATACAGCAACATGACAGACGAAGAGGTCTGGGAGACCGTATTGGTTGAATCCGGAACGAGAGTTCCAACCATTCAAGGAGGTTTATCCAATTATTTTGGCTACCGCCAATTCGGTCTTTCCATGAATTTCACGTATAGTCTCGGAAATAAGGTCCGTCGACTAAAAATGTGTGAAAACAAAAACATTAGCCCTTATCCGGAACGCAACATGCGCAAAGAATTTATTCACCGCTGGAGACGTCCCGGAGACGAATTAAAAACCAATATTCCCGGTTTAAAACCCTCCGATGCAACAAACCTGCCCTGGTGGAGACAAAATGAATACACCAGTAGCGGTTCTATGACGACATTTGCTGGCAGTAATATATACGAAATGTATGATCAATCGGATTTACGCGTAGCCAAAGGAGATTATCTAAAACTGCAAGCTTTATCATTCCGATACAACATACATGATAAATTCTGTAAAAAATTAGGTATCAATTCCGCTTATATTAGCATCACCGGGACCAATTTATTCACCATCTCGAGCAAAGAATTAAAAGGACAGGGCGTAACACAGTCCGGAGCAGCACCCACCATAAACATGTCCTTACGCCCGAACTATTCATTCCAATTGAATGTAACATTCTAATTATTTAAGAGCCTGTTTAAATTTTGCTCAGTAACATTCTTATCGCCGCCAGTTTCACCATTTCCTCAGCCGAATCGAACGTGAATTCATAGTTCCGACAGAGCCTTCTATAATTATCGAACCAGGAGAAAGTCCTTTCCACAATCCATCTCTTACCTATTGGTTTAAAGCCGTTTGACTTATCTCCGCTTACTATGACTTCAAGCACATATCCGA
>CALUMT010000036.1 GCA_944321845.1 uncultured Butyricimonas sp.
TACTGGAACGTTGCGGTATCAGTCATTTCCGTAACCGCTTGATAAAAAACTTGTCGGGAGGTTACCAGCAACGGGTGGGTATCGCGCAGGCAATCGTCCACGAGCCGGAGCTGGTTGTGTTTGACGAACCGACGAACGGGTTGGACCCGAACCAGATCGTGGAGATCCGTAACCTGATCAAGGATATCGCTGAGGAGCGCACGGTGATCCTCTCGACGCATATCCTGACGGAGGTTCAGGCCGTGTGCGACCATATCCTGATGATCGAGGAAGGGAAGATGGTGTTCAGCGGGACCGTGGAGGAATTTGACAATTACATCGTGCCAAGCACGCTTTATGTTTCGTTCGTGGATGCCCCGGCGGAAGAGGTCTTGCGGGGAATCGAGGGAGTCTCGGGCGTGGAAGAACTGGGTAACGGGAAGTTCCGGGTTAGGTTTAGTGACGCCCAGGAGGTGACGGACCGGATCGTGGCAGCGAGCGTCCACGGGGAGTGGCGCTTGTCGGAGATCCGGGTGGAGAAGAGCTCGCTGGACAGCATTTTCGCGGAGTTATCTAGAAAAACACGTTAACAGGTAATTTAAAGAAAGGAGGAAAATTATGTTCAAGATGACACGTAATATAGCGCGCACGGAGTTACAGATGTTGTTCTACTCGCCGATAGCGTGGTTGATACTGGTGGTTTTCACGATCCAGGCCGGGGTATTATTCTCGGATTTGTTCGCTCGCGTGGTGAGCAACCAGGCGATGGGTTACAGCGTCTCGGGTTCCTCGCTGTACATATTCTCGAACAACTGGAACGGAACTTTTACCTTGATCCAGAATTACCTTTACTATTACATCCCGTTGCTGACGATGAGTCTAGTGAGCCGGGAATTGAGTAGCGGCTCGATCAAGTTGCTTTACTCTTCCCCGGTGACGAACGTGCAGATAATCGTGGGTAAGTTCGTCTCGGTGATGGTGTACGGGGCTATCATGATGGGCGTTTTGCTGGTGCTGTGGTTTTTGGGACTTTGCACGATCAAGCATTTTGATTGGCCGGCTGTCTTGACGGGAATACTGGGATTGTACCTGCTGGTATGCGCTTACGGGGCTATTGGTTTATTCATGTCCAGCTTGACCAGTTACCAGATCGTGGCGGCGATAGGAACTTTCGCCGTGTTGATGGTACTGAACATGGTCGGGGGCTGGGGACAGGATTACGATTTTGTCCGGGATATTACCTACTGGTTGTCGATAGATGGCCGTAGCACGACTTTTATCCGAGGGTTGATTTGCAGCGAGGATGTGCTTTACTTCGTGATTATCGTGGTGTTATTCCTGTCCTTGACGGTTATCCGTTTGAACGCCGTTCGCCAAAAGGTACCTTTGGGGATCACGTTGGGGCGTAACCTTGTGGTAATATTGGTGGCTTGCTTTTTGGGGTACTTCTCCTCGTTACCCTCGTTGAAGGCTTATTATGACGCGACGGAGACGAAGCAGAACACGTTGACCCAAAATAGCCAGGATATAGTGGCTAAACTTGATGGAAAACTGACGATCACGACGTACATCAACATACTGGACCCAGCCGGGACTTGGTATGCCGCTGGTTATTTCCTGAAGCCGGACATGGACCGTTTCGAGCAGTACCTGCGCTTCAAGCCGGATATGAAGTTGAAGTATGTTTATTATTATGACACGTGTTATAACCCCCAGTTGGACAAGCAATACCCGGGAATGACGTTGCGGGAGAAGATGGTGGAGTTGAGCCGAATATACGGGATAGATTCCAACAAGTTCAAGACACCAGAGGAGATACGCTCGATGATAGACCTGAGCGGGGAGGGTAACACGTTTGTCCGTCAGATTGTCCGGGAGAACGGGGAGAAAGCTTGGTTACGAATTTATAATGATATGCAAAAGTTTCCTAGTGAACGAGAAATTACTGCTGCTTTTAAACGTATGGTGATGAAGTTACCGGTGGTCGGTTTCTTGACCGGTCACGGGGAACGGGGGTACACCAGCAATAAAGACAGAGATTATAGCGCTTTCGCCAACGACAAGAAATTCCGTTATGCCTTGATGAACCAGGGGTTTGACGTGGAGTACGTGACGCTGGAGAAGGAAATACCGGAAAATATCAATATTGTAGTTATAGCCGAGAGCCGGGAAATGTTCACAGATGTGGAAAATACTAACTTGCAACGTTATATAGACCGGGGAGGAAACTTGTTTATCCTTGGGGAGCCGAAACGCCGGGAAGAGATGAACCCGTTGTTCGCGAAGTTCGGGTTCGAGTTGATGGAAGGTCAGCTGGTGAAACAGGACACGAACTTGCAGGCTGACGTGGTTTTATCTTACCCGACGAAAGAGGCCGATAGTATCGCTTATGATTTTGCGACAATGCGTCGTTACGAACAGGTGGTCGTGACGGAAGGGGTTAGCGGCTTGCGCCAGGTTGCGGACAAGGGTTACACGGTGACGGAGTTGTTCCGAAGTGACACGATTGGTAGCTGGAACGAGCTGGAGACGACGGACTTCGTGGATGACACGATACGCTTGAATCCCACGATAGGCGAGGAGGAACGTTCTTACCCGACGCTAGTGGCGTTGAGTCGAAAGGTCGGGGACCGGGAACAACGGGTAATCCTGTCGGGAGATGCCGACTGTATCAGTAACGGGGGCCTAATGAGTCAAAGAGCAGGAGTTAGGGCTTCTAATTTCACGTTGATACTCGGTGGATTCTACTGGTTATCGGATTACGAGGCCCCGGTAGATGTTCGTAGACCCAGGCCCACGGATGACAAGATTTATATCACTAGCTCTACGGGTAGTGGTGTAGTGAAATGGAGTTTGGTGCTGGTATTGCCATTGTTGTTGTTAGGCGGTGGTGTATTTACTTGGATTCGAAGGAAAGGGCGTTAATTCAATGCATATAGGGAGAAAGTCAGCTTGCAGGAAATAAGCTGACTTTCTTCCTCTAAAGTAGCGTGTCGGAGGCTTCTTGGTCCGTATTTAATCCGTTGTTTATCTGTGTTTCACTGTGAGTATCTCCGTATCAATTCCGTATTAATTCCGTATCATCTACTTAAAAATACGTAAATGATACGCAGATAATATGCAATTATATGACAAATTATTGATTGCAAGTAACCGTTTATCACGGATGAGGTTGGAAGAAGACTCCTGAAGAACAGAAATCCCCGAGATTTATGATCGCTGTCGAACCTGGGGAATATATAGGTTCTTCCTTTTTCTACCTTTTCCTGTCATAAGTCTACTATTTGAATATGAGGAGTAAAACAATGTTATACGCGTCCCGAAATAAAGCAAATCGGGTATTAATATCGAAGGGAGTGTAACGATAATAGTCACAAAGAATACGCATTACAGAAATATAAAACATATTTAGCAATACGCTTAACATAAAAATGCGGGATAAAAGTTCAAAATAGCCGACATTTTTTATATTTGTCCCCGGAATTTAAAAATAACAAACTATGCCACAAATATCAAACAAAGGATTGGCTATGCCATCCTCTCCTATTCGTAAATTAGTTCCTTTCGCAGATAAAGCTAAAGCAAAGGGAATCAAGGTTTATCACTTGAACATCGGGCAACCGGACATTCAGACTCCTCAAGTGGCTCTGGATGCCTTGAAACATTGCGATGAAAAAGTAATCGCTTATACTCATTCAGCCGGAAACGTTTCCTTGCGAAAAAAGATGGCCCAATATTACCAGAATATCGGCATCGACGTAAATGAAAACGAAATCATGATCACTACCGGAGGGTCGGAAGCCATAACCATCGCATTCCTATCCACGTTGAACCCGGGTGACGAAATTATTATCCCGGAACCATTTTATGCCAATTATAACGCATTCGCTCTAATGTGCGGGGTAACCGTGAAAACTGTGACTTCCATTATCGAGAATAATTTTGCCCTTCCCCCGATTAGCGAAATAGAGAAGGCTATCACCCCTCGGACAAAAGGTATCGTTATCGTAAATCCGAACAATCCAACTGGATACTTGTATTCTCAAGAAGAACTAGAACAATTGGCCACCATTGTAAAGAAACATGATCTTTACCTGTATGCCGATGAGGTTTACCGCGAATTCTGCTATGACGGATTAAAGCATTTTTCCACCATGCAATTGAAAGGTATAGAACAAAACGTGATCCTTTTTGACTCGGTTTCCAAGAGGTATAGTGAATGTGGATTACGTGTAGGTGCCATCGTTACCCACAACAAGGAGGTAATGACGGCCGCATTGAAGTTCGGAATGGCCCGGCTCTGCGCCCCGGCTATCGGGCAGATTCTGGCAGAGGCATCCCTAGACACTCCTGCGGAATACTTCCAAAATGTTTATAACGAATATATTGCTAGGCGGAATTACATGGTGGAAGCCCTGAACAAAATGCCGGGAGTGGTTTGCCCCATGCCCAAGGGAGCTTTCTACGCCGTGGTCAAATTACCGATCGACGATGCGGATAAATTCGCCCAATGGCTGCTGGAGGATTTCGAATACAACAAACAAACGGTTATGGTCGCACCTGCCAGCGGATTTTATTCAACCCCGGGATTGGGAAAAGACGAGGTAAGAATCGCCTACGTACTCGAGATCGACGAGTTAAAAGGAGCCATGGAAACATTGGCCAAGGCCTTGGAAGTTTACCCGGGAAGGAAATAATTATCATTTCAAGATTATAAAAAAAGTTAGAGATTAGTCCTTTCTGTCGAGGACTAATCTCTTCTCGTGAATATAAGCCTGTCCCAACGGTCCATTTCCAAAACATTATTATTATCTTTGTCTCGCGGTTTAAATCTTTAAGATGAAAATATGACATCAGATACAGTTTTTAAAAGTATCAGACCTTATATCGGTGAAGAGATCCCTGCTGCCGTGGAACGCCTTCGCCAGGCTGAAGAATTTCTGACCTTGTTCTCCCAAATGACAGGTGCGGAAAAGAATCTTATCTCAGAAAGTTTGAAAGGCATCACGTCGAGAGACGAATTTCAAGCCCGATTCTTTGGCCCAACAATAGAGAAATTATTGGCAGAAACCACGGACTCAATAAACGTTTCCGGGTTGGAATATATCGAGAAAGACAAATCCTATCTTTTTATCACCAACCACCGGGACATTATCCTCGACTCGGCAATATTAAATATCATGTTACGCCGTCAAGGCTGTCATTACTGCGAGGCTGCTATCGGTAGTAATCTATTAATCAACAACTGGGTTACCGATCTCGTAAAACTGGATGCCTGCTTTATTATTGAACGGGGATTACCGGTACGGGATATGATTAGTAGCGCAAATCTTCGTTCCCATTACCTGCGGGATGTTATCCTGGAGAATAAGGATTCTGTCTGGATTGCACAGAAAGAGGGACGCACGAAAAACGGCGATGACCGCACGCAACCCAGTTTGCTGAAAATGTTCCGCATGAGCGGGCCAAGTGATTTCGTGAAGAATTTCAAGGAGCTGCGAGTAACCCCGGTATCCATCTCTTATGAATGGGAACCTTGTGATGCCCTGAAAACAGACGAATTATACCAAAAAACCGTAGGAGAATATGTAAAAACTCCTGCTGCCGACATGCAAAGCATGCTGGAAGGATTATCCGTCTACAAGGGACGCGTGAATTTTGCCATCACCCCTCCGCTTGATCAGGAATTGGATTATCTGGAAGACAAGGACAATCACGGGGACCGTATCGCAGAATTAGCCACACTGGTAGACGAACGTATCCATAAGAATTTCAAGTTATGGCCGAATAATTACATCGCCTACGATTTGATGCACAGTACGACACAGTTTGCCGATAAATATAGCGAGGAAGAAAAAACCAAATTCATTCAGGTGATGACCCAAAAAATAGACAAATTGTCGGGAAATCGCTCCATATTGAACAATATCTTCCTCGAGATTTACGCGAACCCGGTGAAAAATAATTTATAACCATAAACACGCTGTATGAAGATTGTCAGGTATTTATTGATGTTGGCGGCTTTCTTGATCATGATATCAAGTGCATTCTCACTCTTTCGATCAGCTGACCGAACGGCCGTGTATATCAACGTGGCAGCAATGGCAACCCTTGCTGTCGCCATAACCGTACTGAATTTTAAAACTCCACGCAAAGACAGAATGTAATGTACAAGTTCAAAAGAAATATTTACGTCGGAGAAGAAGTATTTGAGATGTGGTTCGGTTTGACGAGCAAAAGTCAGGATCGGCACACTAATTTTACCCTTTTCCTGCTGACGGAAGGCCCGGATCATCAATTCAGTTACGCGGAGAAAATCAAAGGAGGCTTTCATGCCAAAGCGGATGCCACCCGCTACGCTGTACAATATGCCAAGGAACTTATCCGCCAGAAAATGGCGCAGGAAAAAGCGGCCAAACAGGATTACCCGGAAGCGGATGACGAAAGTATTTTTGATGAACAGGATTAAATAATATAACGATGGATAGAAAGGTTAGAGTAAGATTCGCTCCCAGTCCCACGGGAGCCCTTCATCTGGGAGGAGTCCGCACGGCTCTTTTCAATTACTTGTTTGCCCGCCATCACGGGGGCGATTTCTTGTTGCGCATAGAAGACACGGACCAGACACGCTACGTGCCAGGAGCCGAAGAATATATTATCGAATCATTGAAATGGTGCGGTCTCACGGTTGACGAAGGCGTGGGCGTTGGCGGTGAATACGGTCCCTATCGTCAAAGCGAACGAAAACCCTTGTACAAGCAATATGCCTTGCAACTGATTGAATCCGGAAATGCCTACTATTCTTTCGATTCCGCGGAAGAATTAAACCAACAACGCAAGGATTACGAGAGCCGAGGTGAGACATTCATGTATAATGCCGCCACACGGGTAAATCTCAAGAACTCATTAACAATGAGTGCTGAAGAGGTAAAATCCCTGTTGGACAGCGGGGCAAATTATGTGATCCGTTTCAAGATGCCAGAAAACGAAGACTTGCTTCTACATGATATCATCCGGGGTGAAGTGCATTTCAACACCTCATTATTGGACGATAAAGTTCTATTCAAAGCCGATGGCATGCCAACCTATCACTTGGCCAATATCGTGGACGATCACCTGATGAAAATATCCCATGTTATCCGAGGAGAGGAATGGTTGCCCTCCCTGCCATTGCACGTGTTGCTATATCGAGCTTTCGGCTGGGAAGACAGTATGCCTGAATTCGCTCACTTGCCTTTGATCCTGAAACCTGTTGGTAACGGTAAACTCAGCAAGCGTGACGGTAACAAAATGGGGTTCCCCGTGTTCCCGATGGAATTCACGGACCCGGAGACTGGCGAAAAATGGCATGGTTACCGGGAAGACGGTTACTTTCCAGAAGCATTTATCAATATGCTGGCATTATTAGGCTGGAATCCCGGAACGGAACAAGAGATCTTCTCGCTGGATGAACTATGCAAGTTATTTACCTTGGATAGAGTAAACAAATCAGGCGCCCGATTCAATCCAGATAAAGCCAAATGGTTCAATCACAAGTACCTGGTACAAAAAACAGATAGTGAACTGGCAACCCAATTAAACGAATTCCTCGTGAAAGACGGTATCACCTATGATATGAGGAAATTGGAAAAAATCTGCCACTTACTTAAAGAACGGGCCAATTTCGTCGCTGACATTTACCATTCATCACAATATTTCTACAAGGCTCCCCAAAGCTACGAGGAAAAAGGAGTGAAGAAGTTCTGGAAAGAAGGAACCCCGGAATTGATGCAGGAACTAATCACCATTCTGGAAGGCGTGAAAGATTTTACCTCAGCCAACACGGAAGAAGCCGTGAAGGGTTGGGTTGAAACCAAACAAATTGGTTTCGGTAAAGTGATGAGTCCTTTCCGGTTAGCCATTATCGGTTCTGCTGATGGTCCTCATCTGTTCGATATAATCGAAATCCTGGGGAAAGAAGAAACCCTCACCCGCTTACACCGTATACTGGAAACACTGTAAAACACTACAGCATAAAAAAGTCCGGGATTAAAAATCTCGGACTTTTTTATTTCATCTGTAACATTACTGACGGAATGTATTGCGGTGTATCTTAGCTTCATTAAATTTATCTTTCGGTTGGGTGTCTCCACTTGGATATCCGATAGGTATCACACACAGGGGCAACACATTTTCCGGCAATCGGGCATAACGGCGAGCTACCTCCATTCGATCGGCATAAGGATAAGATGCCGTCCACACCGCCCCCAGGCCTAAAGCCTCGGCAGCCAATAAAATATTCTGACCGGCAGCCGTACAATCCAAGTACCAATAGGAAGAAACTGTAGAATCGCCACAAACGACTATTGCCAACGGAGCCTTAGCCAACATTCTCGCGTTACCCAACTCCGCCGCCATAGAATCCAATATAGCCCGTTCCGTGATAACTACAAATTCCCAAGGCCGCCTATCTTTCCCTGAAGGTGCAGCCATCGCGGCTTTCAGTAAGGTATTTATCTTCTCCTCCTCTACCGGCTGAGAAGTATAGTCTCGAACACTCTTCCGCTGAAAAATATTTTCCAATACCCCCTGCTGTTTCAACACCGCAACATCCTGTTTGGGCTCGGTCGTGCAAGCCATCTGCAAAGATGAGACAAGCAATGCCCCCATAATCAGACCATAAAAAGAACCTGCTTTCATCATAACCTATTTAAATCGATAATCTTTATAACGTTCACGAATCTCATCAAAAACAGTCCATAAAGCCTCCACCGTGGGTGCCTGCAGCATCCGGATACGCAAATCCCGGAAATGAGGCAACCCCTTGAACATACAAGCCATGTGGCGGCGCATATGCAACAATCCCCTCACCTCATCAATCCAATCAATGGCTTGTAGAATCTGTTCCTTGATCACCTCAATCTGCTCAGAGACGGACAATTCCGGCAGTAGTTCTCCCGTTGCCAGATAATGCTTTATTTGCTTAAATATCCACGGTTTTCCTATCGTTGCCCGCCCTATCATCACTCCGTCTACCCCGTAACGTTCAAAAGCCTCCTTGGCCTTCTCCGGGGAAGTGATATCACCATTCCCGATAATCGGAATGTGAATCCGGGGATTCTGTTTTACCCGGGCAATCGGTTCCCAATCGGCCTCTCCCGTGTACATCTGCGAACGGGTTCGTCCATGTATAGCCAAAGCGGCGATTCCCACGTCCTGCAGACGTTCCGCCACCTCATCAATGATAATATGCTCGCAATCCCAACCCAGTCTGGTTTTGGCAGTAACGGGTATTTTAACGGCCTGCACGATTTGCCGGGCCATCTCCACCATCAGGGGAATATCTCTCAACATTCCCGCTCCGGCACCTTTCCCGGCCACCCGCTTCACCGGACAACCGAAATTCAAATCAATAAAATCCGGCTGCACCTCTTCTACTATCTTTGCTGCCTCCACCATTGAGTCAATAAACCGACCGTAAATCTGTATTGTCACGGGACGCTCCTCGTCCTTTATCGTCAATTTTCTGACCGTTTTATCAATGGAACGCACCAAGGCATCAGCCGATACGAATTCCGTGTACATCCAATCCGCCCCGTACCGTTTGCAGAATTCACGGAAAGGGGGATTGGTAACCTCTTCCATAGGTGCCAAAATCAAGGGACGTTCCCCGACATCTTTTCCTCCGACAATCATTATGTATTCAATAAGTTTTGCCGCAAAAATAATAATTAATATCTTTAACTCACGAAATAAAAACGGAGAGATATGATTATGCTGAAATACCTGCTCATCGGGCTATTACTTCTTGTACCCGAGAAAAAAGAAGAATGGGTTAAGATCCAAGGAGACCCGTATATTTCCTTCCTTTTCCCTAACCCGGGAGAACGCTTGAAAAAAGACGTCAACAAAATGCGTTCCTGGATATTCCAGACCAAAAACGATACTTGTGTCTTCGGGGTTGTATGCACCCAACTGACCAAGGAAAAAGGAGTCCTGGATGCCTATACCATCAACCAGCTTTACCTTGCCCTAAAAAAGGAATCCGTCTCGATGCCCACGGCCATTCTCCGGGAAGAAAAAAACATTCCCGGTAAACAACTCGATATCCGGGAAATTTGTTACACGATTATGAACGACAAACAGGAAATGACCTATTACAAGCGATTTATTTTCCGGGATAACTGCATGTACCAGATCACGATAGGAGCTCCCAGCAATCAATTGAAAGCCCTGGAACGTCAGAAAAAGAAATTCTTTGACTCGGTGAAATTCAACAAACCTGAAAAATAACACCTAACAATTACCACCATGCGCATCACCTTTATTTTACTCCTTCTGCTCCTCTGCTTCTTGAGCATTGATGCAAAACCGATGGTCGAAAAAGACACGCTCGGAGAAGTTTCCACGATTCACGTACCTCCTCACCGGGGAAAAGGGGAAATCATTCTCCCCAAAATAATCGGCCAGAAAATCGGCGCAACGATTTACCAGCGCAATCCCAATCCCCGTTTCCGGGGCCACTGGAGCGGTTATTATTACGGATTCCTCAACCTGACTTCCCCGGACGAACCATATCCCGGAAGTGTTGATCCCTTTGCCATGGACGGGGGAACCTCCTTTACCATGCAATTCAACTTTGCCCAATATAACATCTGCCTGTCACGAAAAAACAATTTTGGCATTGTCACGGGCTTCGGGTTCGAATATCAACGATTCCGGTTTGAATACGACAACAGCATCACCAAAAACGAACAACACAGTTTGTCGCCAATTTATTATCTTGATACGGACGTAAAAAGAAGTTCATTAAAAAACCTCTACCTCAGTATTCCGGCCCTACTCGAATGGCAATTCCCCGCCCGCAAAAAACAACGGGCCTATTTATCCGCCGGGGCCGTTGCCGGTTTCCGCTTGCACACGAAGACCAAAGTCGTGTATAACGACGAAAATGGCAAAAAACACAAGCAAAAAGATTCCGGAAATTTCTACGTGAACCCCGTAAAGGTCGACCTACAAGCCCGCATCGGCTACCGGGCCGTATGTCTCTGGGGGAGCTACTCCCTCACCCGTACTTTCGAGAAAGACAAAGCCCCAGACCTCCATTCCTATTCCATCGGGCTTGGAATTACGATATAAAAAACAGAGCAACTTATTTATTAACAAGTAAGTTGCTCTTTTTCACCTTATAAATAAAATACTATAACTTCAAGCGGAACACAGCAGAAACCGGGCAAAAACCATGGTGCTCAAAAAAGGAATGGGCGGAATGATTGTTCTTTCCAGATTCCAGGTAACAACTTTCTACCCCTTGTTCCCGGAAAAACTCCAACGCTTTCCCCAGCAATTGCTCCCCAATTCTCTTCCCCCTCCAAGCCGGATCAATTCCCAAATCAAAAATCCATCCGAACGGAATACTCCCGTCATCACTGATCCCAAAAATGACAAACCCCACCAATTGACCATCCTCTTCGCAAAGCAAAACCCTATTCCGTTCATTTGCCACCTGCCGATCCAAATAATCAGCCCACTTCTCCCGAAAATCATTCGCCAACACCCCCACCTCCGTGGCAATCCCCATCTGCAACTCCCCGTGAGAAATATAATCCTTATGCCCCTCTATCAGACGGGCAAAAAAACGACAAAGCGTCTCCTTATCCTTCTTATTAAATTCTCTAATCATATTAAAAACCTTTTTTCTTTCTCTGTTTTTGTTGATACCAACGTACTCCCCAACGTAATAACAAATATAATCCATACGCAATTCCCACGCAACTCAATGAAACTAAAACGACCGCAGTCCAAACACCCAATGAACTCGATATCATCGAGAAAACCGGAGCTGAACCATCACCCTCCAACAGCACTCCAAACAAGGATGCCACTGAAATAAAGAACAATATGTATTTCGTAGCACTCGATTCCTTCAATTCTGCCACGTTATTCACGGTATTTAAGGATTTCCCGACTTGCACAAAAGTATCTTTTAAACGCATTTCGTCTTTTGCTATTTGCAAACGCTCCTCTGTCAAGTTCAACATATGCTTATGCGACACGTATCTCAGGTAACGGAAAGCCTCCAATTGCAATAACATATTCGACAATCTAATGGTCAAAATAGAATTTTGTTCTATCATTTCATACGCGCTTGTTGCTATCGCTTTTGTCGAATTATATATATATTTATTCAGCACGTAATTTATCGTGTGTTTCTTTGCCAGCAACATCTCTACTAACACTAAATATTCCGGCCAACTTACCAGATAACGATCCCTTCTCTTCACATGTTTCTCCCAATCTGTCGGCGACCCGACCCCTCTCCTTCCATAAGTACCGAACACTACACACATATTCTCGTTTGCCAACACCAAATCATCCGTATCGATAGCGATATTCGGTCCACAAATCGCATCATAGGAAGTATCCATGCGGTAAGGCCACTCACAGGGATACAGACTCATCAACCCCACCAGTTCCGCCCGGTGATGGCATTCTATATGTTCTATAATCTCATCCTCCGCCATCGTGGCAAAACACACTTTACCTTGATGCTCGACTGTCTCCCACACGTCAATAAAAGTATAATGGTAGTCTTTATATTTAAACTCATCATCCGAACTCTTATCCACCAAATTACGATAACGCCTCTGTATCTCTTGGAACGTCAGGTTTCCATCCTGCACATTTTCTACCCTCCATGCAGACTTTTCATCAAACATCAGGTTAGAAACAGAAATATCCCGCACACAACCATCGATCTCCTGACGCTTTTCTTGCTCTTTATATACCCAATGTTCCACATGCTGTACCACCCCCGCCAAGGCAATCAGCTGATCCGTATCCAAATCAACAGAACTGGAGGCAAAAGCTATATCCCGGAATCGCTCGCTATTCAACACAAGCAATCGATAGGATATTTCTACCGTCGCATCAAAAAACACCGTCATCCATACCCGTACATTCCCCTCTACAACAGCCTCTTTCTGTTGCTTTCCCTCCCCTACAGTAATTTTAATCTTCACATCAAACCCTGGTAATTCATAACGCTGCACCATATTCTGATGGTGCATGAACAACTGGTCATCAATATTTCCTTCCGTCACCTCCTTAAGCCAAGGTTCTCGCGGGATAACAATCTTTGGCGATGTAAACGTTTGAATGAAAATCATCGCGAAATCCGGGTATATCAACCCATCTCCACATTGCTCTTTATTTCTCATAAATCTTCTATAATTAGGTTATTCGAGTTATTTTGGCATAAAAATACGTTTTTTCTCGTTCGATTTTCTAAATTCGTACCTCAATTATGCAAACTAAATTTTATTACCAATGAGAAAACTATTTCTATTTTTATCCATGGGGCTCTTTTTCTTCTCCTGCAAAGAGGCGAAAAAAGAAGTACAAACCAGTCCCTATCAGGCATTAGCCGACCAATACCAGGAATTTACCCTAACCACGGACATCTCCAAACTAACAGAAAAGGAGAAACAAATGCTTCCCATTCTTATCCAGGTAGCCGATATCATGGAAGACATTTTCTGGCAGGAAGCATATGGTGACAAAACTCCGCTCTTCCAGCAATTCGCCAATGACTCCGCGGCATTAAAATACCTCAGCATCAACTACGGTCCCTGGGATCGTCTGGACGACAACAAACCCTTCATCGAAGGTGTTGGAGCCAAACCTCTTGGTGCTAATTTCTATCCTGCCGATATGACCAAGGAAGAATTCGAGGCATTCCAAGATCCGAACAAGGATAACGCGTACAGCATCATCCGCCGGGATGCAGAAGGCAAACTAAAGGTTATCCCTTACCATGAAGCCTTCCCCGAACAGATAGAGAAAGCCGCCACCCTACTCGAGAAAGCCGCCACCCTCGCCGAGGATGAAGGCTTACGCAACTACCTGCAATTGCGGGCTAAAGCTCTTCGCACGGACGACTACCTTGAAAGTGACCTTGCCTGGATGGACATGAAGGACAACACTATCGACTTCGTTGTCGGCCCCATCGAAACCTATGAAGACCTGTTATTCGGTTACCGGGCTTCCAACTCCGGCCAAATCCTCGTGAAAGACAAGGAATGGAGCGCAAGACTCTCCGAATACGCGCAACACCTGCCTAAACTTCAAGAAAATCTCCCGGTACCAGCTGCCTACAAACAAGAAAAAGCCAATGCAAACGCTGACCTTAATGCCTACGACGTCATCTACTACGCCGGAGACTGCAATGCCGGAAGTAAAAACATCGCCATCAACCTCCCGAACGATCCTCGCGTACATGCCGCAAAAGGAAGCCGTAAATTACAACTGAAAAACGTAATGGACGCCAAGTTCCAGGGCATGGTTGTTCCAATTGCCAAACTTTTAATCAACCCAGAACAAATCAAGCACGTCAAGGGAGACGCATTCTTTGAAAACACCATGTTCCACGAAATCGCCCACGGTTTAGGAATCAAATACACTTTGAAAGACAAGCAGGAAGTCCGTACCGCTTTGCAGAACATGTACTCGACCATAGAGGAAGCCAAAGCAGACATCTTAGGTCTATATTGCATCACTAAATTCGCTGAATGGGGTATCATGAAAGACAAAGACATCATGGACAACTACGTAACCTTCGTGGCCGGCATCTTCCGTTCCGTTCGTTTCGGAGCAGCCAGTGCTCACGGCAAAGCCAACATGATGCAATTCAATCACTTCATGCAAAGTGGAGCAATCACCCGTGACGAAGCCACCGGTTTATACACCATCGACCTGGAGAAGATGAAAAAAGACATTGCCGCCATTGCCGAAGAATACATCACCATGCAAGGCAACGGAGACCTTGCTGGCGCACAGGAATACGTGAAAGCCAACGGCACCATCCCAGCCGTGCTGCAAAACGACCTCAACCGTATCGCCAACGCCGGCATACCGAAGGACATCTACTTCAAACAAGGAACCAAGGTCCTCGGCTTGTAATTTCATCTACGATATAAAAATAAAATCAGCTTGCTTCTCGCAAGCTGATTTTATTTTATATCCCACACGCACACCTGTTAGCGACCTTTTCTCCGAATCCAAGTAAATACACCACCACCTAATAACAACAATGGCAATACTAGCACCAAACTCCATTTAACAACACTCACACCAGAAGATGTAGTAATGTATATTTTATTATCACTCGGTCTTGGTCGACGTACATCTATTGGTGCCTCATTATTTGATAACCAGAAAAATCCACCCATAATAAATGTGTAATTTGATGATTGGATCCCTGCCTTTTTCCCCATTAAACCACTGTTACTAATACAATCAGCATCTCCAGACAGAATTATACGCTGTTCTCGATCCCCAACTTGACGGGTCAAAGCCACTAATGTTGGATAAGAACGTTCTATTTCACCGACTAAAGGATTCAAACAAACAGTATCATCAATAAAATCAACAGTCTCCAATTCATTCCAACTTCCTGTCGTATCACTTCTAAACAATTCTATTACGTTATATCCTTTATCCTCAATCTGCCTCAATCCACAAACTCCCTCCGTAACAATCACATATTCATAACGCCGCATCCATGCAAAATCATATGCTATACTATCTGCCTCTTCTGTCGGATAAGATAGGACTACATCTGCTTGCAGATTAGTATCCTGCTTCACTAATTGACCTTCCATTAATTCAAAACCAAATTTAGCAAATAATGGATTCATCTCATCTCTACGTTTGGGTTCTCCCAACACAAGTAAATTACCCCCTCGATCAATATAACGTTGTAAATATTCATTTTCTGATGCAGAAAATTTGTCTTTACTTTCTGCAATGACAAGAATATTTATGTACTCTGGAATTTCCTTATCTAAAGAAACATATTCCACATCAAATCCTTGATTCGTCAAAGAATAACGGAATTTCTTATCATTTGCGAAAAGACTATAATCTCTATCTTTATTACTAATAAATCCTCGTTCTCCATGGCCAGTCAAGAATCCAACGACAGGTAACCTCATCACCATACGTTTAAAAGCAGCAGTAATCTCTCGTTCGCTAGGAAACTTTTGCATGTCATTATAAATCCGTAACCAAGCTTTTTCTCCATTTTCTCGTACAATTTGTCTAACAAATGTATTTCCTTCTCCACTTAAGTCTATTATTGACCGAATTTCTTCTGGCGTTTTAAATTTGTTTGAATCAATCCCATAAATTTTACATAATTCAACCATTTTTTCCCGTAAATTTAAATCGGGATAGCGTTTATCCAGTTGAGGATTATACGTTGTATCATAATAATACACGTATTTCAACTTCATGTCTGGCTTAAAACGTAAATATTTTTCGAAACGATTCATATCTGGTTTCAAGAAATGCCCTGCAGCGTACCAACTGGCTCCTTGATCCAGCATATTAATATAAGTTGTTATTGTCAACTTTCCATCTAGTTTAGAAACGACCTCTTGACTATTAGGAGTCAACGTATTCTGCTTCGTCTCCGTCGAATCATAATATACTTTTAACGATGGTAGTGAAGAAAAATACCCAAGCAAACAGGCAAATAAAATAACAACGAAATTTCGGCCCAAGGTAATACTTAATCGTACTTTTTGGCGTACTGCATTCAAGCGAATTACCGTTAATGCTAAAAATAAAGCTACCAAAATTAAAAAATAGAGGATATCTTCGCTACATATCAATCCTTGAATAAACGTTCCACTTCGTCCTTTGATTGACAACCAATATGTAATGTCTCGCACAAGATCATAATCCTGCCACCAGCCTCCAACCATATTCAATACCATTAATACAGCAAAAGTTCCAATTGCGGCAACAATTTGGTAACTTGTAAGACTTGACATAAATATTCCAATTGCACCATAAGCACAGACCAAAAGATATAAACCTAATATACCTGTTAATACTGCTGGCCAATCAAAATGTTTGATTGTAGTAAAACCGACTACCCACAATAGTAACAAAATAGACATCATCACAATACCATACACCATTACGGATGCAAATTTTCCGACAATAATTTGAATATTTGTTATCGGAGAAGAGTATAACAGCTTAATAGACCCCGTACTTAACTCTCGACTTACAAGACTCATCGTCAATAATGGGATGTAATAATAGAGATAACCCTGTATCCCAGTAAGAACTCCTCCCCAAGGATAAGCAAAGATATATAATGAAGAACCCGAGATATTATAACCCATCGCCTGATTACTTACCATACGAGAAAATTGTTCTGAGAATAGTACCCCAGCTTGTATCGTAAAAACAATTAAAATTAGCCATGCTATTGGTGAGTAAAATAACATTTGTAATTCAGTTCTTGCGATATTACGTATCATTTTTAACATAATTTTCCTCCTTCCTTTAATTACCCGTTAACGTGTTTTTCTCGATAACTCAGCAAAAATACTGTCCAGTGAACTCTTCTCTACTCGGATTTCCGACAGGTGCCACTCCCCGCGAACGCTCGCTTCGACGATTCGGTCCATCACATCCTGTGCGTCAGTAAAACGAACTCTGTACTTGTTGTTGCCAATCTCCTCTACCCCAAGAATTCCCTCGATCCCTCGTAATACTTCCTCCCCTGGGGAATCTATAAATGAAACAAAGAGCGTGCTGGGAAGAATATAGTTATCGAATTCATCCACGGTCCCGCTAAACACCATCTTACCTTCCTCGATCATCAGGATATGGTCGCACACGGCCTGAACCTCCGTCAGGATATGCGTCGAGAGGATCACCGTGCGTTCTTCCGCGATATCCTTGATCAGGTTACGGATCTCCACGATCTGGTTCGGGTCCAACCCGTTCGTCGGCTCGTCAAACACAACCAGCTCCGGCTCGTGGACGATTGCCTGCGCGATACCCACCCGTTGCTGGTAACCTCCCGACAAGTTTTTTATCAAGCGGTTACGGAAATGACTGATACCGCAACGTTCCAGTA
>CALUMT010000037.1 GCA_944321845.1 uncultured Butyricimonas sp.
ATAATATTTATACGTCAACAAATATACAGCAAAGTTTCCAAAATAGGAAACAATCATGAATAAATTATGTTCTACCTTTACTTTATCCCCGTATTCATATATACGTTCATTAAAGTAAAGTCAAAATGAGGGAAGAAAAGAGATGGCTGCGCTACTGCAAATGGCTGAAGCCATTTTTCTTTTGGCTGCAAAGCTTATAAGCAATCCGGATGTGAAGGACCGTCCCCAGCGGCCACTCCGATCATGCACAAAATACCTTACTCGGAATCCGAAAATATCCGTGAATCCACTCTCGATTTTACAGCCCATTTTGGCGAAATAAACCCCGACATGCCCTATCTTTGCAGACGAGGTTAGTCGGGGCTCCAAAGGGCTGTTTTTGCCTTTTTTCCCTCTGTTCGGAGAGAGTCGATAAAAAAAACGTTAAATCTTCGATTTTTCGCAAAAAAACAAGTAAATTTTTGAGTAGTCTACCTTTTAAGAGGCAAACCATTGATAATCAATGAGAATATGATGATGCATCGGAAAATGAAAATACACTATCTTGCCTGTCTTTTCCTCTGTTGTCCTGTGCCCATATATCCGTAGGCAATTCCAATGCTATAGTTTTAGCAGGAGTGCCTTTCCCGCTATGCCAACATTTGATTTCTTGCTATACATCTGCACTAAAATATTTATGTTATTGAAATGAAAGAGTGCATCCTGTCTGCCGTAAGATTTTTTTCTTGTTTATTGGTTATCATTGATGTTTATAAATTCTTTCTAACAGTTTATTGCCTAACAAGGGACGATAGTGTCCTGCTTCATAATAGTTGTGGTAATCTTCTGTGAATTCATTAATACCACTGAAGTCATATACATTTTCTTTCCCGAAAATGCTTTGCAAGATTTCTCTATCATCCGGGTGTAGTTTTTTCTGGTTATAATCCGGGCTGATTATGACACGTATAGAGGTACCATGACGATGCAAGACTTCCATGATTTCATCTAATACCATCCGTTGCCTTTGAAATATGGCAGGTGCAGCTATAGTGACAGTGCCATTCCGTTCTGGAAACTCTTTTTTGCGGTTTTCCCAATACGTCTCGCCTTCCTGTTCGATCTGTTTCTCTCGAGGATTGAATGCGTCATTATTCTTTGAGTTGCGTATCTTTCCGTAAGGATTCATTCGTTTCATGTCCGGTTCTATATTTCCTGTTATACGGTATTTCAGATACGGGAACAAGAAATCGGGCATTGCGAATGCCTGCATGAACTCCAACTGCACGGTAAACGGATTATGTCCCGATATAGCGGCCGGAAGTATATGGTTGGAACCCGCTAAGAGTTCAAAATGTGAAAGGGAGGTTCGATCAAGAATCATCAGCACATTCTTTATTTCTGCACCTTTACGGTCAAGGGCGCGGAGTTTGAGACTTATCGCTTTCATGCTCTCTGAATTGCCGAAAAGGCGGATGGCACGATCGCCGGAATCAAGATATTTTTCCCATTCTTCGCATCGGAATGCCATAGTACATGAATTACCCAGGATAAAAGAATTGAAATGCACGCTGTCATCATGGTTCTTGTATATTTGCCAACCTACATGATGTTCGTTCAGCATAACATCAGAATCATATAGGTTATATCTGCGAAGTACCATGAAAGGATCATCGTAAACGTACAGGGCAATCAAAGCCCAAAATGGTATGGCGAACGACACCGACTTTCGGGCAAGGCGTAGGAAAGCAGGTCGTTTACGGATGTTTGCGCCAGTAATAGTTTCTGGTATATTTCCCATTAGAATTGTAGATATATGAAGTTTTCTGTGCCAAATTTGCCGTAAACAAACACGGCAAGCACAATTAAATAATACACTGTCCAGCGAAACACGGCCGGCTGTTTTTCAAAACGAAGGAGCAAGTCGCTTTTGGACATGAAAAAGTCATAAAGCAGTATCAACAATAATGCGGAACCTGCTACGATGCAGATATGGTCGGACATGCCAATATTGATTTCTTTCCAGCTTGCGTGGGTCTGAAAAGAGATATTCCGCAGAAAATAGAAGGCGTCTGAAACGGACTGCGCCTTGAAAAACACTAGCGATACGGCAAAAATAAGGTAGGTGCGGATGACAGAAAGCGTGGAGAACAGCCGTTTCCCGATATGTTTCCTTACCTTGTTTCGTATTTTTTCTGTCCTTAGTTCCCATACAATCACAAGCCCCTGTATGAATCCATAGATAGCAAATGTCCATCCCGCACCATGCCATATCCCCAAAGCAATAAATGTCACCAGGAGGCTTGCTGCCATTCCCCATTGTCCCCAGCGACGTGTAAACGATGACAGAGGAAGAAAAAGGTAATCCCGTACCCAGGAGGAAAGGGAAATATGCCAGCGACGCCAGAACTCGGCCGTGGTTTGGGCGGCAAAGGGATGTGCGAAGTTGGGTGACAGTTTTAAGCCAAACAGCATACCTGTTCCAATCGCCATATCCGTGTAGCCGGAGAAATCGGCATAAAGTTCGATGGGATAGAGAAGGCAGGCCATAAACAGTTGTACTCCTGATGCGGCGTGCATAGAATTGAACACTCCGTCAATATAAGGCCCTATATGGTCGGCAATTATCAATTTTTTCACCAATCCTACTACAATCAGCTTCAAGCCGTAAGTCATCATGGAATAGGAGGCCGGAGTGAGTCTTCGGAGTTGCGGAAGCAAATCGGTAGACCGTTCAATAGGACCAGACAGAAACTTCATAAACAGAAGCATATAAAGCAGGAAATCTATCGGATGACGTTCTGCTTTTTCTTCGTCCCAATAGACTTCCGTCAAATAGCCGATGGCCTGAAATGTATAGAAGGACATCCCCAATGGGAATATAAAACTAGACTCTCCGGTTAACTGGTTGGCATACCTGAAGCCAATCCAGCAGAGGATAAGACAGGATATACTGCTCCAGTAAATCATGCGAGATCCTCTTTTTTTCTCATGGGCTTGCTCAACAAGTATCGCTGCTCCGTATGTAAAAAAACTTGCAAATAGAGCCATAACAAGGAATACGAGATTGAAATATCCGATGAAAACTCCGCTTGCCGCAAGCAAAACAAACTTTCGTCCTTTATCACTGACAAAATGATATAATGTGAAACAGAGCAGGAGTAGCAGGACAAATTCAAGAGAAATGAATGACATTACTTTTTCCTCCTATCTTATTTGATTTTATTCTTGATGGTGTGGCATAGATCACCTACATTTTTCAATTTCACTATCTCTCGAAACGAGAAACGTATGCCAAACTTATTCTCTATTTCGGAGATTAGTATCATGTTCGTCAGTGAATCCCATCCGTTCACATCGTGGGCGGTAGTACCTTCGGTCAATGTGATATCGTCTCTCTTTAATACTTTTCTGAATATTCCGTTCAATATTTCCAATAATTCTGTTGTTTCCATATACTTGATTGCTTTTTATTTATTGAGTGATGTATTTTAATAGTCGATACCGATCAATTTTGTTACTGTTATTTTGTGGGAAACAAGGAATAAAGTGAATGCGTTTGGGTAACATATAAGACGGCAGATGGCTTTGCATATACTGCTCGAGGTTTTCTGTATCCTCGATCTCCTTCTCTATAGCAAGGTGCAGTTCGCAACTTCCGTCAGTTGTATAAACCGGTAATACTACAGCGTTACAGCTGTGTTTGTAAAATGCTTTAACGTGATATTCAATTTCGCCCAATTCTATTCTGAATCCTTGTATCTTAACCTGCGAGTCTTTGCGACCGCAATAAATAATATCTCCGTCTGTGTCTGCCTGGCAGAGATCACCGGTACGATAATAGAGCTTTCCTGAGGGATCCGTAACAAAACATTCGGCAGTTTTTTCGGGAGCGCCCCAATATCCGCGCATTAGTTGTGGCCCGGCAATCCACAGTTCTCCGGTTTCTCCTGCCGGAAGTTGTTTACCTGAAGGAGATACAATCATATAGTCCATACCCTGAAAAGGTTTTCCTATTGCTGCCATGCCGTTATGGTGTTTGGCACCTTCAGGCGGGATGACATACGAGGTACAGTAGATGGTGGCTTCGGTCGGTCCGTAGAGATTGATTACTATGGCATTGGGTATGCAAGAGCGAAATTCTTCAAGCAGATTCACGTCCGTGGCTTCGGCGGTGACTATGAGATAGCGCAAGTCTGGGAAACTGATTTCTCTGAAATACGGGTGTGATAATCGAAGTACGGAAGGTGCAATTGCCGCAAACGTAAGGCGATGTCGTTCCATGACATCCAGTACGTTCAGGTACTTCATCCCTTTCTGCGGAACAGTATAGACACACGCTCCGAGGGTGAGAGGATAAAGGAATGATACGACTGAGACATCGAATGTCAGTTCAAACATCTGGAGCATACGGTCATTTTCGTCTAATTCCCATCCTAAAGTACGATAAGCCTTGTAGAATGCATTCAAGTTCTTCCGGGATATGGGAACACCTTTGGGTTCGCCCGTACTTCCTGACGTGAAGATAATGTAAGCAGGCACGTCGGGATCAATGTCATACGGTATAATGATGGAATACGGACTAGGCCGATGTGAGAGGAGAGACACGCATCTTGTGCTGATGTCTGCGGGAACTATATTACCATTCTCTCCACAGTAAAGCAATAGACCGATGCCGGATTGTTTGGCTATCTGATGGTTGCGTTCTGTTGGATAATCGGGATGCAACATAACATAGGTTTTCCCGGAAAGTAGCACCGCCAAAATGGATGCGTAGGTTTCCATACGATTTTCAGCCGTGATGCCAATAATATCTTCTTTGATATTGCTCAGCGTTTCACAAATACTTCCTGCCAACCCGAACAAATCCTGATAGCTATAAGTCTGGTCGTCAAGAACCATTGCTGGACGCGTGGCATAACAATTCGATGCCTGGACTATAGCTGCCAGGATATCTGTATCATTTTTTATCTTCATAATTTATATTTTCTCTGTTGGTGTTTTTTGTTCTGCTTGCGGCTCATGTTGCTCTTCTTGTACTTATGTTTGTTTATATAACTGAGATTGCTACAAAAACCCCTATCCCAAAACTGTAAATATTGGTTAAATATAAAATGCAAGCTTTATGGACATCTCCAGAAACTAAATTTTAAAGTTTTACTTGTCTGATTACCTATACTATCTGGAATTCTTCTGCTGTTTTATTTCATGTCACATGTTTGTGTAGCGGACTAAGCGTGTCCCTCGACTTTATCGTATGGGACTGTTTTTATATGCTTCCACGTTCGGGAGAAGGCCAAAAAAGAGTACGTTGAATGATAAAAAAGCAGAGGTGATGAGGAAGTTGCCATTTTCAGGATTATAATACACACTACTGTCCACTAAAAATGGACAGTAGTGTAATAAGTATATAGAAATAAAATTATAATCCTGGAATACAATTTATTTCTCAACTTTTTTGTGTATGCTACTTGATTTTGGCTGGGATAACGGGGATATACAGGTAGCTGTCATATTTACCGCCCGTGTAGATACAGTGGCGTCCAGAATTGTGCGGGGTGGGGGAGGTGACAACCTCCTGGGGATTTGCGTATTCTGTGGCGTTACCGCCGAGAGTCATCATTTCGGTCTGTTGCCCGGGCATGTACGTGAAACCTTTTGTCGGGATGGTGATTTTTGCAGATCCGAATGGGATGGAGGCTTTTTCTGGTTGATAGGCTTCCACGGTTAGTTGTAAGATCTCTCCTTCTGCGAAATAAAGTCCCATGGGCCATATTTCGATCTCGACAGGAACAATCTCTCCCGGTTTCAGTTTCTGTTCGCTCGTGAAAGTGTAGTAAGGTTCAGCTTCCGTACTTTTGCTTTCATCTAATTGGCGCATGGAAACCCGTAGCCTTCCCGTGGCTGCAATGTGGTTTCCGAATGCATCTGGGAGAGGCTGGCCATCCTTGGAAAGTTTCTCTACCTTGACAGATAAATCCATGTCGTCATGGTCCGGGGCTGCCACCCACAGGTGTAGTTTCATATAACCGGTAATTTCAGTGGCTTTGTCCATGTGGTAGCGATAGGTCACTTTGTTCTCTGCACTTGTTGATTGGTACGTGTCAATGGATTCCTGTTGTGGAAGGTTTGTTTGTAGATTGTGGTCTGTGGCAGACAGGTACAGTTTTTGGTAAACGGTACGGGCCAATGGAAATTCGTTCTCCTCTCTTCCCACGATGTCTTTTCCTCCTGGGTTGAGTACGGATAGGCGTACTCTCGGGGTATTTTCCCATCCGTTGTCGATACCTTTCAGGTAGTGATCAAAGAAACGTCGTAGGTCTTCCACGTTTTCAGGCGTGTAATAATCGAACCATTCGTTTGTATTATGTACTCTCAACCATTTTTCTTTGGAGGCCATGCGGCGGTATCCCGCGAAAGTCCCGTGCGTGTGTACGGAGTTCGTGTAACTGGCGACCACGTAGGCTGGTATTGTTATGTTTTCAACCTTGGCGGCCTTATCTTCCCAGTAGGCACACATGAATGGTTTTTCCACGATCATTCGGGGCTGATCTTCCAACACCCCGTGGGCGGAAGAGAAGGTTTCGGCAATCATTTCCGGAAACTCGGGGCTTGGTATCCCTCCGCGGGTTCCGGATTCGCGGTAGTGGTCGCAAAACCCTTCCCAGGGTGCAATCGCCGCGAGATGTTTCGGGCATTCTGCCGCGATGAACCATTGCGAGACGGTGAGCCATGAATTTCCGGTCATCCCGATTTTCCCGTTACACCATTTTTGATTGGCAATCCATTCGATGACGTCACAACCGTCAAGAGCATCCTCGTGTCCCCAGTAGAGAAGGTTACCCTCGGACATGTATGCTCCTCGTTTGTCCGGGTTGACTACGGCATAACCATGGGCTACCCAGTAAGCGGGATCAGGACCTTCAAATTTTTCCAGGCCAGAGGTGGCATCCAACGGAACACCCGAGCGTGCTGGCACATCATCCAACATCTGGCCGCCTATTTCTTTACCGTAAGGGCTCCATGCCAGCAGGGCGGGACAGGCCTCTCCCGTGGTCGGGCGAAATATGTCTGCGTATATGGTAACCCCATCCCGTAGAGTGATGGGGACATCCCTTTCCAGTAAAATATCACACGTGAGGGCTTTGGCTCCTTCCCGGCGTAGACTGCCGGCTTTCAGTATCAAAGTTTCTTGTTTGAATCCCGGGTACCGTACTCGTTTGGCTTCTACAGGGAGGGCTTTCCGGGTGGCAACCTTCATCTCTTCACCTTGGGCATTATGCAGGGTGATTTCTTGTTGTGCCATAATCTCTCGCGGACAGATCGTTGCGAGAGCAATGATTCCGGCGTAAATCCAATGTTTCATCATAAGCAGCGTTTTTATATTAAACTTCTTGTTTTTCTTTATCGCGAATCTCGCTATTCCTTTTCAGACCTTATTATTCAATGAAGAACCGTAGTTGGTTAAATAGGAAACAAATTCTTATCTTTGGCCATTGGGACTCTTTAGGTGTAAATATGGATAATAGAATCATTAGGCTTAGTGAATTAATTGATTATCATAAGTTAGATGCATCTTTTGATAATACGATAGCTTGTTTCCAGCTTGATAATAAATTAGTGAATATCGATACAATACCCCCTGCTTTTGCGGATATTTTCTCTTTTGTGTTGGTTCGTGAAGGAACGGCTGTCTTTTCCTTGAATAATCGCGAGTATGTGGTGGGGAAGGGCGATCTATTGCTGTTTTACCCGAGTCTGCTTGTCTCACTCACTCGGCAGAGTAGCGATTTTGTAGCCCTTCATTTGCTGTGTGAGCGGACTTTTTTCGAACGCTTGCTAGCTTCCCGTCCGGTCTATCAGGCCTATTCCCTTTTCTTTTGTCGGGTGGATTCTCCGGTGTTGCGTTTGACAGTTGAGCAGGCGGAGGATCTGGCGGGTTGTATGCGGCAAATCACGAGGGCCATCATCCATCCCGTATCTTATCGCGAGGACCTGCTTTTGCATCTTTTGCATGCTTGCCTTTTGCTGGTGCTGGATTGGATAGAACGTCGAGGACGGGTTTCCCCTACAGGTCTTAAGCACGGGGAAGTGCTTTTTCAGCAATTTATTTCTCTACTCATGTCACATTATAAAAAAGAGCATTATATCGGATTTTACGCTCGTTCTTTATCTATTTCTTCTACTTATCTTTCACGTGTTATTCGTTCTTCCACGGGTAAGACCGCGGCTTATTTTATCACGGGTCTTCTGTTTGCCGAGGCTTGCCGGCTATTGGTTCATACCGATTGGACGCTACAGGCTATTGCGGATGAGCTTTGTTTTTCTGACCAGTCGGCTTTTGGTAAATTCTTTAAGACCAATGCGGGTGTTTCACCTCGGTTTTACAGGTTAAAAAAGTACCAGGAACTTCCTTGGGCTGGAGAGAAGTAAATCAGGGTACAATGGAATAGAGAAAATATAAAAGTAATAAGTATAACTAACTACTTTGTTTTTAGTAATTTCACTAGGTGTTGAGATAATTGGTTTTATTTTTTTGGGGGGCAAAAAAAGATTAAAAATACAAAATAAAAGAAATGACATATACATGGATGGCCTGGCTTTTATGACCTTTGCATACAGAAAACAATAATGTCATGAAAGGAAAGAATATCGTAATGAATTTCAGTCATGCATACGAAGAAGAACGGTTTTTCAAAAGCCCGTACTTCGAGTGGATAGATTGTACTCATCTGCAGGGAACAGATTGCTACTGTGACCCTGAAGCTGCAAAGACTATCAAGGAACTCATATCACCATATTCGCCGGAAGGAATACATTGGATTGATTCTGGCAATTACCATTATCTCACCAAGTTCTGGACTGACAAGATAGATCGTCCCTTCTCGATGATTGTCTTTGACCACCATCCGGACATGCAACCGGCACTCTTCAGCGAGCTGCTGTCATGCGGCTGTTGGGTGAGGGCAATGCTTGATACGAATCCTTTGTTGCAAAAAGTGTGTATCATAGGGGCTTCGGATAGTCTGAAGAAGGAAACGGAAGGATATGACAACAGAATCAGGTATTACAGCGAACAGACCATGCAGCATGAGAATGTGTGGAAAGAGTTTTCACACAACCATCTCAACGAACCTGTATATGTATCAGTGGACAAGGACGTGCTTGCACCTGAATATGCCGCGACCAATTGGGATCAAGGCTCGCTGACCCTTGAAGAACTGAAAAAGATTCTCAGTATCATAATGCACAATGAGCGCATCATAGGCATTGACATTTGCGGTGAAGCTCCGGAAAGTATGGGACAGATGCATGACTGGTTCGAAAGCGAAGAGAAGAACGAACACACCAACGAAGAACTGTTTTCCTTCATTGCACATTATATCAAGAAATAATGTATCATGTCATCGTGGCATCTGGCGGCGTATCCATTCCATCAGTACTGCAACGGCATATCGCTGTTCGGCAGTAGTCAATTCACGTCCTGCCGGTATATGGTGCCATTTGGCAAAGCAACCGCGGCAGCAGCAAGCAGTAGCGTGCTGTGCTATGAATACGGGATGTCCACGCATGGGAGTCTGTTTCCCGTCATTGGGTATCACGGCAGGAGCAAGTCGCTTGCGCACGAAATCCTCTGCGTGGTGACGTATGGTATCCATACCTTTGCTTATGATATATTCTCTGTCAACACGTTTCAGGGAGAATTTTCTGCGAAAATCCGAAGTCGCAAGCTTTTCGAATAATGGCTCGAAATCGTATGTCTTATCCGCCGACTCATCAGTATCATTCATCCCTGCATCATTGGAAGTTTCATCCGGAAAAAGCTCGGGCTCAAATGTTTGTTTCATATCACAACTTCTTTTGTATCACAAATGTAATTGTTCTGCGATTAATTGCAATCAATAATAATAAATAGTTCTTCTCCAGCATCCCGCCCCTCCGCTTTATCTTGGAATCAAACTTTGGTTTTTGCAAATCATACTTCCATCTACGAAAGAACAGAAAACGGCACAGCCTAAAATAAATATTTTTAATTTTGCCCTGTTTTCATAAATCCATGGTGAAATGAACAATCGCTATGAAGAGAGATTAAGTACGGACAGGATGCTGCCTCTCGTCTTCAAGATGGCATTGCCTGCCGTTGCTGCACAGTTCGTCAACCTGCTGTACAATATTGTCGACCGTATTTATATCGGACACATTCCGGAAATAGGCACGGACGCGCTGGCGGGGGTAGGCGTCACGACTTCGATAGTGATACTGATATCAGCATTCTCCTCCATAGTAGGAGCAGGAGGAGCACCGCTTGCAGCCACGGCACTCGGACAGGGTAACCGCGAACGTGCGGGCAGGATTCTTGGCAACGGTTTCATTCTACTGATATTCTTTACGCTATTTACTTCTGCTGTCACGTATCTCTTCATGGAACCGATACTGCTTCTTGTCGGTGCTTCGGAAAATACCTTGCAGTACGCGGTAGACTATCTGTCCGTTTATCTGTTTGGCACAATGTTCGTTGAGATATCTACAGGACTGAATACATTCATCAATGCGCAGGGGCGTCCTGCCATAGCCATGTGGTCCGTCGTTATAGGAGCTTTGCTCAATATCGTCCTGGACCCGCTTTTCATCTTCGTTTTCGATATGGGGGTCAAAGGTGCGGCCATAGCCACGGTATTGTCACAGGCATGCAGTGCTATATGGATAATACATTTCCTGATTTCAGACAAAGCCTCATTGCGGTTGGAAAAACGTTATCTGAAACTGCACCGCAATATCGTATCTGCGATAGTGGCACTTGGAGTATCGCCGTTTATCATGGCAAGTACGGAGAGTCTGGTAGGATTTGTCCTCAACGGCAGCCTGAAACATTTCGGTGACATATACGTCAGTGCGCTTGCCATCATGCAGAGCGCCATGCAGTTTGTCAGCGTACCGCTCACGGGTTTTGCGCAGGGGTTCATACCGATAGTGAGTTACAATTACGGGCATCGTGACAACGCACGTGTGAAAGAGTGTTTCCGCATCGTGGTCATATTCATGTTCTCCTTCAATATGCTGCTCATGCTCTTCATGATACTGTTTCCCGATATCATAGCCTCGGCATTCACCAGCGACAGACAGCTGACAGATACTGTAGATGGGATGATGCCTCTTTTCCTGGCAGGAATGACAATCTTCGGACTCCAGAGGGCATGTCAAAATATGTTCGTGGCATTGGGACAGGCCAAAATATCCATATTCATTGCGTTGCTGCGTAAGGTGATTCTTCTCGTCCCGCTTGCTCTGATTTTGCCGCGCTTCCTTGGCGTGGAAGGTATATTTGCTGCTGAGGCCATATCCGATGCCACAGCCGCTATATGCTGCACATTGCTTTTTGCCTATTTCTTCCCCCGCATCCTGAAACGGAATGCTTCCTTAAGGAAGAATTAAAACGCTGTATAAGATATCTGCTTTTTTATCTTCCCCTTTTGCTCCACCTTGAACGGTAATATTTTGCCGTTTTTGCGTGTCTGGGGAAAAACAAAAAATCCCGATTTCTTCTGGAAATCAGGATTTCAAAGTGGTGCCACCAGGAATCGAACCGGGGACACAAGGATTTTCAGTCCTTTGCTCTACCAACTGAGCTATGGCACCTCTCAATTGCGGATGCAAATATAGAAGAAAACTTTTAAAACCGCAAATATTTGGATGAAATATTTAGACAATTTTTATAGTCTCCCCCAGAGCCTGGATAATTTCTCCCTTCACGATTTTAGCCCGTTTCCGGTATTCGATTCCTCCGTTGCGGGTAACCTCCCCGTTATCAACCAATTGCTTGGCCATACCTCCACTTTCCGCGACTCTTGTCGCTTTCAGCAGTTTTATCAATTCGATGTATTCCTCTTGTAATTCAAACGTGATCATAATGCTTCTGATTGCCGGGGCGAAGATAGTAATTATTAATTTGTAAATTCTATCGGGGCCGTGGGAATCGTGAAGCAAAAAAGGCTAAACCTCGATCAAGAGGTTTAGCCTTGATAAACACATGTAAGACCCTATTTTATTCTATTTCGTTCGCAAGAATCCGGATGATTCCGTCGGACAATCCCAGTTTCGGGACGATGATTTCGTTCACCTGGCAGGTTTTTCCCACGGTCAGGAAGATTTTCATGGCCGGTATAATGACATCGGCCCGGTACGTGTTCAGTTTCAACACCCGTTCTCGCTCCTCCAGATTGAAGCTCTTGATGTATTTGTACAGGATTTCCAGTTCCTGGTACGTGATGGTCTCTTTCTCCTTTTTGTTGAGCAGTTTGTGGACCTTGTTGATATTCCCGCCGGACCCGATGATGTAATCCGGAGTGTACTTCTGGTAAATACTTTTCAACCAAGCCTTGAAGGATTTCATTTCTCCTTTCTCCACGGCGTCATTCAGCATGCGGACAGTTCCCAGGGGGAAGGAGCGGGCATCCACTTTCGTTCCTTTGCTGTAGACTACCACCTCGGTACTACCTCCGCCGACATCCACGTACAGGTAGGTCTTGTCGTTATCTACCACCTCTTTCATGCCTCCCGCGAATATCGTTTCGGCCTCTTTCACACCGCTGATGATTTCCACGTTCAGGTCGCTGGCCTCTTTCAGTTCCTGCACGATTTCTTCCCCGTTCAGTGCTTCCCGCATGGCGCAGGTTGCGTAGGCCCGGTAGGCTTCCACGTTGAAGGCTGACATGATGTAGGAGAATCCCTGCATGGTTTCCCGCAGGCGTTTTCTTTTTTTCTCCTCTATTTTCCCCGTCGTGAAGACGTCATCTCCCAGTCGCAGGGGTACGCGAATGAAGGCAATTTTCTTGTAAAGGACTTCCGTCGGGTATTCTTCCATGCTGGAAATGAAAAGCCTTACGGCGTTGGTCCCGATGTCTATGGCGGCTAGTGTTTTGCTATTCATGTTCTTGTTTTGATTTATAGTAATTATACAATGCGATTTGTGAACGGCTCTCGAATTCTTCTTTCGAGAACGGGGGTGTCCCGATATATTGGTTCAGCTGTGCCTGATTCAGGTTGCGGGCCTTCACCCGGTCTTTCCACTGTATGGAGAACGTGTCCTTGAGGTTACTGGCAATTTCCTTGTCCAGTATGGGAATACACACCTCCACGCGGCGGCTCAGGTTACGGTTCATCCAGTCCGCGCTCCCGATGAATACCTTTTCTTTTCCTCCGTTGTAGAAAATCATCAGGCGGGCATGTTCCAGGTATTTGTCCACGATGCTGATGGCTTTGATGTTTTCGCTGAAACCTTCCTCTCCGGGCATCAGACAACAAGCCCCCCGGATGATCAGGCGCACTCGTACTCCCGCCTTGCTGGCCTTGTACAGTTTCATGATCATGTCCTCGTCCGTGAGGCTGTTGCATTTCACGTAAATGTATGCCTTGCGTCCGTCCTTGGCGTTCTTTATCTCGTTGTCGATGAGGTCCTCGAAACGTTCCCTCATGTTGTACGGGGATACGAGTAGCGACTGGGTTTTCAGGTGCTTGTAATTGTCCTCCAGAAACTCGAATATGCGTTCCGCGTCCTCGGCGATTTCTTTCTTGGTCGTGAACAGGCTGAAATCACTGTATATCTGTGCCGTGTCTTCGTTGAAATTCCCCGTTCCCACGTGCACGTATCCTTTCAGCCGGGACCCTTCCCGACGTTCCACCAGGATTAGTTTGCAATGTACCTTGATTCCCGGGATACCGTAAATCACCTTGATTCCGGCCTGGCGTAACACCTCTGCGTTCTCCATGTTCCGTTCCTCGTCGAAACGGGCGAAGAGTTCCAGCAGTACGGTGACTTTTTTCCCGTTTCTGGCCGCGTTGATCAGGGCATTGATGACCCGCGAGCAGGCGGCCGTACGGTATAGCGTCATGTATATGGAATCCGTCTGCGGGTCCATGGCGGCCTCGCGCAGGAAGTCAATCAGGTGGTTGAACGTGTGGTAGGGGTAGTGCAACAGTACGTCCTGTTTACGGATGGTGGCGAATATGCTTTCATTTACCCCGAATGCCGGGTGGCGTAGCGGGGGTGTCTTCTCGTACTCGAGGGCCGGGTTTACCTTGGGGAATTTCATTAAATCCCGCATGAGGTGATAACGGCCTCCCGGAGTCAGGTTCTCGCTGTTGCGCAGGCCCAGCTTCTCGATCAGCATTTCCAGCAGGTCCTCCGGCATCTCCTTGTCGTATACCAGGCGCACCGGACGTCCGTACGACCGTTTCGTCAGCCCCTCTTCCATCTTTTCCATCAGGCTCTTGGAAATATCGTCATCTAGGTCCAGTTCCGCGTCCCGCATGAACTTGAAGGTGTAGGCGTCAATCCGGTCATAAGTGAACATGAAGAAAATGTCGTCCAGGCACAAGCGGATGATATCATCGATGAAAATGATTCTCGTGCATTCCGTGCTTGAACCGGGTAGTACCGTGAACCGCGGGAATTGGCTGTTCTGGGGAATTTCGATAATCGCGTATCGGCTGTTTTGTCGGGAATTGCTGCTCATCTTCACGGCATGATAGATGGATTCGTCCCGCAGCAACGGCAATTTGACGCTCTTCCGGATGAGTATCGGCACGAGCAACGGGCTTATCTTGTCCGTGAAATAGCTTTTGCAGAAGGCTTTTTCCTCCTCGGTCAGCATCTTCTCGTTGATAATGAATATCCCCTGGCTTTTCATCTCCGCCAGTATATTGGAGTAAGTATCCTCGAATTTCTGTTGCCCCTCCAGGGCTTTCCGTGACACCTTCCGCTGTAGTTCGTTGGACGTGAAATTCCCGGACAGTTTCTTGTTCTTTTTCCCTTTGTCTTTATCCAGGCGGGCCAGGTTGGCCACTCTCACTTTGAAAAACTCATCTTGATTGTTGGAATATATACCCAGGAAGCGTAGTCGTTGGATAAGCGGTACGCTTTTGTCCTGTGCTTCCTGCATCACTCTTTCGTTGAAGGATAACCAACTTAGTTCTCTGTTATTTAGCATATAACGACCTTTTTTGGTATACCGCGAAGTAAGCATATCCATGTTACATTTTGATTACAAAATAATTTCAAAAATGTTAAGAAAGGAAGGCTGGCTCTTAGTATTATACGTTGATTTCTTGAATCTTACCCTGTTCTGCAATATACTCGTGCAGGGCTTTGTAGAACGTGTGACGGGTTAGGGTAGAGGAATCACCCAGGATGACCAGTTTCATCCGGGCTCGAGTGATGGCCACGTTCATCCGTCTCAGGTCCCGCAGGAACCCGATATCACCCTCTTCGTTGGCCCGCACGAGGCTGATGAAAATCACGTCCCGTTCCTGTCCTTGGAAACCGTCTACCGTGTGTATCGTTATCAGGTGGCGTAGGGGGGTGAAGAAACGGTTTTCCCGGATTAGCCGACGTATGTATTGCACCTGTACACGGTAGGGCGAGATCAGTCCGAAGTCGATGCTTTCTTCCAGCACCCGTTCCACCCCGATGCGGTTCACGTATTCCTGCAACTGGTCCACCAGTAATTCGGCTTCCGTGCGGTTCAGTCGCCCGAACCGTTCCGGGGCTCGGCTTTCCCCGGCTTCCAGGCTGCAGGTGTCCACCCAGGTCATGGCGCTGTCAAGTTCCAGGATGTTCCGGTGACTCACTTCCGGGGCTGCCTGTAATTTGTCCCGGTAGAACCAGCGGGAGGGGAAGCGCATGATGTCCTCGTGCATCCGGTATTGCGTGGTTAACATTGTCACGCATTCCGGCCATTTCCCTTGCAGGCGTTGCAGCATCGTCCGGTCCAGTCCGCCCCGGGCTGCTTCCATGCACTTGATGGTCGGGGGTAATTGCAGGTGATCGCCCGCCAGGATAACCCGGTCCGCCCGGGTGATGCCGATCCAGCAGGCCGCCTCCAGGGCTTGCCCTGCCTCGTCGATGAAAAGGGTTGAGAACCGCTTTCCTGCCAGTAACCGGTGTGCCGCACCTACCAGCGTGCAGGCAATGACCCGGGCCTCGGCGAACAGTCCGCTGTCAATCTCTATTTCCAGCCCCACGGCCGTTTCCCGGGCCCGTCGCAAGTGTTCCCGTATGGATTCCTTTTTCGTTCCGCCTGCCTTCTTCAGTCGTTCGATGTCCTCCCGTATCGTTTTCCGGACGGCCCGCAGGCGAGGGTAGGAGGGATGATGCTCGAAACGTTTCTCGTACGTGAACGACAGCATCTTGTCATTCACCCGCGTGGGATTCCCCACCCGTAGCACGTTGATACCCCGGTCTACCAACTTTTCCGCTATCCAGTCCACGGCCGTGTTGCTTTGCGCGCACACCAGCACCTGGTTTTCCCGTCGTAGTGTCTCGTGGATGGCCTCGACGAGGGTCGTTGTTTTGCCCGTTCCCGGCGGCCCGTGGACCACGGCCACGTCCTTCGCGGCCAATACCCGGTTCACCGCCTTTTCCTGCGAGGGATTCAGCCATCCCAGCCTTATCGGGTACAATTTCCGCCATGCCGGGGCCGTTCCCCCGGCGATAATCTCCCGCAACCGGGCCAGCCGATTGTCCTTGGCTGCCATGACTTCCTTCAACGCCGAGAACATCGTCTGGTACGAGGTATCGTCGAAATACAACTGCACCCCGCTGTCTCCCGGTCTTCCCTGGACTTCCAGCAGTGCCTCGGACGAGGGAAGAACCACCAGCATGCGATTTTCCTGCACATAGCTCACCGTCCCCTGGAAACGGGAATACACGATTTGCCCGTCCGCCCGTTCCGTGAAAAAACAGACCGGACGCCCGTACTCGAACGCGTGGTCTGTTTCCTCGTTTTCCGTTCGGCTGACTTCCAGCACGAGCTGGTTCAGCGAATTATAAAATGTGCGGCCGAATTTCAAGGGAAACCAGCACAATCCCTGTCGTACCCGTCGGGGAATGCCCGCTTTCCGTGTTTCCTCCTCGAAAAAGGCTTTCTCGTGCTCGTGTTCCCGTTGCAGCAGCTGGTACTGCCTCAGCAAATCGACTACCGGTGAATCCGTCATCCGTTTACCACGTTAAGCGTTCCACGCCCGTTTCCGTGATGAGAACCGTGTTCTCCCATTGGGCCGAGGGTTGTTCGTCCTCCGTGATTACCGTCCACCCGTTCTCCTCGTCGATGAAGATGTCCGGCTTACCCATGTTGATCATCGGCTCGATGGTGAATATCATTCCCGGTACGAGCAGCATGCCCGTGCCCCGGCGTCCCACGTGTTCTACCTCCGGCTTTTCGTGGAACTGCAGGCCCACCCCGTGCCCGCAGAATTCGCGGACCACCGAGTAGCCGTTCTTCTCGGCATAGTGTTGGATGGCCTCCCCGATATCACCCAGGAATCCCCACGGGCGGGCGGCCTCGATGCCCACTTCCAGGCATTCCCGCGTCACGTCCACCAGCCGTCGGCGTTCCGGCGATACATCCCCGATGAGGAACATCCGCGAGGCGTCCGAGAAATAGCCGTTGTATATCGTCGACACGTCCACGTTCACGATATCCCCTTCCCGCAACACCACGTCCTTCGACGGGATACCGTGGCATACTTCCTCGTTTACCGACGTGCACACGCTCTTCGGGAATCCCTCGTAGTTCAGCGGTGCCGGGATGGCTCCCCGCGATAGCGTGTACTCGTGCACCAGCGTATTGATATCCTCGGTAGTCATCCCTACCCGGATATGCTGTGCCACGTGGTCGAGCACGCTCGTGTTTATCAGGGAACTGGCGCGGATACCCTCGATCTGTTCCTCGGTCTTGATCATCTTGCGCGTGGGAACCACGCACCCCAGGCGGCGGTACTTCTTGATTTTTTCCTCCACCTCCGGGTTTAACGGGTTACTGTTTCTTGAAAACAACATCATATTTTGCCTCCTTACAAACTATTTTTTCATGTATCTGTCCATCTCTCGTTTGGCGTCCTTGGCCTTCAGCGACTCGCGCTTGTCGTATTCCTTCTTTCCTCGGGCCAGGGCGATGCGTACCTTGGCGAAACCCTTGTCGTTCAGGAATACCCGGATGGGGACAATCGTCAACCCCGATTCCTTCGTCTTCCGTTCCAGTTTCACCAGCTCCTTCCGTTGCAGCAGCAACTTCCGCTCCCGCCGCTCCACGTGGTTATAGTACGTGCCCAACTTGTACTCCGCCACGTACATTCCCTTGATCCACAATTCCCCCCGGTGGAAATAGCAGTAAGCGTCCGCCAACCCGGCCTTTCCCGCCCGGATGGACTTGATTTCCGTGCCCGTGAGCACGATGCCGGCCGTGTACTCCTCGAGAAACTCGTAGTCGAACGATGCCCGCCTGTTTTTTATATTCACCTCGTTTGCCATAATCTCTTATTTTACGCGTACAACGTTGGAATCCGGAAAAGGATCGTCAGCAGCCGTTCCACGATGGCCGGCACCGCTATCATGAGCACAGCCGCGATGATCAGCACGTTACTCCGGTACTTCTGGTTCAGGGCGTGGGCTGTTTCCAGTCCCACGTACAGCGTGTGCACGCACAGCAGGCTGCCCACTTCCATGAGTTGCCCGAGAAAGTTCGGGCTGAATCCCGCCGCCAGGCTGCTGAAACCGATATACACCCCGTACCCGTACGTGGCCAGCTGTAACGCCAGCAGCCCGGCCCGTTCGACCTTCCCGCTCAGGTATTCCCGTGTCAGCCGGTACGTGACGTACCATCCCGTCAGCGCCGCCGCGAAATTGATGCCTGCCATCCCGATGGCCATCAAACCCCGTCCCCGCATCAGCAGGAGCACCAGCGTGCAGACCATTCCCGCCGCTGCCCACGGCAACAAGTATTCCCGGAAAAGCTGGCGTTCTCCCACTTGTTCCTCGTGGACGCCCGGCCATTCCTTGCGCGGCGACAGCAACATGGCTTTCGTCCGCTTCCAAATCCGTTGGTATTCAATCTTCTTTTTCATCATCCCGCGAAAATACTCTTTTTTCCGGAAAACGTCGGGATTCTCCGCGATTAAATCTGCCCCCGGCGATTCCCGGGAGCGGAACGTTGAAATTCGGGGAAATGATGCTTATCTTTGGACCGTTGATGAAAATGAAAACGTGAAATAACCCGATTTATGAACAGAACATTCCTTTTACTTTGCCTTATCCTGGGCATCAGCGCGATTTCCCGCGGGGAGACTCCCCCCGCCAAAGGTGTCAAATCCATCAACCGGCTCACGGCGGAAGCCCACGTCGAGTTTCTTGCCCAAGACGAGCTCCTCGGTCGAGAAGCCGGCAGTCCCGGGGCACGCGTGGCCGGGCACTACATCGTCTCCGTCCTCAAATCCTTGGGCATATCTCCCCTGGGCGATTCCTACTACCATCCCTTCGTGGCCTGCCATGCCGAGCGGCAGAAGGCCGGACGACGCTGGCAGGTGCATCCCGATTCCATCCGCCAATTGCAAAAGGAAGTACATCAGCGACTGGACCTGAACAATATTTTCGGCGTCATCGAGGGGTGTAACCCGGACGAGATTGTCATCATCGGGGCTCATTACGACCACCTCGGGCATGACGTTCTCCTGGCGGGCGACCAGATTTACAACGGTGCGGACGACAACGCCTCCGGGGTCTCCGCCGTCCTGCAAATTGCCCGAGCCTTCCTCGCCACCGGCCGACAACCCGAGCGCACGGTCATCTTCGCCTTCTGGGATGGCGAGGAGAAGGGTCTCCTGGGTTCCCGGGCCTTTACCGCCACCTTCCCCCGCGTGGGAGACGTGAAAGCCTACCTGAACTTCGATATGATCGGACGGAACACGGATGAATCCCGCCCCCGCCACGTCGTTTATTTCTATACCGAATCCCATCCCCTTTTCGAGCAGTGGCTGCGGGAGGATATCCGGGACTACGGCTTGCGGCTGGAACCGGAATATCGTCCCTGGGACAAACCCGTGGGTGGAAGCGATAACGCCCCCTTTGCCCTCCGGGAAATCCCCATCATCTGGTACCACACGAACGGGCACCCCGACTACCACCAGCCCGGCGACCATGCCGACAAGATTAACTGGGAGAAGCTCGTCGATATCACCCGTGCCGCCTTCCTGAACATGTGGCATCTGGCGAACGACAAGACTTTCTGACGCCCCTTCCGGGCATAACCTAGCCCCGCTTCTTCTTCGCTATTTCTTTACCTCTTCCTGCCTTTTAAGCTCCTCCATTTCCGAACCACTTCCTAACCACCTCCTAATCATCTCCTATTTTCATAGGGAAATGGAAGCGGGTGATGAGTAAGAAATTTACCATAGAGGGAGCTTTGGGGTAAGGAGAATGGAGGGGGATGTGGAGGGATAGGCTATATACAATAAGGAGTTGTTCTCGCGAAGGGAACAACTCCTTATTATATGTTATCCACCGGGGAAATGTCGATTTCCGCCGGGAGAGGATCAGGCTTTGTGCTCGTAGAGGTGCTTGATGCCTACCCGGTGACCGGCCACGGCGAAGTAGAGGATGAACAGGTAGCAGGGCAACGTCATCCAGTAGGCGTTCTGGTAACCGACAGCATCAGCGATGGAACCGAACAGCATGGGCAGCAGCGCTCCACCGGCAATGGCCATGATGAGGAGTGCGGAGCCGGTCTTGGTGTGGCGTCCCAGTCCGTAGATGGCCAGCGGGAAGATGGCGGGCCACATGAGGGAGTTGGCCAGACCGAGCAGGGATACCAGCCAGATGGACACGTTGGTCGGGCAGAGTACCACGAGAAGACTGACAATGACCCCGAGGACGGCGCAGTAGGTGAGGGCGCGTTCCTGGCTCATGTAGCGCGGGATGCAGATGATACCGATGATGTAACCGATGATCATGGCGATCATGGAGTAGGTGGGAAATACCTTGGCTGCGTCCATGGACATGCCGAAGGAGGTTCCGTATCCGATGATGGTATCCACGGCGATTACTTCAACACCCACGTAGAGGAAGAGGGTAAGGATACCGATCCACAGGTGGGGGAAGCTGAATATGCTCTTGTGATGGGTTTCGCCGCCGGCAGCGCTTTCGTCTTCCTCGGGATCCTCGATCTGGGGAAGGGGGGAGAATCGCACGAACAAGGCCAGCACGACAAGTGACGCCATGATGACGATGTACGGGGGAATGGATTTGGCGGCGAGGGCGTCGAGGGCTTCAGCCCGTTGCAGGTCACTCATGGCCTGGAGACTGGCCTGGAAGCTGTCCATGTCCTTGAGCATGATGGAACCCAGGATGAGGGGACTGATGGCTCCGGCCACCTTGTTACAGATACCCATGATGCTGACGCGTTGGGCGGCACTCTCGGGAGCACCCAGTTCGATGACGTAGGGGTTGGAGGCCGTTTGCAGGACGGATAGTCCGGTACCCATGACGAATAGCCCGAGCAGGAACAGCCCGTAGGTGCGGGTCATGGCGGCCGGGATGAAGAGCAGCGCTCCGACGGCCATCACGAGGAGACCGAGCATCATACCGTTCTTGTAGCCGGTTTTACGGAGTACCCACGAGGAGGGCAGCGCCATGACGAAGTAGGCGATGTAGAAAGCGAAGGTCACGAGGTAACCTTGCCAGGCTTGTTTCAACTCGCACGCGGTGCTCAGGTAGGGAATCAGCGTGGCGTTGAGCCAGGTGACGAACCCGAAAATGAAGAAGAGGATACCGATGATAATGATACCCGTCTTGTAGGAATTTTTGTTCTGTGTCATGTTATAATGCAGTTATTAATCTAATAATATAAGTTCACACGTTTGCAAAAGTAGTGATTTTTGGCGGGTTGTTTCCTCTTGACGGGTAATAAATTTTCGCCGGGGGGCGGGGATGTTTATTTTTTCTTTAATTTTGTGGAGAATTAGTAATAGCGTGTGAGCATGAAAAAGGTTGTTTTGTTTTTAGCGTGCGTGCTGTCGATGGTCGGTTCCGTGTCGGCGGATGACCGGGACGTGCTGGTGAAGAAGGGGGAGAAGGTCCCCGCGTTCGTGGTGGAGATGTTCGACGGGCGGAAGATTGACGTGAAGGATTTACGGGGAAAAATCGTGTTGATTAATTTCTGGGCGACGTGGTGTCCGCCTTGCCAGGAGGAGATGAAGCGGGTGCAGAAGGAGATTATCGACCGTTTCAAGGATAAGGATTTCGTGTTTTTGCCGATTTCGCGGGAGGAGAACCGGGAACAGATAGCCCGATTCCGCGAGCGGTATGGTTATACTTTCCCGATGGGGATGGACCCGGATCGGGAGATTTTCTCGAAGTTTGCCAAATCGGGTATCCCGCGCAATTTCATAATTGACCGGAATGGACGGATTATTCATCTGGAACTGGGCTATGATAAGGAGGCGTTTACCAAGATGGTGGAGACGCTGGCGAAGTTGCTGGAGGAGAAAGAGGGGGTGAAGGAAGGTAAACGTAGACGTGCCGCTTGAAGGGGGAGGGGATGAGGAACGGTGTCCGGTTATATGGTAGCGTGGGGTTTGACGATTGTTTCCGTCGTCATTACCGGGCGTTGTGTTATTTCGCGACCCGTTACCTGAAGGACGCGATGGATGCGGAGGACGTGGTGCAGGATATTTTCATGAAGTTGCTGGAGGTGAGGCGGGAGTTCGAGGACGAGGAGAGCGTGGTGCGTTTTCTGTACGTGGCGACCCGGAATGCTTGCCTGAACCGGGTTAAGCTGGAAGGAATCCACGCGGCGGTGCTGGAGAAGGTGACTCCCGAGGAAGAGCCCCGGGAGAACGAGTTTTTTGCCCGGGTGGTGCGGGCGGAGGTGTACCGGGAGATTATGGCGGCCGTGGAGGAATTGCCCCGGGAATGCGGGCGGGTGTTCCGGTTGGCATACCTGGAGGGGTTGAGCAACGAGGAGGTAGCTGAGCAACTGGGACTTAGCGTGAACACGGTGAAGGTGCAGAAGAACCGGGCGAAGACGCAGCTCCGCGAGCGACTGAAGGGGTTGTACCCGTTACTGTTCCTGTTTTTCAATGGACTGTGATTGTATATATATCGGTTTTTCGTATCATACCCACTGCCCTGGCTATATAGCGTTTCTGCAAAAAAATGTGTGGATGCGATTTTTTTTTAGAGAAAAATGAAAAAAATCGCTTTTCGTGTAATCCTTTTTCTCGAGTTGTTTGTTGTGTGATAAAAATGACACGAGAAATGAAGGAAAAATTAGCATTCGCGAAGGATTTATTGAGGTATTGCCGGCAGGAGCTTTCGCCCGAGGAAAAGGAACGGGTGGAACAGGTGATTGCTGGGAATCCGGAGCTAGAGGAGCTGGTGAGGGAGTTGATGGATAAGGAGAGCGTGGGAGAGGAAATCCGTTTGATGGCGGAATTCGACACGGAGAAGGCGTTGCGGAAGGTGAAGGGCAGAATGGGGAGAAGAATCGGTTACGGCTGGTGGGCTGTGGCGGCTTCCGTGGTGTTGGCGGTGGGTGTTTCGCTTTTCTTTTACCTGAAACCGGGAGAGGATAAGGTGCCGGTGGTGGTGGCCGAGGAGGTTACGGCCGGTAGGGCCCGGGCGATATTGCAGACGGCGACCGGGGAACGGCTGGATCTGGATACATTATCGACGGTGGAGAATGCTGCCGGGGAGGTGGTATTCCAGAACGAGAGCGGAGTGCTGACGATAAAAGGAGACGAGGGAGAGAAGGTGAAGAGCGAGGGGAATAACCGGGTGGAGGTGCCGCGGGGTGGAACCTATTCGCTGGTGTTGGCGGACGGAACTACGGTTTACCTGAATTCGGGGTCTTCGTTGGAGTTTCCTTCCCGTTTCAGCGGGGCGGAACGGCGGGTGAAAGTGAACGGGGAGGCTTATTTCGAGGTGAAGCGGGACGAGGCGCATCCTTTCGTGGTATCGGTCGGGAAAATGGACGTGAAGGTGCTGGGCACCTCGTTCAACGTGAAGGCTTACGGGGAAGATCCGGGTATTTACACGACGCTGGTGGAGGGCCGGGTGGCCATCCTGCACGAGGGAAAGGCCGCGTGTGAACTGAAACCGGGCGAGCAATCCTATTATAATAAAGAGGTGGGGAACGTGACGGTGCGGGAAGTGGAGACGGATGTGTACACGGCCTGGAAAGACGGGATGTTCTATTTCAAGGATATGCCGTTGGGCGAGATCCTGAAGACGGTAGCCCGTTGGTACGACCTGGAGGTGTTTTACGTGAACGCCGGGGTGCAAGGCATCCAGTATAGCGGCAAGATGCCGATGTACAGCAGCGTGGAGGACGTGTTGCGGAAGTTCGAGATTTCCGGAGATGCTCGTTTCGTGTTGAAAGGAAGAACTTTAACAGTGTATGATAGATAAAAAAGTAAACGGGATGGGCGTCCCGTTTACGGCTGTTTCCCGTTGGGCGACGAGAAACAGAAACATGTTTAACTTTATTGTTTTCAAATGTATGAAAAAAAAGTGTGATTTTTTGCCTCCCCAGAGGCAAAAGCGAAAATTTAATCTCTTTTTGTGTATGCGCATGATTGCCGTTTTGTTGCTAGTGGGGTCACTGCACCTTTCCGCTGCAACGTTCTCACAGACAAAGGTCTCGTTGACCATGAAAAATGCTGCCCTGGAAGAAGTTTTCCAGCAATTGGAAACGATGACGGATTACACTTTCCTTTACAAGTTGGACCTGCTGAAAGGTTGTGACCGGGTGGACGTGGATGTGCAGGAGGAGGATTTCCAGGCTCTCCTGACCAGCGTGTTGAAACCGTTAGGGTTGTCGTTCAAGATTGATGACCGGGTGGTGATCATTACGCGGGATGATGAGAAGAAACAGGGTTTTGCAGTATGCGGTTGGGTACATGACGAGAAGAGGCAACCGATACCAGGTGTAACCGTGAAATTACTAGGAGTTTCTATTGGAACGGCTACTAATGAAAAAGGGTGGTTTTCTATTGATCTTCCAATCAGTAAAGGAAAATTAGAATTTTCTTTTGTAGGTTATGAGAAACAGCAAGTTGCTTTTTCGGAAAAGACAGATACTTTAATGATCGTTTTGAAAGAAAAAATTCAGGATATAGGTGAGGTTGTGGTGACGGGGTATGGTAACGTATCCAAGGGAAATTATACGGGTGCTTCTACGACGGTTCGAGCAAAAGATATTATGATGGCTGGAACATCTTCTATCGATCAAATGCTACAGGGGGTAATTCCGGGTATGCTGGTTATGAATAAAACCGGTTTGGTTGGAGCTTCTCCACAGATACGAGTACGGGGTACATCAACTTTGCTCGGTAGTCAAGAACCTGTGTGGGTGGTAGATGGGGTAGTACAACGAGATCCTCAACCTTTTAATTCAGATCGAAATTTGCAGTTTTCTGTAGAAGCTGATGATATTAAGGAATTGGCCGGTAATGCTATTTCTTGGTTGAATCCGAACGATATTGAAACTATTACGGTATTAAAAGATGCTTCGGCAACGGCCATTTATGGTTCTCAAGCGGCGAACGGGGTAATTGTGATTACGACGAAAAAGGCAACGTTTGGTCGAGTGCAATTTAATTATAGTGGAGATTTTTTTATTGGGCAAAGGCCTCGTTATGGGTTGTATAATTTAATGAATTCTGCAGAGATAATGCAATATTCGAAAGAAATGTATGAGGAGCGAGTAAGCTATCCGATGGCAATACTACCCATAGGTTATGCAGGCTTGGTGCGGAAGTTGCTCAATAAGGAGATTACGCAGGAGGAGATGAATAGAAAATACAAAAAAATGGCATTGGAAAATACAGATTGGTTCGATTTACTTTTCCGTAATTCATTTAATCACTCTCATAATTTGAGTATTAGTGGAGGAAGTGAAATGTTGCAAAATCGCACATCCTTTAGCATAACAGAAAACAAAGGTGAAGCCATCGGCAATAAGGAATTTCTTTTTGCGGTGACTTCTAATACAACTTTGCGCCCACATCCTTCTTTAGATGTAAATCTTTTGATTAAAGGAACTTATCGTGATGTAAAAGGTTTTTCTTATGGCGTGGATCCATTTAATTATGCCTATAATACGAGTCGAGTGATACCGATGTATAATGAGGATGGTACATTGTTTTATCATGAGAAGAGGGGGAATGCTAGTTATGCGATAGAGGGAAAAAGTACTTATAATTATAATATTCAAAATGAATTAGACAATACGGGAAGTGAAAATACAACCCGGACTTGGGGAACAACAGTGGACTTTCGTTGGCGTCTTTTACGAGGATTGGAATATCAAGGATTGATCTCTTATAATTCTTCTTCTGCAGATACGAAACAGTATGCTACAGAGCGTTCTTTTTATATAACATCAATACGTGGCTATGAGTTTGGTTCTGTGCTTGCGAATGGTCCTGAAATGAAGTCTACTCCATTACCTCACGGGGGAATTTTGGTAACTGATTTGTCAAATACATCGGCTTTGACAATTAGGAATAGTTTCGTGTATGAACGTTTTTTGAAAGAAAAACATAGGGTAATTTTACAAATTGGAATTGAAACAAATTCAACCAAACGTAAGGGAAATTCTACCACTAGGTACGGTTATTTGCGGGACAGGGGAGAAACGTTTGCAACACCTCCTATAATACATCTACAGTATGGAGGAAGTCACGAGAAGAATAATTCAGAATATATAAATGGGGCAAATGCTGTTTTGAATAGAGTGGATAACACGTTTAGTGAGTATTTTTCTGCCGTGTATGCGTACGATGAACGTTATGTATTAAATTTTAGTGGACGTATGGATGCCTCTAACCGCTTCGGGCAAGATAGAAATAAACGTTTTGAGCCAACTTGGTCTGCAGGTATCAAATGGCGCATGATGCGGGGAAATCTATTCAGAGAGAAGTGGTGGTTAAATAACTTGGATTTGTACGGATCTTACGGTTATCAGGGTAATGCAGTCTCATCGGTTTCTCCTTATTTGATTGCGTATGATGGAGGCTTGTCTAGTGTTGGGAGATTTTATCAGTCATTTGTCCTTCTTATCAAATCTTTGCCTTATCCAAATTTGGGATGGGAGAAAACAAAAACCTATAACGTGGGGATAGATGCCTCTTTGTTTGATGGGCGATTGAATTTCGTGGCCGATATTTACAAAAAAATATCAGATGTACTTTCTTCTCGTGATGTTCCTCAGGAGAATGGAGTGGAAAATGCTGTTGTTTCGGGTTCTAAAATGGAAAATTGGGGTTATGATTTTGTTGTTAACCTATTACCGGTTCGTTTGCGAGATTTTACGTGGCAATTGTCGTTGAACTCGGCAGTAGTACATAATAAAGTGAATAATAATGATAGAATAAATACGTTGAATGATTATTTAAATGGTTCTGCTGTAGTTGAAGGAGAAAGTGCTTCTACGTTTTATTCTTACGAGTTTGCAGGATTGGATCCAGAAAATGGGACTCCATTATTTAAGAATATGGATATAGAGGGAGCAAAAAGCCCTATAGGCTATTTGGTCAAGAGTGGTAAATTTATTCCGGATTTTTCAGGTGGATTAAATACTATGTTCAAATATAGACGTTTGTCATTATATGTTTTGTTCGCTTTGCAATGGGGAGGACATAAACGTCTGCCTGCTCTTTATCCAGCGGCAACTTTTGTGAAATATGGGATTACAGCTCCGGAGCAAAATGTTCCACGGATATTGAAAAAACGTTGGAGAGTACCTGGCGATGAGATGAAAACGAATATTCCTTCATTTCCTGGTGTTGGAATGACAGAGGCATCTTTACCAGAGACGGAAACTTCGTATTCTTCTAGAGTAAACCCTTATTACCAATATGACTATTCTGATTTACGTGTGGCTAATACAGATTTTATCAAGTGTCGTTCAATTTCCTTGTCATACGAGATTAGTGAGAAATTATTAAAAACAATTCATGCTAAGTATGCTTCTTTGAAATTGAGTATGACAAATCCTTTTATGTGGGTTTCGGATAAAAAATGGGAAGGTTTAGACCCTGAAACTGGTAATTGGCCGACACGACGGGTGACATCCTTTTCATTACAAATTACGTTTTAAGCTTAAAAATAGTGGAAACAATGAAAAATATCAAGCAATTCATAATCGTCATTCTCTGTTTATCTTTTTTGAGTGTGTCGTGTTCCGATTTCTTGGATGAAGAATCTCGGGATGAGGTTATAGTGAAAACTGTTTCTGATTTTAGTGAACTTCTTTTGGGTACAGGTTACCCAAAACCAGTAGCAAGTCTTTATGCTACGCTATATTTATTTGATGATGATGTGGAAATAGACGAGAGTGTCTTGACAAAACAGGAAAATTATAGGCTCCGTACTCGTTTCGGGCATTTTACCTGGCAACCAAACATGTGGGAACGATTGGAGAAATTGTCAGAGAATTATGCTGCAACTTATGCTCAAATTAAAGGTTGTAATGCTGTGTTGGATTATATTGATGATGCTATTGGCAATAGAGAAGCGAAAGATCAAGTAAAAGCGGAAGCATTGGGGGTAAGAGCATATTATTATTTTATGCTGGTAAATCTATATGGAGCTCCTTATAATTATGATAAAGAATCCTTGGGAGTCCCTTTAAAACTGACTTCCGCTATTATTGAGAATGGCATAGAACGGAATACTGTGTCGGAAGTATATGAGCAGATAGTGAAAGATTTGACCAATGCTTCCACTTTGTTTGAGAAATATGAACCTAGTAGGGGAAATTACAGAATTAATTTGGCTACGGTAAATATTTTATTGTCTCGAGTGTATTTGCATATGGAACTTTATGATGAGGCTATTGTGGCGGCGACGAAAGCTATACAATTTGGTGCAGGTTTGACAGATTATACGCAGATACCTGAAGGTACTAAATTTTATATGGCATCATATGATCATTCTGAGGTTGAGTGGCTTTATGGTAATGGTAATGAATCACAATTTGGGGGAACGGCAGGTTGTTGCCCTTCAGAAGATTTGGTGAGTAAATATAGGAATGGAGATAAACGTCGTAGTCTATGGTTGGTTGGTACGTATGTTCAGAAGAAAAAGAGTCCTAAATCACTTTCCCCAACGAACACGATTCGTCTTTCTGAAGCTTATTTAAATCGGGCGGAAGCACGTGTATTAAGTACGACGGCAGATATACCAGGGGCTTTGGCTGATTTGAATGAATTACGGAGACATCGTATTGTTGATTATCAAGATGAGATTATTCCCGAATCAATGTTGTTGGAGGAGATTCGGACTGAACGTAGATTGGAATTTTGTTTTGATGAAATGCGGTGGTTCGATTTGCGCCGTTATGGTATGCCTTCTATTACACACCGATATAAGGCGTCTATTTCGGATCCTTGGACTGTATATGTGTTGAAAGAGAAAGATCCTCTTTATACGTTACCTATACCAAATTTGCAATTAGATAAAAACATAAGATTAAAACAGAACGCATCTGCTTACGAGCCAGAGCGTATAGGATATGTTGAATAGTAAATGTAAAATGAGATGGAAATAAAAATATATGGATTATTGTTATGTCTTTTGTTGGCGGCTTGCTCAAAGGATGAAAAAATTGATTATATACCTGATGTAGAGTTAGATTATGTTTTGCCACAGGGAGGAAATTCTGCTGCTGACAAACGGATCGTTGAGTTTAATGAAAAATACGGAAGTTATATTTTATATGAGTTTGATCAGAAGGATTTTGAATGGACTCAAGTTGAGGATTCTAAGTTGAAAGGAATCTACAAGTATACACCTGCCGATCTTGATTATGTAGATGAAATGTTGGATTTACTAGATGAAATATGGTTTTTCGATTTTTATCCAGATGATTTTTTACGTTTGACAACTCCTTATCGAGTATTCTTGACTGCGACCTTGGATTGGAGTTATTATGGCTATCCAATTTCAGAATTTACAAGAACAGGAGAAAATCAAATTGCGATTAGTTGTTGTTCGGATACATTAACAAAGTTATCTAAAGAAACAAAGCTAGAATTTAAGATTTCATTACAACGGGCATTATGGTTAAATTGGTTGCGTAATGGATTGATTTCGATACCAAAGGAATTTTATGCAGTAAGTGATTATTCTTCGGTTGCTGATATTGACCCTTCTTCTCACAATTATGCGGCAAAACGTGGTTTTGTGAGAGATGGTTACGGGAATGATTGGTATGTTAGGAATAATTGGATTACAGGTCGATTAATAGAAACAGATGATAGTGCTGCCTTTATAGGAGGTATGGTGACACGAAGTTCTGAGGAATGGAAAGTTGATTTAGAATATCCTTTAGTTCGGAAAAAATATGATATTTTACGAAAATGGATTCAAGAAAAATATGGTTTTGACATTCAATTAGTGGGAGATGCCTTGTATTGATTTGTTGAAATTGATTGTTTGTTTTAATTGCTTAATAGTCATGAAAATAATGTTTTTGCTATTTTGTCAAAGAATGAGAATGTTTTGAGGTTTAGGTAAATTTTAACGAGAAGGAACGAGGGAACTCGTTCCTTTCTGCTTATCTTTGGGAACTTAATTTTGTTGTGTTATTTAATTATTAGATGTAAGATGAAGAGAATTTGCGCTTTATTGATTTTGGCGTGCGCGGTGATGGTGGTATTGCCCTCTTTCGCGCAGAAAAAGAAGAAGAATGTCGGGAGCGAGTATGTCGTGCTGGCCTCCACGGCTGTAAAGAATGATGCGGCTTGGATGGAGGTGGTGAATGCTTTGCAGCAGAAGCATAGAGCTGAGGTGGTGTTTTACGAGAAAGCTCCGCGGGAAACATTGAAGAACCTGCAGCAGTTGCAGCCCCGTTACGTGGCGATTGTCGAGAAGCCGGAGAACCTGAACCGGGATTACGTGATTGATATGCATAAGGTGAGTCGTGAGGTGGATGAGGATATTTATGCCGATTTCCTGTGGGGTATGATCACGGGATATGATGCGGCCGCTGCCATGAAGATGGTGAACAATAGCACGGAACCGCTTGTGATCCGTGATGCCGTGGCCACGATTATGGAATTGAATAGCGCGAAATGGTTTGACCGTTATGCCTGGATTGATGACCATACGCTTGGTTTGTGGGGTGAGAAGACGGCCAAGGGTGAGGCTGTTAAGACGGGGAATGTGGGGCCGAAGGATGTGTTGCCCAAATTCACGGAGTTGTATGCCAAGTATAACCCGGATCTGGTGGTGACGGCTGCTCATGCCACGGAACGTAACCTGGAGATGCCTTTCTCGTTGGGCTTTATTATCCCGGAGAACGGTAAGTTGATAGCCAGCCGGAGTTTGTCCCCCAAGGATAAGATTTGCGATTTGCAGGAGAGCGGTAAGCGCAAGGTTTATTTCGCTGTGGGTAACTGCCTGATCGGTAACGTGAACAACACGAAAAACAGTATGGCTATCGCTTGGATGAATAGCGGTAATGCCGCCACGATGATCGGTTACGTGGTGACCACTTGGCACGGGCGTAACGGTTGGGGTGGCTTGAAGTACTGGGTGACGACCCCGGGACGCTATTCTCTGGCCGAGGCTATTTACCTGAACCAACAGGATATGTTGTACCAGATGAACGCTTGGAATCCCGTGATGCTGAAGGAAAGTTACCCGAGATTTGATGGCGCCGAATTCTCCGAGGCTCCGGCCAAGTTGCAGCAATTGTTGAAGGCTCAGCCGACGCATGATCAGGTGGGATTCTGGCATGACCGTGACGTGCTGGCTTATTATGGTGACCCGATGTGGAACGTGCGTTTGCAGGAGGTTGCCGGGGAGAATGATTTCACGGTGACTTCCAAGGTGAAGGGTAAGAAGTGTGTCGTGACGATTACCACGAGCGAGAATTTCAACCTGGAGCGCATGAAGGGAGATCACTTCAAGCAGGAGCACGTGCTGGATCTGCCGTTCAGCTATTTCTTCCCCGAACGTTTGAAGAATCCCCGCCTGGCCGAGGGACAGGATTGGAAAGCTGCCGTGGACGAGAACTTCCTGTTGATTTATAACTGCGATTTCGAGCCGAACAAGACCTACGAGATCGTGCTGGATATTGACAAGTAAGTCGGTCGCTTTAGATAATATGGGATCCCTGCCGGAGCATGGCAGGGATTTTTTATTGCCCGGTTGAGGGGAAAAAGGTGGCAATGGCCTATCTTCGCGGAAATTAATTGTTGTGTTATGAAACGGAATTTATTACTAAGCGTGTTTTTGTTAGCCCTGGTAGCTTGCGGGGAGAGGCATTTTATCTCGGATGTCGCTTACCGGGGAACGGTCGAGGCGGATTTTCAGCGGAAGAAGGCGTTGTTCGGTGAGGATGCCCGGGAATTGTACTCGACGTTTGAGAGCCCGATGACGATGGAGGAGCGGGAGGCATTGACTTTCCTCTTTGCTTATTCGCCCTTGTGTGATATAACTTACTGGGGAGGCGATTTCCTGCTGCGGAACGTGCGTCTCTCCCTGCAGGCCCGGGAGGAGATGCTCTGGGGACGGAATATCCCGGAGGATATTTTCCGGCATTTCGTGTTGCCCGTCCGGGGAAAGAGCGAGGCGCTGGATTCCTCGCGGCAGGTGTTCTACGAGGCCTTGAAGGAGCGGGTGTCCCGTTGTGCCTCGATGGAGGAGGCCGCCCTGGAGGTGAACCACTGGTGTCATGAGCATGTGGTGTACAAACCGACGAATGCCCGCACGGCATCTCCCTTGTCCACGATGTGTGCTGCCCGGGGACGTTGCGGGGAGGAGTCTATTTTCACCCTGGCGGCCCTGCGTTCGGTGAGTATTCCAGCCCGTCAGATATACGTGCCCCGTTGGTCGCATTGCGATGATAATCACGCCTGGATTGAGGTGTGGGTGGATGGGGAATGGAAATATCTCGGGGCTTGCGAGCCGGAACCCCGACTGAATCTGGCCTGGTTCACGGATCCCGTGCAGCAGGCCATGTACGTGGTGGCGGATGTCTTCGGGAAATACCCGGGGAAGGAGGATATCGTGGGGATGGATGCCGACAATACGACGGTGAACGTGACTTCCGGCTACACGCCGACCACCCGTACCGTGGTGCGGGTAGTGGATTCCCTGGGGATGCCGGTGGAAGGGGCGAAGGTGGATTACCGGGTCTTCAACTATGGGGAGTATTACCCCGTGGTGACGCTTTACACGGACGCTGCCGGGGAAACGGCGCTTTCCCTGGGTAAGGGCTGTATTTCCGTCTGGGGATGGAAAGGGGACCGTTTCGGGGTAGCGACCTTTGACGTGGCCGAGCGGGATACCTTGACCCTGGAGTTGCGGTACGCGGTGGAGCAGCAGGGCTGGCGTATGGAGACGGTATTGCAGCCGCCTGTGGCCCGGAGTCTGGCAGCCACGGTGACGGCCGAGGAAAGAGCCCGGAATGACCGGCGTTTCGCCCGGGAGGATTCGATTCGGGAGGCTTATATCGCGACTTTCCCCTCGCTGGAGGTGGTGAGGCGGCAGGCCGATTCGCTGGGCGTGGAGCCGGGGCTTTGGCAACGCCTCGTGGAGGCGGCCCGGGGAAACCATGCCGAGTTGTGGCGTTTCATGTCGGGTATTCCCGGCGAATGGCGGGGAGTGGCGTTGGATTTGCTGACCATTGTTCCGGAGAAGGATTTGCAGGATACTCCCGCCGACGTGTGGATGGCCCACCTGGGGACGGCCCTACCTTACAGGGATGAGCCTCTCTTTAAGGAATATATCCTGAATCCCCGGGTCGGCGACGAGTTGCTCACGGCCTACCGGGAGCCGCTCGGGCTGTACCTGGAGGAGATGGGGGTTACTTCCGTTCCGGAACTGGTTGAGCACGTGCGGCAGTTCCGGGGAGTGGATACCTTGTTTCGTTTCCGGGGTATCATCCCCCCGGAAGGCATTATTTGCTCCGGGGTCACGGACAGGCTTTCCCGTTCCATCTTTTTTGTCGCTGCCTGCCGATCGATGGGTATTCCTGCCCGGTTGAATCCCATGACGGGACAGCCGGAGTATGCCGAGTATGACCGTTGGCTGCCGATTACCTTGCAGGGGAACGATGAGGTTGCCAAGGGAACGCTGATGCTCACTTGCGCGGGAGAGCCTGTCGGCGACCCGACCTATTTCCTGCATTTCACGATCGGGAAGGTGGAGCCCGGTACGATACGGACGATAAACCTGGGGCGTGACGCTTCCGTCGATATGGGGGCAGGGGCTTCCTTCGGAGAGATATTCTCTCGTCCCGTGGAGCTGGAAGAGGGACATTACATCCTGGCCACGGGCAATCGCGATGCCTCGGGGGCCGTTCATTCCCGCCTTGTGCCCTTTGAGATCGTGGCGGGACGCCTGACGACGCTTCCCCTGGAGATTCCCGCGGTCCCGGAAGGGCGGACGGTGCTGGGGCGGGTGACGCTTCCCCCGGCCCTGGAAGGACTGGGCGAGGACGAGTACGCGTTGCTGGCCGTCCTGGAGGCGAACACGGAACCGACCAATCATTTCCTGCGCGACATGGGAGCGGCGAAAGCCGATTTCGAGGCGTTGCCGGCCAGACTCTGTTTCTTCTTCAAGGATGCGGCCAACCGGGAGAAATTCCGCCCGGCGGATTTCCGGCCTTTCCCGGCCAACCTGGCCTGGGATAGCGACAAGGACGGGGAATTGCTTTCCCGTCTGGCGGGGGAACTGGACGTGACGGGAGCGGTGAACCTGCCCCTGGTACTGGTCGTGAACGGGAAAGGTGAAGTAACCTTCCTCTCCCGGGGGTACCGGGTAGGCTTGGGGGCCCAGGTGCTGAAGCAGTTGAAATGATCCCTATATCTTGTTATTCCGCCAGTTGCCCCGTTTCAGGTACCACACGGCGACAATCAGCAGCACGCACCAGTAGGCGTGTTCCGTTGTCCAGCACAAGGCCACGTTGGCCTTGATGATGATCGTGATGTAGATGACGTACAGCGTGTAAAGCGTCAGCGTGAATATCTCCATGAAAAAGGCCTTGCGGGTGTTTCCTGTCCCCGACACGGCATTGAAAAGGATGTTGGCCGGGCAGGAGAACAGCAGGGAGGAGAGCAGCACGAGCAGCGAGGGAACGGTGGCCTCGATCAGCTGTAGGTCGTCCGTGTACACCCGCAGCACGGTGGAGGGGAAGAGGCACGTGAGCAGAATGAGTGGCAGGATGAAGCTGTAGGCCAGCTTGATGGTCTTCTTGCAGGTGGCGAGGACTTGCCCCGTTTCCCCGGCTCCCATCAGGTTGCTCACCAGCGAACTGGTCGTGGCGGCGAATGCCGTGATGGGCATGAAGAAGAACATCGAGGCGCTCCGCACGATGTTCGACACGGCCAGCGGGCGTTCCCCCAGGTGTTCAATCGCGATGAAGAAGAGGAACCAGGTCCCCACGGCCAGGAACGACTGCACCATGGTCCACGCGGATACTTTCAGTATGCTGCCCAGCAGCCGGGAGCTGAAGCCCGGGTAATGGAACAGGGCATATTTCCGCCAGTCTACCTTCCGCCACGTGTAAAGCACGAAGAACAGCACGGATACCCCTTCCGAGACTGAGGAGGCGATGGCCGCCCCGCTGATACCCAGCCGGGGCATCCCGCATTTCCCGAAGATCAGGATATAGTTCAGCACTACGTTCGTGGCTACCATCACCACGGAGTTCAGTGTCAGGATACGTGTTTGGGTCGTTCCCACGAAGAAGGCCCGGAACATCACGGCGATGAACGAGAAGAAGAACCCGTACACCCGCCACCGGAGGTAGTCGTTCGTGGCCTCGTACACCGCCTGGGAGTCAATCAGCCCTCGCAGCATGGCGGGGGAGAATACCTGGGACACCGTGAATATCACGGCGGCCAGCAGCAGCAGGAAGGCTACCCCTTGCAGGAATATCGGTCCGATGCGCGTGTAATTCCCCTCCCCGTTGCGCCGGGCGATGAGGATTTGCGCCCCCACGCTGAAGCCGAAGCCCAGCATGTAAACTGCCATGTAGTAGACCCCGGCCAGGGCCGAGGCTCCCAGTTCCACTTCCCCGACACGCCCGAGGAAGGCCGTGTCCGTCATGCTGATCAGGTGTTCCATCAGCAGGCTGACCAGTATGGGCAGCGCTATCGTCCAAATCTGCTTGTTCGTGTATCTCATCCGCTATGGTTGATTCGTTTGCCAAAAAGTGGCGCGAATATACGCGATTTTCCCGGGGATATTACCCCTTTGAGAAGGGATTATCGTGGGGGCGGAGGGGCTTCCCTTTGGGCGGGGGCGGGAATGTCAAGGGATTTCTAGGGGGTATTATTCGCTGATTTCTTGGCGGAGAGGGGCGGATGTCCAGATGCGCCAGGATTCGTCGGCTTGCAGGTACAGCATCCGCAGTCCGTTGCGGACGTGTGCTCCCTGGCTGGCGCCCCGGAGCAGGAATTCCGTCATTTCCGGGTTGTAGACGAGGTCGTGGAGATAGTGGCGGGGACCCAGCAGCGCGTAGGGAAGGTCCGGGCAGGTGCCGGTGTTTGGCGACATGCCTAGGGGAGTCGTGTTCACGAGGAGGGGATGGCTGTCCAGCAATGCCCCGTCAATGTCCGGGTAACCGATTTCTCCCTCGCCCCGGGGATGGCGGCTGACCGTGAGGTGTGGGATTCCCAGCGTCTCCAGCACGTACCGCACGGCCCGGGCGGCTCCCCCGTTGCCTAGTACCAACGCTCCGGTAATCTCGGCGGGATTGGGAGTGGGATGGGGCGGGGATGGGCTGCCCGGGGGCAATTGCCCGTCAATGTCGTATCCCGGTAAGGCCTTGAGACCCGTCTCGCTGTCGGGGCGGGGAAAGCGGCTACTTCTGGCGGCCATTCCGGTCGGACACTCGGGATTATTCTCTTCCGTTGCCTGGCCCTCTTGCCCGGGGACGGGGGTGAGGTCGGGGATGAATTCCAGCAGCGACTGGCGGAAACCCCTGGCGTCCGTGTTGTAGCCCGTCAACCGGGGGCTCCCGTCCGCCGGGCGTTCCACCCGCACGCAGTTCACGGCACCGATGGCGGCGGCTTCCGGTGAGAGCGCCGACAGCAGGGGGATAATCTGCTGCTTGTAGGGAATCGTCACGTTAAAGCCGACGAGGTCGGGATGCTCCTCCAGGAGTCTCCCGACCTCGTCGATATCTTGCAACTCGAAACGGTCGTAGCGGGCGTCGATGCCTTCCCTCCGGAACTTGTCCCCGAAGTACCGGGGCGAGAACGAGTGTCCCAGCGGCCTGCCGATAATCCCGTAACGCTTGCCCATGCCCGTTTAATGTGCCCCTTGCATCTTCTTGCCGATGTACTCGATGCCCACGATGAGCAGGAAGCCGAACAAGCACATCCCGATGGCTTCCGGCAGCAGTGCCTCGGAGGCCGTCGTGGCGATATTGTTCAACCCGCCGGGCAGTTCCTGCACGATGAGGCGTGAGTTGTCGGCCGACGGCAGGATGGTCGTCAGCTGTTCGAACGCCGCGGGCGACACGTTCCGCTCCGTCAGCGGCACCAGCAACCCGTGGCTATTGGCGTACGTGCTCAGTGTCTCCTTCCACGGCCATACCTTGTTCAGCGACCCCACCATGAAGCCCGTCAGCAGCGACACCGTGATGTTATGATAATGCTTCAGCAACCACGATAGCAGGTGCGAGAAACTGATAATCCCGGCCACCGCCCCGATGGCGAAGAGGACGAGAATCCCCACGTTGAACTCCTGTACTGCCTGCAGGATGAAGGAATACTTGCCCATCAGCAACAGGATGAACGCCCCCGAGATGCCCGGCAATATCATGGCGCAGATGGCGATGGCTCCAGACAGGATGATGAACCACCACGCGTTCGGCGTCTCCGTCGGCGTCTCCACCGTGATATAGTAGGCGATGGCGATGCCCGCCAGTCCCGCGATTACGCTCGCCACGTTCCATTGCTTGATTTCCTTGGCCACCAGTACCGACGACGCGATGATCAGCCCGAAGAAGAACGACCAGATGTAAATCGGGTGATTCTCCAGCAGCCACGTCATCACCTTCGCCAGCGAGAAAATCGAGATGGCGATACCCGCCAGCACGCTGAACAGGAAGCTCCCGTTAATCTTCCGCCACAACTCCCGCAGCCGTAACCGCACCAGCAGTTTCAGCGCCGTCAGGTCGAACGACCGGATGGAGTCCAGCAGCTCCTCGTAAATCCCCGTGATGAAAGCGATCGTTCCTCCCGACACCCCGGGAATCACGTCCGCCGCGCCTATGGCGCACCCTCTCAATACCAGTAACAGATAATTCCTTTTTCCTTTTCTTTCCATGTATCTTTGTTTAATAGTTTAATACCCTCAATCTACCTTGAACACGTTGCGATGCTCGAAACGCAGCAGGTCGAACACCGTCTTCACCGGTGAGAACGTCGACAGCGGCACCTCCACGAAGAGCGTGTTCCACCGTGCCATCGCCCCGTTCCACAATCCCGGCAGCTCCTGCACCCGGATATCCTGTCCCTCGAACGACTTCTCCGTGATGAAGCCCTGTTCCGGGTCGATGAATTCCTCCAGGTTGTACTTCTTTCCCTTGTAGTTGTACGTGCCGCACACGATGTCCACCGGGTTGAAATGCGTCGAGCCCGCGAATATCTTCTTCTGCTCCTTGTCCCGCAGGTTAATCTGCGCGCTCTCCACGATCATCAGGCGGCGTCCTCCCTCGGCGGTCTTCACCCAGAACGGTCCCCCGCCCGGTTCTCCCTCGTTGCGCACCATGCCGCACACCCGCAGCGGACGGTCGAGCAGTCCCCGCAGGTACTTCACCCGTTCCCGCGTCTCCGTCGGCACGCTGCCCTCTTCCGGCTGGAAGCCCAGGTCCTCGCGCACGAAGGTCTCCACCTCCGCCAGCAGCTCCGGCGTCACTTCCTTCGCCTTGTCCAGCCGCTTCATGTACCCGAACACGCGCTCCTGCACGTCGAGCAGCACCCCGGCCAGCACCTTCTTGTAGAACACCGTGTCCTCCTTGTTCCGGTCCGGCGTCACGTTGTCGATATTCTTGATGAATATCAGCCGTTCCTTCAGGTCGTTCAGGTTATGAATCAACGCCCCGTGGCCTCCCGGGCGGAATACCACGTTGCCCTCCCCGTCGCGCAGCAGCTCGCCCCGCGCGTCGAGGCTCACCGTGTCCGTCTCCGGCTTCTGCACGGAGTAGGTCACGTCGAACGTCACCCCGTACTCCTCGCGGTACGCCTTCTGCACCGCCTTCACGTGGGCCTTCACCCGCGAGAGGTATTCCTCCGACACGGTGAAATGCACGCTCGCCCGCTTGCCGTCGTTGCAGTAGAGGGCGGCTTCCACCAGGTGTTCCTCCAGTGCCGTGCGCACGTGGTCCTTGTATATGTGGAAATCGATCAACGCCTTCGGCGTGTGGTTATAATTCAGTCCCTTCTCCGTCAGCAGGTAATCCAGTATCTCCTGGAAACGGTTCTTCCACAGCAGCTTGTCGAGGTCCAGCCGGTCCTCGTGCAGGGCTGCCTTCAGGTGATGGTAGAAGGGGTATTCCTTCAGCTTGGCGAAGAACGAGTACATCGTCCCCGGCTCTTTCTCCCGCAGGAAGCGCAGGTAGTCCTCGTCGCTGCCCGTGTACCGTGCCCGGAACGAGTTCAGCAGCTTGAACATCCGGGTGGCCGATCCCGATGCCGGGACGAACTTCACCATTTCCGTCTTGTCCTTCAGGTCCTCGAAATGCCGGGCGAACGTCTCTGCCTCGTCGCGCGTCAGCGCGTGTATGCCGTTACCCACCGTGGCCGCTTCCTCCACGACCACCGGGGCGAATCCCCGCCGGAAGTTCTCCACCTGCCGGTCCACTTCCTCGGGCTTCACCCCCCGTTTCTTGAATTGTTTGATGTCCGTTTTCGTGTACATGATGTTTCAGGTTTAGTGTATTTTTCTTCGATTCTCCCGAATGAAATAAAAAACGCGGGATGACCGCGTTCCTTATTCATCCTCTTCCTCGTCGAACAGCTCCTCTTGGTTCTCCAGTTCACGTTCGAAGAAGTCCTCGGCTTCCTCCAGCAGTGCCTCCACGTCGTCCAGCGACAGCGGCTCCTCGTCGATCCAGTGGATCTTCTGGTTGCTGTAGAAGTCCTCCACGTCGCACTGGATGATGCAGCGCGGGCTTTCCGTGTGTACAACGTAGATTAGGTCTGGAGACTCTTGCGAGTTGTCGGCGATTAAAAATTTTGGTAACATGTCGTTAGTGGTTTAATAATTTTTCGAGGCAAATATACGATATAATTGAAAACTACCGCGAAAAAAGGGGATTATTTTCATCCCCGCGTTCGTTTCCGCCCGGGACGGGGAGGAAAGGCCCCGGGAAGTCCCTTCGCCCGCCGTGGTAAGGGGGTGACGTGCGGGAAGTTCCGTCGGGGAACGCTCTCCCGGGATGCCTTCCCGTTGGGGTGGCGGGATGCGGTTTTTCACGGGGTGGATTATCCCCCGGGGAAGGGGATGGTGGATGTTGCCCGGGGCTAGTCTCCCGGCGGCGGGGGATGCCCGGGGCGGGAACGGGCACGAAAAATCCCGGCGGGACGCGGGGTCCGCCGGGATGTCGGCCGTTAGCGGCTGGGGAAGATGGTTGCCCTGCAGGGGCGGGGGAATGTCCCGGGATTGCCGGAATGCAGCCCTGTCGCCTTCGGGAGGTAGTCCCGTCGTGAACGGGGTGCTGCCTCGCCATTGCCGGGAAGCCGCCCCGCCGGGGGGATTACTCCGTCGGGTAGACGTGGGCGGTGTCCGAGGCCACGCGGTCGCGGCGCCGGCGGGTGAAGACGTACACGTGCAGGTCGGCCACTGACCACTTGGCCGGGATGGTGAACGTCTTGATGCCGCCCTCGCCCCGGGTGCCCAGCTGCACGAGGCGGCCGCGCAACCGTTCGCCGTCGAGCACGAAGCCGTACACCCGGTCGTCCGCCATGCTCAGGTGGTCCGTGTCGCCCGTCCCCACCGCCGAGAGGGAGAAGGTCACGTTGCGCTGTTCGGTGTCGACGCTGACCTCCACCTCGGCGTTCTCCAGCGGCCCGTTGGAGAGCTGCAGCAGCTTTAGGTCGCGGGTCACGGCGATGGTGCCATCGTCGCCGCGGGTGGCGGAGCAGAGCGTCGTCGCGTTGTGCTCCATGAACTTCATGCCGGGGGTGATGCCCCGGTCGCGGTCCGGGAACCCGACGCGGATGGCGTCGAGGACGAAGGGGATTAGCTCGCCTGTGGCCCCGAAGCAGGCCGCCCGCAGGTCGCGGGCCTCCTTGTCCGCCGGGTCGTCGAAGAGGGGCGATTGGGGTTTGTCACTCATCACTATCTTGCCCGAGGGCAGGGTGCGGAACATGGTCTCCCCCATGAGTCCGCTGACTGATTTTACTAGTCGTAATGTAATTTTAGACATAATGGTCGGTTTTAAAATTAACACTACAAATATAGGGTGGATTTCCCGATTTTCAAAGCAAATTTTAATAAAATTTTTGATTTAACGGGCGACATTTTCACGTTTGTTGCATTTTGCCCGTTCCGACTCCGTGGATGTGGGGATGGGGGAGGGCGATGCAACGTGCAATTAATTAGGCTTTAGTGTGTTATTGAAGTGATAATGCAGTTCACTGGCAGGTGAGTGGCAGGTGATGTGCAGGTGAATAAGTTGTTTGCCGGGGAGTCTTTCGCTATTTTTGGGTGGTTGGTGTGTAGTTAATTTTAATTAAATATAGTGTAATGCTTGGCGGGTGATTTTTGTGCTAAAAAACTTGTGTGTCTGTTAATTTTTTATCATATTCGCGATGTTACATTATTAAAAAAGGAATGATTTATGAAAGGAATTGAATCTTCGATCGTTGGACAACTTTGTCAGCCCGGTCAGCCGCTGCGCGTGGGCGGGGTGACGTTTTACGTCCGGAAGGGACGGGTGTGTGCCCAGGAGTCGCGGCGTCCGGCGGCCTCGGGCAAGAATTGGGTGATGACGCCGGCGAGGGAGCGGAGCCTGCGGCGGTTCCGGTCGACGCGGCTGGTGTCGGGCTACCTGGCGACGGTGTACGACGGGTTGCCGGTGTGGGAGACGGCGGCCGCGGTGGCGGCGCCCCGGTTGACGGGGACGAATTACCGGGAGCGGGTGATGTCGCCGTATTACGATGACGCGGGGTTCGTGCGGGATTTCGCGAACCTGGTGGTGAGCGAGGGGCGGGTGCTTCCCTCGCCCGGGATGCGGTGCGAGTACGCCGACGGGGTGGTGACGCTGCGTTGGGAGGCGGGGACGGAGTCGCCGTGGTCGCGGCCGACGGACACGCTGCACGTTTTCCACGTGCGGGAGAGTAAGCCCGGGCACATGGGTCGGGCGCGGGAGGTGACGGCGACGCGGGGTGATGGGGTGGCGCGGTTGGAGTTGCGGGTGGCCCCGGGGGACCGGTTGCACGTGTACCCGTTTTTCGGGCGGGCGGACCGGTCGGGTTTCTCCCGCAACGGGCATTTCTGCATCGAGGGACCGCCCGTTGCTGGCGGAGGTGCCGCCGAGGGCTCGGTGATGGCCGGGGCGGCCGGGAAGGCTGCTGCCGGGAATGTTCCGGCGCCCGAAAACGGGGGTGTCGCGATTGCTCTCGCTGCCGGGGGTGATGGCGCCGTGACCGCCAGGGCGAGGGACGGGGGAGGTGCCGGGGGAAACGGCCCGGGGAATGCCGGGAGTGCCGCGGTGACCTCGTCCGCCGGGAATGAGGAGATGAGGTTTGGCGTCCCTGATGGGTGCGGGGAGGCGGTGGTTGCCCGTCCCGCGACGGTCGGGGATGTTGCTATAAACCCGGAAGCGGGGAACGGTGTGGCCGGGGTTCCCGTCACGGCAAGGTGCGGGAATGTCGGGAATGTTCCGGTGGCCGGGGAGAGCGCGGTTGCCGTTCCCGGTGCGGTTGGGAACGGGGGTGACGCCTCCGGTGGCATGGCGGGAAATTCGCCGGTTGTCGCCCGCCCGCCGGAGAAAAAGGGGGCGGACGCGGGCGCGATGACGGAAAAATGTATATCTTTAGCCCCCGATTCGAGTGATTACCATGAAGAGAGTAGCTATATTCGGCCGCGATGTCCGGGAGGACGTGGCGGCGGGCCTGGAGGGTATCCGGGACGAGTTGCGGGCGTCGGGAGTGGAGGTGACGGTGTATGCCCCGTTGCGGGAACGGTTGCGCGGGGAGGGATGGAACGGGGAGAGTTTTGCGTCGGCCGGGGAGCTGGCGGGGACGGATATGCTGTTCAGCGTGGGGGGCGACGGGACGTTCCTGGATGCCGTGTTGCTGGCGCGGGATAGCGGTGTGCCGGTGCTGGGGCTGAACGGGGGACGGCTGGGTTTCCTGGCGGGAGCCTCGCGGGAGGATTTCGCGGGGTTGGCCGGGCGGCTGGCGAGGGGGGAGTACGCGGTGGAGCGGCGGGCGCTGGCACGGCTGGCGGTGGAGGGGGAGGATTTCGGCGGTTTCGCCTACGCGCTGAACGAGGTGAGCGTGTTGAAGACGGCGGATTCGTCGCTGCTGGAGATTTACGCGCACGTGGACGGGGAGTACCTGACGCGCTACTGGGCCGACGGGTTGCTGGTGGCGACGCCGACGGGCTCGACGGCCTATTCGCTGAGTTGCGGGGGACCGATCGTGGCGCCGTCGTGCGACAATTTGATATTGACGCCGGTGTGCCCGCACAACCTGACGATGCGGCCGCTGGTGCTGCCGGGCGACGTGGAGGTGCGCTTGCGGGTGCGGAGCCGCACGGGGGAGTTCGTGTTGGGGGTGGACTCGCGGATGGAGCGGGTGACGGACGAGCGGGAGGTGCGGGTGTCCTCGGCGGGATTCAAGATCAACGTGGTGAAGCTGGAGGGGCATAGCTTTTTCTCCACCTTGCGCGGGAAGCTGATGTGGGGGGAGGACGCGCGCAACGGTCGATGGACGGATGTTGAATGATATTAAAACGGGATATATGACAGAAGAAAGACAGGTGCCCACTCACGTGGCCATTATCATGGACGGCAACGGCCGGTGGGCAAAGAGCAAGGGTATGGAACGCTGGGAGGGTCACCGGGCCGGGGTGGACGCGGTGAAGCGAACGGTGGAGGCCGCCGGGGAGGCGGGTATCCGTTACCTGACATTATACACTTTTTCAATCGAGAACTGGAACCGGCCGCGGGAGGAGGTGAACGTGCTGATGGGGCTGATGGTGGACGCGATTATCGCGGAGACCGACGAGCTGATGCGCCAGAGGGTGCGGGTGCGGGCCATCGGTAACCTGGCTGATTTGCCGGCGGAGGTGCGCGAGAAGCTGGACGGGCTGATGGCGCGGACTGCGGCGAACGACGGGCTGACGCTGGTGCTGGCGCTGAGCTACGGGGCGAAGTGGGAGATCCTGGCGGCGGCCAAGCGGCTGGCGGCGGATTACCGGGAGGGGAAGGTGACTGATTTAGATGCTGTTGACGAGACGATGTTCGCTTCTTACCTGACGACGGCGGGCATCCCGGATCCCGATCTGCTGATTCGCACGAGCGGGGAATGCCGGTTGAGCAACTTCCTTTTGTGGCAGTTGGCGTACACGGAATTATATTTTCTTGATAAATTCTGGCCGGATTTTGAAAAAGATGACTTATATTTGGCCATTCGTAATTATCAAAAAAGAGAGCGGCGCTTCGGGATGACCGGGGAGCAATTAAAATGTAAGAACAGATGATAGGAAAAATAGCGCTTTTATTGTTGTTTGTTTGTTGCGCTTGGGGCGCGCGTGCCCAGGAGGCGGATACGGTGAAAAACGTGGACGTGGATTATTTCTCGCCAAGGACTTACGAGCTGGCGGGAGTGCGGGTGACCGGCGTTGACGGTCATTACGACGGGGAGACGCTGGCGGGCCTGGCGGGATTGAGCGAGGGGATGACGATTCAGGTGCCGGGTGAGGCGATCACGCGGGCGATCAAGCGGCTGTACGGCCAGGGAATTTTCTCGGACGTGACGATTTCGGTGGACAAGGTGGTGGGTGACAAGGTGTACCTGCTGATAAACCTGAAGGAACGGCACCGGTTGTCGCAGGTGAATTACATCGGGCTGAAGAAGTCGGAGGAGACGAAGGTGAAGGAGTCGGTGAACCTGCAGGTGGCCACCCAGGTGACGGACAACATGAAGGCGAACCTGAAGCGGGTGGTGGAACGCCTGCTGAAGGAGAAAGGGTATTACAACACGGATATCCGTATCGTGCAGCGGGATGATCCCCGGCAGGAGAATCACGTGATACTGGATGTCATCGTGGAGAAGCATAGTAAGATCAAGATCGACGAGATTATCATCACGGGGAACGAGGAGATCAAGGACCGCCAGCTGAAGGCGGCGATGAAGAAGACGAAGGAGAAGTCGCTGATGAATTTCTTCAAGTCGGCCAAGTATATCGAGGCGAATTACGACGAGGACAAGTATAACCTGGTGAACCGGTACAACGAGAAGGGGTACCGCGACGCCGTTATCCTGTCGGACAGCGTGGTGCAGGTGTCCCCGAAACGGGTGAAAATCTACATCAACGTGGAGGAGGGGAACAAGTATTATTTCGGTGATATCGTGTGGGTCGGTAACACGGTCTACGACGCGGACGTGCTGTCGCGGGTGCTGAATATCCGGAAGGGGGACGTGTATAACACGACTTACCTGCAGGAGCGGCTGACGACGGACGATGACGCGGTGTCGAACCTGTACCAGAATAACGGTTACCTGTTCTCCCGGCTGATGCCGGTGGAGACGATCGTGGGGGATGACTCGATCCGGCTGGAGGTGCGCGTGGTGGAAGGCCCGCAGGCGACGGTGAACAAGGTGATTATTAAAGGTAACACGAGGACGCACGAGCACGTGATCCGCCGGGAACTGTACGTGTACCCGGGCGAGCTGTTCAGCCGCGAGGATATTATCCGGAGCGCGCGGGAGCTGGCCAACATGGGGCATTTCGACCCGGAGCAGATTAAGCCGGACCTGACGAACGTGAACCCGGATGCCGGTACGACGGACGTGGTGTTCAGCCTGGTGGAAAAGGCCAATGACCGGGTGGAGCTGTCCGGTGGTTGGGGTGCCGGGATGATTATCGGTTCAGTGGGACTGACGTTCTCGAATTTCTCAATACGGAATATATTTAACTGGGATTCTTACCGGCCGCTGCCGATGGGTGACGGTCAGACGTTCAGCCTGAAGGCGCAGACGAACGGTAAGTATTACACGTCGTTCAGTATCTCGTTCCGGGAGCCGTGGTTGGGCGGCCGGAAGCCGAACTCGCTGAGCGCGTCCATTTATTTCTCCCGTCAGACGGGTTACACGAGCAGTTACAACAAGTCGTACGCGACGCAGATCGGGTCGTCTTCCGCTTACGAGGGAATGGACCAGAGCATGTTGACGTTCGGTGCCAGCCTGGGTCTGGGACGGCGTATCAAGTGGCCGGATGACTGGTTCACGCTGTACACGGAGATTTCTTATCAACATTATAACTTGCAGAACTGGCGTTATTACGTGATAGATAACGGTAAGGTGAACAACCTGTCGTTCGCTGCCGTGCTGAAGCGTAGCTCTATCGACAACCCGCTGTTCACGCGGTCGGGTAGCGAGTTCTCGCTGTCGGTGGCTTTCACGTTGCCTTACTCGTTGTTCACATCGCGTGACCTGGAGACGGAGACGAACGAGGAGAAGTATCGCTGGATCGAGTACCACAAGTGGAAGTTCAGCGGGAAGATATTCATGCCGTTGACCCGGAGCGAGAAACACCCGTTGATCCTGTACGCCGGGGCACAGTACGGTTACCTGGGATTCTATAACAAGTACCGCCGTTCGCCGTTCGAGGGCTTCGAGATGGGTGGTGACGGTATGTCGGGATATAGCCTGTACGGCCGTGAGTACGTGGGATTGCGCGGGTACGAGAACAGTTCGCTGACGAACGCCGGATCCAGTTTCATCCCGGTGAAGTCGCAGGACGCTAACCTGTACTCCAAGTTGACGCTGGAATTGCGTTTCCCGATCTCGCTGGCGCAGTCGGCCACGATTTACGCGCTGGCCTTCCTGGAAGCCGGTAACTCGTGGTACGCGCTGAAGGATTTCGAGCCGTTCAACCTGTACCGTTCAGGTGGTGTGGGCTTGCGCGTGTTCCTGCCGATGTTCGGTCTGCTGGGTATCGACTGGGGTTACGGGTTCGACGATGTTCAGGGACGTCAGGGAGCCGGCGGTTCGCAGTTCCACTTCGTGCTGGGTCAGGAATTCTGATGTTTTGGGCCCGGATGTTTGGCTGATTAATTTTATTTAGTATATTTGTGAGAATTTATTTATAAAGACAACGATTATGAAGAATACGATGAAATTATTTGTTCTTGTGGCATTCCTTTTTGCCGCGTTCGCTGCTTCTGCACAGACGACGAAACCCATCAAGTTGGGTCATATAGAAACAGCCAAGTTGATGAGTTTAATGCCGGAGATGCAACAGGCTCAAAAGACGCTTGAGGCTAAGGAGGCCGAAATCCGCAAGGAGTTGGAGAATATGCACGCTCAATACCAGAAACTGATCCAGGAGTATCAGGCTAACGAGAAGACGTATAGCGAGTTGACCCGGACAGCCAAACAACAGGAAATCCAAGGATTGGCAGAGCGTATCCAAAGTTTCCAGGAGATTGCCCAACAGCAGATGGTGAAGACGCAGGAGGAATTGCTGAAGCCGATCATGGAGAAGGCCAGCAACGCGATCAAGGAAGTGGGCAAGGAGAACGGATTCACTTATATCTTTGACCTGAGCAACGGTTCTATCCTGTATTTCGCTGACAATAGCGAGGATGTGTTGCCGTTGGTGAAGAAGAAATTGGGTATTCAATAAGTTGAATAGAATGAAAATGGGCCGCCTTTCGACGAGAGGCGGCCCATTTTTTTGGTTTTTAACGGGAAAAGATTATATTAGCAGGTTATATGGAGGAAGGATGTAAAAAGAGGTATAGCCCGATCGGGGTGTTCGATTCCGGGTACGGGGGACTGACGATATTGCGGGATATCGCCCGGGAGATGCCGGGGTATGATTACATTTACCTGGGGGATAACGCCCGTGCGCCTTACGGTACGCGGTCGTACGAGGTGGTGTACCGGTACACGCGGGAGGCGGTGGTGAAGTTGTTCGAGATGGGGTGCCGGCTGGTGATTCTGGCCTGCAACACGGCTTCGGCGAAGGCCCTGCGGACGATACAGCAGCAGGATTTGCCGGTGCTGGATGCCTCGCGGCGGGTGCTGGGGGTGATCCGGCCGAGCGTGGAGGCGGTGGCGGATTACACGCGGAACGGGCATATCGGGGTGTTGGCGACGCGGGGGACGGTGGCCTCGGAGTCGTACCTGCTGGAGGTGGCCAAGATCCACTCGGGGAAGGATTTCCGGGTGACGCAGCTGGCCTGCCCGATGTGGGTGCCGCTGGTGGAGAATAACGAGCTGGACTCGCCGGGGACGGAGTATTTCGTGCGGAAGTACCTGGAGGAGTTGTTCGGGATGGACCCGGGGATTGACACGGTGCTGCTGGCCTGCACGCATTATCCCCTGTTGCGGGAGGTAATAGACCGCCACGTGCCGAAGGGGGTGAAGGTGGTGCAGCAGGGGGAAATCGTGGCGAGGAGCCTGAAGGATTACCTGTGGCGTCACCCGGAGATGGAGGAGCGGCTGTCGAGAGGGGGGAGTATCCGCTATTACACGACGGAGCGGGAGGGAATGTTCGACCGGATGGCGGCGATGTTCATGCGGTCAGGGGTGGAGTCGCGACATGTTGAGTTGAAATGAAAAGATATTAAACGATAGGTTATGGACCGAGAGAATGAGTTGATACGGGTGGCTTTCGAGGATTTGATGCAGTCCTTGAGGCCGGGTACGACGGAGGAGAACAAGAAGATGATCCGTCGGGCGTTTGATTTGGCTAACGAGGCGCACCGGGGGGTGAGACGGAAGTCGGGGGAGCCTTATATCCTGCATCCCATCGCGGTGGCGAAGATTGCCGCCTCGGAGATCGGGCTGGGGACGAAGTCGGTGGTGGCGGCGTTGCTGCATGACGTGGTGGAGGACACGGATTACACGGTGGATGATATCGCCAATCTGTTCGGGGCGAAGATCGCTTCCCTGGTGGACGGGTTGACGAAGATCAGCGAGGTGATGGAGGCGAACACGACGCAGCAGGCGGAGACGTTCCGGAAGGTGCTGCTGACGCTGGCGGATGACGTGCGGGTGATCCTGATCAAGATCTCGGACCGGTTGCATAACATGCGGACGCTGGACTCGATGCCCGAGCACAAGCAGGTGAAGATAGCGAGCGAGACGCTTTATATATATGCCCCGTTGGCGCATCGGATGGGGCTGCATGCCATCAAGACGGAACTGGAGGATTTGAGCCTGAAGTACGAGAACCCGGAGGAGTACCGGGAACTGGAGGCGAAGATCCATGCCTACCGCGACGAGAATACGAATCTCTACCAGCAATTTATCGCCCCGATTCGGGAGCGGCTGACGGAGAACGGTTATCATTACGACATCACGGCGCGGACGAAGAGCGTGTATTCCGTGTGGGCGAAGATGCAGCGGCGGAGAATCTCGTTCGAGGAGATTTACGACCTGCTGGCGGTGCGTATCGTGTTTGACCCAAAGGACAACCAGCCGGAGAAGTGGCAGTGCTGGAATATCTATTCGCTGATCACGGACATGTATAGCCCGAAGCCGGAGCGTATCCGGGACTGGGTGAGCGTGCCGAAGGCGAACGGTTACGAGGCATTGCACCTGACGGTGATGGGGCCGGGAGGAAAGTGGATAGAGGTGCAGATCCGTTCCCGCCGGATGGACGAGATCGCGGAGAAGGGATTGGCCGCCCACTGGAAGTACAAGAATGACACGGAGGGAAGTTCCGAGGTGGACAAGTGGCTGGCCAGTATCAAGGAGGTGTTGGAGCAGCCGGGGATGGATGCCCTGGAGTTCCTGGACGAGTTCAAGATGAACCTGTTTGCCAAGGAGATCCGGGTCTTCACGCCCAAGGGGGATATGCGGACGTTGCCGAAGGGGGCGACGGTGCTGGATTTCGCGTATGATATCCACACGGAAATCGGGAATACCTGTATCGGGGGGAAAGTGAATCACAAGCTGGTGCCGATGAGTCACCGGTTGCAGAGCGGTGACCAGGTGGAAATCCTGACGAGCGACAAGCAGAAGCCGCAGGGGGACTGGTTGAATTTTATCGTGACGGCGAAAGCGAAGAATAATATCAACACGGTGTTCCGGAAGGAGCGCAAGGAACAGGTCAAGCTGGGGGCTATCATGTTCGAGAAAATCCTGGAGAACATGAAGCAGGCGTCCGGGCCGGAGGTGTTGGCGAAGGCGTTGTTGCATCTGAACCTGGAGGCGAAGGAGGATTTGTTCGCGAACCTGGCCAAGGGTATCCTGACAGAGGAGGACGTGAAGAAGGCCCTGAAAAAGAAGTCGGAGAACAAGTTCGTGAAGTACTGGAAGTTGCAGTTCTTCAAGAGCGATAAGGATAAGGAGGCAAAGACCGCGGGGGAAGGTGGAAAAGGGGCGAATGGCGATTCGGATTTCATCATCGCGCCTTGTTGTAACCCGATACCGGGGGATGATGTCGTCGGCTTGAAGATGGAGGAGGACAAAATTACGGTACACAAGCGCAAATGCCCGGAGGCGATACGCCTGATGTCCAGTTACGGGGATAAGATCGTGCCGGTGAAGTGGGTGAGCCACAAGATTATGTCGTTCCTGGCGGTGGTCCGCCTGAACGGGATTGACAGCGTGGGAATCGTGAGCGAGATCACGCGGATTGTCTCCCTGGAGAGTAACGTGAACATGCGTGCCGTGCATTTCGAGACGAAGGACGGCATATTCGAGGGGATGCTTCACCTGTATGTTCACAACACGGCTGACTTGAATAACCTGATGATGAAGATATCTTCCCTGAAAGGGGTGGAGAACGTGGCCCGGGTGGAGAATGTGGAGGTATAAATTAAATTCTGTCTAAATAATAACCTACATGTGGATTTAATTTGTAACTTAGCAACGGAATAAAAAGATTTAGTCGTGGATTCAATGGATAAAATAAAGGAAACGGTAAAAGAGATTTTTACTAATTACCTGCAGCAGAAGGGGCACCGAAAGACTCCCGAGAGGTATGCCATCTTGGATGAGATCTATTCTCACGCGGGGCATTTTGATATAGAGGCGTTGTATGTTTTCATGAAGAACAAGAATTACAGGGTGAGTCGTGCCACGCTGTATAACACGATAGACCTTTTGCTGGATTGCAAGTTGGTGATAAAGCACCAGTTCGGAAATAATATCGCCCAGTTCGAAAGGGCTTACAATAACAAGAAACACGAGCATATAGTGTGTAAGGTGTGTGGCAAGGTGGAGGAATTCGCGGACCCGCGGTTGGCGGAAATCGTGGAGCACGTGGAGGAGAAGTATGATTTCACGGTTCACCATCACATGCTGTATATTTACGGTATTTGTCATGACTGCAAGTTGGCGTCATCGAAATAAATGTCTAATTTCGCGTGTTTGTTCTTGATAAAAATGTTTTTGTAACTTAAAAGTTATCAGATGAAAGTAGATGTATTGCTTGGATTGCAATGGGGTGACGAGGGGAAAGGTAAAGTGGTAGACGTGTTGACACCTAATTATGACGTGGTTGCCCGTTTTCAAGGCGGACCGAATGCCGGACACACGCTCGAGTTCGAGGGGCAGAAATACGTGCTTCGCTCGATCCCGTCGGGCATATTCCAGGGAGATAAGATAAATATTATCGGTAACGGGGTGGTGCTGGATCCCGCCTTGTTCAAGGCTGAGGCCCTGGCATTGGAGGCTTCCGGGCATGATTTGAAGAAGCGGTTGCATATTTCTAAAAAAGCCCATCTTATATTGCCTACTCACCGTTTTCTGGATGCCGCTTACGAGAGGTTGAAAGGAGACGCCAAGGTGGGGACGACGGGTAAGGGAATTGGCCCGACGTACACGGATAAAATTAGCCGAAACGGCTTGCGCGTGGGGGATATCCTGTGTGATTTCGAGGCCAAGTACGCTAAGGCAAAGGCCCGCCACGAGCAAATATTGAAGAGTTTGGATTTTTCTTACGACTTGTCGCAGGTGGAACGGGAATGGATGGAGGGTATCGAGTACCTGAAGGAGTTCCCGCTGGTGGATAGCGAGCATGAAGTGAATAGAATATTGTCCGAGGGGAAGACGATTCTGGCAGAGGGGGCTCAAGGTACCATGCTGGATGTCGATTTCGGTTCTTATCCTTTTGTTACTTCTTCCAACACGATATGTGCCGGGGCATGCACGGGATTGGGCGTTGCTCCCAAGCGTATTGGTGAGGTATACGGTATTTTCAAGGCTTATTGCACGCGGGTTGGGAGTGGTCCCTTCCCCACGGAATTGAATAACGAAATCGGGGCGAAAATCCGGGAATTGGGCCACGAGTTTGGGGCCGTTACGGGCCGGGAACGCCGCTGTGGCTGGATAGACCTGGTGGCCTTGAAGTACGCTGTAATGATTAACGGGGTAACGCAGTTGATCATGATGAAGAGTGATGTGTTGGATTCTTTTGAAACGATAAAGGCCTGCGTTGCTTATGAAGTAGGAGGAAAGGAGATAGATTATTTCCCTTACGAGGTAGATGACTCCATCAAGCCGATTTACGCCGAGTTGCCCGGTTGGCGTTGCGGTATGACGAAAATGACTTCCGAGGATGAGTTCCCCGAGGAATTTAATAATTACCTTTCTTTCCTGGAAGATGAATTGGGCGTGCCTATCAAGATCGTGTCTGTGGGTCCTGACAGGGAGCAGACGATTACGCGATACACGGATTGAAAGCCGTGAGCGGAAAAGTGGGGCATCCGTGAATGGGTGCCCCACTTTTTTGTTGGTAAATGGGATGTATTGGTTTGGATTTTGTTGGACGTAATGAAAGTATTTGTTGTATTATGATGACATGGGATTTTTTCTTCCGTTTATTGGTAGCCGGAGCCTTAGGTGCGGCTATCGGGGTTGACAGGGAATACAGGGCGAAGGAAGCAGGTTTCCGTACTCATTTCTTGGTCGCTTTGGGTAGCGCCTTGTTTATGCTCGTTTCCAAGTATGGTTTCGAGGATTTGCTGGGAAAAGAGGGTATCGGTTTGGATCCGAGTCGAATAGCCTCACAGGTGGTGACCGGGATTGGTTTCCTGGGTGCGGGTACAATTATCATACAAAAGCTGTTTGTACGAGGATTGACCACGGCCGCTGGTGTTTGGGTTACGGCCGCGATAGGATTGGCCGTGGGTGCAGGACAGTATTGGTTGGGAGTTTCTGCTACGGCATTGACGTTGATTGGTTTGGAAGGGTTAGGTTATATATTCCGTGAATTCAGTCAAAGAACGATTAACCTGACGTTTACTGTTCCAGATGCAAGGGCATTACAACTTGTGATGGATGAAATTGAACGTAAGCACCACACCATTGCCTTTTTTTCCACGGATATTAATGAACAGAACGGGGGAAAATCATTCCGTGTTACCTTAGCCGTGAGAACCCGTAAACTGGATGATGAAGTACAATTGATTCAATTCCTGCAGAATCTTCCAGGGGTTGTTCTAAACAAAATAGAGTAAGATAGGAATGAATAATTGATACAGGCAGAAATTTGTATTACTCGGGATTGGGATTATACGAAACGAGGTTGCCATTTCTTTAGCGGCAACCTCGTCTTGTATGCAGTGATGTTAATTTCCGTGTTTGGAATGTAGTTTCAGACGCATCAACCGCAGATCCTCTTCACTGTAATCACCCTCGAATTCGTCATAGGCGTCGGAAATATTGTCGCTTTTGGCCTCCATGAAATAGTCCATTATTTCTTGCTGCTGTTCTTCGTCCAGTATCTGGTTCAAATAATAGTCTATATTCAGTTTTGTCCCGGAGAACACGATGGCTTCCATTTCCTTGATCAATTCCTCGAAAGTCAAACCCTCGGCTGAGGCAATGTCCTCAAGATCAATTTGCCGGTCAATATTCTGGATGATATATACCTTGAACTTGGATTTGTTGGCAACGGTTTTCACCACTAAGTCCTGAGCTCGTTCGATCTCGTTATCTTCCACGTATTGTTTAATGACTTCCACGAACTCTTTCCCGTATTTTTGGGCTTTCCCGCTTCCAACACCTTGAATATTAGCCAATTCTTCGAGAGTAATCGGGTAATTGATACACATGTCTTCCAGCGAAGGATCCTGGAATATCACGTATGGCGGCAAATTGTTCTTCTTGGCAATTTTCTTTCTAAGGTCTTTCAGTATCGCGAACAGTGTATTATCCAATGCTGAAACGCCTCCCTTCTCCTGAAGTTTTTCTTCAGATTCCTCAAAATTGTGGTCTTCCATCAGCATAAAATCTTTAGGTTTTTTCAAAAACTCGTGGCCTTTCTCCGTGACCTTGATAACCCCGTATTGTTCAATATCTTTTTCAATATAGTTGCTAATTAAGGCTCTTCTGAAAACCATGTTCCAGAACTGGGCGTTCTTGTCGGCTCTGGCCCCGAATGATTCCAATTCATCATGCTTGTAGGATTTGATGACAGAATCTGTTTCTCCTATTAAAATCTTTACGAGGTGTTCTACTTTGAATTTCTCTTTCGTTTCCAGAATGGCGTTCAAGGCGTCGATCAAGAATTCTTTTCCCTCGAATTCCTTTTTCGGGAACAGGCAGTTGTCACATGCCCCGCAATTTTCTTCCTCGTAATTTTCCCCGAAATAGTGCAGCAGGACTTTTCTACGGCATAAAGAAGTCTCGGCATAGGAAACAGTTTCCATGAGCAGCTGTTTGCCGATTTCCTGTTCGGCGATCGGCTTGCCTTGCATGAATTTTTCCAGTTTCTGGATATCCTTGTAGCTATAGAATGTCAAGCAGTAGCCTTCTCCTCCGTCTCGTCCGGCACGTCCGGTTTCCTGGTAATATCCTTCCAGGCTTTTTGGAATATCGTAGTGGATAACGAAACGTACATCCGGTTTGTCGATACCCATACCGAAAGCGATTGTTGCCACGATGACATTGACTTCCTCCATCAGGAACTTATCTTGATTGGCACTCCGCGTGGCGGCATCCATGCCCGCGTGATAAGCAGCGGCTTTGATTCCGTTCACGTTGAGAATTTCGGTCAGTTCCTCTACTTTCTTGCGGCTAAGGCAGTATATGATTCCGGATTTTCCCTCGTTGTTTTTGATGAACTTGATGATATCCTTCGTGGGGTCAACTTTCGGGCGAACTTCATAGTACAGGTTCGGGCGGTTGAAAGATGACTTGAAGACCTTGGCATCCAACATGTCCAGGTTCTTCTGTATATCATGCTGTACTTTGGGAGTAGCTGTTGCTGTCAAGGCAATGATTGGCGCCTTCCCTATTTGATCCACGATCGGACGGATTTTACGGTATTCCGTGCGGAAATCGTGCCCCCATTCCGATATACAGTGGGCTTCATCCACGGCAAAGAATGATATATTAACTTTCCGTAGAAACTCGATATTGCTTTCTTTGGTCAGGGACTCCGGGGCCACGTATAATAATTTCGTCTTGCCGCTGAGCACGTCTTCCTTCACGCTCAGTATATCGCTTTTACTCAGCGAGGAATTCATGAAATGAGCCACACCTTCCGTCGCGCTGAACGAACGCATGGCATCCACTTGATTTTTCATCAAGGCAATTAGCGGTGATATAACGATAGCAGTCCCATCAAGGATTAATGCCGGTAATTGATAACATAAAGATTTTCCCCCGCCGGTAGGCATTAACACGAAAGTATTGTTTCCTTCCAGCACGTTCCTGATAATCTCTTCCTGGTTCCCTTTAAAACTGTCGAAACCGAAATACTCTTTTAGTTTAGCGTGTAAATCAATCTTCACTCCCATTTCATTTATGTTTGTCACTCACCCCTTTTTTCATGAGGGTGCGCAAATTTATAACTTAATTCGTTTCTGCAAACAAAATACGCCATAATAAATCTACTAACACACGTTTTGACTTATTGCGAAAAATGGTACTTTTGTCGTAAGTAAAGTTATAGCAAAATAATGAAGAGGACAATACTTTTTGACGAAAATTTGAAAGAGAAAAGTGATGTACTCTTGCAGGATAAAGGTAAAATATATGGTAGATATAAAAGCGTTCGCACGGAAAGTTATTCAGGATGAGGTAGAAGCCGTTCAAAAACTGGAGAATTACATAGACGATGATTTCGAGGCTGTCGTGAAACTGATATACGAGAGCAAGGGAAGAGTCATCATTACCGGGATTGGGAAAAGTGCGATTATCGCCACGAAAATAGTAGCCACGATGAATTCCACGGGGACGCCGGCCGTGTTCATGCATGCCGCTGATGCCATACATGGGGATTTGGGGATGATTCGGGATGAGGACGTGGTCATCTGTGTTTCCAAAAGCGGGAATACCCCGGAAATTAAAGTGCTGGTTCCGCTTATCCGCAATAACGGGAATGACAAAATTATTGCCATGGTTTCCAATACCGATTCCTTCCTTGCTCGGAATGCCATGTACGTGCTGAAAGCCAAGGTGGAGAAAGAGGCCTGTCCCTTGAATCTCGCTCCCACGAGTTCGACTACCGCCCAACTGGTGTTGGGGGATGCTTTGGCCATGTGCCTGGTGGAATGCCGGAGCTTCTCCAGCCGTGATTTCGCCAAGTATCATCCCGGGGGGACCTTGGGCAAGCGCCTTTATACGCGGGTTTCCGACGTGTATGACGCGGACAACCGGCCGAGCGTTTCAGCCGATACGGATATCCGTACCGTTATCCTCGCCATGTCCCGGGGACGTTTGGGCGCCGTGGCTATCGTGGACGCGGACCAGTGTCTGCAGGGAATCATCACGGATGGCGACTTGCGGCGAATGATGGAAAAATACAAGGATACAACCTCTTTGACGGCCAAAGATATCATGTCGGTTTCCCCGAAGACTATTTCCGAGGACGAGTTGGCCTATAACGCTTACCGTTTGATGGAGCAAAATAGCATCACGCAACTGGTCGTGGTTGACGAGGGGCATCATTACAAGGGGATGGTTCATATACATGATATCCTGCGCGAGGGCGTGGTGTGATTTTTTGGCACGGGGATTGCATTACTCTTTTTCCGATGCATGTATAAAAGTCATCTATGGAATGAGAGTATTAAAATTTGTTTTAGGGATAGTCCTTTCCTTTTGCGTGTCCGAGGTGATGGCCCAGGCAACGAAGGTCATGGGAAAAGTGGTTGATGCCCAAACGGGAGAGCCATTGCCTCTCGTGAGCATCGTTTTTGTCGGTACAACCATTGGTACGACAACTGATTTTGAGGGGAACTACAGTCTTGAGACGCGGGAAGATGTCTCCGAACTGATGGCCGCTTACCTTTCCTACGAGCGACAAACAGTCCCCGTGAACAAAGGGGCTTTCAACCGGATTGATTTTCGCCTGAAGCCCATCGTGAACGATTTGGATGAGGTGAAGATTGTGCCCGGAGAAAATCCCGCTCATGCTATCCTGCGTAATGTTTCCAAGAATAAAAAGAAAAACAATCCCGCGGAGAAATCATCTTATTCCTATACCACCTACACGAAGATGGAATTGGATGTGGCCAATGTCAAGCCACAATTCCGGAACAAGAAACTGCAGAAGAATTTCGGATTCATATTCCAGTACATGGACACCTCGGCAATAAACGGGAAGGCTTACCTGCCCGTGATGATTTCCGAGGCCTCTGCCGATTACTATTACCGTCGTTCGCCTCGAGTCTCCAGGGAGGTGGTGAAAGCCAGCCGAATTTCCGGTATCGAGGAGGATTACACCCTTGCCCAGTTCACCGGGCATCTCCACGTGAACGTGAATCTCTACGACAATTACATCAACATCTTCGAGGTGAATTTCGCCAGTCCCCTTTCCGAGCATGGTCTGTTGTATTATAAATATTTCCTGGTAGACAGTATCACCAAGGAGGGACGGAAAATCTACAAGATACGTTTCCATCCGAAGGGATTGGGCACGCCGGTTTTCGACGGGGAAATCAACATCGACTCCACTTCCTGGGCCCTGGAATCAGCCCGGGTCCGTATGGCCAAAGGGTTGAACGTAAACTGGATAAAGGATTTGGTCATCGAGAACGAGAATACCCTGGTGAACGATTCCACCTGGTTCCTGAAGCGGGATAAGATCACCGCTGATTTCACCGTGGTGATGAGGGATTCCTCCAAGTTGATGTCTTTCATGGGGCATCGACAAATCGACTACTCGAACGTGAAGGTGAACGAACCGATTCCCGAGGAGATTCAAAAAATGGACAACGACGTGATTATCAGTAAGGATGTCCTGAAAAACGACGAGTCCTACTGGCAATCCGTGCGCCCTCACGAGTTGAGCGAGCGGGAATTGAACATTTACAGTATGGTTGATTCCATCAAGAATGTGCCTCTTTACCAGAATATCTATGATTTGATACAGACCGTATTCCTGGGTTATTATAATACGACCTACGTCGGTTTTGGTCCTTACTATAAATTGATGAGTTTTAATGAACTGGAAGGTGTCCGCTTTCAGTTGGGCATGAAAACAACCAGTGATTTAAGCGAGAAAGTACGCCTGAGCGGTTATGCCGCCTACAGCACGAAGGACGAGAAGGTGAAGGGGGGCGGAACCGTGGAACTGATGTTCAACAACCAGCCCACCTCGAAATTGACTGTCAGCGGGAAACACGATGTCTTGCAGTTGGGGGCCAGCGAGAATGCCTTCACCACGGGGAATATCCTCGCTTCCATTCTTGCCCGTGGGGACAACGAAAAACTGACCCTCGTGAACCAGTTCGACCTGAAATACGAGAAGGAATGGCGTCAATGGATAACGAATACCTTTTCCTATAGCTACCGGGAAATGTTCCCAACCCGTTACGTGGACTTCCTGAGGACGGATTCTACCCGACTGACCAGTATTCGGACCTCGGAATTGCATATCGGTACGCGGCTTTCCAAGAACGAGATCATGGTTCGGCAGACATTCGACAAAGTGTCCATGGGGTCGGACTATCCCATCGTGGGCATTGATTTCACGGCCGGGTTGAAGAATGTGCTCAACAGCGATTACGAGTATTATCGCCTGGAATTGTCCATCAAGCATGATTTTGATATCGCCCCCATCGGTTACAGTGACGTGTTGCTTTCCGGGGGAAAGATTTTCGGGTGTGTTCCTTATCCCTTGTTGAAGTTGCACGAGGGGAATGCCACCTATTTCTATGACCCGAACGCTTTCTCGTGCATGGATTTTTATGAATTCGCTTCCGACCTTTGGGGTGCCGTTTTCTGGGAACACCATTTCCGGGGATTCTTCCTGGGCAAGATACCTTTGATGAAGCGCTTGAAATGGCGTGAAGTCGCCACGGTGAAGGCTTTGTGGGGACGGCTCTCGGACAAGAACGACGGAAGCATGGCATCCTCGGACGCGTTGTTGCTTTTCCCGGAAGGTATGACCTCGGTATCCAAACCTTATATCGAGGTCGGGGTGGGCATCGAGAATATCCTGCGGTTTATCCGTGTCGACGCCATGTGGCGATTGACTCACCGGGATAACCATGACGGGCGGACCGTGGATAATTTCGCCATCAATTTTTCCCTTCATCTGAATTTCTAAGAGCTATTTTCGGCAGATAGGTCGACTGTGGTTTGAACATGCTCGAGAGGAAAACCATTCTTTCTCGCTTGTTCATTCCTTCGCCTCCTTTTTATAGCTAAGGCCGCATGAAAACTGTTCCGGGACGGTTGTTGAACCCGTGTTTACGGTTCATGAACCGTTACTGAACCGTTGCTGAACCGTTCCAAAGAAGGCTAAGTGGTATATTTATGAGGAAGTTATGGCGAACGAAAGTAGAAGAAATAAACGCTGTAAAGACTATTTGTTTGAGAATTAGTGTGATATACTCATTGGGCGGCATGGGCTTGATGAGATTTTCACCGGATAAGGTTGGGAAAAAGAATTTAAGTATTATTTTTGTTCCAGATTCTTAATACATTGTATGGAACAGACGGAACACGTGTTGGCATTGTTGAAACAGGGGGATAAAAGGGGCTTGGAATTGCTTTTCCGGCAATTTTATAAGCCCCTGGTGATGTATGCCACGCGGTACGTGCCATTGCAGGAAGATGCGGAAGATATCGTGCAGGATGTTTTCGTGAAATTGTGGGAAACCCAGCGGTTTGAATTAATCGAGCGTAATCTTCGTTCTTATCTTTACCAGTCCGTGAATAACCGTTGCCTGGATGTGTTGGAGAAGAATAAGATGGTACGGGTCGAGGTGTCCGATTCCTTGCTGGGCTTCACGGAGGCGGACATGCCGGATGATGAGGAGTGGAATACCCGGATGGACGAGATTTACGCGGCCGTGGAGAGATTGCCGGAACGTACCCGGGAGATATTTACGGCAATTGTTTTTCAGGGGAAACGCTACAAGGACGTGGCCGATGAATTGGGTATATCCGTGAACACGGTGAAGACGACAATGTCCCGGGCTTTGTCAGCCCTTCGTAACGAGTTGACGGACAGGGCTTGCGTTTTGTTGATGTTGTTCGTGTGAATTTTTTTTTATTTTTTCTCTCTTTTCTTGTCACCCTTTTTCTCTTTTTTACCGTCATGGGGTAAAATTTACAAGAGAAACTATGCCGGACAGAATTGAACATATCATAGAGGAAGCCGCTCGGCGGGAATTGTCGGGGGAGGAACGGCGGGAACTGGAGGAATGGTTGGCCTCGCATCCCGGGGAAAGGGATATTCGGGACCTATGGCATTACCTGGAGGCGGGAAGAATCATTCGACGTTATCGGGCAATTGATGAGCGGAAAGCTTGGACGAAGGTGGACCAACGAACCACACGGCGGGCTGCTTGGGCCTCCCGGGTTGGTAGATGGCGTTGGTGGGCAGCGGCTGCCGTGATCTTGCCGGTCGCTGTAGGGATTTTCTGGGGAATTTCCCGTTGGGGCACTGATGCCGTGAAGCCGGTTGCCGTGCAGGAAATTAAAGGAGGGGTGACAAAAGCGTTTTTTGAGATGGCCGACGGTAAAGTTGTTTCTTTAGAGGAAAATCAGCTAAAAGATATCGTGTCTTCATCTGGGACTCCATTAGCGAAAGATTCTGTAAATACGCTGGTAGTAACGGCCGAGAAAAAGGAGGCGAGTGAATTATGCCGGATTTGGGTTCCCCAGGGAGGAGAATATCAGGTGGTATTGGCCGATGGTACTCGAGTGTGGATAAATTCGGAAAGTGAATTGCGTTTCCCTTCCGTGTTCACGAGAGCAGAACGGGTCGTGGAGTTGGTGGGGGAGGCTTATTTTGAAGTTAGTCGGGATACGTTGCATCCTTTTGTGGTTATCACGGGAGAGACAAGTATTAGGGTATTGGGAACTTCTTTCAATGTATGTAGTTACAAAGAAGATGATTTCGAACAGGTGACGCTTGCTCAAGGGGCGGTTAACGTGAATTATCGTTCACAAAAATATCGCCTGGAACCCGGGGAACAGTTTGAATTGAAGAAAGATGGGAGTAAGCCTGTCGTTCGTGAAGTGAACACGGATTTGTATACTTCCTGGAAAGATGGTATGTTCCGTTTCCAGGATATGCCTTTGGATGATTTGATGCAAAAGTTACAACGATGGTATAATATTAAATATTTCTTTGTACATGCGGCTTGTCGGGATTATCGTTTCACCGGTGCGATTCGTCGGGACGTGGATTTCAGGGAATTTGTGGCCTTGATGGAGAAGACCACGAATGTCCACTTTACAATAAATGGAAATACAGTAATGATATCTGAAAAATAAACAACGAGAAGTACGGCCATACTTCCCGTTGAGAGTTAGTTAACCATGTCATTTGGCATGATATTAATAATTATGTGCAAAAGTATGAAAAAAAAGAGTATGTTTAGGTACTTGGGGTATAAGATACCCTGTAAAAAATGTTGGTGTATTATGCGATTAGTATTACTATTCACGGTAGGTATCGTGTTGCAGGTATCTGCCGCCAGTTTTGCCCAAACGGTGAGAATGACGGGGAAACAACAATCGTTGAAAGCGATTTTCGAGCAGGTGGAGCAACAGACGGGGAAAGTGACCTTGTTTAGTAATAACGAGCTGGACATGAACAAGGTGGTAAGAGTGGAGACCGGTAATTTCACGTTAGAGAATTTATATTCCACTCTTTTGCGGGGAACGAACCTGACTTTCGAGATCACGGATAATTACGTGGTGATCCGTCGTGCCAAAATGATTCCGGTGAATGATGAAAAACAGAAATCGGTGACGGTGACAGGTAAGGTGGTGGACACGAAAAAACAGCCTATTCCAGGGGTTACGGTACAAATCAAGGGAATAAGTCTGGGTACTGTTACTGACGTGGATGGGAAATATCGGTTGACTATTCCGAATCTGGAGGAATTCTCCCTGTTGTTTTCCTTTATCGGGATGGAAAGTCAGGAAATCAAGTACGTGGGGAAAGATACGATTGATGTGGTGATGAAGGAAGAAGCGGAGGCTTTGGATGAGGTTGTCGTCACGGGTTACCAGACGATCAATCGGCATGAATTGACCAGTGCGGTGGATGTTTTGAAAATGGATGATATTAAGGTTGCGGGAGTAAGTACGGTAGATCAAATGTTACAAGGTCGGATTCCCGGCATGATTTTTATGCAGAATTCCGGTCAAGTAGGTGCTGCCCCCAAATTGAGAATCAGAGGAAACTCGACTATGTTGGGAAGTCAGGAACCGCTATGGGTGTTGGATGGAGTGGTGTTATCGGATCCGGTGAATGTAGATCCTTCCCAGTTGAATGATTTGGATTTCGTGAATCTGTTGGGAAATGCCATTTCTGGGTTAAATCCTGATGATATTGAAGAGATAACGGTGTTGAAAGATGCTTCTGCAACGGCACTCTACGGGGCCAGGGCCGGTAATGGGGTGATTGTGATTTCCACCAAAAAAGGAAAATCTGGTCCTCCTTCCGTGACTTATTCCGTAACAGGAACATATACAAGAAGACCTCGTTATACAGATAAAGCTATTTATTTGATGAATTCTAAGGAACGAATTGACGTTTCGCGAGAGATGATAGAGCGGGGAATTTATTACAGTAGTTTTGATGCATGGACTGGTTATGAGGCCATTATTCAGGATTACTATAATGGCAAAATTGATTTCGATGAATATAATGAACAGGTCGGATACTATGAAACGTTGAATACGGATTGGTTCGGTTTGATTTGTCGTGATGCTTTTTCGCATAATCACACGTTAAGCCTTTCTGGTGGAGCGACGAATGTTCGCTATTATGCTTCATTGGGTGTCAATGATGAGAATGGAACAATTAAGGGTGAAAATAATAAACGTTATTCAACGATGTTGAAATTATCTGCTGATTATGAACGGTTTTCATTGCAATTTCAGGTGCAGGGAAATGTATCTACTCGAGATTATAATCCTTCCGAGTTGGGAGTGATGGATTATGCCTACAATACCAGTCGGGCAATACCAGCTTTTAATCAGGATGGTTCGCGTTATTTTTACCCACGAGCCAATGCTTATAGTACTTATGATTTTAATATATTGAACGAGATGGAGAATTCGGCGGATAAAACGAAAGGAAGTGCTATTAATACTCAAGCTCATCTTCGGTTTAATATGTTGAAGGATTTAAGACTGGAAGCTACACTTTCTTATGCTGTAAGCAATACAAATCAGGAGACTTATTTTACGGAGAACGCTTATTATGTTGATCAGCTTCGTGCGGATAAGACGGAGCGGAATGATTTGTGTCCACTTGGTGGAGAATTGCGAGAGATTAATACTCGTAATGTGACTTGGATGGGACGTTTGCAGGCAAATTGGAGTAAAAATATTGGAAAGGATGGTTCCCACAGTTTAAGCGCATCTGCAGGAGTTGAAGCTAATTCGCAGAAATATAATACTTTTAATATTACGCGAAGGGGTTTTAGTCTTGAGCGAGGAAAAACCTTTTTGTCTATACCGACAACTTATACCATGTATTACGCTAGTTTTATGCAATCATCAGCTGCCTTGGGAACGTTCAATGAAAGTTTGTCTAATACCTTGGCATGGTATGCCATGGTCGGATATGGATATGATAATCGATATCTTTTTAACGTGCATATGAGAACGGAAACTTCTAATCTGTTTGGAACTAGGGCAAATGATGAGTTCATGCCTATTTGGGCAGTGTCCGCTCGTTGGAACATGAAACGTGATGTGTTGAAGTCTGTTTCCTGGATTGATGATATTTCATTGAGGGGATCTTTTGGGTATCAAGGAAATATGTTATCTAATCAGACGACGGATATGATTATCCAAAAAGGAGGTACCGATTATAGATACGGGAATACGTCTACTGTGGTTAATTTTGCCAATCCGGACTTGAGGTGGGAAAAGACGGCATCCACGAACGTAACGCTTGATTTTTCTTTGTTGAATAATAAAATAAATGGATCCGTATCATATTTTTACAAGAAGACGAAAGATGCTTTCATGACAAAGACTGTTTCCGAAATTAATGGAGTTACGAGTTATGTGATCAATAGTGGAACTTTGGAAAATAAGGGAGTGGAGTTATCATTTAATTTTACCCCGATAAATCAAGCCAATATAGGTGGAGGAAAACGGGGATTTGTCTGGAGAATAGATCCTCAGCTGGGACAGGTATTGAATAATCTGATAAATAAGGCTATCAATAATCGAAATAATGTATTGAGAGATGAAATCACGTATGATGATATGTTGACTGGAAATGTGGAATTTGCTGATACGCCTTTGAATACTTTTTATTCTTATCGTTTTAAGGGATTGAGTGGAGAGGATGGTTCTCCTATTTTTTATGGGACAGAGGAGGAATTGAAAGAGGAATATATGGAAAAGTATTCTCAGATGGAGAAAGAGGATGTATTTTTGGCTGTCATGGAGAAATCGGGACGTCGGGAGCCATATATACAAGGTGGAATTTCCAATTATTTAGGTTATCGTAATTTTAGTCTTTCGTTTAATTTGACTTATAGTTTGGGGAATAAAGTACGATTGTTGAAGTTATGTTCAGATTATGGAGTGACCACTCCTTACCCTCAAGATAATATGCGAAAAGAATTCGTGAATCGTTGGAGAAAGCCAGGTGATGAAATGTACACGAATATTCCTGGATTGAAAACCAATACGTCTAATGTGACTAATTGATGGGAAGAGTATGCTGCCGCAGCTTATAAGTTTGCCGGTTCTGTTTATGAAATGTATGATAACTCGAATCTTCGTGTTGTAAAGGGTGATTATTTACGTTTATCTACACTTTCTCTACGCTATAATGTAGAGGATAGAATTTGTGAAAAATTAGGGTTAAAGTCTGCTTATATTAATTTGACCGGTACAAATATCTTTACTTGGGCGGATAAGAGATTAAGAGGACAGGATCCAATGCAGTCTGGGACTACAGCAAACGTGAATATTTCGGTTCGTCCGTCGTTTTCATGTAATATTAGTGTAACCTTTTAACTGTTGTGATATGAAAAAGAAAATTTTACTATATAGCTTATGGAGTTTATTGCTACTTTTGACCTCGTGTAAAGATTTTTTGGAAGAATATTCTCAAAATCAAGTGTACGCGACATCTGCTGAGGATTTGGATGAATTGCTTGCCGGAGAATGTTTTATGCCTTGGGTGGGATATATAAATATGTATTCCCAGGTAACGATGTCTTCGGTAGAGAGTTATAATTACCCATGGTTGCACGTGATGGATGATGATTCAGAGGAGTTTTTACTAGGAGAGTTGGCTGTATCCCAGGCGTCACCACGAAATGTATTTGCTCCTTTTCATCGTTGGTATCGTGATCCATTTACGACAATAGAGAATAAACAATGGGAGGATAAGGATTGGGCTCGTTTTTATGAACGTATAGCCGTGTTGAACAATATTATTTATTACGCGAATGAATTTAGAAGTAAGGAGGAGAACGTTGAACTTTTGGATCGCGTGGAAGGTGAAGCTCGTTTTTTACGTGCAGGTTATTATTTTTTATTGGTAAATATTTACGGGAAACCCTATTGTAAATCGACGGCTGATCGTGATGCCGGGGTTCCATTGAAAGTGTCAGAGGTGATTGAAGATAAGTATTATACTAGGGCTTCCGTGGGAGACGTTTATACCCAAATGGTGAAAGATCTTCAACGGGCTGCAGTTTGTTTGGAAGGAGTGGTGCCTGCATCGACCTTACGGGTTGGATTTGCTGCGGTGAATGCGTTACTTTCGCGTGTATATTTGTACATGGAGGAATACGAGAAGGCAATTGATGCGGCAGATGTGGTTTTGGCTGGGTCTTATAGCGTACTTGATTTGAATAGTTGGTTACCGGGACAGAATGTAATTTTCAACAGTTCTCCCGAGACTATTTTTCATCAGGGAGGCAATTCCGTGCCACTAGTTTTCTTGAACGATTCTCTTGGTGCTTGGAATGGAGATGACAGGCGTGCTTCTTCGTTTCAGGTATCGGATGATTTGTTAACTTGTTATGAACCTGGTGATTTAAGACGGACAGCATTTTTCAGGTTTACGACAAAAACGAAAGCGACATTGCCGAATAAATACAGAACATGGGCGACGACATATAATGACCCGGAACAGGTTGGTGAAGATTTTTTGATTCGGTTGCCGGAAGTTATTTTAAATAAGGCAGAGGCTCTTGCCATGTTGAATAGGGATGAGGAGGCTAAAATTGAGCTAGAGAAATTGCGTTCCAAACGATTTGCTGCGGAGAATTTACGGCCAGTGTCGGAGACTGGAAGAGAGTTGGTGAATTTTATTCGAGATGAACGTCGGAGAGAGCTTTGTTTTGAAGGACATCGTTGGTTTGATTTACGTCGTTATTCCGTGAATAGCATTTATCCGTTAGGAGATGATTTTGTTATTCGACATACAAATTATGTTTATAATTCTAGTTCTCAGAGTTGGAGTGTTGATGGTTATTATGAACTTGGGGCTTACTCTACTGATGAGGCTGCATGGATTGTTCCTATACCTAATTATGCAATAGAATTTAATAGGGGAAGTCTTACCAATGAAATTCGTTTAGATAGAGAACTTAAAAGAAATTGAATATGAAAATGAATAAATTTATATTACCGCTATTACTAGTACTTACTTTTTTCATGTCATGTAATGAGGATAATAATTTAGAACCTTCTAATCTGGAACGAGATTGGTTCGTGATACAAGATAATCCTAACGATCCGATTCAGCATGCAATATATTTGTTCTATGAAAAAACTGGTATTCCGGTTTTTTATAATGATACGATAGGACAAATGGAACGCGTGGATAATTGGGGAAATTCTTATATACATTATACTATGCTGTCTATAAATTATGCTTTGGGTGGAGTAGGGACTAGTCCTTCTGTGTATTCTTATACGTTATGTCCTAAAGAATATGTTATGGATGGACTTGCGTTTTTGGAAACAGAAATAATACCATTACTTCCAGAAACTATGAGCGTACGCAGTTTTTTATTGCTAAATACCTTGGAAACTTCAGGCTTGGGATCTTCTTCCTTTAAAGGATTAAATACGATACTCGTGGCACAGGTCCCTCGCTTAAGGGAGATGACGCGGGAGGAGCGAGTGAAGTTGAAAGCGGCGGTATTACGTTCAATATTTACTGCATCTATTTCTACGTACGAGAAGGAGTTGGAATCTTTTTATCAAACGACAAGGAGTTATTATACAACAGAAGATTTGTATGGTTATAATGTGTGGTATTATCAAAATAGAACTCCTTACCAGGATCCGGAAGAAGTGGGATTCTTGGGAGTAGACCCTTCTTATACTTCTTGTCTCCCCACGGAAAGTATGGACGTCAGTATGTATATTGAAGCCATGTTTATGTATTCGAGAGAGGAGTTTGAAGACTTGTATGGTAGTTATGAGGCTGTCATGAAAAAGTATGATATTATGTTGTCTATTTTAGAAAGTATAGGAGTAAGCCTGTAACTTCTTTTTAGACAAGAAAAGGGATGTTCTATTGTTAAATCGACTAAATATGAAGAAATTAATATTAGTTTCCATGGGAGTGTTATGTTCGATTGTTCTTTTCGGGCAAACAAATTTCCAAAAATTGAGCATGAGTGAGGCTGCCGCAAAAGCTAAAGCTGAAGGGAAGATGATTTTCGTGGATTTGTATACCTCGTGGTGTGGTCCTTGCAAAATGATGTCAGATAAGATTTTCCCAGATCAGGAATTGGGTGAATACATGAATGAAAGATTCGTTTGCGTGAAATATGATGCGGAGAAAGATGATGAAGGTAAGGTGTTGGCAGAGAAATATTCGGTTACCTCTTATCCCACTTTTTTGTTGTTAAATGAGAGGTTGGCATTGGAGAATCAAATAGTGGGAGGTGTTGCCAAACCGGAAGAATTTCCTCCACTTGTGGAAGAGGCATTGAAGTTTTCTGTCGCAGCATTGAGTCGACAATATGATGAAGGTAATCGAGATGTGGTGTTTTTGTCGCACTATTTGGAGGAGTTGAAGAAGGCACATATGGATGAGTTGGCGGAAAAAGTATGTGCTTCCTTTTTAAGCAGTGCTTCAGATGCGGAGAAAACAAGTTTTGGCAGTTGGTTTATTTTTGACAGTGAGGCAATGACACCTTGGGGATCAGATGCTTTTAATTATATTCTTAATCATTTTGAACAATTTGCTAACACCGTGGGAGAGGAGAAGGTGTTGAATAAACTGTCCAGATCCTTTGAAACGAAACTTATCAAAATACTTGGCATGCAGGATGGAATGACGGATCTGGATAAAGTTGCTGAGCAAATGGCTCCGTTTGAGTTTAACGCCAAGCAACGTCTGGAGATGTACGTGGCCATGTGTGAGCCAATAAAGAATATACAAGAAGGAAGATGTACAAACAAGGATGTGGAGAACTTGCTCATGTTGTGCGAAAAAGTCTTTCCTATGACACCTGGAGACAGACTGACAAAATTTTATACTTCGGTTCTTGGTATTGTTGAACTGGAAGGAACCTCTTCTCAAAAGGAGCGGGTACAGCAATTGAATGAATTCATATTAAAACATACGGACAATACGGAACTGCGATTGATTATCGAGAATGCAATGATGCAATGGAACCGGTAATGAAATGTGTGGTATTGTTAATGTAAATCAGATATTATGAGAAAATTATTATTTATAATGGTGGGACTTTTGGGTTCCATGTTGGTTTTCGGGCAAACTAATTTTCAGCATCTGACCTTAAGCGAGGCTGTTGCAAAGGCAAAGGTTGAGAAGAAAATGGTCTTTGTGGATTTGTACACGTCATGGTGCATTCCTTGCAAAATGATGGCGGATAAAGTCTTTCCTGATTTGTTGCTGGGGGAATTTATGAACGAACGTTTCGTGTGCGTGAAATACGATGCTGATAAGGATGAGGATGGTAAGATGTTGGTGGAAAAGTTTTCAGTAAGATCTTATCCCACTTTCTTGATTTTAAATGTTAACCAAGAGTTGGAGAACCAAATTATAGGGGGAGTTAATAAACCGGAAGAATTTCAGATAAAAGTGGAGGAGGCTCTGAAGGCTTCTATGGCAACCTTGAACAGACAGTATAATGAGGGTAATCGGGATGTTGTCTTTTTAAGAGATTATTTGAGTTTATTGTTGCAATCCTATATGATAGACCAAGCAAAGGAGGTTTCGAATGCATTTTTGTCGTCCGTATCTGATAGTGAAAAAACAGCTTGGGATAGTTGGTTTATTTTTGAGAATGACGCTTTGACGACTTGGGGATCTGCCACATTTGACTATTTGCTCTCTCATTTCGAACAATTTGGTAACACAGTAGGTCAGGAAGAAGCGTTGGATAAGATTTCGAGGAGTTTTGAGACAAAATTGGTTACTATGTTACAAGGAAAAGATGAAACTTATTCCCTTAACCTTAGGGATCGTATGGCTTCCAATGCACGACACCCGCAAAAAGTGATGAAGGATTTGGATAAGGTGAGACAACAAATGGCTCCGTTTCAGTTTAACGCTAAGCAGCGTTTGAATATGTATGTTCAGATGTGTGGATTGATACGCAACATCCGAGAAGGAAAAGGTACGGATAAGGATAGGGATGATTTACTCTCGTTGTGTGAAAAGGTATATCCGATGACTCCAGGAAATATGTTGAGAATGTTCTATTTTCAAGTATTGGGTTATGTAGGTCAGAATGTGACGGCGGAACAGAAAGAACGAATTATGAATATACATCGGTTTACGCTCAAGTACTCGGATTGTACTACGGTGAAAGCGGTTTTGGAAATGAATCATATGGTTCAACCGGAGCAAGAACAGAAATAAATATATCATGAATTTGAATTTATTAGTATGAGAAAACTATTATTTATTATGATGGGACTTTTATGTTCCATGTGGACTTTCGGGCAAGTCAATTTTCAAGATATAAAAATATTGGATGCTTGTGAAAAGGCAAAACAAGAAAATAAGCAGGTATTTGTTTTCGTTTATTCAACCTGGTATAAACCATCATTAATCATGTTTGATAAGGTGTTTACTGATCAAAAGGTTGCAGGCTGGATGAATGAACGTTTTGTCTCTCTAAAATATGATTATGATGGAGGGGCAAAAAGTGATCTCAGGAGATTGTCTAATGAGTATGGAATAAATACTGTTCCTATTTCATTTATTTTTAATGCGGACGGTGAGTTGGAAAATAGAGTAATGATAGGGCATTCGGAGCCAGATGCCTGGTTAAAATTATTAAAGAATGCGATGAAAGTATCCTTGTCTGATTACGCTCATAAATTTGACAAAGGAAATCGCAATGTTAATTTTTTGTCTGATTATTTGAAGCGATTGCTGAATGTTTCACTGTATAATAATACCACGAAGGAGGTTTCAACGGCATTGTTTCAAAATTTGACAGAAAAACAACGGACATCCTCCCGGTATTGGTTCATGTTTAAAGACCTTACTCTTTCTCCTGTCGGATCCGAATATCTAGAATATGTGCTGTCTCATTTTGATGCTTTTTGTAAAGGCGTGGGGGAAGATTCTGTAAAAAATGTTATTTCTACTGCTTATAAGGCAAAATTATGTAAGGTTCTTGTTTTACAGGATAAATTATCTTTAAAAGATGTGCAGATGATTGGAGAGCGTTTGAAACCTTATAATCTTAATGATAATGAGTTTGAGGTGTTTTTTCTTCTTGTAGAGAATCTAATGAAAAAAGATTGGGAAAGTGTGTTGAGTGTAGCAGAAAAGAATTTTCCGATAATGGATGAAGTTTCCTTGTCATGGGCTTTGTTTTCACTTTCATTTGTCTATGCGAATGGGGATGATGCACAAAAAACAAGAGTATTACAATTACGAGATAAATTGAAAGTCTCCGTGAAAAATGCAGAAGTACGTTCAATGTTAGAGGATTTTCATCGAGAAGTTAAGTTATAATTAGTGAGCGGTATTAGGAATTATTGCATCGCTCTATTGTTTGGCTTGTAGTCGAATGTATGGGGCGATTTTCATTTGTTTTGTAGATGCTGAGATTTGACTTTTTTCTTTTGTTTATTCCTAATTTTTTTCAGAATTGCAGGCTATCTTTGTATCAAAGAAATTAAGTTGAATGTTAAAATAAGATTGTGTTATGAGAAGATTTTTATTTTTAATGGTGTTGTGCGTGTCTTTGATGCAGGTTGCTTGTGCTGATAGTGAGAAAGCAATTGGGATGACGGATTTGCCGGAAAAGGCGCAGCAGTTCGTGAAACAGTATTTTGCGGATGCCAAGGTTGGGTATTACCAGAAAGAGCGGGATGGGTTTACGGTGACTTATAAGGTGGTGTTTCTGAATGGGGATAAGCTGGAGTTCAATCGGAAAGGAGAATGGAAAGATCTGGAATGTAGAAATATTTTTATTCCCGATGAGATTATTCCTGCGCAGATTTTGAAGTTTGTTAGGGATTCTTACCCGGGTACTCGTGTGGTACATATTGAAAAAACGAAGCGTAAATACGAGGTGAAGTTGGATAGCGGGATGGAGATAGCCTTCGATTTGAAGTTTAACGTGATGGAACTGGAACACGATAGAGATTAATAATGTGAAGTGAGGTTTTGAGCCCTCGCCGTGGCATTGGAGGATAAAATGCCGCGGCGAGGGTTTGTTTTGGAAGGAAACGGGAGGTTGTTTGGCGGGTTGATACAATAATGAGCGGGGATTTCTTCCGGTTTTCAGGTGAAAGTCTTATCTTAGCGCCATAAAATTGAATACTATGAAACTGATAGCAGAGGATTTGGTGAAGAAATACAAGAGCCGTACCGTGGTGAAAGGGGTGTCGGTGAACGTGGAACAAGGGGAGATCGTGGGGTTGCTGGGACCTAACGGGGCAGGGAAGACGACGTCTTTTTACATGATTGTCGGGTTGATTAAGCCGAACGGGGGACGTATTTTTTTGGATGATATGGAAATCACGAAGGAGCCGGTGTACCGGAGGGCACAGCTTGGTGTGGGATACCTGGCGCAGGAGGCTTCCGTTTTCCGGCAGTTGAGCGTGGAGGATAATATCCGGGCGGTTCTGGAGATGAGTTCTTTCTCGAAGGAGTACCAGAAGCAGCGGTTGGAGGAAATGCTGGACGAGTTCGGTTTGCAGCATATCCGCAAGAGTAAGGGTATTCAGTTGTCCGGGGGTGAACGTCGACGCACGGAGATCGCACGGGCGTTGTCAATTTGCCCGAAATTCATTCTGCTGGATGAGCCGTTCGCCGGGGTGGACCCGATTGCCGTGGAGGATATCCAGGAAATCGTGCGGAAGTTGAAGGATAAGAATATCGGGATTCTGATCACGGACCACAACGTGCAGGAGACGTTGTGTATCACGGACCGGGCTTATTTGCTGTATGACGGGCGAATCCTGCAGGCCGGAACGGCGGAGGATCTGGCGGCAGACCCGGAGGTGCGGCGGGTTTACCTGGGTAAGAATTTTGAATTGAGACGAAAGAAATAAAAATATGGATGTTTTTTTGGTAGTTTAAAGAAAAGCGGTATCTTTGCACCGTCAAAAAAGCAAGCGGGCGTGGCGAAACTGGTAGACGCACTAGACTTAGGATCTAGTGCCGCAAGGCGTGGGGGTTCGAGTCCCTTCGCCCGCACTTGAGAAGAGATGGCCGCCTTCGTGAAGGTGGCCTTTTTTATTGGAATTATATAATCGTTTTATCATAGAGAAGTATGAATGTAACAAAGAATCAAATCGATGATCTTAATGCTACGCTTAAGATCGAGTTGAATAAGGAAGATTACGCTACCCGCGTGGATGACGCGTTGAAAGGGTATCAGAAAAAAGCCGTGATTGACGGTTTCCGCAAAGGAAAAACTCCTTTCGGGATTATCAAGAAAATGTACGGTAAGGCCGTGTTGGTTGAGGAAATTAACAAGTTGATCGGTGAAAGCCTGACTAAATTTATTCAAGATAACGATTTGAATATCTTGGGTGAACCGCTTCCGAACGAGGAGAATCAGAAGGAGTTGGATTTGAACGGCGAACATTTCGAGTTTATCTATGATATCGCTTTGGCCCCGGCCATGAACGTGAAGGTAAGCAAACGGGAGAAGGTTCCTTATTATATCATCAAGGTTGATGACGAGATGATCGATAAGCAAGTGGAAGCTCTCTGCAAGCAAAACGGTGAGTTGTTGCCCGTGGACGTGATTGAGGGTACGGAGTACGTGAAGGGTGAATTGATCGAGTTGGACGAGAATGGTAAGGCTAAAGAAGGTGGAATTCATAATGAGGAGGCTTCTCTCTCTATTTACCATATTAAGGATGAAGATTCCCGGAAGGCATTCGTTGGTGCCAAGGAAGGAAGCGAGGTAATTTTTAATCCGTCCAAGTCTTTCCCGAACAAGACTGATTTTGCCGCATTGATGGGTATCAGCAAAGAAGAGGCTGAGAAAGTTGACGGTAATTTCTGTTTTATTGTTAAGGAAATCAAGCGTTACATTGATGCCGAGGTTAACCAGGCTTTGTTTGACAAGGTATATGGCGAGGGTAAAGTGAATGGTGTAGAAGAGTTCCGGGCTAAGGTGAAGGAAGAGTTGACGAACCAATTCAAGGGACATAGTGAATATCGTTTCACGATTGACGCCCGCGAGAAGATGGTGAGGAAGAACGAGGATGTGGTTCTTCCGGAAGCTTTCTTGAAACGTTGGTTGGTTGCCACGAACGAGGGTATGACCCAAGAAGCCGTGGATAAGGATTTCGATTCTTACCGTGATGAGTTCAAATGGCAATTGATCAAGACGGATTTGATCAAGGAGAACGGTCTGAAAGTGGAAGATGAGGATATGAAAGCCGTGGGTCGTGAGATCGCTGCCGCTCAATTGCAACAATACGGTTTGTACGGTTTGTCTAACGAACAGTTGGATGGTTTTGCCGATCGTTTGTTACAAGACGAGAAACAACGGGCAAACTTGTATGACCGGGCTTTGGAGAATAAGGTTTTTGCCGTGTTGAAGGATGGCTTCAAGCTGGAAGACCAGGAAATCTCCATGGATGATTTCAGTAAATTATTCGAAAGAAAATAAATCCCGGAGGGGATAAAAAATCGGGGGAGTTTTAAAACTCCCCCGATTTTTTTTTATTACCAACGGTAATAAATTATTTGATATTCAATTTTGCCCGGGTAATGTATTTTTCAATGAAACGGGCTTCCATGGATTGTGGATATTCTTTTTCGATTCTCTCGTAAGCTTTTAAGGCAGATTTGAAGTCGTTGGCTTTCTCGTAGGCCTCACCGGCTTTCATCAGGATCATAGGGGTCGTCAGGATGTTGGTGTTGCCGTTGGCAGCCTTGTTGTAGTAGTCTGCGGCTTTCTTGTAGTCGCCCAATTGCATGTAGGCGTCCCCGATATTGGCTTTTACCAAGTCAGAGAAAATAAGATCGCTGGAAGAGAATTTCTCCAGATAAGTGATGGCGTTATTGTAGTCGCCAAGATACAAGTAGCAAAGACCGGCATAATATTTGGCCAGGTTGCCGCTGGGGGTGGAGCTGTAGTCTTCAGCGATATCCAAGAATCCCTTGTATTGAGAATCTCCGTTTAGGGCTAAGTTGAAAGAATCCTTGGCAAAGTAGTTTTCTGCCATGAACATCTGGCGGAGCGCTTCTTCTCCCCGGGGAATCTTGTAGAATTTCTGATAGCCGAAAATGGCAGCGATGATAACGATGATAATTAAAACAATTCTAATGAGCATTTTCTGGTTCTTCTCGATGAATTGTTCCGTTGAGATGGTTGCTTCTTCCAATTGCTCGAAGCTGTCGTTGTGTTTCTGTTTTTCTGTTGACATAATTATGTATAACTTTATTATTCTATTTTTATTATTAGTGATGTGTATTTATGTATCAAGCTGCAAATTTAATCTTTTTTTCATTGGGGCATGAATCAGGGATGATTTTTCTTAAAAAAAAATGGGTGGCTATGCATGTAATTTTTCTTTTACGTACTTTTGAGGGGTTTAGAGAAGTGTGTTAACGAAAAATTGAAACGTATGGATTTGATTCTGAAGAAAATAAATGTGATTGATTATAAAAATATCCAGGAGGTGGGAATCGCGTTCAGTCCGCGTTTTAATTGTTTTATCGGAAACAACGGGGCAGGGAAAACCAATATTCTGGATGCCGTTTATTATCTGTCCATGTGCAAGAGTTATTTCAATGTGCCGGATACGCAGAATATCCGGCATGGAGAAAGCTTTTTTGTGCTGGAAGGGGAATACGAGCGGGAGGGGGAGGAAATAAATGTGTACTGTGGAGTGAAAAGAGGGCAGAAAAAGGTTTTCCGGAAAAATAAAAAGTCATACGAACGGTTGTCGGATCATATCGGTTTGTTGCCGTTGGTGATTATATCTCCGGCGGATGCGATTTTGATTGACGGGGCGAGCGAGGAGCGAAGACGTTTCATTGATGGGGTCATCAGCCAGTGTGACAAGGATTATTTGCATCATTTGATCTGTTACAACCGGATACTCGTGCAGCGGAACGCGTTGCTGAAAGAATATGCCGGCAGAGCTATCGAGGAAGAGATGCTTGCCGCATGGGATGAGCGGCTGGTGGATTACGGGATGTTGGTGTTGGAGAAACGGAGGGCATTTGTCTGGGAATTGTCGGAGGTCTTTCAATCGTATTACGAGACTCTTTCTCTTGGAAGGGAGCAGGTGAAGATGGAGTACATGTCTTCGATAAAGGAGGTTGATTTTTTGACCGCCTTGCGGCAGAGTCGAGAACGGGACAGGATACTGACCTATACTACTGTCGGGGTGCATCGTGATGATATCGTGTTCTTGCAGGGAGGGTATCCCGTGAAGAAATTGGGGTCGCAAGGTCAGAAAAAGACTTTTCTCACGGCCTTGAAATTTGCCCAGTTCGCTTATCTTGCCCGACAGAACGGTGTCCGTCCGTTGTTGTTGCTGGATGATATATTTGATAAATTGGACGCTGAACGGGTAAAACAAATAATTCGCCTGGTGGCCAGTGACAGATTCGGGCAGGTTTTCATCACGGATACCAATCGGGAGCATATAGATGAGATATTGCGGGAATACACCTCCTCGTACAAGATTTTTAACGTGAATAATGGTGGTGTGGAATAATTGAGTATTTTTGCCGTATTATCGTGATTGTTTAGACATGAAACAGGGAAAAACGTTGCCGATAGATGAATTGGTGGAACTTTACTTGAAGGAGACGGGATTGTACCAGAAGTTTAAGGAAAGGGAGGTTTGTAATATGTGGAAGGAGGTAGTCGGGCAGATGATCGCTTCCCGGACGAGAAAGGTGAGTATGTCCAACGGGGTGTTGTTCGTTAGTTTCACGTCATCCGTGGTCAGAAACGAGATCATGATGGTGAAGGAGGGGGTGATTCAGGCGTTAAACGCACGATTGGGGGAATGTATAGTAAAAGATATTGTCATCTCTTGATAAATTTATAAGTAATGAAACTGGTTGAATCAAAAGATATTTTGGGAGATTCTCATCGGCTGAATCGGCTGACGGATAGTGTCGTCAGCAAGTTGGTGATGTATATTCTGCGTTTGAATAAGTTGGATAAGTTGTACGCCAAGGTGTATGATGCCGATCCGGAGGCTTTCTTGGATAGCCTGATCGAGGCGTTGGGAGTGACAATAGAGATCAAGGATGAGGATTTGCAGAGAATACCGGCTTCGGGGCCTTTTATCACGATATCCAATCATCCGTTCGGGGGATTGGACAGCATTATCTTGATCAAGTTATTGATGAAGCGAAGACCGGATTATAAGGTAATGGCGAACTTCCTGTTGAAAAAGATCGAACCGATACGGGAGTATATCCTGGGAATCGAGCCGGTGGACGGTCGGGGGAAGGTGGATAAGGAGGCCGTGATGGCGGCCATCCGCCATGTCAAGGAGGGAAACCCGTTAGGGTTGTTCCCGGCGGGAGATGTTTCTTCCTATCGGGTGGATTCAAATCACGTGGAAGACCGGGAGTGGGATTCGTCCGTGTTGAAATTGGTCAAGATTGCCAAGGTGCCGGTGATCCCGATTTATTTCAAGGGATCCAACAGTTTCCTGTTTTATTTGTTGGGGCTGATTCACCCGATGTTACGTACCGTGAAATTGCCTTCCGAGTTGCTGAATAAGAAGAATCGGGTCGTGAAAGTGCGGGTGGGTAACCCGATTGACGTGGCGACACAGGCCTCGTTTCATGATTTCGTGCAGTATGGCAAGTTTTTACGCGCGAAAACCTATATGTTGGGTTCTGCCCTGGAAGTGCGGAAGTTTTTCGTGAAATCGCAGAAAGCAGAGGCAAAGGTGGAAGATATTGTCCCGGAAATAGACGGGGAGATATTGAAGAATGAGGTAGCCGGTATTCCGGATTACTTGTTGTTCAATATGAAGAACTATGCTGTCTATTGTGCACCTTCTTTCAAGATACCCAATGTGTTGAACGAGATAGGACGATTGCGGGAACTTACGTTCCGGGCCGTGGGAGAGGGGACGAACCGGAGTATTGACCTGGATGAATACGATTTGTATTATTATCATCTTTTCATTTGGGACACGGAGGAAGGAAAAATCGTGGGGGCTTACCGCGTGGGAAAGGGAAAAGAGGTGATCGACCGTTACGGGATAAAGGGATTCTATATCCATTCCCTGTTCAAGATGAAGAAGGGAATGTTGCCCGTGTTGTACGAGGCCATAGAATTGGGGCGTTCTTTCATCACGCAGGCTTACCAGCGGAAACCGCTTCCCTTGTTCCTGTTGTGGAAGGGGATTCTTTATTTCCTGCTCAAGAATCCGGAATATCGTTATTTGATCGGGCCGGTGACAATCAGCGGTAAATACACGACCGTGTCGAAGGAATTGATCATGCGCTTCATCAAAGCGAATTATTATGACAACGAACTGGCCGCTTACGTATCTCCCCGTTCCCGTTACGAGGTATCATCGGATGATCCGGGAATTCAGGTGATGCTGGATGTGGCACATAAGGACATTTCGGTGTTGGACAAGATGATTGGGGATATCGAACCCTCGAGTGATAAGTTGCCCGTGTTGTTGAAAAAATATATTTCGTTGAACGCTAAGATTATCGGCTTTAATATAGATCCGAAGTTTAACATGTGTCTGGACGGGCTGCTTATTTTGGATCTTTTCGATGTGCCCATGAAGACCATAGAATCTTTGTCGAAAGAGATAAATGATGAGACAATCCTGAACCGCTTCTCTTCAGACAACATGGAAGTTTGACAAAAGCGGTGACGAGTTAATGAATATCCAAATTAAATTGAATGTACGATATAATATATCTTTTTAAAGGCATGCTGGTGGGATTGATGGTTTCTGTCCCACTAGGTCCCATGGGAGTGTTGATTATCCAGAAAACCCTGCACAAGGGGGCATTGGCCGGTTTTATCGCGGGAATGGGAGCCGCTTCTGCGGATTTCTTTTACGCGTTGGTAGCGGCCTTCGGGTTGGGATTTGTTATTAATACGGTGCAGGCCCACGAGTTGTTGTTGCAGATTATTGGGGGAATTTTCTTGATAGTTATCGGCTTGAAGATTTATTTCGATAATCCGATACGTCAGATCCGTCAGCGGCGAAGCGGCCGAGTGAGCAAGAAAGGGTTGATCGGGGATTATTTGTCGTTATTCTTTTTAACGGTGTCGAATCCGATAACGGTTGTCGTGTTTATGGCCGTGTTCGCCGGAATGTCGGTATTCGGGGATTCTTCCTCGTTGTTGGGGGAATTGTTGGTCGTTATCGGGGTACTGCTGGGAGGAGCTGTCTGGTGGTACGTGCTTTCGACGCTGGTGAATATATTCCGGAAAAAATTCCGGTTACGGGTATTGGCTACCATCAACCGGGTGTCCGGTATGATTATAGCCATTCTCGGGGCATTGGTCATTCTGGCGGCCTTTGCTCCTTTCAAGAAATTCCTCGTGTAACCCTATTCCTTCGTGCGGTGGGCGAAATGTTGGGAATCACCCCATTCCCCGTAAGCGACCTGGCAGCCGCATCGTAGGATGCTTTTTTCGAGCTGGAGCATGGATTCTTTCGCCCCTTCATGTACTCCCGGTTTATTCTCGTATAACTTGTATAGAGTCCTGTTCGTGGTGGGAGTGATGTTGGGCATGACGACGTTGGCCCCGATTTCGAGGGCTTTCTCTCGCCCTTCCGGTTCTATCGCTTGCAGGGCCGTGGTGGCGGCGATATTGATATCCGGCATCATCAGGCGCAATAAGGCCACCATGTGCAGGGACAGACGCAAGCGTTGTTGTTGCGATAGCAGGAGGTGGCGGTATTGATACAGGGGGGTGGCATGATGTTCCAGGTAAGGTCCCATGCCGACCATATCGATATCCATGTTTTGCAGGAACAGTAAATCTTTTGCCAAATCTTCCGTTGTCTGAAAAGGAAGGCCGATCATGACTCCCGTGCCGACCTGGTAACCGCTTTCCCGGAGGTATTCCAGGCATTTTAAGCGGGTGTCATGGGAATGGTGTGTATCATGGGGATGGATTCGGGCATAAAGTTCCGGGTTCGAAGATTCGATCCGTAGTAGATAGCGGTGAGCTCCGGCTTCTCTCCATTGCTTGTATGTCTCGAGGGATTGTTCTCCCAGCGAGAGCGTGATGCCTAATTCCCCGTTGCTTTGTTGCTTGATCTGCCGTAATAAACGGGTCACGCGGTTAGTGAAGGCTGAATCGCTACGTTCGCCACCTTGCAGGACAATGGACCCGAATCGGTGCGTGTGGGCGAAGGTGGCTGCGTCCAGAATCTCCTCGTCGGTCAACGAGTACCGTCCCGTGTCGGTATTTGATTTGCGTATGCCGCAATAAAGACAGTCTTTGGTACAGATATTTGAAATCTCTATCAATCCCCGGAGGTAGACAAAATTTCCGATAGTCTTGTTCTTTACCTCCTTGGCTTCGTTGTATAAATTCTTTTCTTCTTCTCCCTCGCAGTTGAGCAAGTGAACCAGTTCGGGGATGCTATATACTTTTTTCATGTGTAATTCCTTTTTGCAAAAGTAATGAAAAGGGACGAGATATTTTATTAAATTTGTTCTCGTGAAAATTGTCTTATTATGATCAGAAAATTATTGCTTATTATATTGGGGTGTTTGTTGGTAGGGGGAATTGCTGTTTTTTTATGGTGGGTAAATGCGAAAGAACAGGGAACGGAAATCCCTCGGGAAGCCTTTATTCCTGCTAATTCGGCCGTGGTGGTACACGCTAATCCGACGTTTCGTCTCTCAACGAAATTGACAACAATGTTTGATAAGGAGATTCAGGATTTTCAGGGAAGTCTGTTGGCCCGGGTCTTGACTTCATTGAAGCAAAAAGGGCTGGCCGATACCACGATGACTACATGGGCATTTCGGGTTGAAGGGAAAAATATCGTGAGAAAATTAATCATCCTGGATTGTGGCAATCTGTTCGAGCGGGGGAATATCTATCCATTCGTTACTGCTTTGGCAGGGAAGGATAAAAGTCGCGAGAAAACTTATGATGACCATAAGATTTGTGTATTGCAAGGGCAGCGTAAGGAGAATGTGGCTGTTACCGTGGCGGGGAATAGAATATTGCTTTCGGATTCGGAATTGTATATTGAAGATGTTATCCGTCAATTGCAGAAGGGAAATGATTCGCCTGTCCATGCCCGTTTCAAGGAAGTGAATCGTTATTTTTCGGAAATGGCCGGTTTGAATGTCTTTTTGAATACCGGAGCCTTCTCGGATTTGCTGCCATTGTTTATAGATAAGCGGATCGTGTCCGACAAAATGGATATTTCCACGTGGTTTGAATGGGGAGGCGTTGATGTGGACGTGAACGATGATGGGGTGAATTTTAATGGTTTCCTGTATTACGATGCCGGGTTGCGTTCATTCCCTGCCGTGTTGAAAGGGCAACGGCCGGGGGAAATGCAATTGGATAAGGTGCTTCCAGCCTCTTCATTGTCTGCAAGTGCTTTAGTGCTGAGTGACGTGAATATGTACCTGGAGTCATTGGATAAGTTCCGTTTCCATGCCGGCCAGGCAGAGAAGAACCGTAAGCGGAAACAGGAATATGCCCGCTTGTTCGGGAATGACTTCGAGAAGAAGTGGAATGAATTGGTGGGTGGCGAATGGGCCAAGGGAATATTGTCTTATGAGGGAGAGGAGAAATCCGAGGAAGGAGTTATTGTACTCCAGGTTAAGGTCGGGAGTTTGGCGACGGAATTAATTCATGAGATGCTGGAACAGTATGCCCGAGCCGCGAAAAAGTCTGTCGCAGATTTCAAAGGAAGTTTCCGATTGGATAATTCGAAAGATGTCATTTATTATCATTTCCCGGCTACAGATTTCGTGTCCGTTATGTGGGGAGATATTTTTGACGGGATGGCGGCTAATTATGTTCTGGTGGAGGATAATAACGTGGTGTTTGCTTCCTCGCGGGAAGCTATGCGTTCTTTCGCCCGGGATAGGGCAAGACGGCTTAGCCTTCGGGATCAGGAATGGTACCAGAAGATAAGGGAAAAACTTTCCCGGGATGGGAATTGGATGTATTTGTCCAATGTCCCCTCCGCGTTATCTTTTTACGAGGACGCGAGTGTCGGGGTTTGGAAATCTTACCTGAAGGAAAACAGGGAAAAATTGGCGGAATTCCCGGCTCTTGGTCTGCAATGGTCCAACGAAGGGGATATGTTGTATAGTATTTTGTTTTTAAGCACGGATGAGGTCGCCCGGAAAGAGGCCCAGCTGATTTGGCAGACAAAACTGGATGCCCCTTTGGCGATAAAGCCGGCTATCGTGAAAAACCATAACACGGGAGGGCGGGAAGTGTTCGTGCAGGACGAGAAAAACACCATTTACCTGATTGACGATGATGGGCGTGTGTTATGGAAACTGCCGATAGAGGGACGGATTAACAGCGAAATCTTTCAGGTAGATATGTATAAGAATGGAAAGTTGCAATATCTTTTTTCCACGCCTTCACACCTGTATTTAATAGACCGTAACGGGAACTACCTGCCGCGATACCCGTTGTCATTACCTTCCTCCTCCAAGCAGGGCATGTCCTTGTGTGATTACGAGGGAAATCGGGATTACCGGATATTCATTCCGGGAGATGACCGCCGGATATATCTTTATGATTTGACGGGTAATCAGGTGCAGGGGTGGAATATTCCCCGTTGTGACAATGATATTGTTTCCCGGGTATCCCATTTCCGGGTTTCCGGTAAGGATTATATCGTGTACGCGGGACAGCATCGTCTTTATATATTGGATCGGCGAGGGAAGGAACGGGTTCGGGTGTCGGAATTGTTGAATTTGCCTGATACTACTTATTTATACTTGACCCGGGTATCCGACAAGGCTTGTATCGCACTGAATGACGTGGACGGAAATTTCTTGCTGGTGGATTTCTCGGGTAAAGTGACCACCGTTAAGCCGGATAAAATGGAGAAGGGCGGATGGTTGAACGTGGATGACGTGAACGGGGATGGCGTGGATGAATTCGTGTATTCCCGTGGGGACTGTTTGCGCGTGTACTCGAATCAAGGTAAGTTACTGGAGGAACACGAGTGGAAGGGAGCTCGTCTGGATTATCCGTACGTGTACCGTTTTTCAGCCCGGGATATTCGGATCGGAGGGGTTGACCGTGCTCGTGAGAACCTTTTCCTGACGGACGGGAAGGAACTTTCCAAGGGATTCCCGCTATCGGGAACGACTCCTTTCTCCATCGCTTTCGGGGGAACGGGAACCTCGGGATTTTATTTATTCGCCGGCGATCATGGAGAACATTTATTAAAGTATCAGGTGGCTCGTTAACGTTTCGTTTGCTATTCCTTGTTGTTGTTTTTCGGTAATTAGGGCTGCTTTAAGAAATAATCCGGGGGGATTAACACAAAATTAAAATAGGTAGATTTTGTTCCTTCGGTTAAAGCCTCTATATTTGTTAACGAAAATAGTGCGTGATCTTTTAGATCGTTTTTGTTAAACAGATTAAACAAATTACAGATGAGAAAAACAAAATTATTTTTTATCTCTTGTCTTCTACTGCTGGCCTTCGGACCGGGGGCTTTTGCACAACAAGATGATAAGTTGTTGCAATTGTTGAAAGACGAGTTGAACAAGGAGATGCAAGAACTGAAAAAGCAGGAAAATCCTCCCTATCACATGAATTTTAGAGTGATGGACGAACGCGTAGTGAACATTTCCGCCAATTTTGGTGTGTTGCAGGGTGTGGCGGATCAACATACTCGCACGTTGGTTCCTCAAATCCGTGTAGGTAGCAAAGAACTGGATAACTTTAAATACAACCCGATGGGTTCCCCGACAACGACCCGCACCTCTTCTTCTATGGCTTATTTGCCCGTGGAAGGGGATAACTGGGAAGAGGCAATTCGTCAGGCAATCTGGGCTGAGGTGGAAAGCCGTTATGAATTTGCCGTGCAATCTTACCAACAGGCAAAAACCAAAAGTACGGTGTCCGTTGCGGACGAGGACAAGGCTCCTTGTTTCTCCGATGCCCCGGTAGAAAAGTACTACGAGGCACCCCTTCCAGCCGACAGGCAAACGATTGATAAGGAAGCTTGGGAGAAAAGACTGAAAGAAATCTCTGCAGCCTTCAAGGCATGTCCCGAATTACAGAGTGGTTCTGCCAGCATTACCTTTAAAGTGTTGCGGACCTATTTCGTGAATACCGAGGGGACTGAGGTGGTGCAGAATCGCACTTATGCCCGCGTAATGTTGTCAGCTTCCATGAAAGCGGATGATGGTATGGAATTACCCTTGAACAAAGATTATTTCGCTTACGAGTTGAAAGACCTTCCGAGTAATGACCTGATTATTGCCGATGCCCGCAAAATGGTTGAGCAATTGAAGGCTTTGAAGAAGGCTCCCGTGGCAGATCCTTACACGGGTCCGGCTTTGTTGTCCGGTCCGGCAAGTGGTGTGTTCTTCCACGAGATCTTCGGTCACCGTATCGAGGGACATCGTTTGAAAGGCGGTGGTGAGACCTTCAAGAAGATGGTTGGCCAGGAAGTATTGCCGCAAGCATTTCAGGTGTATTGCGATCCGACCATGAAAGAATATCACGGTACGAAATTGAATGGCTATTATTTGTACGACGACCAAGGCGTGAAAGCCCGTCGTGTTGACGTGGTGAAAGACGGTGTCTTGCACGAGTTCCTGATGAGCCGCGTGCCTCTGGATGGTTTCCCTTCCAGCAACGGACACGGTCGTACTTCCGGCGGTGGAGACCCTGTATCCCGTCAGTCCAACCTGGTTGTGGAGACAACAGCTCCTTACACGGAAGCAGAATTGCGTCAGATGTTGATCGATGAGGCTAAACGTCAGGGCAAGGAATACGGCTATTATTTCAAGAGCGTGACCAGTGGATTCACTTATACGGGCGAGGGTGGTTCCTTGAACTCCTTCAATGTTACTCCGTTGGAAGTGTATCGTGTCTTCGTGGACGGACGTCCGGACCAATTGGTTCGTGGGGTAGACTTGATTGGAACCCCGTTGTCCATGTTCTCTAATATCATGGCCGCGGGAGATACTCCCAGCACCTTTACCGGAGAGTGCGGTGCGGAATCAGGTTGGGTGCCCGTTACGGCAAGTTCACCGATGATTTTCTGTACCAAGATTGAGACGCAACGTCGGGAGAAATCTAAAGATCTTCCTCCGATCTTACCGGCTCCGGATGCAAAATAAATATAGAGGAAAAAATAGAGAAGTATAATTTATTAAATGAAGACTGTAATGCGATATTATATATTACTTTTTTTAGTTATCCTGTTTGCAGGCCCTGTTGCTGCTCAAAACGAGACCGATGAAGTTATTTTTAAGGCCATGCAGGATGAGATGAAAAGAACCCAGGAGCAATTGGTATTGCCCAACATGGAAAAGCCTTTTTATATCTCGTATTCGGTAGCCCGTTCCCGTCAGTTTGAAGTTGCGGGAGTATTAGGGGGAATTATCAATTCAACCGTGAGCGATTGGGGTACGGTATGTGGTGCGCAATTGTTGCTGGGGGATTACCAGCACACGAATGACACCCGTTACGTGGGACAGTCTCCCAAGATCGGTAGTGCTTCCGAGTTGGATTATGACATGCTTCGCCGCAGCTTCTGGATACTTTCCGATGCCGTTTACAAGTATGCCTTGCAGGAAGATGCCGCCAAGAAATCCTACTTGAAAACAAATCCGTTGTCTCCGGAAATCGCCGCTTTGCCGGAATTGACGAAGGCCGACCCGATCAAGAAAATCGTGGAACGCAAAAAAACTTTTAACATTGATCAGGAAAAATGGGAAAAGATTGTCAGCGAAGTGTCCGCTATCTTTAAGGAATACAAGGATATCTACAATTCTTCCGTGGGTGTTGTCGGAACGGAAATCGACTTCTACAAGCAGACGAGCGAGGGGGTAACCTTGAAACAACCGATGTCCTATGTCACCTTCTATGCTTCTGGTTACGTGTTGACCGAGGACGGTGTAAAGATAAACGATAGCTACTCCGTGTTGGCCGCTACTCCGGATGATCTTCCTTCTCTGGAGGAATTGAAAAAAGGCGTGCGTGCTTTTGCTGAGGATTTGTTGAAATTGAAGACTGTTCCGGTAATCGATGAATATTATTCCGGTCCGGTATTGTTCGAGGGAGCGGCAAGTTCTGCTATCTTCACCGGTAACCTGTTACATCAGGGCGGATTGTTCGCGTTGCGTACCCAACTGGGACAAAAACAACCCCAGACCTTGGAGAACCGTGTTGGACGTAAGATTATCGACAGCCGTTTGACCGTGAAGAACTATACCACGCTTGATAAATACAATGGCGTAGACTTGTTGGGTGCTTACGAGATTGACGCCGAGGGAGTCGTTCCTGCCAAGGAAATGACGCTCGTGGAAAACGGTATCCTGAAGATGTTCCTGAACGGTCGCATCCCGACCTTGAAAGCCCCGAAATCAACCGGTAGCTCTCGTTTCCTGGCCACGGGTTCTGACATTGTTTACGTGACAGCTCCTGGAACTATCCACATCCAAGTGGACAAAGGCATGAAGCAAGAGAAAATGAAGAAAGCCCTGATTAAGGCAGCCAAGGAAGAAGGATTGGATTACGCTTACATCGTGCGTGACTTCGGGGGATTGGCTTCCCACATCTACAAGGTAGACGTGAAGGATGGTAGCGAAACCCAGGTGCGTTTCGGTACCGTGGGAGGTATCAACTTGTCCAAGATGAAACGTATGCTCCAAATCTCCAGCAAGGAGAACGTGAGCAACTATATCCTGAACCGTCAGACCCTCTCTTCTTTGATTTACCCGGCTTCCATCCTGATCGAGGATGTTGAAATCAACGAAAACAAACCGAGTAAAGAAAAGACCCCGGCTTTGACCTTCCCCTTGCAACGTGATTAAGGAAAAAAGGATATAAAATAAAAGCTGCTCCCGCAAGGGAGCAGCTTTTATTTTTAAGGGAAAAGAGCGTGAATTCTTTTATTTGATTTCAATTTGTCTTTCACTCTTGGTTTCTTCAACGATCGGGCGTTTCGGGATAGATATACTCAGTACACCGTGTTCAACCTTGGCCTCGATTTTATCCTTCTCCACGTCGTCCGGCAATATCATTCGTTGTTGGAATTGCGTGTAGGAGAACTCGCGTCTCAGGTAGCGTCCTTCCTTCCGATCCTCGTTCTGTTCTTGTTTCTTTTCCATGGACACGATCAATTGGTTATCCTCGTCAATCCGGATCTTGAAATCATCTTTCGTCAATCCTGGAGCGGCAATCTCCACGTCGTATCCTTCTTCCGTCTCGAAAATGTTAATAGCAGGTGCTGTAACATTTGCTTTAGTTACCCATTCATTACCGAAAAAATCGTTAAATATACCGGGCAACCAGTTCTGTGATTTTCTCATTGGCATCATAACTAAATCCTCCTATTATATTGTTTAACTTATATTCTTTTCTTGAATCCGCTCTTTCAAGCTCAGATTCACCCTCTCTAATGCAACTCCCGTGCCAACCCCGGGAGCGGGTAAAAGGCGGGGATGAGACTGCAATAATGGCCATTTCTCGGACATTATTTATCCGGGGTGTGTCATATTGTCCTTGTTATCAACAAAGTATAACGATGTTTATCAAAGTTGAATTTCCGAGGTGTCCCGTGCATGCTTTTTCGTAAAAAGTTGCCCGGAAAATTTGTGATGTAACGGGAAAACGCTATATTTGCACCGTCAAAAAAATGACATCCCTCGGTTCGGTAGCTCAGTTGGATAGAGCAACAGCCTTCTAAGCTGTGGGTCCCGAGTTCGAATCTCGGCCGGATCACCAGGGTAAATCAAGGAGTTACAGCGTGATGTAACTCCTTTTTTCGTGTCCTTCCTGTTTTACACCTGTCCCGTTATTCCCGGGATGAAGCCTGATGTGGCACAAGCGGACTCTTGCCCCCGGGTTGATAGAGCATCCTCGTCTCGTGTTCCATCCCCTTGTTTTTGCTTTTATAATCCCGTCTCCACGCGGAAATAGCGACTGGGGGAGAATGCCGTCCCGTCCTCCCGGGCGAAATAGAGATAGACGTGTGCCGTTCCCGTTATGTCGGGGGCGAGGGTGAACGTCCCTTCCCCTCATCGAAGCATTCGCGGTTCATGGAGTGGGAGAGGTTGTATCCCATCATTCCCCGTTCCATTGCGGCAGTCTGCCGTATATCGGCTGATACCATTTCCCGAAAAATGCGGTACATCCACTGTACGGCCCGGAACCGGGTGTTCTGCCCCGTTGTTTCTCGTTTGTTCTCCATGGGCCTCCCGGGAAGCAACGGGGAACTTGCTGGGGTGGGAGATTTTGTTTGGACTGGTTCTAATTTTGAGGAGGAATGGGGTGGATTCCACGCTTGGTCACGGTAAGGGGGTAAATTTTAATATTTTCGCGTGACAGCCATCCCGCTTGAGTGTTTGTAGAATGCTTTTTATCGCGTATATTCGCGATATAGCCCGGGAGAGCCCGGGTACGCGATTTTGTTAGATAAGAAGCGTTTAGTTTTGTCCTTGATGAAAAAAACGACCAATTTTTTGAATTACAGGGATAAACGGTACAAACGCTCATGTTCGGCTTATATAGATTCTCTATATATACGGTCGGCGTGGGATGGCTGTTTATTTGTAATTCGGGTTTCTTGGTCGTTACCTTTCATCAGATAAACGTGCAACTTCCACGCTTTCTTTATGTTTACTGGTTGCCTCGCGGGAGTTGGGGGCTGAAAAGCTGGTTTTTATGCAGGAAAATATTAAAAAGGATACTCCTTTATTTTTAGGGTACTTGACTCCGGATGGAAAACAGAGATGGTTTAAAGATGATTGTTTTTTTCGTTTGAAAGAAGAGGGTGGAGAGTTCTATGATAGAGAATTCGTGTTTATTAGTGAGTTTGAACGGGAGATTTATGTGAGGTATTCGCAATTGTGTCGAATTTATTGGGATGATGTTGGAAATATGTATATTCCTCTGCTAATCTTACCTGGTGGTAAACGTGTTGAGATTGTCGGTTTATCTGTATTGGAGTTTTTGCAGTTATGTGGAGATAGAAGATTGAAAACAGTGAGAAGGAAACTTGAAGGAGGACTTTATACTTCGAGTTCAAAAAGGTATAAGGATATATTTATTGATGAATGTGGGGAATGGCGTGGGTGTGTGGATTGTGAGAATCTTGTCCGAGAGAAGTTCGTGAAACCTTTCTTAGCAGGGGATGTGGATTTGTTAGTAAAAGAGGGTGGGGCTCGTTTTGGGGTGCTGTTTGATATAGAGATTTGTGATATGTTTATAAAATAGAGTGTGGACTTGTGGATGCTTTCTTAAAAAGGAGGGAGAAGCTGCACGTGTACGTGTTCTGCACGGACGAGAAGGGGAAGGAGGCTTCGCCGTCGCTGCACCTGACTTTGGCCTGATGGATGATACTATCCTTAAGGCCGCCCTTTTGACAGAAAATGATAGGTTGGAAGTGAATCTCCACGAGGGTGGATAAATGAAACGAGGGTAACTCAAAACTGAGTTACCCTCGTTGATGTTTGTATGTACGTTATGGGATTATTGGAATTCCTGGAGGATTTTCTCCACGTCGCCGGGGACTACCCGACCGTAGACCTTCTCGCCGATGAGGACGACGGGCGCGAGCCCGCAGGCACCCACGCAGCGGAGGCTGGTGAGGGAGAATTTCCCGTCGGGGGTGGTTTCACCCACGTTGATGTTCAGTAGCCGCTTGAACTCGTCGAGCACTTTCTCCGCGCCGCGGACGTAGCAGGCCGTTCCCATGCAGACGGATATCGGGTGCTCGCCCTTGGGGGTCATGGAGAAGAAGGAGTAGAAGGTGACTACCCCATACACTTTACTCACGGGGATGTTCAGCTGGCGGGCGATAACCTCCTGTACTTCCCGGGGCAGGTAGCCGAATAGCTCCTGGGCCTTGTGCAGGATATTGATGAGCTCTCCCGGTTGGTTGCCGTGTTCGTCACAGAGGGCCACCAGTTGGTCTATTTTGCATTTGGATAATTTTATTTGTGTCATAGCATCATGTTCATTCGTTATTGTTCAATGAATTCTTTTCCCCGGTTGAAATAGCAGGTGTGCAGCAGGTGATGGGCTTTCTCGCTCATGGGTTTCCCGAGGAATTCCTCGTACAGGGAAATGATGTACGGGTTCTCGTGGGATTTGCGGAGATGTTTGCCCTCGTCCTCCGTGTACAGGGCACGGGTACGTGCCTTCAGCAGTTCGGAATTGCCGTGGTGCAGCGGTTGGCCGCCTCCACCGATACATCCGCCGGGGCAGGCCATGACCTCGATGGCGTGGTAGTGGCATTGGCCGGCACGGATAGCTTCCATGAGCTTGCGGGCGTTACCGAGCGTGTGGGCCACGGCCACTTTCAGCTCGACGCCGTTCACGTCGATGGTGGCTTCCTTGAGCCCTTCCATGCCCCGCACGTTCTCGAAGTTCACGTTGTCCAGGGTCTTGCCCGTCTGCAGCTCGTAGGCGGTACGCAGGGCGGCTTCCATCACGCCACCGCTGGCCCCGAAGATGACGGCCGCTCCCGTGGATTCACCCAGCGGGGCGTCGAAGTCTTCATCCGGCAACTGCATGAAGTTGATATTCGTCCGCTTGATGAGCGAGGCCAGTTCCCGGGTAGTGATGGAGTAGTTGACATCCGGGTCGCCGTTGGTCTTGAATTCGTCGCGTTCGCACTCGAATTTCTTGGCGATACAGGGCATCACGGACACCACGACGAGGTCTTCCCGGGGGATTCCCATCTTCTCGGCCCAGTACGTCTTGGCGATGGAACCGAACATCTGTTGCGGGGAGCGGGCGCTGGAAGGCAGATCCAGCAGGTCCGGGAATTGTTTCTCGAAGAAGTTCACCCATCCCGGGCAGCAGGAGGTGATGATAGGCAGCTTCACGTCCTTGTCTCCGTTGAGGAATGCCCCGAGGCGTCCCAGCAATTCCGTTCCTTCCTCCATGATGGTGAGGTCGGCGGCGAAGTCGGTGTCGAACACCTTGGCGAATCCCAGCTGACGCAGGGCGGCCACCATCTTGCCGGTGACGGAGGTTCCCGGTTCAAGCCCGAATTCCTCCCCGAGGGCGGCACGCACGGCGGGAGCCGTCTGCACGATGACCGTCTTCTTCGGGTTGGCCAGGTCGCGGATGAGGCGGTTGGTATGGTCGATCTCGGTTAACGCTCCTACCGGGCAAACGGCCACGCACTGGCCGCAGAAGGTACATTCCGTGTCCTTCAGGTCGAGGTCGAAGGCGGGCATCACCACGGCCCCGAATCCCCGGTTGGCAGCCCCGAGGGCGCCGACGGTCTGCACCTGGTTACACATGGTCTCGCAGCGGCGGCAGTAGATACATTTGCTCATGTCCCGGCGGATGGAGGGCGAGAGATCCACCCGGTATTCCGTCTGTTCTCCCTGGAAGGGGATTTCGCGGATACCCAGCTTGATGGCGGCGTTCTGCAGCTCGCAGTTGCCGGATTTGGCGCACACGAGGCAGTCGGACGGGTGGTCGGAGAGGATAAGCTCCATCACGGTCCGGCGGGCGTTCAGCACGCGGATGGTGTTCGTGTGTACCTCCATGCCGTTCTCGCAGCGGGTGGCGCAGGAGGGGGCCAGGTTTCTACGTCCCTTGACTTCCACCACGCACAACCGGCATGAGGCGGGGGCGTTCTTGATGCACATTCCCTCGAGGTTCATGTAGCATAGGGTGGGAATGTCGATGCCCATTCCCCGGGCAGCTTCCAGAATCGTGGTTCCCTTGGGAACGCTGACTTCTCGGTTATCTATTTTTAGCGTTATATTTTCGTTCATAATACAAACTTCCTGTCGTTTCAATATTCAACATCCTGGTTTCTTATCTCGTGCTGATGGCCTTGAATTTACATTTCTCGATACACGTGCCGCACTTGATACACTTGGACGTGTCGATGAAATGCGGGCTCTTCCGCTCGCCGACGATGGCGTCTACCGGGCAATTGCGGGCGCATAGGCCGCAGCCGATACACAGTTCCGGGTCGATGTGGAAGGAAAGCAGGGCCTTGCACTTCCCGGCCGGGCACTTGTGGTCGCGGATGTGGGCCACGTACTCGTCGTAGAAGTTGTTGAGCGTGGACAGCACGGGGTTCGGGGAAGTTTGTCCCAGTCCGCAGAGGGCGGTGTCCTTGATGACCTGGCTCAGGTTCTGCAACGTGTCGAGGTCTTCCATCGTGCCCTTGCCCTGGGTGATTTTGTCGAGAATCTCGTACAGCCGCTTGTTACCCACCCGGCACGGTGTACATTTCCCGCAGGATTCCTCCACCGTGAAGTCGAGGTAGAACTTGGCCACGGACACCATACAGTCGTCCTCGTCCATGACAATCATACCGCCGGAACCCATCATGGAGCCGGATGCCAGCAGGTTGTCGAAGTCGATGGGCACGTCCAGGTGTTTCTCCGTCAGGCAGCCGCCGGATGGACCTCCCGTCTGCACGGCCTTGAATTTCTTGCCGTTCTTGATGCCGCCGCCGATCTCGTAGATGACTTCCCGCAGGGTGGTTCCCATCGGGACCTCGATCAGGCCGACATTGTTGATTTTCCCGGCTAGGGCGAACACCTTCGTTCCTTTCGAGCGTTCCGTCCCGATTTTGTTGAACCAGTTGGCCCCTCTCGTGATGATGACCGGGATGTTGGCCAGCGTCTCCACGTTGTTCACGTTGGTCGGGCGGTTCAGGTAGCCGGCTTCAGCCGGGAAGGGCGGTTTCATGGTCGGTTCGCCGCGTTGTCCCTCCATGGAGTGGATGAGGGCGGTTTCCTCGCCGCAGACGAATGCTCCGGCCCCGTAGCGGATCTCGATGTCGAAGTGGAATCCCGTGCCGAAGATGTTCTCGCCGAGCAACCCGAATTCCTTGGCCTGTTTGATGGCCACTTGCAGGCGGTGGATGGCCAGCGGGTATTCCGCGCGGATGTACACCAGTCCCTTCGTGGCCCCGATGCTGTATCCGCAGATGGCCATGGCCTCGATGATGGAGTGGGGGTCACCTTCCATGATGGAACGGTCCATGAACGCTCCCGGGTCGCCCTCGTCGGCGTTACATACCACGTATTTCTGGTCGGCCTGGTACTTGCTGGCGAATTCCCATTTCATTCCCGTCGGGAATCCGGCACCACCCCGTCCGCGCAGGCCCGACAGCTTGATTTCGGCGATGACCTCCTCCGGCTTCATCTCGGTGAGGCACTTGGCCAGGGCCGAGTAGCCGTCGCGGGCGATGTATTCCTCGATGTTCTCCGGATCGATGAACCCGCAGTTACGCAGCGCGATACGCAATTGTTTCTTGTAGAATCCCATGTGCTTCGAGTCGCTGACCGCAACCTTGCGTTCCGGGTCCTTGTACAGCAGACGTTCCACCTTCCGTCCCTTGATGATGTGCTCGTTGACGATTTCCTCGGCGTCATCCGGTTTCACCTGCACGTAGAACGTGTTGTCCGGCATGATTTTCACGATGGGTCCCTTCTCGCAGAACCCGAAGCATCCCGTGGCGATGACTTGTACCTCGTCTTCCAGGTTTTTATCCCGGAGGCATTCCTCCAGCCGCGTGATGATTTGTGCGCTGGCTGAAGCTCTACACCCCGTTCCTCCGCAAACGAGGATATGCATTTTATAGTTCATATTTTTGTTCTTGATTAGATGTGATTGATTCGTCTGTTTAAATGGTGTTGTAGTTTACCGGAATGATGCCCTCCACCAGTTCGTCGTGCTTCAGGTATTTCTGGATGATTTCCTCCGCCTTTTCCGGGGTCACGTGGCCGAACACGATGGGTTCCTTGCCCGGTTTCGTGATTTCCACGGTGGGTTCGGCGTAGCAGTAGCCCATGCAGCCCGTTTGCGTGACAACGGCGTTTATCCCGTTCTCGGCGAGGTGCTCGATGAAGTAGTTCATCGTTTCCTTGCTCCCGGCGGCGATACCGCAGGTGGCCATGGCCACCCGGATTTGGATGAGGTTCTCCACTTGTTCGCTTTTCTCTCTTAAATCCAGTTTCTCCTGAACTTGACTCTTGATGCGTTTGAGGTCTGAAAGTGATTTAATTTTCTCCATACAATTCGTGATGGTTTTTTGTTCTACGTTATTCTGTTGACAATTCTCTTATATTTTCCCGGACCAGTTCCTGCAGGGCGGAAACGATTTCAAGGTGATTAATAGGCACGTCTCCCAGCGTCTCCTTGACCTCCCGCGTGTCGAAAACGTATTCGCCTTTTGCAGTAATATGCCGGTAGATAAATTCAATTTCCGGGTTGGCCGTGGCCAGCAGCACCACCGTCCCTCCCATGTCGCCCCGGGGTGGGGTGTCCCAGTTGGACAGCACGAATTCCGCCCGTACCGTCGTTCCCTCGCCTTCCCGCGAGGTGATGCTGAACGAGCCGCCCGTCCGCTCCGCGTTCTGCTTGAGCAGCGGGATGCCCAGTCCCACTTTCCGCACCGTCCGACTAGTAAAAAACGGATCCGTCACCCGGGCCAGTGTTGCCTCGTTCATGCCGCATCCGTTGTCCTGTATCATGATGGTCAGGGAATCCTTTCCGGGGTCTTCCCTGTACTCGATTTCAATTCGGCTGGCCTTGGCCCTGACCGAATTTTGTGCGATGTCCATGACGTGTGCGGCGATGTCTTGCATGTTCCCGTGGTTCTTATAGATTTTAATGCCTTTCTCTCGTTTTGCTTTCGATTTCGAGTTAAAGCGTTTCAAATATAGGAAAAATATAACAACATGCAAGAGTTTTGAACAAACACTAGCTAATATAGACTGTTTCTAAATCGTTGGCGGGGGATGGAACGACACGGGGAAGTGGGATTGACTCTATATTTTAGAGGTGGAGGGAATGCCTTGGCGGAGGGCCTGGCGGATGGCCTCGAACGAGAAGTCGGGCAGGAGGAGTTCCGTGTACACCTTGCCGATGTCCTCCACGTAATGGGCATCGGAGGCTGTCGTGAAAGCGTACGTGGCCAGGTAGGGATGCTCGGCCGTGATGCGTTCCCGCGAGGAGCGGGGACTTATCTCCAGGGCGTCGCAGGTGAGGTCGGGCGGCACGAAACCCAGTTGCGAGAGGATGCTGTATGCCGGTTTGTCGATATGTGCCGGGATGAAGATGCCGCCCAGCCCGTGTACAGTCTGCTCCACCGTCTCTATCGAGGCGTCTAGGGCGGAGATGAGCAGGTAGGGTTCCTCGTGCACGATTTCCTCCTCCGCGTTCACCGCTACCTGGTAGCCGAATTTGTCCGGGTTGTTGGGGATAGGGGGGAGGTGTTGGTCCAGGAACGCCTGGAAGCGCTCCAGCGCCTCTCCCGTCGGGAAGAAGGCCAGGCAATGCGCCTCCTCGGCCGTCGTTACCTCGGCACCTGCCAGCACGAACAGGCCGTTCTCCCGTCCCAGCTCCTGGATGACGCCCGCCTGCCGCGTGCAGTTGTGGTCCGCGATGCCGATGATGTCCAGTCCCTTCTCCCGGGCGGCGCGCACGATGTTCCGGGGGCTCATGTCCAAATCCCCGCACGGCGAGAGCACCGTGTGTATGTGCAAGTCGGCCCGGGCACGCATGGCTACACGATTTGTTCCGATTTCAGCAGCTCGTACAGCCGTCCCGTGATCTCGAATGTCTCCTCCCGGGTCGTGAGGATGGGGATGCCTTCCTTCTCGCTCTCGGCCGTGGTATCCTCCTCCGGCACGTGGCCTTTCACCACGATGATGGCGGCCAGGTCCTTCAGCGAGGCGATGGCCATGATGTTCTTGTGGGTTTGCAGCGTCACCCATGCGTCGCCTTCCTTCGCGTGGCCCATGACGTCGCTCAGCAGGTCGGACGTGTATCCGCCCGTGACTTCCCGTTCCAGGCCTTCTTTCCCGCTGTGCACGGTCAGGCCGAGGCGTGTGATGAGGTCTTGTACTTTCATATCTTGTTCCTTTTATTGTTCGAATCTCTTTTCTCCCCAGGTCTGTTCCGACAGTTCCATCGACTCCTCGGCCGTCATCAGGGATTCCCGGCACAGGAGCTTCTGCATGAACACGCACTGGCTCAGCTTCGCCTTGCCCTGCACCACGTCCCGCGCCAGCGTGTGGCACGACGGTGTCCCGCACGCCCCGCAGTCGATCCGGGGCAGCACCTCCATGATGCGGTTGATTTTCTCCATCTTCTGCATGGCCGTCACGAAATTCTCGTCCAGCTGGTCGATGGACCGGGGCGGGATTTCCTCGTGCAGGCGTCCGTTGGCGATGAGGTATTCCTCGTCCCCCGCGATGTCGTTCGGGCAGGTCCGAGGATTGTCCGTCACGCCCTGCATCCGCTTGCGCAGCCGCTCGATGGTCAGGAACCGGTTGTTCACCGTCAGCGTCCCCCCGGGGCAGGAGTGCGAGCAGGCCCGCAGTTCCAGGTAGTCGATGTCCAGCAGCTCGTCGTTCTCTATCTTCTCCAGGATGTCGCTCACGTTATGGATACCGTCGATGGCCAGGCAGCGCCCCTCGAAGTTCGAGGCCTCGCCCTCCGACAGCGTCCACGCGATGGCATCCGGCGACAGGTAGGTCTGCTCCGGTACGGGGGGCAGCGGATTGTCCCGGTGTCGGGACAGGCCCAGTTGTATCTTGTTGTACAGGAAATCGAGGTTGATTACCCCGTCCACGTCCGAGCGGTCCTCGCCCACGGGGCTCTTGATGGCCGCGATTTTGGCGGCGCACGGCGTCACGTAGAATATGCCGATATCTCCCGGGGCCACGCCCTCCGCCGTGAATTTCCGGCGGGCGTATATCGCCGCCAGGTCCATCCCCTGTTTCAGCGGCAGGATATGCTCCAGCAATGCCGGGAACCGCACCTGTATCAGCCGCACGATGGCCGGGCAGAAGGCCGAGATGAACGGCCGCAGGTAGGCGTGTTTCTGCATGTAGCGCCGCGTGGCCTTCGCCAGGACTCCGTACGCCTGGGCCGCCTCGATGACGTGGGTGAATCCCATGTCGTGCAGCTCGGCGAATATCTGGTCCTCCGTCACCTCCTCGGCGAATTGCCCGAAGAGCACTGTCGGGAGAATCACCACCCGGTACTTGTACTGGAATATCTGGTTGAAATCGTCCTGCGCCACGTATATTGCCTGCCGGGGACAGGACTTCAGGCACATCCCGCAGTCCACGCAGGCATTCTTGTCGATAACGGCCATACCCCTCACCACGCGGATGGCCCGCGTGGGACAGAGGCTCATGCAGTGCGTGCAGCCGATGCAGGTGCCGGGAGCGACTTTCAGCGCGTGGTAGAACGTTTCCATACTCGTCAATTAAGCATTAAAGCGGGTTTTCATTGTCACTCTCGTTCCTTTCCCCACTTCCGACTCGATCGAGAGCTCGTCGCAGTTCTTCTGCATGTTCGGCAGGCCCATTCCCGCGCCGAATCCCATCTCCCTCACCTCGGGACTGGCCGTCGAGTAGCCTTCCTGCATCGCCAGCGGGATATCCGGGATGCCCGGGCCCCGGTCGTCCACCACCACCGTCACCCCCTCCGGGCTGATGTCCACGTGCACGTCCCCCTCGTAGGCATGGGCCACCACGTTCACTTCCGCCTCGTACAGCGCCACCACCACCCGCTTGATGGCCGTCGGGTTCACGTTCAGTTGTTTCAATATCTTCTTGACCTCGCTCGAGGCAATCCCCGCCCGCGAGAAATTGCCTCCTTCTATGTGATAGCTGAAATTCATGGGCATGCCTTATTAATAGATGGGTAATAATCCGGCGTCGTACAGCATGCCGCACGCCTTGAACATACTCTGTTTGCATTGCAGGAGGGTAATGCCGCAGCTCTCCGCCAGGGCCTTCATCTCCGGGCTCACCTGTTTCCCGCGCACGAAGAGGATATAGCAGATGTCCGACATCTCCGCCGTGCGGATTACCTGCACGTTGGCCAGTCCCGTGATGAGCAGCATCTCGCTCGTGTCCAGTCGCAGCACGTCGCTCATCAGGTCGGCGGCGAACGCGTGGCGTATCGTCTTGTCCAGTTGCTCCTGCCCGAGCACCACCTCGGCGTCCAGTAGCGTCACGATTTCTTGTAAGGTCATAGGCTCGTTTTTAAGTTCCGCTCCCAAATTAAGCAGAATTATCCGGAAATGCAAGCCCGAGGCCCCGAAAACTCACCGGGAGCCGTCCCTTTTCCTTATATCGTGAAGCTCACCGACAGCAGCAGTTCGCCGAACATCTTCCGGTGCAGCGTCTCGTATCCTGCCCGGAATCCCGCCTTCACCGGGAAGGGCAGGCACAGCACGTGTCCCTCCACCGTCGCCTCCATCCCGAAGGAGCAGCGCGTGTCCCGGTAGCTTCCGCTCTCGATTCGCCCGGCGTCGAAGAAGGCTCCGGCGGCCACCCGTTTCATGTAGACCAGCGAACCGATATGGGCGTCGGGGTAGGCCACCGGCAGGTAGTATCCCACCCGCGTCACCGCCAGCTTCTCCCCGTGGAGCGACATTCCCCGCGGCGAGTGGATTTGGTTGCCGTAGTACCCGTTGCGCGACATCTCCTGGTAGCCGCCGTACACCAGCAGGGCGTGGTGACGCATCGCTCCCGGCAGGTAGAGCTGGGCGTCGGCCCACCAGGCCGTGCCGTAGTCCATGTTGCCGAACGGCGTGTGCTCGTATCCTGCCTCCAGGCGTTGTCCCCACCGGGGATAGAGGTCCCGCTGGCTCATCCGCGTCTGGTTATTGTAGATCAAGGCGTATTTCAGAATTTGCAACCGGATGCTCTCCCGCCCGCTGTACGTATAATCTCCCGGGTTGGCCGGGCTTCCCACGAGAACGTCGCCCGCCGAGCCGGTAACCCGGTAGAAGGCGTTCAGCCGCAGGTCGTGTATCGACTGGAGTTCGTACTGCACCAGCGGGGTCAGTTGCCGCAGCCGGTCGCGGCGGTTCAGGTTCAACGGCAGTTGCACGGTGGCCGTTCCCTTCGTCGTGCGGGAATCATAGTAGGCGTACACCGTGTCGCGATCCCCCGTTACCCGGTTCAGTGCATTCGGGTCCGAGTGCCCGAGCGACCAGTCGTTCTTCCCGCTCTCCACTTTCAGCTGCACCGTCGGCCACCAGCCCCGGTACGTCACCTTCGCCTGCCAGTTCCCGTTCTCGTATCCTTTCCCGACTACGTATCCCGCCGTGAAGTAGAGCGTGCTCAGCTTGTTCTGCGAGCTGACAGCCAGCCCGATGTCCACGCTCGTCTCGTCGGCGTCGGGGTATATCGGGCCCCAGCTGTGGATGTTCAGCAGGTGGAGCAACTTGCTGTACCGGCGGCTCTCGTACACGGAATCCCGTGCCGGGAATCCCGCCCAGCCTTCCTGCCGGGCCACCTCGCCCGCTATCGGGAACAGCGTCGTGTCCGTCTCCGGGCGGGCGGGCCATCCGCGACTATCCGCGACCGTTGCCCGTGCCCCGTCTCCCGTGGTGCTTCCCGGGGCGATGCCCGCTATCATTTCCGCTTTCCCGCTCGCGATGATAACGGGGGATTTCCCGTCGAGGGCCACCCGCCCCGGGCGGTAGCCGGCCGCCGTGTAGAAGGCGAAGTGCAGCGTGTCGCCGCCCGGCGCCACTGTCGGGTAGCGCGATCCGAACCGCGACACGCTCACCAGCCGCGTCTCGCCCGTCCGGGTATCGAGCGCGTAGAGGGCGTTATTCCCCCCGGTGGAGGCCCGGAAATACACCCGGTCCCCGTCCACCGCCGGGTTGTCCACCTCCCGGTAGGTGAGCTCCGTCAGCGGTTGGCGGCTCCCGTCCCGCGGGTCAATCCGCTCCAGGCGGTTGCCCTCCCGCGACACCACCACCGCGACCACCCCCTCCCGGCCGTCCCAGGCCGGGTGTACCAGCTGCTCGCCCACCCGGGCGGTCACCCGGGCCGTCTCCCGCTCCAGTGTCGCGTCCGTCAGCACGAGCGAGGCACGGCCCTCCCGGTCCACCTCCACGAATCCCCAGCCCTCTCCCGCGGCGAAGGGGGCGTATCGGTTCGCTCCCGACCCGTGGCGGCGGTACTCGCCCGTCCGCGTGTCGTAGGTCGCGATGACCATCTTTCCCCCGTGTTCCCACCGGGGATGCGGCCGGTATTCCGACCACACCAGCATCCCGTCTTTCCACGCGAATTTATAATCGTACAGCGTCCCCGGGCGGAAAATCTCCCGCTCCCGGCCGCCTTCCAGCATCACGAATACCCCCGCCTCGTCCAGTCCCTCCTTGTAGGCCACGACACGCCCGCCGCCCACTGGCGTGGGGTAGTGGTAATTGGTGTACACCCGGTTCGTCCCCGTCCGCGTCGTGTCGAAGTCGTTCCGCGTGGCTTCCGCCTCCCGCCGCCACACCTGCTGCAGCTCCACCAGGTTGTCGCGGTAGAGCGTCACCTTGGCGTCGCGGTGCCGGTTGGCCCGTTTCACGCTGTCCGGGTTGACGAACAGCGACCGGAACCGCGGACCGGCCCACACGGAATCCCGACCCGCCTCCAGCGTCATCCGCAGGCTCCGGGCAAACGGTGCCAGCGTGTACGGCCGCCGTCCCGCGCGGTCCACGGCCTCCGTCCAGATGCCCGGGCCATAATGCCGCCGGCTGTTGCCCACCAGGTAGTAGCCCAGCGTGTAACGGTCCGGCACGAAATCCTTGTACGACCCCAGCACCGCTTTATAGTAGGAATATACGCCCCGTTCCGTCACCTGAGCCTTCAGCTCGTTCAGGAATTCCGGCGAGCGTCCCCGCTGCCCGGGATTCACCGACGTCTCGAACACCGTCGCGTCGCCCTCCAGCCACCACATCGGCAGGAAGAGCCCCACCACGGCCATCGTCGCCTGCTCCCCGAAGATGGTGTACAGCGCCCGCGTGAAACCCCGGTTCACCTTCTCGTACTGCACCACGTGGCGGAACTCGTGCACGCACAGGTGCTCCAGCCAGCTCCCCACGGCGTCCTGCGACGGTGCCGTGTACAGTTCGCTCTTCTTCGGTGCCCACCCGGCGTTGCCGTTCGACACCCCGCCGTTCGCCCGCACCACCATCGTCATCCGTCCCGGCCGTATCCCCAGCGTGTTGGCATGGGCGTACAGTGCCGCGTAGAGGTTGGCCATGTACTGCGCCCGCTCCTCGAAGAAGTCGGGGTATATGATCTCGAAATCCTCCGTCCGTATCTGCCTCCACCGCGTCCGTGCCGGGTCCTGCCCGAGGTCCACGAACTGCGCTTCCGTCGTCACCGTTCCCAGCAGCATCCATACCGCCGTCATTATCACCGTCATCATTCCTTGCCGGATTCGGCCGATATATCGTCTTTCCTGTTGCATATCAAATGTTTATTGGTTGTCCGGAGGCGAAGATAATGATTCCGTCCGGGAAAATTCTTCCCTTCCCCGAAAAATTTTTCTCCGTTTTGTTTGCTTTTTAAAGGAAAAATGCCTTATCTTTACTTGCGGAAACAACTAAAAGAACTTCGATTTTTTTCATAAATTCTGTGCGGCCGTGATGGTGGCGGCAGACATAATCTGAGCGGGAAGATAATTCCCGCTTTTTTTTGTTCCTCCCCCCCGGGGGCGTGGACGATGGTTTCCCGGGTGGTGCCGGGACGCTTTCACTTGGAGGCATGCACGAGGGGAGGGGCGACACGCCGTGCCACCCCTCCCCGGTATCCCGCTTTCCGGGCGGGCGAAAATCCCCGTTTTCACACCCCGGCCGGGAAATAGACGGATTTTGAAGTCGTCTTCCCGTTGGCCGTCACGGCGAAGGCGTAGAAGTGAAGGTCTGCCGTGTCGACGTCCGCCGGGATTTCGACGGTACTCATTCCGCCCTCGCCCCGGGGCTTGAGCCGGGTGAGGAGGGCGAAACCGCTCCCGGGGCTGTAGGTCACCAGGTACACCAGGTCCGAGTCGCTGGCGTACGTGCCCTCGATGGTGCCGGAGGTCTGGCTGACAGTCACGGAGCGCGTCTCGCTGTCGAGGCTCACCGTCAGCGAGGGGATTCGCAGCGGACCCTCGGCGAAGATGGCCTTCGTCCAGTCGATGGTGCTCGTGAATTCCTCCGTGGCCTTGCGTTTCGGGTCGAGCTCGGCGCCCGGGTTGACCGGCTCCGTGGTGATGAGGTCCGGCACCCGCATGTTGACGCGGGTGAAGCGGTTGCCCCACTTCGTGCCGTCGCTCTCGGGCGGGAAACTCACGCGGAGGATGCGGCCCAGGTACCGCCGGTGGCGGGCCAGTTCGGCGAATCCTGCCGCGTTGCGTTTCTGCACCTCGTTGAGGGGAGCCTGTTTGCTGTTCAACGCCCGCGAGCCGACGATGCCGCCGCCCAGCGAGCTGTAAATAACGTTACCCCGTTTTCCGGTCACCTGGGGATTTTCGGTAAAAATGTGTTTACTCATGATGTAATGATTTAAAATTAGTATTAGCCGTTCCCGTGCCGGACACTTCCCGGTGGGAACATGACAAAGGTAGCGCGTCCCGCGGGAATTTCCAAGAAAAAATGAAAATATTTTTAATATAATTTTACAAGTATTGTATTTATTCCGCGTGAATTCGGGGCGTGTTCGCCGTTTTTCCTTGCATTCTCTTGTGTAGATTAACTTTACGTGGTGTTACTTCCCTGCAAGTTCCCTGCAACTTCCCTGGAAGTTCCCTGCTTTACCAGGGAATTATTTGTTTAACGATTGTAAATTTTGTATATTCGCGGTGAAGGAGGAATGAAGGTGTTCCGGGGGTGCCCGAGGGGATTCGTGGGGAAGGGTGGCGAGTCCGGGGATGCCGGCGGGGGAGGGGGTCCTGTCGACGATGCCGGCAGGCGGTGAGGTTCCCGGCCGTGAACGGGAATGATGGTAACCTGTAAAAATTATACGATGATGGGAAATCTGAGATCAGCCGGGGTGGATTCCGGCAAATCAACCTGCGGGGGCGTGACGACGTACACCCGCAAGGGAAAGACGTGCCGCTGCAGGAGCAAGCGGCCGAAGTTGAGCGTGGAGGAGCGCAAACGTTTTATCGAGAACCAGACGCCGGAACAGCGGGAGATGGTGGAGTCGTTCCGTTTCATGTCGGCGTTCAGGAGTGCTTTTTACAAAGCGTTGGGGCGCTGGACGCCTTGGGACGCTTACGCGCGGGGTTTGGCGCAGACGGGGCTTAACGTGTTCCAGATGCACAATTACTCGACGTGCGACACGACGGGAGTGGTGAATTTTCCGGCCTTCCTGTTCAGCATGGGCGGGTTGACGCTGCCGGTGTTCACGCTGGTGGAGCGCGAGGGGTGGACGGTGCGGCTGGAATGGAAGTCGGGCCTGACGGTGGGAAAAATCCGGGATGACGACCAGCTGCTGCTGGGGTATCTCCACGAGTCGCACCCGGATTCACCGCAACTGGTGTGGGACGCGGGGGCGACCCGCTCGGCGGGACGGGCGGAGTTCGTGTTGCCGGATTACGGCCTGGACGTGAGCGACCCGCTGCACGTGTACCCGTTTTTCGGCTCGTGGAACGGCGAGGAGTATTCCCGCTCGCTGTATTATCGCCTGGAGGACGGCACCCGCTTCGTGGTGTGAAGCACCGCCCGGTGTCGGGCGCGGGGGTGTCCCCTGAAGATTTACCCGGTGCCGGACGCGGGGGTGTCCCTTTTGTCCCGGGTGAAAATGGCAGATTGTTTGCCGGATGTGTAAAATAGGTGGCGTTTGCGCCACCTATTTTGTTAATTCGTGATGCTTCCTTATAACGTGGATTCGGAATTGTCTAATTCGTATTCTATGGTGCCGTCTCCTTTTTTTCTGATATGCCCGACACAAATAAGTTCCGCGAATGCATTTGAAGTCCAGCAGGGTACGTGGATGGTCGTGTTTTCAGGAATATGTATGATTTCTATTAATTTTTCGATTTTATCTCGGCATAATTCTTCTAATTTTTCAATGCTATCTGTGTTCTTGCCACATTTGATGGATAGTTTGTATGAATCTTCTTCTTCGTACATAATGTGTTTGTTTTGTTGTTATAAATCTTCTCCGTTTGCTTGATTTCTCCGATTTTCGTAATATATGGCAATAGAGAATTCTCCATATATTTCATTTATTGTAAACCATACTATATTATTTTCTTTTATTTCTATTTCTTGAAGAATAATAGCTTTCATTTCTTTTTTATCTTCCTCTGTCGGATATTCTCTTTGTATTTCCGTGTATTTTGTTTGCATGATGGAATCTATTTTTGCTACATTTTTTTGTGGAAGTTGTAGGAATGCAGCTTCGTATCTTTTGTTGTTGACGAGTATGTTGTAAGCAATATCTTCGTCATCAGGTATCATTAATTCAGATTCGGAATAAAGAGTGAAATATTTTTTGTTTTTTAAAAATTGGCGGCATAATTCATTAAAACGTATTTTAATGTTTATTGCATCTCTATGGGTGATATCTCCAACAACAATGCGCCATACTTTGTTATTTTGTGTCTGTATGATAATCATAACTTCCTCACCGTTGAATTCTCCAATTAGGCAATCTTTTTCGGTTGGATGGGGTTCGAATCCTTTGGCTTTTAGTTTTTCGATCATTTCCCGTTTGGTGCCGTCTACGGGGATTCCCAGGAAACGGGTGACATCTTCTTGTGCCCACGTGGAAAGGGAGTAGGCAAGCATGATGATAGCGAGCAGCGTTTTTTTCATAATTGTTGTTTTGTGACTCCCTGTACCACGAAAGTCTGTTTGTGATATAATGAGAAGCGTGGTACTGCTATAAACCACGTCTTAAAGTGCAGGCCCTGAGAAAACCTTGATCAACAGATATGGTGACAGCAGCCCACGCTATAGCATGGAAACTGCCATGCCCATTCTTGTTGATTCTCGTGTTTTAGTTTCTCAGGCTTCGCACTTACAAGACATAGACATAACGCTTCTTTATTTTTATGAATAGAGTTCGTTCTATTTGATTACAAATGTAGGGTTATTTGTTAATAATACCAAATGTGATCTTATTAAATATTTATGGTTTGTTTGCTTGATTGGTGTTTTGTTGTTTACTCTGAGAGAAAAGGACGGGGAGGATGGTGGATTAGGGGATTTTGGTTTTCAGGGGATTTTTTCGTAACTTTTCAGGGCTTAATTTTAAAGGTTGTGGCTTATGAAAAGGATGATGGTGTTTTTCGTGGCGTGGATGCAGGAGAAATGGAGGGTTGGGTTCGGGGGTGTCGTGATGATGATGCTGACGATGGTTGCTTTCGGGCAGCAGGGAGAGTGGGAACGGAGGAGAGCGTGGGAGAAGGGTGAGAGTGACGTGTGGTTGGAATGGGATGTCGGGATTGGTTGGTGGGTGGATTACCGGGCGTGCGGGGATGAGTTTCTGGAGGGGCGGGGAGATACGCTGTATTTGTTGTATGACCGGAAGGATTCGTTGCAACGGGTGTTGGGGGATTGGGAGGGGATGGAGTGGATGCGGATGCCTTTCGAGCGAGACCCGGAAACGGGGAAACCCGTGAATGAACTTGTGATGGAAACGGTTGCCGGGGGATGGGTGATGAGCTGGTTGTATGACGTGCATTTTAATTTGTTTTTCACGCGGGGACGGGAGGATGCCCCGGTGGAGGATGCGGCTTTCGTGACGGGAAGACGTCCGGCGACGCGGGAGGAGTTGGTGGCATTTTTCAACCGGGAGCGGGAACGGAGGCACGAGTGGGCGGAATGTTGCGGGAATAAGGGTATCGAGGCCGTGTTTCTTGTTTTCCCGTGGAATTATTTCAAGGGGGTGGTGTTGGTAGTACCGGAAGAGGGTGGTCGTTACCGCTTGTTTGAATGCGTGGCAAATAAGGTCGAGGCGGGGCTGAAAAAACGTTTCGGGAAGAAACGGAAAGAGGTCCGGTAGAATGTGGCTATTCTCGTTCAGGATAATAATAAAATGAGTCCTATCGATTCTCCAGTGGGGGATGGGAATGATTTTGGTGGGGGAGTGTTGGGGATTCGGGTGGGGTGGTGTATATTCGCGGAAAGCATTTAAGACATGATGATTATGGAACAGGAAGTGAACAGGATAAAGGAGTTGAGGGAACGGTTGGAGTATTATAATTACTTGTATTACGTGAAGAATGAGCCGGTGGTGTCGGATCAGGAGTTTGATGGGATGATGCGGGAGCTGGAGGAGCTGGAGGCGAGACACCCGGAGATGGCGGACCCGAATTCGCCGACGCGGCGGGTGGGGAGTGACGTGACGAACGAGTTCCCGCAGGTGGAGCATCGCTACGGGATGATGTCGCTGGCGAACACGTACAGCGAGGAGGAGGTGGCGGCATTCGATGAGCGGGTGCGGAAAGGGTTGGGCGTGGAAGAGGTGGAGTACGTGTGTGAGCTGAAGTATGACGGGACGTCGATCAGCCTGCGGTACGAGGAGGGGGAGTTGGCGGTGGCAGTGACGCGGGGTGATGGGGTGAAGGGGGATGACGTGACGGCGAACGTGCGGACGATACGGACGGTGCCCCTGCGGATGCGGGGGGAGGGTTTCCCGGCGGAGTTCGAGATCCGGGGGGAGATTCTGATGCCGTTCGCGGTGTTCAACCGGCTGAACGAGGAGCGGTTGGAGGCGGGGGAGGCGTTGTTTGCCAACCCGCGGAACGCGGCGGCGGGGACGCTGAAACTGCAGGATTCGCGGGAGGTGGCCCGGCGGGGGTTGGACTGTTACCTGTATTACGTGCCGGGGGAGATTACGCTGACGGACACGCATTACGGGAACTTGCAACGGGCCCGGGAGTGGGGTTTTTACGTGCCGCCCTACACGCGGCTGTGCCGGAACCTGGAGGAGATCCGGGAGTTTATCCGGGAGTGGGACGTGAAGCGGCGGGATTTGCCGGTGCCGATTGACGGTATCGTGATCAAGGTGAACAGTATCCGGCAGCAGTTGCAGCTGGGGTACACGGCGAAGTCGCCGCGGTGGGCGGTGGCCTACAAGTTCAAGGCGGAGCGGGTGGCGACGCGGCTCGTGGGTGTGGATTATCAGGTGGGTCGGACGGGGTCGATCACGCCGGTGGCGAACCTGGAGCCGGTGCATATCGCCGGGACTACGGTGAAGCGGGCGTCGCTGCATAACGAGGATATTATCCGGGAGTTGGATTTGCACGAGCATGATATGGTGTACGTGGAGAAGGGCGGGGAGATTATCCCGAAGATCGTGGGGGTGGACGTGGAGCGGCGGATGGAGGGGGCGTTGCCGGTGCGGTTCGTGGAACGCTGCCCAGAGTGCGGCACCCCGCTGGTGAGACGGGAGGGGGAGGCGAATCATTATTGCCCGAACGAGGGGGGATGCCCGCCGCAGATTGCCGGTAAGATTGAACATTTCGTGAGCCGGAAGGCTATGGATATAGAGGGGATGGGGAGCGAGACGATTGATTTGTTGCTCGCGAAGGGTTTTATCCGCGACACGGCGGATATTTACACGCTGCCGTCGCGACGGGCGGAGCTGGTGGGGCTGGAGAAGGTGGTGTACCCGGAGAGTTACGTGATGACGAGCGTGCCGCTGGGGCGGGTGATTTACGCGTTCGAGATGGGATGGCGGAATATGCCGGCACGGGTGGCGGATGCCGTCGCCGAGCGGTTTGGCAGCCTGGGACGGTATGCCCGGGCGACCCGGGCGGAGTTGCTGTCGGTGGAGGGAATGGAGGAACGGAACGCGGACCGGGTACTGGAGTATTTCCGGTTGCCGATGAACGTGCCGCTGGAGGAGTTGCTGAAGGCGGGAGAGACGGATATGCTGCCGCTGGACGCGGTGATCCGGGCGCTGGAAATCCCGGGCGTGGATGACCGCGGGGCGGAGTTGTTGTCGGTGAAGTTCGATTATATTTACAGCCTGTACACGGCGTCGGTGGAGGATATCGCGGGCGTGGAGGGCTTCACGCAGGAGAGTGCGGAACGGGTGCATGATTACCTGCGGGGACGGGAGAAGGTGGTGAAGCGGTTGAACACGCTGGGGGTGTACCGGTTGCAGGAGAAGTCGGTGGCGAACCTGGTGGCGGGTATCGAGCGGTCGAAGGAGCGGGATTTGCCGGAGTTTATCAACGCGTTGGGTATCCGTTATATCGGTGAGACGGCGTCGCGGAACCTGGCCCGACATTTCAAGGATGCGCGGGTGTTGGCCGGGGCGACAATGGAGCAGCTGATGGAGGTGGAGGATGTGGGAGAGCAGATGGCGGGGAGCGTGGTGCGCTTTTTCGAGAAGGCGGAGAACCGGGAGCTGCTGGAACGATTCCTGCAGGCGGGGATTCACCCGGAGTTGCGGGAGACGACGGGAGAAAGTGACAAGTTGGCAGGGTTGACGTTCGTGATCACGGGGACGCTCTCGTTGCCGCGGGAACATTTCAAGTCGCTGATATTGAAGGCGGGCGGTAAGGTGAGTGATTCGGTATCCTCGAAGACGAGTTACCTGCTGGCGGGGGAGAACGCGGGGAGTAAGTTGGAGAAGGCACGGAAATTGAATGTTCCTATCCTCGGCGAGGGAGATTTGGAGAAGTTAATTTCGGGGGAATAAAACGCGGGAACGCGTGGTAGTTTGATGGAATTGTGTACTTTTGTGACTTATTTTGTAATTAATGAGCCGCTTGAAGCGGGAAAGGTTGTATATGGAATCAGAGGATAGGATACGATTGAAGCAGATTATCATGTTTGCCGGCGAGGAGGCGAGACGCTTGCATAGCGCGAAGGTGCAGCCTGAGCATTTGTTCCTGGGAATGATGCGGGTGAAGACCGGTCGGGCGATTGACGTGCTGTTGGCGTTGGGACTGGATTTTTACGAGGTGCAGGATAAGATCGAGGAGCGGTTGAACTCGAAGCGTTACCGCTGGGAGGGGGACGAGGCCCCGGAGCTGGAGTCCTCGACGGCGATGAAGAACGTGTTGCGGCATATTGACGAGGAGGCATGGAGCATGGGGGACACGGAGGTGGATTCGGAACACCTGATGCTGGCGATGCTGAGAAACCGGGCGGGGTATATCGCCCGTTTGCTGGGAACGATGAATATAGATTACGATAAGTTCAAGGACGCTTTGTTGAGAGAGAAGACAAAGTCGCAATCCGATTACAGTGACGAGGAAGAGGGTATGGAGGACGAGGAGGAGACTCCGCCGATGTTTACCCCTTATTCGTCAGGCGGGAAGGCGGACCCGAATTCGTCTACCCCGGTGCTGGATAATTTCGGTACGGATATCACGAAGGCCGCGGCGGCCGGGACGTTGGACCCGGTAGTGGGGAGGGAGCGGGAGATCGAGCGGTTGTCGCAGGTGCTGAGCCGGAGGAAGAAGAATAACCCGGTGCTTATCGGGGAACCGGGCGTGGGTAAGTCGGCCATCGTGGAGGGGTTGGCAGCGCGTATCGTGGAGAGACGTGTGCCGCGGGTGTTGCAGGATAAGCGGGTGGTGGCCTTGGACGTGGCCTCGCTGGTAGCGGGGACGAAGTACCGGGGACAGTTCGAGGAACGCATCAAGGCGGTGCTGAACGAACTGGCGAAGAACCGGGACGTGATTCTTTTCATAGACGAGATTCATACTATCGTGGGAGCCGGTGGCGGTGGTGGCAGCCTGGATGCGGCCAATATGCTGAAGCCGGCCTTGGCCCGGGGAGAAATCCAGTGTGTCGGCGCGACGACGCTGGACGAGTACCGGGAGTATATCGAGAAGGACGGGGCGCTGGAACGGCGTTTCCAGAAGGTGCTGGTGGAGCCGACGTCCTTCGAGGAGACGATGGATATATTGAGGAATATTAAGTCGCGCTACGAGGACCACCACAGCGTGAAGTACTCGGACGAGGCGCTGACGGCCTGCGTGAAGCTGACGTCGCGGTATATCTCGGACCGGGTGTTGCCGGATAAGGCGATAGACGCGCTGGATGAGGCCGGGGCCCGGGTGCATATCAGCACGGTGAAGGTGCCGGAACGGGTGGAGGCTTTGGAACGGGAGATCGAGGAGACGAGGGGGAAGAAGCGGGAGGCCGTGAAGGAGCAGAATTTCGAGGTGGCGGCTTCGTTCCGCGACCACGAGCGGGCGCTGATGAAGGAGCTGGAGCAGGAGAAGAACAGGTGGGAGCAGGATTTGCAGGAGCACCGTAGCACGGTGACGGCGGAGCATATCGCGGAGGTGGTGGCGATGATGACGGGTGTGCCGGTGAAGCGTATCGCCCGGACGGAAGGGGAGCGGTTGCTGCAGATGGGACCGGAATTGGCCGGAAGCGTGGTGGGACAGGACGAGGCGATCGATAAGATCGTGCGTGCGATACACCGGAATCGGGCCGGGTTGAAGGACCCGAACCGTCCGATCGGTTCGTTTATTTTCTTGGGCCCGACGGGAGTGGGTAAGACGCAGTTGGCGAAGGTATTGGCCCGTTACCTGTTTGACTCGGAGGATGCGTTGGTGCGCATTGATATGAGCGAATACATGGAGAAATTTGCCGTGTCGCGGCTGGTGGGCGCACCCCCGGGATACGTGGGTTACGAGGAAGGCGGGCAGCTGACGGAGAAGGTGCGGCGGAAACCGTACTCGGTGGTGTTGCTGGACGAAATCGAGAAGGCGCACCCGGACGTGTTCAACCTGTTGCTGCAGTTGCTGGATGACGGGCGGTTGACGGATAGCCTGGGCCGGAAGGTGGATTTCAAGAATACGATTATTATCATGACGTCGAATATTGGCAGCCGGCAGGTGAAGGATTTCGGGCGGGGTATCGGTTTCGGCGCATACGACAGAAGCGGGGACAATGATTACGCGAAAGGGGTGGTACAGAAGGCGTTGAAGAATGCTTTCGCCCCGGAGTTCCTGAACCGCGTGGATGAAGTGGTGATGTTTAATTCCCTCTCGAAGGAGGATATGGGTAAGATTATCGATATTGAGTTGCGGGGATTGTTCAAGCGCGTGGAGGAGTTGGGCGTGAAGGTGGATGTTACGCCAGAGGCTAAGGCCTTCCTGGTGGAAAAGGGATATGACCCGCAATACGGGGCTCGGCCGCTGAAACGGGCTATCCAGAAGTACCTGGAGGATGAGTTGGCAGAGGTGTTCATCAAGGGGGTGAAGGAAGGTATGGCGTTCCGGGTGGAGGTCGATAAGGAGGGTAATAAGCTGACGGTTGTGCCGGTTGAAGCGTGAGAGAGGTTCCGCCGGGAACCAGAAGAGCCGCCTTGCAGGGCGGCTCTTCTGGTTTTTGTTTGTATGTATAGTTAGCGGTTGAGCAGTTGGAAGTAGACGATATCTTCCCAGCCGTTGCCACGGCGCAACCAGTCCTTGCGGTAGCCGGTTTGCACGAATCCCAGTTTCTCGAACAGTTTGCGGCTGCCGATGTTGCTGCTGGGGACGCTGCTGTAGACCTGGTTGAGCCCGAGGGTCTCGAAGCAGTAGTCGAGCATGAGGCGTATGGCGGAGGTGGCGTATCCCTTTTTCTGGTTCTCGCTGTCGTGGATCATGATACCGATACCGGCCCGCTGGTGGTAGGGGTCGAAGTCGTAAAGGTCGACGAGGCCGACGGGTGTATGTGTCTCCATCAACTCGACCATGAGGCGGAGTTGCTTGGTGGTGTAGATGTCCAGGTGGGAGTTCTCGATGTATTTCTTTAAGGTGTACACGGAGAAAGGCGTCAGGGTGTCGCTGACTTCCCACATGTCCATGTCGTTTTCCCATTTGTAGAGGTATTCCAGATCTTCCGGTTCCAATGCCCTGAGGCGTATGACATCATCGTTAATCATAGGTAATGCGTTTTTATTGCTTGTTATATTTATTTTATGCTTCCAAATATAATACATTATCTTTTGTGCTGGTGTTAAAAGGGGGAATAAAATTGGTATCTTCGCGGGGTAAGTAAAGGAAACGAGATAAAACGGGTGTATATGTATAATATGTTGACGATAATCGGGGCGACGGCGACGGGTAAGACCTCGTTGGCGGTGCGGCTTGCCGGGGAGTTGGGTGGTGAGGTGATTTCGGCGGATTCCCGTCAGTTGTACCGGGGAATGAACCTGGGGACGGGGAAGGACCTGGAGGAGTACGTGCACGAGGGGAGGGCGGTGCCTTATCACCTGATTGATATAGCGGATGCCGGGGAGCGGTATAATCTGTTCATGTACCAGCAGGAGTTCCTGAAGGTGTGGCGGGATTGCGAGAGAAGGGGAGTATTTCCCGTGCTGTGCGGGGGAAGCGGTTTGTACGTGGAGTCGATACTGAAGGCTTACCGGATGACCCCTGTCCCGGAGAACAAGGAGTTGCGGGAACGTCTGGCCTCGAAGTCGTTGGCAGAGTTGACAGAGATCCTGGCTTCCTACCGTAACCTGCACAACACGACGGATACCGATACGGCGAAACGGGCTATCCGGGCGATAGAAATCGCGGAGTATTACAAGACGCATGAGCCGGAAGAGGGGGAGTTCCCGCGGGTGAATTCGTTGGTAGTAGGGGTGTTCTTTGACCGGGAAAGCCGGCGGCAGCGAATCACGGAGCGCCTTCATGCCCGCTTGAAGGCCGGGATGGTGGAGGAGGTGAAAGGGTTGCTGGACCGGGGTGTCGCTCCCGAGGATCTGATTTATTACGGGTTGGAGTATAAGTTCCTGACGCTTTACCTGACGGGGGCGTTGAAGTACGAGGAGATGGTGGAGCAGTTGAATATCGCGATACACCAGTTCGCGAAAAGGCAGATGACGTGGTTCCGCAAGATGGAACGGGACGGTTGTCCGATCCATTGGCTGGACGGGAATATGCCGTTAGACGAGAAGGTGGAGCAGGTGAAGGTCTGGTTGGCGGAAGGGGAAGGAATGGAATCCACCCGTTGACGGGGGGCATCAGTCGTGATGCCCGCAATCGCAATCGTGGTGGTGTTCCTGTTCATGGGCTATCTCGGCTTCGGTTTCCTGCTTGTGCACGAGTAGCTCTTCCAGGTATATGACGGTGTCTTCGGCAAGAAATTCCTTGTCATCCTTGCATTCTGTACGAATGTGCTTGATGGCGGAGGTTATCTTCTCGTCGGCAATGTTGCCGTTGAGGTTCTCGATGACGGTAGAGGCCTCGAGGGCGGTGATGAAATCCTCGTGAATGAGGAGATCCACGAAAACTTCAAGATACTCGGAGAAGTCGATGGCGGATTCCCAGCAGACACGCAGAAGGTTGGCCTTGTTGCTCCCGGCGGGGGCGTTTATCAGTTTCTCGACGAGCAGCACCTTGAAACCGGAATCCTTCACGTCGGACAGGAGGGAGGTGATGGGGGTGATGATGGCGGGTTCGCTGTTGTGCAGGAGAATCTCGAGTAATTCCGGGACAATAGTGAGGTCCCCGTTTTCCTTGATTTCGTCGATGGCCCCCCTGACTGTTTCTGTATCAGGACTTGCCAGGCGTTTTAGGATGTCTTGCTTGTTTTCCATGTTCGTTAATCGTTTAGTGTTGTCGGTATTTTACCGATAGGACAAATATACGCATCATTTGTTTATTTCTTCCCTCTCGGGTGACAATTTACGAGGGTATCCCTTAAATATTCATTGTCGATGTGGGTGTATATTTCGGTGGTGGTGATGGATTCGTGCCCGAGCATGTCTTGCACGAGCCTGATGTCCGCGCCCCCGTTGACGAGATGGGTGGCGAAGGAGTGACGGAAGGTGTGGGGGGACACGCGTTTGGAGAGGCCGATTTGGTCGATCAGTTCCTGGATGATGTTGTATACCCTAACCCGGGACAGGGGTTTCCCCGAGCGGCAGAGGAATATGAAGTTCTTGTATTCCTTTATCTTGGGGATGCGGGTACGGTCGCCCTCGATGTAGGTCTGTAGGGCTTCGTGGGCGTTTCGTCCAAGCAGGACAAGGCGTTCCTTGTTCCCTTTGCCGTGTACCTTGATGTAGTTGTCCTGAAGATTAAGGTCGTTGAGTTTCATGCTGATGAGCTCCGATACCCGAACTCCGCTGGAGTAGAGGGTCTCGATGATGGCCCGGTTGCGCTGCCCGTCCTTCGGGTGTTGGCTGGCCGCGTCGATGATGGCGACGATTTCCTCGACGCTTAATACGTCAGGCAGGTGAGTCCCGATTTTGGGCGTTTCAAGGAGTTGGGCCGGGTTGGTTTCGAGATTTTCCTCGACGATCATGAACTTGTAGAAGGTCTTGATGCAGGATAACAGTCGGGCCTGGGAGCGGGCACAGAGGTTTTCCCCCGAGACGGATTGCAGAAATTCACTGAGCAGTTCGGGGGTAACGGTTTCCGGCGATACGGGGGACTCGTGTTGCCGGCAGAAGTCGGCCAGTTTCCCAATGTCCCGGTGGTATGCTTCTATCGTGTTCCGCGATAGGCCTTTCTCCAGCAGAAGATAGGTCTCGAAATCATGAATTTCCTTTTCCCATTCCACGTGAGTCGTTGTTTGTTGTTTTATAGCCGAAAGGTAATACCATTTTCCTGTCGTTATACTGTCTGTAACGGTGATTTAACAATCAAAAAGGTTTTTTCTACGGGATTTTAACTAACTTTGTAAAGTTATATAAGGCAAGAGTGATGAAAATATGGATATTAAACGGGCCGAACTTGAATCTGTTGGGCACGAGAGAGCGAGAGATTTACGGGAATGAGCCGTTCGAGCATTATCTCGATCGGCTACGGGGAAAATACCCGACGGTGGATTTGGCATATTACCAGTCGAACGTGGAGGGAGAGCTGATCAATCAGATCCATAAGGTGGGTTTCTCGAGTGACGGGATTATCTTGAACGCGGGGGCCTATACCCATACCTCCATTGCGATAGCCGACGCGATTGCGGCTGTCACGACCCCGGTGGTAGAGGTGCATATTTCCAACACGGCCCGACGGGAATCGTTCCGTCACGTGTCGTATCTCACGGCTGTCTGCCGAGGGGTGATCGCCGGTTTCGGGTTGGATTCTTACGAGTTGGCCTTGTTAGCATTGTTGAATACGTCTAATAAAACAGAGTGATAATGAAGAAGACAAAGATTGTCGCAACGATTTCAGACAAAAGATGTGACGTGGAATTCCTGCGGGAATTATACCGTGCCGGAATGAACGTGGTGCGTTTGAATACAGCCCACCAGGGGATGGAACAGGCCTTGAAGGTGGTGGAGAACGTGCGTAAGGTGGCAGATGATATAGCGATATTGATTGATACCAAGGGACCGGAGGTGCGGACAACGGGGATGAAGGAACCGATGCCGGTAGATAAAGGTGAGATTATTTGCCTGTCGGGAGAGACGGACTTCACCTTGGACCGGAAACTGGTGCATGTTTCTTATCCTTATTTCGCGGAGGATATCAAGAAGGGGGACAAGATCCTGATTGATGATGGTGACGTGGAAATGATCGTGTTGGAGAAGCATCCCCATTACCTGGAAGTGATGGTGACGAACGAGGCGGTAATCAAGGACCGCAAGAGCGTGAATGTACCGGGAGCTTCCTTGAAACTGAAGTCATTGAGCGAGAAGGATAAGGCATTCATTGATTTCGCTATCGATAATAATCTGGATTTCATCGCCCATTCTTTTGTCCGTAAGAAGGAGGATGTGATGGAAATTCAGTCTATTCTTGACGAACGTCATAGCCCGATAAAGATTATCGCCAAGATCGAGAATCAGGAGGGCGTGGATAATATTGACGAGATTCTGGACCATGCATACGGGGTGATGGTGGCCCGGGGTGATCTTGGTATAGAGATTGAGGCGGAGAAGATTCCGCGCATTCAACGCTATATCGTGAGCAAGTGTATCGAGAGCAAGAAGCCGGTTATCGTGGCGACCCAGATGTTGCATACGATGATCGATCATCCGCGTCCAACTCGTGCGGAAGTGAGTGATATTGCCAATGCTATTTACATGGGAACGGATGCCGTGATGCTGAGCGGGGAGACGGCCTATGGTTCGTACCCGGTGGAGGCGGTGACCGTTATGCGTAACGTGGCTGAAGCGAATGAGGCTTCCGTGCCGCCAGATGCGGAGAGAAGTTTGGTGCGTATAAATAACGAGATTACGGCAGCCTTGGCCCGTTCTGCCGTGAAAACCGCCGGATTGTTGCCGATTAAGGCAATCGTGGTGGATACCTTGTCTGGGCGTACGGCCCGCTACCTGGCAGCTTTCCGGGGAAGTCTTCCGGTGTATGCCCGTTGCTATAACGAGCGGGTTATGCGGGAGTTGTCCCTGTCGTTCGGAATCTTCCCTTATTTTACGGAGAAACCGATGTCCCGGGATGAATTCATGAACGATCTTCCGGCCATGCTCATGCAGAAGGGAATCAAGGAGGATGACTACGTGGTTGTCGTGGGAGGAAGTTTTGGTCGAGGCAAGGGTGCTTCTTTCATAGAGGTTTGCAAGATTGGCGAGATACATTGATGATTAGATATCTAATCATCAATGTCCCTGGAGCTGACGTAATTCCGCCAGCGTTCTATCAGGGAGGCCATGTCTGCCGGAATTTCCGAATTGAAATCCATCCATTTCCCGGTCACGGGGTGTTCAAAACCCAACGTCTTGGCATGTAGTGCCTGTCGGGGACAGATGGCGAAGCAATTCTGCACGAATTGCTTGTATTTCGTGAAAGTCGTTCCTTTTAGAATCTCGTTTCCCCCGTATTCCGGATCATTGAACAGAGGGTGATGGATGTGTTTGAAGTGGGCCCGGATCTGGTGGGTCCTTCCCGTTTCGAGTACGCATTCCACCACGTTGACATAACCGAGGCGTTCCAATACCCGGTAATGAGTGACGGCATGTTTGCCGTATTCGCTGCCTTCCGGGAATACTCCCATGATTTTGCGGTTGGAGAGATTACGCCCGATGTTCCCGATGATCGTACCTGTTTCCTGTTCCAGGTTTCCCCAGCAGACGGCGACGTATTTCCGGGAAGATGTCTTGTGGAAAAACTGTGAGGCCAGGTGCATTTTGGCCTGTTCTGTCTTGGCAATGACAAGTAGTCCCGAGGTATCTTTGTCTATACGGTGTACCAGACCGGGACGCGGGTCGTTGTCATCGAAAAGGGGGTTGCCTTTCAGGTGCCATGCCAATGCGTTCACGAGGGTTCCCGTGTAGTGGCCATAGGAAGGGTGTACGACCATTCCCGGTTGTTTGTTGACAACAAGAAGGGTTTCGTCCTCGTATATGATATCGAGAGGAATGTTTTCCGGGATGACCCGTATTTCCCTCTTGGGATGGTAAAGCATCAATGTCACCACGTCATGCGGTTTTACCCGATAGTTGGCTTTCACGGGTTTCCCGTTGACTTGTATGCAACCGGCCTCTGCCGCTTCCTGTATTTTCGTGCGGGATGCGTTAGGTAGGCGGTCTACCAAGAATTTGTCTATGCGTAAAAGAGTTTGGCCTGCATCCGTTTGCAGTCGGAAATGTTCGTACATTTCCGGTTCTTGAAGAGGAATGTCATCTTCAAGTTCCTCTGATTCCTCCAGTTCTTCGTTCATTCTTGCGGTTGGGTTAAGATAGACTCCTGTTCTGTTATTTTTTTCTTGTCAAGGGAAATATACAGAATGATAGGAAAACCTTGTTGTACGGTTTGTTTTTCATCGTATTCCGGTTCCTGCTTGTACACGATGGCTTGTTGCATGTCCGTCGTGTTTCGTATGGTACTGTCCGGGATGATTTGTTCCACGTTCAGGTAAGACTGAATAGCTTGGTATTTGGCCTCATCCACTGTTTTGCCGATGAGGTTGGGAAGATATACCTGGTCGTTCCCGGAACTTCCCGCTCCTAGAACCATGTCTATCTGTTTCCCTTTTTCAATTTCCGTTCCCGGTTCCAGGGTTTGGTTATCATATTTGAAATCCAGTACCAGATTCCGGAAGTTGGATGGTGCAAACTCTAAACGTCCGATTTTCAAGCCGAGCACATTGATTTGTTGCAATGCCTGACGGAATGCCGTGTTCCGGAGATTGGGGAACTGTATTTTTTCTGGAGAATGGGCGTTGATTGTCAGTTGTATGATGCGGTTATTCTTCACTTTGGCATGTGGACGCGGGAATTGTTCCATGATAATGCCCGGTTCCGTGTTGGATGCATACACGGAATCCACCACGGTTATCTGCAATTGGCTTTCATCGGCTTTAGCCTCGGCTTCTGTCAGTTCCATTCCTTGTAAATTAGGAACTTCTATGGAAAAACCATGTTGTGTATATTCGTCCAACTTGTCCAGTACGATGTAGCCGATGACAAACAGCAATATAATGGCAATAATAATATTAACGAGAAAAATAAACAGGTGTTTTTTATTCAAGAAACTCATAGTTTTGTTTTACGGTTTGATTCGCAAAAATAGCAGGATTTTTTTAATTATCGTCTCGAAAATACTATTTTTGCGGGTAAATGAATGTGATAATGATTAAGAGAATACTATTTTTTTTCCTCTTGTTTTGGATGACAGAGGGTGTTTTTGCACAGGAAATCCGGATTGAACGTTCCACGGAGATTGTTATGCTGGCGGGGAAATCTTATTATATGCATACGGTACAGCCAGGTCAGACGTTGTTTTCAATATGCAAGGCTTACGGGGTAAAACTTGATGAGGTGATGGCCCTGAATAACAAGAAGGATGCTTCTTTATCGCCGGGAGAGGTGTTGAGAATCCCCGTTGTGGAACCTTTCGTGCGTTTGGATAAGAAGTTTTATTATCACCGTATGCGTCCGAAAGAAACGCTATATTCCCTTTCCAGAAAGTTTGGTATAAAATTAAAGCGAATATTACGGGATAACCCGGAATATTCCGAAAAGATGCCTATCGCTGAAGGTGCGGTGGTTCGGTTGAGCTTGAAAGGTATAGACCAGAAGGCATTGCAGACAGAATTGGAATGGGAAGACCAGCAAGCGCAATTGGAGGAAAATAAAAAAGAAAACCTTTTGGACGAGAAAGGGCAGGAGAAGGTAGAGTCGGTGGAGCCCGTGAAGGAGAATATTTTACAGGATACGACTCAACTGAACGATAGTGAAAGAATAGTCATTCCTCGTCAAGTGAAACTGGCTTTATTGTTACCGCTTCATCTGGAGGGCAACAAATTGCCATCGATGGATGTTTTGCCTTTGGATTCATCAAAATTGAAGAAGGGGGATGAGCGTTGGAGATTGAATCCCAAATCCGAATTGTTCATGCAGTTTTACGAGGGGGTTCTATTGGCTCTCGATAGTTTGAAGACGATGGGATATTCCGTTGACCTGCACGTGTACGATACGCGTAGGGATGTTGCTGTTGGAAACCGTTTGGCAGGGGAACTTAACATGTTGAGACCGGATTTGATTATAGGTCCTGTTTACGCGGATGTATTTAAGACTGTGGCAGAACAATTGGGTGACAAGACGATTCCAATGGTGTTCCCCTTGTCAACCCAGTTGAAAAATCTGGAAAATTTCCAAAACCTGATACAGGTGAATACGGGTGAAGAGGTGTTGTTGGAGGATATGGCTACATGGATTGGACAGCACGTGAACGCGCAAGAGCATAAATTGATACAGATTGTCCCGGAAGCTGCTTTTAACAGAAGGTGGGCCGGTTCTAGTTTCATCTCTTCTGTCCGGGAAAAAATGGTACCGGGTTCGAGTCCGTCTGTTGTTAATTACTATTGGAAATCTGGGCTAAATATAGATTCCTTGCGTGTCGTGCTGGATGAAACAAAGGAGAATGTGATTTTCATACCGACGATGAGCGAGGCTGTCATCAGCCGTGTTCTTCCGGTATTGTCTTCCTTGGCAGACCGCTATAGATTGACGCTTATCGGATTCCCCGATTGGTTGAGATTCACCTCGGTGGATGAGGACATCTATTTCAAATTAAACACGAGAATGTTCGCTAATTATTACTCTCGAACGGAGTCAATGGAGGTGGAAAGTCTGGCTTCTCGTTTTAGGACTTATTTCCACGAGGAACCGGGGAATGTTGCCAGTCGCTCCTTTGATATGGTTATGTGTTTAGTCCCGCTGGTGGATACTTATCGCCAGTCACTGTTGCAGAAGTTGCCTGGAACTAAAGTAGAGGGGATGTTTACCCGTTTTAATTTTCACCGGATGGAAGGAAAGGCGGGCATTGAGAACAGGGGATTGTACATGATAAACTACAACCGGAGTTATTCCATTATTGTTACACCCGTGCAATAATACTGGGAATATAGTTTCATATATGTATTTATCAAAAATGCCTTATGGCATTTTTTTTGATAAATGATAGCTGTATGGTTTAAATAATAGAATTTGTTATGCCTGAAATAAATATTAGCCGTGAGATTCAAACAAAATATAGAGCTCTGCTGAAATCGTGTCGGAATATTATCACGACGGAAGATATCCAGTTGGTCCGTAAGGCCTTCGATACCGTTCGGGAACAGGGACAAAATGTTACAGATCAGGAGTTAATCCGATTGTTGGATATCGGTTTGATCGTGACTTCGGAAATAGGTTTGGGGAGGACTTCTGTTATTTGTGTGATGCTTCATCGTTTGGTGGAGACGGGAAGTATTGAGGATGAAGCAATCCGTTCCGTGTTTGGGGAGAAAGTGTTGCAAATCTTGTCCGGGTTGAGAAGTATAAGCCGGATTTATGCAGAACATCCTGTCGTTGACTCGGATAACTTCCGGAAATTGTTGCTTAGTTTTGCGGAGGATGTCCGCGTACAGTTGATTTTCCTGGCAGAGAAATTATATGACCTGCGTCGGGCTGATATGTTTTCTGTTGAGGCACGGAAGAAATTGGTTCAGGAGACGGATTATATCTATATACCTTTTGCCCATCGTTTGGGTTTGTATAATATAAAATCAGAGATGGAGGATCGGGCATTGCGTTACCGGGAACCGGAGATTTATGAACAGATATCCCGTAAATTGGAGGGTACCCGCGAAGCTCGTGAAAAATATATCGCGAATTTTATCGCTCCGATCGTGGAAGAGTTTAACAATAGGGGAATAAAATTCAAGGTAAAGTGGAGAACGAAAACTATCGCTTCGATCTTGAACAAGATGCGTAAAAAGCAGGTGGAGTTTGAGGAGATATACGATATTTTTGCCGTGCGTTTTATCCTTGACAGTTTGGGGGCGGAAGAGAAAGCGGATTGCTGGCGTGCCTATTCAATTGTTGCGGATAAATACACGCCTAATCCCCAACGTTTGCGGGATTGGATTTCTGTTCCGAAGTCAAATGGTTATGAATCCCTGCAGACGACAGTTCTTGGTCCGGGAAACCGGTGGGTTGAAGTACAGATTCGTACGGAACGCATGGACGAAATTGCAGAGAAGGGATTTGCTGCCCATTGGAAATACAAGGGAGGAACCGCGGATAAGATGCTTGAGGACTGGTTGGCGGAATTGAGGGATATTCTGGAAAGTCCCGAGGTTGGGGCCGTGGATTTGTTGGATGATATAAAAATTAATCTTCAGGATAAGGAAGTGCATGTCTTTACGCCGGCGGGTGATCTGAAAACTTTACCGGCAGGGGCAACCTTGTTGGATTTTGCCTATGCCATTCACACGGAGGTCGGTTCTAAATGTGTGGGAGGGAAGGTGAATCAACGGAACGAGACATTGCGTTACGTTTTGAAAAATGGGGACCAGGTTGCCGTGTTGACCTCGAATAACCAGCAGCCGAATGCAGATTGGTTGAATGTTGCGGTAACTTCGAAAGCCCGTAATAAGATAAGACAATTCCTGACGGAGCATTCTCGTGCCCAAGCAACTATGGGGAAAGAAATGTTGAGTCGCCGTTTCAAGAATTGGAAAATTGACCTGACGGATGAAGTTATTCATAGTTTACAGCAGCGTTATAAATATAAGTTTGCGATAGATCTTTACCAGGCCATAGCCGAGGAGAAACTAGATATGGCGGATATTAAGGATTTTGTCACGAAAGAGAAGGAAAACGTGCATGCAACACCTCCGGCCCAGGAAGAAATCCGGGTTTTGCCAGGACGTGCCGTCAATGAGGACGTGTTGTTGATAGACCGTAACGTAGATAATGTTGTTTATAAATTTGCCAGATGCTGTAATCCTGTTTTCGGTGATGACATTTTAGGTTTTGTTTCTATCGGTGAGGGAATAAAAATACATCGGAAGCAATGTAAGAATGCGTTGGATTTGCAGCGCCGTTATCCCTATCGTATTGTGCAGGCCCAATGGACCAATGAAGGGGTTTCTTCTTATCAGACCGTGTTGAGTATTCTTGGGCGAGAGGATGCCGGAATAGTTTCGAAGATTTCGGAGGCGATAGCGAAAGATCCTAAGGTTACTCTTCGGGGATTGTCCATAAATTCCAACGAGGGAACCTTTGACGGGCAGATAACCGTGTTGGTTGGCAATACGGACCATTTGTCGCAGTTGATATCCCGGTTAAAACGAATACCCGGGGTGCTCCGGGTATTCCGTCATGATTCCGTGAAAGAATGATGCCTATTTTATTTTTATATCCAGGATGGGCTCTTCTTTTACCTTGTCTAAAGGTGCACATTGGTATTTCACTTTAGAGAAATCAATGTCCTTAAGATTGATGCGGCGGATATTACTGTTGTACATGGTACGGTAATATATGACCCGGTTGGACACATCCGTGGCCGTGGTCCATTGGGTGGCACTCGGAATATCGACAGTTATTTTCCCGATGGAGAATTCTGCCCCGATAGGGATATCGAAATTGTTTAAGATATGGAAACACTGGAGTACGGTTTCTTTAGCGGAATTTCCTTGTGGCGCGGATATTTGATAAAAGGCGGCGCGCACGAAACGGGAAGGTGGTGTGATGTCTCCCGGAATCCCGAGTAGTCCGCTGCCGGCACCGAATTGGGATAATGTAATGTTGCCAAATTCCTTTGTCGGTGTAGAACCGGGCGATAAATTGACATAGTTGTTCAAGTTGGTTATTTGCCATTTGAAATCAGGAGCGTTGGTTAATACTCCCAGTTTGTTCTCGTAGAAAATAGGTTTCCCGTCGATGAATTCCAGAACGATTTGCTGTCCGCTTTCGTCGGCAAAACGCCAATGTACGGTGGAGGCTCTTGGGTCTATTGCCGTTACATGCACCTGGGGAATGGCTTTCTTGACCTCGTCAATGTTTTTACAGCTACCTAAAATCCACGAAACAAGTTGTAAGTCGGTAATTGTCGAATTTTTATTTGCGGCATCGTAGGCTTCGTATTGTCCGTATTGGGGGAAGTAGAATAAACCGGCAGATAATCCTACCTCATTTATGCCTTCCACGACGAACTGTTCCTGTTCGACGGATAAGCCGACATAGCCGTAACGGGCCGTGAAAGCCATTCCATCCGTACCCCCGGGAACGAATGATTGCTGTTTATACCCGCGAGGCACAATCACGTATTGGCTGTTTAGGAAACTGCCACCCCATTCAATCGTGCGGGCGACCACGTAACTCCCGTCTTTTGCTTTTAAGGTGATACCGGTACAAGCGTTACTGTCTTGCGTTGGGAATGCTATAGCGGCGATAGCAATTAATCCGATTAAGAAAATGTGTTTCATGATTTTGAATATTGGTATAATTAATGCGTTATTCCTTTTCTAACGTTGAGGATATAAATATAAGAATTTTATTTATAAGACGGTTGTCGGCTTGAAATGAAATTACAATTCTCTGGAACAAAGAGTATAAAAAAACAAAAGGAGATACTTTCGTATCTCCTTCTGCGGTCTGGACGGGACTCGAACCCGCGACCCCATGCGTGACAGGCATGTATTCTAACCAGCTGAACTACCAGACCATCTTTTAAAGAACTCT
>CALUMT010000038.1 GCA_944321845.1 uncultured Butyricimonas sp.
GCCTCGCCCCGCTCGATTTCCCCGCGGTGACGCTCGATAAGTTGCACGACTTGTTGGATACTTTCCTCGTTACCCGCGAATGGCGAGTAGAACATGAGCTTGCCGGGTACGAAGCGGAAAAGAATCACCGAATCCTGCCCCGTCCGGTCATCTGGAACGCCCGTGGCGAAAGAAGACGACCAACCCGCCACGACTATGGCGAGAATGAATAGAACTTGTTTCATCATGTTAGTTATTTTATTATCTACATCTCTTGAACAACCAACCGGAACATACCGGAAAAGGAAACCGCAACCGGAACGCAAACGTTTCCCGGCAGCACATGACAAGAACCGCCAAAAGAAGATACCCTCTTTCCGCAAATAAGTATATATCAATGAAATAAAGTCGGTTAAGCGACTATAAGTGTGTGTGTGTGTGTGTGTGTGTGTGTGTGTGTGTGTGTTATTCAAAAAATCGAGAAAACCAAATTTTTCCCCGCCTTTTTCATCATTTGCCCCACACCTCACTCCTGAAAATTCTTCGTGAGAAATACCCCCGGCATCTCTCAAGGTAGATGCAGAACCAAAATTCAACCTCCTATGTAAAAAGCCGGACAACATTCTCCTTCGGAAATTTAATTTCTAATTCGATGCAAAGCTATGCTAATTTATTTTCGCACCAAAATTTTTTAACTACCTTGTGTTTATTTTAATACATGTATACATATATTTACAATCAATTCCTCGTAATACAGCACACTAACCCCCTATTTCCCGGGAACTATACCCCCGCGAACAAATAAAAAAGAGGAATCCGACACCGGACCCCTCCTGTATATTCGCGTCGATTCCCGTCCGCTCACTCGATCGTGTAGCTTCCGTCCTCATTCTGCCGAACCGTGTAGGAGAATGTATCCTCGAACACCTCCAGGTATCCCTCCACGGCTTCCTTGGCAACAGTCTGTTTTTCTGAACTCGAAAAGACTTTACGACTCACCGCGTTCTCGCTCTCCGTCTCGTACACGGACGCGGAGCAGGCATAATTTGCCGTAAACTGGTATGACGCCTTATCCAACACGGCATTCTTGCTCACGGCCTTGAGCACAACCTTCGTCGTGAACGGCAGTGTCGTGGCCGAAAACTCCTTCGTCCAGCTATCGCCCGTCACCGTCTCCGTCTTTTCCGTCCCATCCGCGTCCTGGTAGGTCACCGTGAAATCGGCCACCGTCCGGAAATCCTCCCCGAACGAGAACTCGTACTTCATTTTTGCCTCCTTGAACTCCGGCACTGGCTTATCATCATCGTCATCACTTCCACAACCGGCAAATGCCCCGGCAATACACACAACCATCGCCCACACGCTCCATTTTAACATCCATTTTCTCATAATTATCATCATTTTTTACATTTAACTGCCGCGAAAATAATCATTTCCCCGAAACTCTCCCGCGAACACATAAAATCACGCCCCCCACTTCCCATCAACGAGCATAATACAAGGCCAACAACTCATCCGCCACAGCCTCCACGCAACGGGCAAATGATGCCAATTCCTCCCTCGTGTACGTCCGGGCAATCAAATCCTTCAACAGCACGGTGATACACCCCCACTTCGTCTCCACCCGCAGCAACAGCCACGGGTTAGCCAGCAAAAGACCCGCCACCTCCTCCCGGGCAAAAATCCGCCGTGCCAACTCCGCGTCGGAACATCTCACCCGGAATACCGCGTCAATTGCCGCGTTCCCGCTCCGCGTATTCCCCGGCAACAATCTCCCGAACCAATCCCACCGGCTAAGTCCCAGGCCCACCTTCTTCTCCGCTCGCGAACGGCAGCGAAACACCAGTTGTCCCACCCCAATCGGATCATTGGAAAGCACCCCCGGACAATACGCCACCTGCTCCACCTCCAATTCCTGCTTCCGGTAAAGCATCTTCCCCAGGAAACAATAATTCTCACAACTCCCTCCCCCCGAGGTACACTGCGCCACACTCCACTCACCCCCGCATCCCTCCACGAACTCCCCCAACCTCGCCTTCCAACCATCAAAATACAGGTTCTCGTCCATAACCCTTTTTTTTTATTAATTCTTTTCCTTTTTCTTTTTCAAAACAAAGTAACGAAAAAGTTATTAATCAAGCAATCATTCTCAACAAATTAATTATCAATACAATATTTGCCATCCTATTAAAAATGCACCACAATAGTGCAAAATAATGTCATTTTATGCACCTATATAGTGCATTTTTTTACTATCTTTGTCCTAACAGACAGAAAAACAACTATTTCATGGATAGACTACAGGAAAATTTTGACAAGCTCCTCTCGATGACGGATACCAGTTTTGTGCGATACAAGCATGACGAGATCAATTGGCAAAGCCGGATGTTCGGCCTTGTAGGCCCCCGCGGCGTGGGGAAAACCACCCTCTTTTTGCAACACATCAAGCAGCATCTTGATCGGCAGAACACGCTCTACGTCTCCGCGGACAATCTTTACTTCACCAACCATACCCTCGTGGAACTGGCCGACACATTCAACAAGCAGAATGGCCACCACCTATTCATCGACGAAATCCACAAATACCCCAACTGGTCACGGGAATTGAAACAACTCTACGATTCCTACCCCGACATGCAAATCGCTTTTACCGGCTCCTCCGTTCTCGACATTTACAAAGGAAGTAGCGACCTTAGCCGTCGCGCCCCAATCCATGAAATGCAAGGACTTTCCTTCCGGGAATACCTTGCCATATTTCACCAGATCGTTAGCCCGGTCTACTCCCTCGATGACATTCTCGCCCATCGGGTCAAGCTGCCCGGTGTCGCCCACCCACTTCCCCTTTTCGCGGACTACATGCGCCGGGGATATTATCCTTTCAGTCGGGAAGCCGATTTCGGGCTTTCCCTGGAACAGGTTATCAACCAGACCATAGAATCCGATATCCCCCTGTATGCCAACATGAACGTCTCCACGGGACGCAAGCTGAAACAACTGTTAATCGTTATCGCCCAAAGCGTTCCCTTCAAACCGGTAATACAAAAACTGGCCGACATCATTGGCGTGAGCCGCAACAATCTTAGCGATTATCTCCTGTACATTGAAAAAGCCGGCCTCATCGGGCAACTCCGCAACGCCACCGGCGGTATCCGTGGTCTCGGGAAGGTCGACAAAATTTACCTTGACAATCCCAACCTCATCTACATCCTCGCCCAGGAAAATGCCAACCCGGGCAACCTTCGGGAAACGTTCTTCTACAACCAAACCCGCGTACGCCAGGAGGTGATAGCCTCAACAGCCGCCGACTTTCAAATCGGCGACCGCACTTTCGAAGTAGGCGGAAAAAACAAAGGTAAAAAGCAAATCGCCCATCTTGCCGATGCCTATATCGTCAAGGACGACATCGAAACCGGCTATGCCAACATCATCCCCCTCTGGCAATTCGGGATGAATTACTGACGCCGACACAATTCATTCCCCGATACGGGGAAGAATACATTACTCGCCCGCCGCGAACAGGTCGCTCATCACCATGTCCGACACCAGGCAACCGGCCTCCGTCAGGCGCAGGCGGCCGGACACCAGTTCCAGGTCGCCGCTCGCCAGGTAACTCGCCACCCGGGGAGCGGCCTGACGCCAGCATGCCCCGAAGCGACGCTCCGCTTCCCCCGGGTCGATACCCCACCTCGTCCGCAAACCCGTCATCACGAACTCGTTGTACATATCCACGGGAGTCAGCACCTCCCGCTCGAACGGTAACTCGCCCCGTCCCAGCGCCTCCACGTACCGCCTCACGTTGGCCGTGTTCCACTGCCGCGACTGCCCATCGTAGGAATGCGCCGAGGGACCGAATCCCACGTAGGGCCGCTGCTGCCAGTAGCCCGTGTTGTGTCGGGAATAGCGGCCATCCCGGGCAAAATTCGAAATCTCGTAATGCTCGAAACCCATCTCCCTTGCCCGGCGACAAACCTCCCGGTAACGCTCCGCCGTCACCTCCTCGTCCTCCGGGCGGAACTCGCCCCGCTCCACCCGCTTCTCGAACACCGTCCCCGGGTCGACACTCAGCATGTACACCGAGAGATGCGTCACCGGCAACGCGGCCACCGTCTCCAGGTCCGCCATCACCTCCCCCTCCGTCTGCCCCGGCAAACCGATGATCAAATCCATCCCGATGTTGTCAAATCCAGCCTCGGCCGCCCGACGGATACCCTCCATCGCCTGTCGCCCCGTGTGCCGCCGGTTAATCTGCCGCAACCGCTCGTCCGAGAACGACTGTACCCCCACACTCAGGCGGTTAAATCCCAGCTCCCAGAACCACCGCGGCCGCTCGCCCGTCAGGTCCTCCGGGTTCGCCTCGATTGTCCGTTCCACGTCCGCCGCGAAAGTGTACTGCCGCTCCAGCGCCTCCACGATTCGCTCCAGTTCCTCCCGTTCCAGGCACGACGGCGTACCGCCTCCCAGGTACAACGTTCCCGCCTCCCGCGTCGGCAGATAATCCCCCCGCGTCGCGATCTCCCGCGTCACTGCCTCCACGTAATCCGCCTTCCACCCCGGCGCCGCCACCGAATAAAACCCGCAATAAAAGCACTTCGCCCTGCAAAACGGCACGTGCACGTAAATTCCCATACCCTTGTTTTCCACGATACACCTCCTTTTTCTTATTCCCTAAACAATTCAAACCACCTTCCCCACCTCCCGGTATCCAGCCTCCCTCTTCCCTCATTCCTCTTCCCGCGAAATACCGCCCCACTGCAAAGAAAAGGAAAATTTACCGCAAATCCCCACACTTACCCGCGGAAACACACGGACATGCAGGCAATCAACCCGAACGTCATCCTACCTGCCACGACACCGACATAGGGATAACATAGGGGTGATATAAGACAAAATAATCATACTACTTGTACAATTCCAATATAATTCCTGATTACATACAGTAATAACGCTATAAGAACGCTATTATAACACTATATCTACGCTATATGTAATAGCGTTTTTATAATGTTTATATTGGTTATATAATACTAACTAACAAGAAATAATCAATAATTAAACATGAATTAACCCGTAATTACCCCATATCTATCTACTTTCAGCCTATTGTCTGCCCCCTACCGGAAGAGAACTTGCTTATCGCCGTACAGCACCTCAATACCCGGGGAAATATTTGCCGGGGGAACGACATTCCCGCCACCGCGAAATTTATTTTATCAAATAAACGACACACCTATTGGTATTCCGAGAGAATTGTTTAAATTTGTAACGGACAGTAAAAACACATGGGAGCGCATAGATGTTTCACATCATTAACAAGAGATTTATGCCCGATTATTTTTTTGTAGTGGCGAAGTACGACAAGAAAGGCCGCGATAAAAACAGGAGGGTTGATCAAGGACTGGGGGTATCCCTTTACCTGAAAGCGAAAAGTTATGAATATTAACCTACAATCAATTGATATGGAATTAAACGATTATTACAATTTTGATGAAAAACTTCTTGGAGTGACCGTCCAGGTACATCCAACACAGGAGTGGGATTGGCCGTGCCCTCCCGACACGAGGGCATGGATAGGGGAAATCGAGCTAAAAGGGCTTTACCCGCTTTACCAGTTGTTAATGGGGGATTACCGGGGAATCCCACTCCCCCTTGAGTTCAGGCATGAGTGCGGGAAACGATACGACGACGTGATCAGGACAGGGTTCTGCTTCTTTTATTTGATATCCGACCGATTCCGGGAAGTCCTGGAGAAAAATCATTTCACGGGATGGAAGTGCTTCCCCGTCCGGATACTCACCAAGAAGGGAGAGGAAGTACACGGGTACCAGGGATTGTCCGTGACGGGAAGGGCCGGGATCATCCATTGGGAACGAAGCGAGGTGATACAAGATGAGTATTCAAGCTATTATCGCGGGATACACCTCGACCGGGAAGAGTGGGACGGGAGCGACTTCTTCCTGGCCAAGAATTACTGGGGAACCTTCGTGACAAAAAGGGTGAAGGAGGCATTGCTGGAAGCCAAACTCACAAACGTGGAATTCAATGAAGTTTCTAAGACGAAGAAAACGAAGAAAGATGTTCCCAAGTAAATATTTTTAACAGGGAAGGGATTCGAGTTCCGGAAGCCTTTTCGGGCTTCCGGGGAATTTTCCCGTTTTTAGTCGCGCTGGCGGGGTGATTCTCGCGAGCACGGGAGAAAGGGGTCGAGGGCGCCACTCGTTCGTAAACGGGACGGGAGTGTCTTCAAGACGGTTATTACCAGATACAATAATCCGGCCAGTTGGTCACTTTATACTTCTTGACGTTCGCCTCGATAATCTCCAGGAGCTTATCCCGATTCATGCTTTCCAGTTGCGTGTACCAGGTATCGTCCCCGTTGGTGAAATAATTAATCGCGTCCTTTCCCATCCGGTTGATGAACTCCAATCCCTTCTTTCGGTATTTTTCCTGCAGATGTTTATCATCAAGAAGGTAGGAGAGCTGGATAAGGCCATAACATCTCCAGAAAGAATTTTGCAACTTCAACACTTCCTCCGTATTGGCAAGATACCGGGTCACGATATCCTTCAGGAAAACTTTACCCCATAGACTAATCATGCTTTGCTTTTCCACGATACGACAGGCTTCCCGGTATTCTTTTGAATGTAGCCGATAACGTACTTGCAAGAAGCCGGCGGCTTTCCCTCTTGTTTCCTGTATGTAATGAAAGCGAATAGGTGGCAACGCCGGAGGCAGATTGTCCATCAGGTTATACCAGGTAAATATTGGTCGGTAATTATCCGAGAACATCGAATAGGTCCAAAATTCTATCCCGATAAGGAAGGGGCCCATCCGTTTCAACAATTTCTTTCCCGACCGGAATCTTTTCAGTTCGGTGAAATAGCCCGCCCAATCCTTGACTACCATGTCCATTTCCTCTTTCCGTTGTTTTTTTAACTGTTCCGGGTCCATGTTATACCAATCCATTAGCATATTATTCCGTTTTTAATAGTTCCCCTTTGTCCTGACTCTCTGCAACAAATATAAGATATTTTCCCAGACGACCAAAGTATCACCGGGGAAAAGAGTGAGCCGACACGAGGGGATTGCCGGGATGACGAGGGTGGAGAAGGCTGCCCCCGGATTTTTCGGGGACAGAATTTTGCATCAACGGGGAAGTTGTTTATATTCGCGGGAAACGAAGGAATCAGGATATGATAAAGAGAACGGTAAATACATGCTGGTGGTGGCGTCTTTTACAACTGCATAGTCGTAAAGGAACGAGTCAGGCGTGTTGATCCGCGGGCAAGATATTGCAAGGAAAAGGCTGTCGTACTTTACGGCAGCCTTTTTTGTTTTGCCCCGTGTCCCGGGTTCCGGCGAGAAACAAACAACCATTAATTTATTGACAAAAATCATGAGAAAAGAATTGACCATTCAGACGAAAAGCGAGAAGATGACGCACGGGAGCGTGACGAGCAGGTACCAGGTGGACCCGAGGGGGTATTACGGGGAATTCGGGGGTGCCCACGTCCCGGAATGCCTGCGGGAGCCGGTGGAACGGCTGCAGACCGCGTACCTGGAAATCCTGGAGAGCGAGGATTTCAAACGGGAATTCGGGGAGCTGCTCCACGATTACGTGGGGCGGCCTTCCCCGCTTTACCCGGCACGGGGACTCTCGGAGAAGCACGGGTGCCGGATTTACCTGAAACGGGAGGACCTGAACCACACGGGAGCCCACAAAATCAACAACGCGGTGGGACAGGTGCTGCTGGCCCGGCGACTGGGAAAGAAACGGATCATCGCGGAGACGGGAGCCGGGCAGCACGGGGTGGCCACGGCCACGGCCTGCGCACTGGCACGGATGGAATGCGTGATTTACATGGGACAGACAGACATGGAGCGACAGCGGGTGAACGTGGAGCGAATGAGGATGCTGGGGGCGGAGGTACGCCCCGTGACGAGGGGAAAGATGACGCTAAAGGAGGCCGTGGACGAGGCCCTGCTCGACTGGACGACACGGGCCGGGGAAACGTATTACCTGATCGGTTCGGCCGTGGGGCCACATCCCTACCCGGACATGGTGGCCCGGCTGCAATCAGTAATCAGCGAGGAAATCCGGCGACAGTTGCTGGCCCGGGAGGGGAGGGAATATCCCGATTACCTGATCGCCTGCATCGGGGGAGGCAGCAACGCGGCCGGCACGATCTACCATTACCTGGATGACGAGCGGGTGGGCATCGTGCTGGCGGAAGCCGGGGGAAAAGGTCCCGGGATGTCGGCAGCCACCCTGCAAGAGGGACGGCCGGGAATCCTGCACGGGACCAGGACGCTGGTGATGCAGGACGAGCGGGGCGAGGTGGTGGAACCGTATTCCATCTCGGCGGGACTGGATTACCCGGGCATCGGGCCCCTGTTCGCGCACCTGTTGCAGCAAAGACGGGTGAGCACGGTGAGCGTCACCGACGAGGAGGCCGTGCGGGCGGCATTCGAGCTGACCCAGCTGGAGGGTATCATCCCGGCATTGGAATCGGCTCATGCCCTGGGAGCCTTGAAAAAACTGAGGTTCAAACCGACGGACATCGCCGTGCTGACCGTCTCCGGCCGGGGAGACAAGGATCTGGAAACTTACCTGGGGTACGGGCCGGAGTGAAGGACGGGGAGACCGCCACCGGCAGCAAGCCTGTCGGGGCGGCTACCTGCCGATGCCCTCCAGGCGTTGGCGCCACACGTACAACGAGATGCAGGCCAGCCCCACCAGCACCACGAACACACCCACGAGAGCCGGATAGCGATAACCCAGACCGAACTCGATGGGAAGTCCCCCGGCATAGGCACCCAGGGCATTCCCCAGATTAAAGGCCACCTGCACGCATGCCGCCCCCATCATCTCGCTACCCCGGGAGTTCTGCAGCAACAATAATTGCTGCGGGGAGGAAACGGCGAACAAGGCTGCCGTTCCCAGGCACATGCACACCACGGACAGCCAGCCAACGGAAGCGAAAAAGAAGGTGCCGAGCAAGGACATAATCATCACGACCTGGGTAACCTGAATCACCTTCGCCAGGCCGTAACGGTCACCGCATTTTCCCCCGACGAGATTACCGACCGTCATTCCCAGGCCGGCCAGAATCATGATCAGGGTCAATGACTCGGGTGCAAAACCGGCTTCCCGAATCATCTGCGGACTCACGTAGCTGAACCAACAAAAAACACCCCCGTTACCGAACATGGTGGTCAAAATGAGCAACCACGGCCCCAACCGTTTCAGGAAACGGAACTGCCCGCGCAAACCGGTGTCCGGCAACGCGGCCAAATCCGGAATCCAACGCCGAATCAAGGCAAAGACCAGTACACCCCAGGCCGCGTTGAACACGAAAGGCAAACGCCAGGACAATATCCCGCTCAACAAGGTGCCGAAAGGGACTCCGAACAGATTGGCTATTGTCATTCCCGCCGTCATCAAGGCCACGGCCTCGGCCCCGCGGCCCTTGTCCGCCACCCGTTCCGCAACGATAGAGCCCACCCCGAAGAAGGCCCCGTGCGGCAAGCCGGACACGAACCTCGCCAACAACAGCATCCAATAGCCCGACGAGAGGGAAGCACAGAGATTGCCGATGACATAAATCAGCGCCAAGGCCAAGAGTATCTGCCGCAAGGGCCTCCGCCTGGCCACCAACACCATTAACGGCGCACCAACACATACCCCGGCAGCATAAGCCGAAATGAAATGCCCCGCCCGGGGAATGGATATACCCAAATCGGTCGCCACATCCGGCAATATACCCATCATCACGAATTCCGCGATTCCCAAACCCAGGGTCCCCGCGGACAATGCCAATAAACTTCTCTTCATAGCCTTACTTCCTTTAAAATCGCCGCGAAAATATATCAAACCACCAGATGTTCGCATTCATGACCGGACAAAAAGAGCACATTCCCGGAATGGCAACGGGGAAAGAAGGGAAGAAAGTAGCTTATTTTTAATTGTTTTCACGCGAAATGTTTGCAAGTTAAAAGATTATCGTTAATTTTGCGGCTCATTTTGGAGTGGAGTATCCCGCCCGCACGCGGCGCACCTTAGCCATGCCAAGCGTGTGGAAATGAAAGGGACCGGGGAATTTTGTTTTGCCCAAAACCTCGTTTATCAACCGGCCCGTGGAGTTTCAGGCGGATGCCTCGCGACAAGTGAACAAACAGAAGTATAATTTTAAAAATTAAGTAAAGTGGATCAGAACAGTTACAAAACAACTTATGTCAACAAAGCCACCGCACAAAAAGAGTGGATTTTGATTGACGCTGAAAATCAAGTTGTGGGACGTCTTGCCGCTAAAGTTGCGAAACTGTTGAGAGGTAAGTACAAACCCAGCTACACCCCGCACGTGGATTGCGGCGATAACGTGATTATCATTAACGCAGAAAAGATTATCTTGACGGGTAACAAGATGACCGACAAGGTATATCGTCGTCACACGCAGTATCCCGGCGGACAAAGAACTACTACCCCGGCTGAATTGATGAAACGATTCCCGGATAGAATCCTGAGACATGCCATCGAAGGTATGCTACCGAAAAACCGCCTTGGAAGAGCTGTTGCCAAGAATTTGTACATTTACGCTGGCACGGAGCACAAACACGAAGCTCAACAGCCGAAATTAATTGATGTAAACGTAATTAAATAACAGGGTATGGAAACAGTTAACGCAGTAGGTAGAAGAAAAACAGCCGTTGCGCGTGTTTATCTCAGCGAAGGAAAAGGTAATATTACCGTGAACAAAAAGAGCTTGGAAGAATATTTCCCGTTGGCTACTCTTCAATACGTGGTGAAACAACCGCTGGAATTGTTGGGCGTAATGGGACAATACGATATTAAGGTGAACGTTGCCGGAGGCGGATTCAACGGTCAGGCAGAGGCTTTACGTCTGGGTATCGCCCGCGCACTGGTTAAAGTGAACGCCGAGGACAAAACCAAATTAAGAGCCGCTGGCTTCATGACGAGAGATTCCCGTGAGGTTGAGCGTAAGAAACCGGGTCGTCCTGGTGCACGTAAGAGATTCCAATTCTCTAAACGTTAAACGGAGTTTAGTATCTAAATTGGCGGGACTCCATGATTGGGCTACCCGGCAATTGAGTAAATTAAAGAATGTAAACTTATTAAGAAAACGACGATTATGTCAAATACTACTTTTGAAGAATTATTGAACGCGGGCTGTCACTTCGGACACTTGACCCGTAAATGGAATCCCAAAATGGCTCCGTATATTTTCATGGAGCGTAACGATATCCACATCATCGACCTGAACAAGACGGCCATCATGCTGGACAAGGCAAGCGCCGCCCTGAAGCAAATCGCCAAATCAGGCCGTAAAATTCTGTTTGTGGCAACAAAGAAACAGGCTAAGGAAATTGTTGCCGAAAAAATCGCCAATATCAACATGCCGTACGTTACCGAGCGCTGGCCGGGAGGTATGTTGACCAACTTCCCCACGATCCGTAAGGCCGTGAAGAAGATGACTACCATCGACAAGATGGAAAAGGACGGTACTTTCGACCACCTTTCAAAACGTGAGAAACTTCAGATTGCCCGCCAAAGAGCCAAGTTGGAGAAGAACTTGGGCAGTATCGCCGACTTGAGCCGTCTCCCGGCAGCTCTGTTCGTGGTGGACGTGATGAAGGAGCACATTGCCGTTAAAGAGGCCAGAACACTGGGTATCCCGGTATTCGGTATGGTAGACACGAACTCCGACCCGAACGTGGTGGATTTCGTTATCCCGTGTAATGACGACGCTTCAACCTCTATCTCTTTGATTATCGACAAGGTTGCCGATGCCATCAAGGAAGGTTTGACCGAAAGAAAGGCCGAGAGAGAGAAGGAAGGCGACAAGAAAGGCAACGAGAAAGCCGAAAAAGAGGCTCAGAACGTGGAAGAAGTTGCCGTTGAAGAAACTTCCGCTGAATAATTAATCAAGATACCGATTTTAGATGTCCCCCGGGGCATCTAAAATCTTCTAAAGGAAAAAGGAGATATTATGGAAATAAAAGCAGCAGACGTAATGAAGTTGCGTAAAGCAACAAACGCCGGAATGATGGACTGCAAGCACGCCTTGCAGGAAGCAGAAGGAGATTTCGACAAGGCCGTGGATATCATCCGCAAGAAAGGTCTTATCGTGGCCAGCAAACGTGCAGACCGTGACGCCAAGGAAGGTTGCGTGTTAGCCAAGACTGACGGAAAGAATGCCGTTATGGTTTCCTTGAACTGCGAAACGGATTTCGTGGCCAAGAACGAAGGCTTCATCAACTTCACGACCCGCATTCTGGATGCCGCTTTGGCTAATATGCCTGCCAGCACGGAAGACTTGTTGGCTATCCAATTGGAAGGCAGAAGTATCGCGGATCAAATTTCCGAGCAAACCGGTGTTATCGGAGAGAAACTGGAATTAAGTTATTATGGTTGCCTGAAAGGTGAAGACTGCGTGGTATATATTCACCCGGGTAACAAATTAGCTACCGTTGTCGCCTTCAATAAGGCCGCTGACATGCAAACCAAAAAGAATATCGCCATGCAAGTTGCAGCCATGGCTCCTATTGCCGTGGACAAGAACGATATTCCTGAAAACATCGTAGCTCACGAGTTGGAAATCGGTCGCGAAAAAGCCCGCGAGGAAGGCAAACCAGAAGCTATGCTGGATAAAATCGCTCAAGGCCGCTTGAACAAGTTCTTCCAGGAATCTACCCTGTTGAACCAAGTGTTCGAACAAGACGGTAAGATGTCCGTGAAAGACTACTTGAAGAGCGTGGATAAGGATTTAACCGTTACCGGATTCTTGCGTTACACGCTGAACGCCTAATCCGACGGTCAAGATACTTGAAATCCCCGGTTTGAATAACTCAAACCGGGGATTTTCTTTGGCTATCTAAAAGGAAATTTGGAGATTTAGTCTCATTCTATTATCTTTGTGGCGGTTGCAAAACACATTACCATGGACAAGCAAAAGCCGGAAATAATCGAGTTACTAAATGCCGTAGAGAAGAAATACGGACATCATCTGAGAACAACAACCGATTTTGATGAGTTCTCTCTTCATTTGAAATCCAAGTACAACTATATAGTTTCTACTTCTACCCTAAAACGTTTGTGGGGATATGTGAACGACACACACAAACCGCGGACTCAAACACTTGATTTATTATGCCGGTATATCGGGTTTGATTTTTTCAGCGATTTCTGCTATCACCTGAAAACGAGTACGGTATACAATTCCTCCTTCTTCTCCACAAAACAAATCCAAACGAAGGATCTGCAAGTCGGAGATCACGTGGAAATCGGTTGGGCCCCGAACCGTTACGTGCTTCTACGCTACGAAGGGAAGAACATTTTCCAGGTGCTGGAGGCGAAAGAATCAAAACTGCAAAAAGGAGATTACTTCGAGACGGCCTGTTTCCTGTTGGGACAACCTTTGCTGTTATCCTATATCGCTCGGGAAGGCAACAAGACAGCACCCTTCATCGCCGGCCGTAACGGTGGATTAACGCTAATAAATCAGGTACTACATGAACAATGATTCCCTGTCTTCCGGTTTTTTTGGAGAAGATATCGCCGCAGATAACCAGGCATTCAGTGAACTAAAAGAATTTTACGTCTCGAAATCGGGATACAACCAATTACATATCTGCCGACGCTTTGGAAGACGGCATATCGTGAAAAGCCTGCAACCGGCCTACGCATCGCAAGAATTCTACAAGCAGCTATTAATAAAAGAATTCAATATCAGTTACCCACTGGAACACCCCAATATCCGGCATACGCTGGGACTGGAGAGAAACGAAACGCTGGGACTGTGCATCGTGATGGAATACGTGGACGGAATGTCCCTGGGGGAATTCATGCAAAGCGGAAAACTCACTCGAGCATTAGCTTACAAGTTCATCTCGGAGATCTGTGATGCACTACTCTACATCCACAACAAACAGCTTATACACAAGGACATCAAACCGAATAACATCCTCGTTACCTATAACGGGAACAATATCAAACTCATCGATTTCGGACTGGCCGACCAGGACGATTACGATATTTTGAAAATACCGGCAGGCACGAAGAGATACCTTGCCCCGGAGCAATTGGTTCCCCATGCCGTACTGGATTGCCGCACGGATATCTACTCGCTAGGGATTATCATACAGGAAATGGCCGATATCCTAAAGGATAAGAAATTAATGGCCATCGCCCGGAGATGTACGCAGAAAATGCCGGAAAAGCGCTATAACACGACAGCGGAGATAAAAGACGCCTTAAAGAAAAAGAAGAAAATCATTCCTCCCGTGTATAAATATTCCGCCCTGCTGATTATAGTCATCATCGGCGGTTTCGGGCTGTTAAGGAATGGGCCTTTCTCTAACCGGGCATCATCCAGCCCCAATACTTATATGCCACAACCCTCAACAAATGTACCGGCAAGCCATATCTACCAAAAGGCATTGCTAAAAGCCCGTATCCAGCTCCAGCAGAAATTAAATCATTACGCCATCAACGAGGACGAACTAAAGCAGGATAGCAGCGAGTTATCGAACAAGCTGAAGAAATATCTGCATGAATATTTCCCTGACAGCACACAACGGGAAACCGTTGTCTATAAGCAAATCCTTTCCGAGATTGATCAAGACATCAAGCGGGAAATCAAACAAATCCGACAGCAATTACGATAAATCATTCCACACCTATCACCCGGGGAAACTTTTTCCACACGGGTGAATTGCGATACATAACCTCGCTACCCAGCGGAACGTAAAGCAAACAGGTCGAGAATATGGCCTCGTCAAAAGCAGTATCCACGCAAGCCGGCGAAACATCGGCCCAAACAGTCAGCTGTTGTAAAGGACAACCGGCAAAACAAGAAGATGCCAGATTCCACACCCCACGCCCCAAGGTCACGGTCGTCAACTGCCTGCAATCCTGAAAAGCCGCTTTAGGAATTTCCCGAATGGTTTCGCCCAGTACCACCTCTCGCAAAGCCGATTGAGCAAAAGCAGAAATTCCCAATTTGCTCACCGAAGCCGGCACATGCAACACGCCTATTGCCGCGGAAAGGAAGGCCCTCTCGGCTACCGTTTCGACACCATCGGGAATGGTATAGGTATCCACGTTCTTCCCCGCCGGATAACATAATAGCGTCTTTCCTAATTTATCCAGCAGCACACCATCCTTCGCAAGAAAATACCGGTTCAATTCCGATACCCGGAACTCCTTCAATTGCCCGCAACCAGTGGAGGCGGTATATACCTGCAAAGCATCCGGCAGCGTCAACACCTCCAGGGAGGTACAGCCCGAGAAGGCGTCCTCAATGACCGTGGAACGGTTCGGCAACCTGATTTCCAACAGATTCCCGCAATCCTGAAACATCGCGTTACCCACGATATTCTCCTCCGTGTAATTAGAACTATAATATGACATTCCCCCGGCAACAATAGCGGCATCCGACAAATCCAGTATCTGCAACTTTCCCGGGGTTTCCTTGCCTTCCACGTCCCGCCCCAGCATCTCCCGCAGGAAACGAATATCCGTTCCGTTCAATTCCCCGGTTACGGAAATTTCCGTCAAGGTATATTTCTCATCCTCTCCAATAACCTCGGACAAGGTGCCCGCTTCCGTTATCGACAAGGCATAATCCGTGAAGAAATGCACGGTATCAGCGACCGTTTCACCTCCGGTATTCGCGGCACAAGCCCAAACCCGGTAACGGGTAGACAACGTCAACCCAGTCAATCGGACACGCATGGTACTGTCTCCCGTGACCTCGGCCGGAACGAAAGTCACCTCGTTTGATCCCTCCTCCTGATATTTGAAACCAGAGTATGTCAAATCCACGCCTCCATCATCCAATAATTTACCCCGCACGACTGCCGAAGTAGGTCCTTTGCTCACCAACACGGTCTTATCGAGTAGAGGCGGCGAATTGGGTACTGTCCTGAAATGCCCAGTCTCAGTACGCAACACGTTGTAACCGTTGGAGATCTCCAGGTAATAATAATAATCCGTACCTGCAACCAAGCTATCCAAATCCGCCCCGACAAGCCCTTCCATTCCGTCGGCGACAAGCCGGTTGGAAGAGATAAAGGAATCCGTCGTATCATAAAGGAAATAACTCTCGAATACCTTTCCACTCCCCTGCCAGGAAATCGTTCCCTCCACCCGGGCCGAAGTACGGGTAATATTCTTCGCCTCAGCCAACTGCAGGAGCGGAGGCAAAAAGTCCGGTTCCCGTTCATCCACGCAAGCAGACAAACCGGCCAGCCAACCAAACAATACCAGGTAAAATACAAACTCTCGCATAACTAAAAACTAATACCGACTCCCACGGAGGGCAACCAATAATCTCCTTTTATCGTCAAAATACCAGCAGTAAAAGCCATTCGCCGTACCTGCACGAGGCATCCCATTTCCACCGTCCAGCCTTTCACCGAGTAATCCTTATTCAACAACCGTACCCCATCCAATGTTTCCCACACGACTTTCCGCTCCCCGTAGCCGACACCCTCGTACAAATGCCATAACCCCACCAAGCGATGCACCCCCCCGGCGGTCAACGTCCATACTCCATAATCCACCTCCGGCTTATAATAGGGAACGAGATTCTCCCCTATCAATAGCCCATTCTCATCACATTCTCCCATCGTGGAATAAGCCTTTAAATTAGTCTGCCCATGCACAAAAAAGCCATGACGCTTCATAAAACCCAACATCAAACCGGGCAATTGCTCATGCTCCTGGATTCCCCATGTTGCCAACAAAAAATATTCTGTACCTCTGCCGGATTTCCTTATTCCAGGTACGTCAACCAGGTCCACAAGCGGGGATTCGTTCGCCAATCCTCGAACACCACGGGGCCTGACCCTTGGGTAAGGACTCTCTTTCTCTGGATCTACTGGGGATTCCAATACCAATTCGTAAGTCAATCGGGACTCTAGCACGGACGGGAACTTATAATCCCGCAATACTCCCCATCGCGGATGCTTTATCGTCAATTTCATAGTCCCCCTTGGCAGGTATAACCAAATCTCCCCCACCTCATCCCGACGCTCCACGATACCCAAGGGTGTCGAGAAAACAAAATCCTTATCTCCAACCACTTTCAGCAAAGCACAAGCCTCATCGTTCAAATCCCTCACGGGATTCACCCACGCCGTGATATCGTTCTGCAGCAAACGGAAGGAATGCACCTTGAATTCCTGCGCACAAACACAATGTCCCAGCAAACAAAACAATATGACAATAATCCTCCTATCCATCACTCCAAATTAAAACTACCGATATTAAATATTTCCTGCTCGGGAAGAGGCGTATGCTCGTCCAGCATTCTCGGTTGCCATGTTCTCACGTGGATCTTCGGGGCTGTCTGATCCCGGAAATCCCACAACAGAAACAAGTAACCCTCGTCAGAATACAAATCCGATGCATACCGCTGTTTCACGGAAACCCCGTATATGCCCTCCTTCGTCGGATGGCGTTTTATCGTGAAATCCGTAAATTCCACGTCTATCGCCTTATTCTTTTCAAAAATCTCCCGTAACCGGTCAAGATATTCCCGTTTCGTTCTCACGTTATAACGCACTTGCTTTGATGACAGATAATTATGTCCTACCGTCGTCTGCTTGACAACATTACCCACGATGATCAAAGCTTTCTCGCTAAACAACTGCTCCAGGAAATCGATATCCTTTGTTACATAGGACATCCGGAAATGTTCCATATAATTCAATATCACCTGCCGATTCTTGGCGTCACCCTCTTGCAAGCCACCTTTCCATAAGCGAGCTGCTTCCTTGTAGAACGGATTATTCACGTTAATCCTGGCCTGCTCCAAGCGGGGATATTCAGCCTTTTTTTTCTCCGGTTTCACCTGCGGCTCCACCACGTCTTTCTCAACAGGATACACCTGCGGCTCATGGACAGAAAACACTTGCGAAACAATCCTATCCATTCTGCTATCCCAAGCCACTTCCGCAAATGCAGTCCCGGCAATTTCCCTACCGTTTCCATCAAGCAAAACAAAGACACTATCCCGCAGAGCCACGATACAATCATCCCGCCCTATAATCCGCTCGTATTTTAAATCATCCAACAATCTTCCCTCAAAATCAAAAATACCCCACTTCCCTTTCAATTTCAAAGCAACTCGGTTATCCCCAAGGATTTCTCCATCTTCGTATATCGGGGGAATTACCTCCTCCCCCTTTTTATTCATCAAACCCATTCCCCGGTCTGTCCAGAATATTGCCACACCATTCCGATAGGGAAACACATCCCGCACACTGGCCGGGAAATACATAACCACCTTCCCGTGCCGATCCAAAGCTCCACAATATCCCTGCTGCAGATTCCGAAACAACAGGTATCCTTCCGAAAAAGCATTCTGAATCCGGCAATTCTGCATCGCCAAAGGAAAACACGTGTTGCCGTCCCTATCAATAACACGAAATACCAAACGGCCATTCACGTTAAGTTCCCCGACCAAAGCCAAACCTTCCGAGAAATCACAGGCATAATCATAATTCGGGGCGATAACCATGTTCCCCCGGGTATCGACATAACCATATTTTCCGTTAGTCGTGTAGACCAAAGCCCGTCCCTCCTTGAAATTATGGGCAACCGTTATCCGCTGTCCCAGGTAATTATCCAGTACACACACCTCATTCCCCTGCCTGTCCAGCACAACAAGGGGTTCTTCATACTCTTTCAGGCCAATCGTAACCTCATCAAAAAAATACCCTAATGCCCGATAAGTCGTCCCCGACAAACGCTTCACCTTTCCATCATAAGCGTACAGGTGCTTCCGATTCATCGTGTCAGCCAGCACGAAACGTCCATTCACGACAACCGACGGACGTCCCCCCAAGATATCATGACAAATCAATTCTCCGGCCTTACCCACAATACCCCACTGTTCCCCTCCTTCCAAGCGGAAAGGCAATCCATCCAAAAGAATCCGCTCCTGAGAGCATCCTATACACCCAAACAATATAAAACAATAAATTATAAATCTCATATCTAACCGGACACTTAGTTACGTATCTATTAATTCCAACCTTCGATATCCCCTCCTATCTCTATTTTTATCTGCTCCGGATTCTTGGACAAATAAGCCGTCACCGTATGCTGCACTCCAGACTTAAACACAAAACGCATGTCGTAAATATACGAAATGCCACCAGCCACGACCTCCAGCAATGGCACCGTATAATCCAATCGCTGGGGCACCACGATTGCCGTGTACACTCTCTCCCCTTCCTTTCTCGCCTTAATGACATTCTCCGCTCCATAAGGATCTTTTGTCACCACCCCTGCCGTCAAATCTATTGTCGCCTTGGGAACCGTACTGTGTATTTTCACGATAGCATCCTCGGGAATCTCTCCCTCGTAATCCTCCGTGGGAACCAGACGAACCACCAAACGACTCATCCGATGGGCAAAAGTCAAACGGACCACACCATCCTCCATCCCGACACCTTCCTTTCCGGCCCATAAAAAATCACTTGCCTCGTATCCACCCAATTCTTCCCCCTCTCCTTCCGTGGACTGGTCAAGAGCCACGCTAAACGGGATATCCGTCACGTTATTCATCTCTTCCAGGTAAGGATAGTAACCGACAACATCAAACACTCCTTCTTCCCAGAAAATCAGCTTCCCAGTAGTCCATGTATCATTCTCGTAAACTATCGGTTCGTTATTCACGAAATTCCCAGACACTTCCCAGGGATATTCCTGTTTCCTCATGTATATCCCCACCCGATCCCCGGACTCAAAAGCAGTAGCCGTCACTCGGGATTGAGCCGGATGAACTACATCAAATCGTAACAGACGCTCATCATTCCATTCCTTTTCCGCACAACCTCCTGCAAACAGGAAAAGCAATATACCCGTACAAACCGTTCCAAGTTTCACCATTGACTAACCTCCTTTCATTTTCATATTCTTGGTTTTCCCTTATGCACACGAGGGGGAACATGCTGCCCGATATGCCCATTCCTCTGCTGGGTTGAACGACTCACCCGAGAGGTTTGCTGCCGATCCTTCTCCGCAAATTTCTCGAATGAATAAGTTTCCCCGGCATATTCCATAATACGTTTCACAATCGCTTCCCGGCTTATCGCGTTAAAATAAGGGCTTGAGTCGCTCATGCAACTATTGGGTTCCGAACGATATACCCCACGCAAGTGCCCCAGGGCCCCCTCGTATATATCCACAAACATGTAATAACGGCTATCCTGCAACATATGAGCCCACGGTACCTCATGCATCTTCCCGGTCAGGGAAACATTCGCGTACCACCCCAAGCCCTGCAAATGCCGAATCTCATTCACGTGCGGGCAACAGGAACAGGAACAATACTCAATAAAACTATTATGATAATAATCCTCATCTGCCAATTTCCCGAAAGCATGACCTCCGGCTTCGTGCTGAACTGTAGTTTTAGCTTCGTTTGCATTCATCTGAAAATCTAAAGGACAAAATGCTATTGCAGAGCCATCCTCCCATAATTCCGTATGCCCTCCATATTCCAAGGTATTAGGAACTAAAACAATTAAGGTACGATTCAAGTTATCCCTTCCCACCGCAGGAATATCAGCCACATAATCAAATAAAACATCCGGATTACAATACAATCCCTTATCCTGCACGTATCTTGTTCCAAACTTTGTAACAATCACTGTATTTTCAGCCCCAATCCCATCTTCAGGGGAAACAGCTATACGTGTATACACGTCAAAATAGTCCCGATAAGTACAATAAGGTTCCAATTCGAAAAATGACTCCATTTGCAATTTCATTATTTGGAGATACTCCCCTTGTGCAATCTTTCCCGCCGCAAACCCATCACCAATAAACACTACTTTCACACCATTACCAACACTATGATTTTGTAAAGAGATTATCTCATCTTCCGCATAATCATACCCATACTGACTCACTTGACATGTTACCGTATAATCCGTACCTTTTAAACCAAACACAATTTTCCCCTCTCGATTTTCCCATTGCGCTGATTTTTCTACGGTTAATATAATTTCTTCTTTTCCTGTGCCACTCGTTTTGGATAATGAACACCACGAAGGGGATTCTCTCACTTCCCAATCACCTTCTCCCCGAACAACTAACGAACGCTCACAGCCATTATACAGAGTTTCCACCTCTAATGGCTGACACTCTAATTCTCTATGAGCTGTTATCCGGGGAAACTCATTCCAACCAGAAGCAATCCGATACTGTTCAATAGCCGATTCAGGGACTTCAAGTACTACTTGATCTTTCGGAACATCAGCAAAACCTCCCGCTAATAAGATTGGAGGAACGAGACTTTTGCACACGATACGATTTAGATAATGACACCCAGAGAAAGCGCCATCCGTATTATCAAATCCAGAAACAATACTCTCTAATTTTTCGGGAAGAATTAGTTCCTGGATTTTAGTCAAAATAAAAGCAGCTTTCCCTATTGTTCTTACATTATCAGGAATCTCTAATGTCCCAGACAATTTTTCATTAAATCCAAATGCGTATTCCCCGATTGATTCTAGCTTTTCCGGCAACACTAATACTCCCGAAAAGGTGTTATTATAAAATGCCCGTGTAGATATGACAGTCAAATCTTTAGGTAATTTCAATTCCCCCTTAAAATGATTTGAAGAAAAAGCATCGATCCCAATATTTAAAATACCGTCATGTAATATTAAACGTCCATCAAATCCACACACAGAAAAGGTAGAATTCCCAATACTTGTAACCCCCTGGGGGATTTTCAAATCTCCTGTTAATTTTAAACATTGAAAGAAAGCATATTCCCCAATAAAAGTTAAACTTTCAGGCAAGATCAAAGAACCATATAAATATGAGTTAAAACCAAACGCAAAATTCCCTATATATTTTAATCTACTCGGCAATTTTAATTCCGAGATAAAACCAGTACTCTGAAATGCACCACTTCCAATATACTCTAATGTAGAAGGTAATGATAATCTTCCATTCAAAGAACTACAATCTAAGAAAACATTATCTTGAATATCCGTTACTCCTTCTGGGATTATCAAAGAGCCTGTTAATCCGCAAGAACTAAACGCCTGCACCCCAATCTCCTTCAATTGTATCGGTAATTCGACATACCGTAATGATTTCATAGACAGAAATGCATTTGACGGAATCTTATCCTCTTTGTACTCAAAACTTAAATCATCAAATTGGCCCCATCGTGGTAAAACAATTTTAAGTTCCTTCATATTCAATGCTTCTAATTTCTGCATCGAATCCCGAATAAGGTAGAAATTATCAGCACTTATTTCACCGATCAATTTTAAATTTTTTATTTCCTTCGGATTATCACTTGCTTCGGAAATACACTTCCATAATTCTCCTGCCCTCGATTCCACGATAAGGTATTCCTTCGCCGTGGCATTATGCGACACCGGGTCATTTTCCCAAGCAGTAATGGATTCTCCCACGATGGAAAACTCGTACTCACCTGTCGCCTCTTTCTTATTCACCTGTATCGTGAAATTATGCATTTTTGAGCCCATATAGGTAAAAGCCTCATCCTTCCGGAAAGAATAAACCGTACCATCCACCGTCAAACGGAATAACTCCAAACCAGCCTCCACCGTCTGCGGAACAACAATCGCCCAAAACTCCCCAGCTCGTTCAAAAGGGATAATACCGGACGAGGAAATCTCCCCGCGAGCAGCAACTGCCCCCGTGTTCAGGTCTATAGAAGCTCCCCAACGGGTATTCATCACCAGCACCTGTTTCTTCACCTCCTGCCATTCATTCTCCGCAAATCCATCCCCTTCCATTAAACGAACCCGAACGGCACTCATCCGATGACGGAATGCCAAACGGATCACCCGCTCCGTCGGGGCGACCTTCTCCGCTTTTGCCCACAGGAAATCGCTCGCCTCGTATCCTCCCATCCGACCGTTCTCGGCTTCTCTCGATTGGTCTTTCTGCACCTCGAACGCGTAGGCATCAATGCTCTCCGGATGGGCATAAGGGTAATAGCCATAAATATCTATGGGCGTATTCTTGTCCTTCCAGTAAATATCATAGGCCCCGTTCCAACGGTTGGCCGCCTCATCATAGGTAAAACGTACATTGGAGGCACGAATTCCATCCAATTGTAATTCCCCGGGATTCTCCCCTTCATAATCCACGATATACACTCCCATCACGTCCTCGTCACAGAAACCCTCGTCATTTACTCGAGACACCATCTCCTGCTCGATACCACCCGATAAGGTAATCGCGAGCTTCTCGCTATCCTCAAATCCACTTAAATCATCCTTCTGACACCCGTAAAACCAGCATATCCCGACAAATAAAAATATAGTGTACCTTATCCACTTCATAACCTAAAAATTAAGTCATATACAACCATTTGACAAAGATACACTATATTTTTCGCTTAACCATCCAAAAATCAGGATTTAATCCCAATTTTCAATTTCCCCACCAATTTCAATCTTTACCTGGTCCGGATTTTTAGCCAATGTTACGGTCATCGTGTGCTGTATTCCGGGTTTAAACACGAATTTTCGTTCCACCATATACGAAACCCCCTGTACCACAATCTCCACTAGCGGGACTTGATTCATCAAGCGCTGCGGGACCACGATAGCCGTGTAATACCCTCGCTCTACCCGTTTCGCCTCAATGGTTTTGGTCGCCGCATAATTATCCTTGGTCACCAATCCCACGCTCAAGTCAATCGTGGCATCAGGAACCGTGTTATGCACTAGCACCCGGGCATCATCCGGAATATCTCCCTCGTAATCTTCACCAGGGACCAACCGTACAATTAATTTACTCATCCGATGACGGAAAGACAACCTCACCGGCTCCATACTGGCCTCCACCCCCCGGGTATTTGCCCACAGGAAATCACTGGCCTCATACCCGTCCATTCCCATTCCCTCCTCCACGGCATTTTGGTTCAAGGACACGGAAAAAGGATAATCGTCCACCACCCGCATATCATCATCGTAAGGATAATAGGCATACACGTCAAAACGCCCCGCATCCCAAAACAAGTCTCGTTCCGCGTTCCACGCCGAACCGTCAAACTCCAGCAACTCGTTATTCAGACTATTACCGGAAGCCTCCAACGGCTCTCCCTCCACGTTCATAAACACCCCAATCCGGTCTTCCTGCTCGAAAGCGGAGGCCGTTACCCGGGACATACCCGGGTACTCAGCCATAAACCGTATCGGCAATTGGGTTTCCTGTTGTTTTTCCTCGAAAGATTCACATCCGGCCAACAACAGGAGGATCATCGCTATATAGTTAAAATTCCATCGTTTCATCTTTTTCATTTTTTTATCCGACAATTATTTCAACACCCCCGGTTTTCCCTGATGAATCCGTGGCGGGAAATGGCTGCTCCCGGCACTCCGCAAGGGAACACGGTCCCTCGTCATCGCGGCACGCCCTAACTCAGCGTTATCCCGCTTATCATTCCGCACAAATTCCTCGAAAGAGTAGGTTTCTCCAGCGTATTCCATAATCCTCTTCACGATAGCCTCCCGGCTGATGGCACTATAATACGGAATATCATTGTTCATGCAACTATTCGCCTCCGAGCGGAAGACTCCCCGGTTGTGCATAAAACCGCCCTCGTATATATCCACCACGTCACTATAACGGTCGTCAAAAATCAGGTGAGACCAAGGCACCTCATTCATTTTACCCGACAAGGAAAGATTTTGATACCACCCCAACGATTGAGCATAAAGAAGAGCATCCACATGCGGACAACAAGTACAACCACAGAAATCTATAAACTCGTTGTGATAGATATACTCATCCCCCAATTTACCAAACCCATGCCCTCCGGCTTCATGTTGAATTACACCTCTGGAATCCAGCGGATAACCATAATCACTTAACGGACAGAAAGCAATAGCGGAACCGTCATCCCACATTTGGCAAATTCCTCCGTAATCCGTGGAATTTGGTGTCATCACGATCAAGGTCTGGTTCAAATTACTCTCGTCCACCGTCGGCATCAGCAAGGCATACTCGAAAATGGCATCATAATCTCCCCGCAAACCGACACCGCCGGTATAGGTAGTTTCAAACTTCACGTAACGGATGGTGTTTACCGTCCCAATTCCGCTTTCCGGTGAAACGGCAATAGCCGTATACACGTTAAAATAATCCCGGTACGTACGGTAAGGTTCAATATCAAAGAACCGTTCCATCTGTTCCCGCATATCCTTCATATACTTGCCCATCGAGATATCCTCCGCGTTGTAACCGTCACCCAGGAATACGAGATTAATTCCCTTACCCCGGGAATGCGTCTGCAACGTAATTACCTCATCCTCGGCATATTCATAATCAAACTGTGTCACGCTACATTTCGTCGTGTAATCCTTGTCCTTCAATTTAAAAACGATCTCCCCATCACGCATTTGCCCGTCTTTCGGTTTTTGAGCGAAAGTCAAGGTCAGTTCCGTTTTCTTAAAACCGGATTCCTGAGACAGGGATACCCATTCCGGCTTACTGATAACTTCCCAATCCCCCTCCGCATTCAAAACCAACCTCCGGGTACAACTCGTGTTAATCGCCGTGGCCAATGACGGCCGACAAACCAACTCCCGATGTGCCGCAATCCGTTTAAAATCACTCCACCCTGGAGCAGCCTTATACTGATCCACGTAAGCCTCCGGCACTTCCACGGTGAAATTATCTTTGGCAACCCCATTAAAAGCTCCGACTTGCACATAGGGAGGGATAGTTCCTTCGCAAACAATAGAGGATATTCCGTAGCAATTGGAAAAAGCACCTCCTACATCACCCCATGTCGCTTCATACCGTATTGATTCCAAATTTGCCGGGAAAATCAATCCCTCTAAACTACGACACTCGGCAAAGGCACCGGCACCAATACTTTGTACATTCTCTGGAATTCGTAAAACCCCCATCAAACGCCAGTTATAGGCAAAAGCATTATCCCCAATGGTCACCAATTTATCTGGTAATTTCAATTCTCCAGAAAAATCACAACCAGAAAAAGCTCCTGCTCCTAGCGATGTTAAATTCATGGGTAACAACAACTCTCCTTTCAAAGGTGTTCCATTAAAAGCATTGTCTAATATACCAACAATCCCATCATGCAACGTCAATGTTCCATTTAATCCCATATTCTCAAAAGCTCCTTGCGGTATAAAAGATACTTTCTGCGGAACCGTAAGACTACCAGTTAAATTTTTACAACCAGAAAAAGCGGCATCTCCTATAAACTCAAGATTTTCTGGCAATAACAAGTTTCCATAAAAACCGGTATTTCCCAAAAATGCCTGATGTCCTATATACTTCAATTTACTCGGCAATTTCAACTCACAAGTAAATCTACAACCATTAAATGCTCCACCTATATCAACGGCACCCCCACCTCCAATATATTCCAAAGTACTCGGCAACGAAAGATTTCCCGTCAAAGAGCCACACCACATAAAAGCACTCGCACCGATATGAGTAACACCTTCTGGTATCATAATACTTCCAGCCAAATTCACACAATTCCTGAACGCCCGTTCCCCAATCCTTCTTAATTTATCAGGTAAAACAACATGTAATAATGATTTTTTATTATCAAATGCCCTCTCTGGAATAATATCATCCTCATTTTCCCAACCATTGTCAGGAGCCCCTTCTCCTTGTTTTCCAAATCGCCCATCCACACATCTCACTTCCTTTAAATTCAATGAGTTTAATTTATCCATCGAATCCCGCATAAAATAAAAATCTTCAGCATTGATTTCTCCCGTGATTTTCAGATTCTGCAATTCCCGGAAATCTTTATTAGCAGCCAGGATACATTCCTTCAGTTTTCCCGCCTGCGATTCAATAATCACATAAACCCGGGTCGTGGCACTATGCGAAGCATCATCATTCTCCCAAGCTGTCACCGATTCGCTGATAACCGTAAAATTATACTGTCCTTGTGCCGTTTTTTTATCTACCCGAATCGTGAAATTATGCATCTTCCCGGGATAATACGTGAAGGCCTCGTCCTTTTTAAAGCTGTATACCGCACCATCCACGGTAATCTTAAACAGTACCGTACCGGATTGAACATCCTGCGGCACCACGATTGCTCGGAAATCCTCGCTTCCCTCGAAAGGAATAATCCCCGTGGTAGCAACATCCCCCGTGGCAGTAACCATTCCCGTTGACAAGTCAATCGAGGCCTCCCTCCGGGTATTCGTCACCAGTACCTGTTTCTTCAAACCGGCCCATGCTCCCGCGTCAAATCCATCTCCCTCTTCCAGCACTACCCGGATATTCGCCATCCGGTGACGGAAAGCCAACCGTATCGTTTCCGTCGTCGGGGCCACGTTCTCCGCCTTTCCCCAAAGGAAATCACTGGCCTCATAACCACCCATTACCCCGTTCTCCGACACCTTCGACTGATCCTTCTGGACGGTGAAAGCATAATCCCGCACGTTATCAGGGGTTCCATAAGGATAATACCCGTACACATCTATCGGGGTTTTGTCGTCCTTCCAATAAATATCATAAGCCCCATTCCAGCGATAAGCGGCTTCATCAAAAGTAAAGCGGACATTTGTGGCCCGGTTTCCCGCGTCCAGCAACTCTCCCGGGTTCGTACCATCGTAATCCACGATATACACACCCATCACGTCCTGATCACAAAAACCACCATCATCCACCCGGGACACCATTTCCTGGTTAATCTCTCCCGAAAGTGCAATCACCTTTCCCAGACCGGCATCTGGTCCGACAAATTCCTCGTCATGGCAGGCGCATAAAAAACACGCCCCCACGAGCATTCCTGAAAATGCTTTCCAATTATTCATCGTTCAATATTTTAGTGTTTATTATTCCGCGACACCTCCATGATCTACACCATCATCTTCCCAATCCCCTATATCCACGTTCACCCCCTCGCTTGTTTTCTTCACCTTAACCGTGCTGGTATAACGCTTACCAGAAACAAAAGTCATACTCTGAATCAAGAAATAACTTTTCCCGTTGACAACGACCTCGATCAACTGACATTCATCCACCGTCTGCGGGATAACCAATCCCTTGTAGAATTCCTCATTTTTCCCTAACACGACACTCTTACGCCCACCCCGGGCTGTCAATTTCCCCGTGGCCAGATTTACCTCCGCCTCCATCTGCACGTGATTCACTTTTACCTGTACCTCGGCCGCAGCCAACTCTTCCGTCGTAAAACCGGGACCGGGCTCCACCTTCACCTGCAAGCAACTCAACATATGGTTCACCGTAATATTCACAGCCTCCTCCGTCGGGGCAACCCCGGATTTCTTTCCCCACAAGAAATCACAAGCCTTATAAGCCTCCTCCGTCGACTGATCCTCCTGTACGCTCACCACGTGAGCAGTTACCACGGGGGAAGTCACCCGAGGATAATAAACATAAAAATCTGCCGGAGTCTCGTCATCTTTCCAGAACAGCGGAGTTTCCGGGGTCCATTTCCCTGCCGCGTACGAGAACTTGGCATTATCCGCATGATTCCCGGAATTCTGCAAATCTCCGGCACTCCCGTTCGAATAATTAACCACGAAAACCCCTATCGCATCCCCGGCCTCAAAACCAACATCCGTGGCCCGCCCCAAATCATTAACACTTGCAGCAATCTTGATTTCACGTTGTCCTTCCGGTTCTACCGGGGATTCACCTTCTTCCCCTTTACCAGCACATCCGCTCACACCCGCAACCAGCAAGCAAAGCAACCATTTTTTCACGCAACTGACATTCATAGCATCCACTTTTAGCATATTCAACGCATAAAAATAATAAAACACATATACACTTCCCCGTCTCCTCCCGGGAAAGATTTCTTCGTTCTTTTTTTCACGGCAAAATTAAGGTAAGTATCACTGAATATCAAGTCCATAATGGTTCACAAGAAGAAATAACCCCAAAACACGGAAAACGATTTCAAAATAAAACGAGAAGCAAAAATTGCTTCCCGTTTTCATCCTTAGCGAACATTGCAACCAACTCTTCTTGTGCCATTAACTTACTAATGTCTGTTTTCTAATGGCAAAAATACAGTATGCACAAACTCAAATCAAGTTCATAATGGTTCATAACAGATTAATTTAAAGCCTCCATTACACAAACAACTTACAATCAGCAACATAAGCCAATGTCATCACCAAACCTTCCGCATTAAATCGCCATCAATTCACTGTCTCTTATAGCCTTAGTCTTCTTTGGAACGGTTCAGCTTCTGTTCACTTCCTGATCAGCAGCAGTTCACTATCGGCAAAAAACAGTTCAACAAGCGTTACGGAATATCTGCAAAAACGGGTAACAAATAACCAAGAGATAAGATTGGAAAGAACTTAAAACAAAAGAGCGGAAAACGGGAATACTGCCAGACAAACCAGCACACTTCCCGTAAACCGCCTAAAAAACAACAATATACACAACTAGCCTCTCGTGCAAAAAACACGATAACGCTCGTGATGGGACAAAAATAAACAGAAGTCCCACACGAGTCAAGTTCATAATGGTTCACAGAACCAGAAAGTTACTTATGTTCCAAGATCGTCACGTGACGAATAAATTTAGAAGAATAACGTTTGGTATTCTTGGGACGGGGATTGTTATCATACACGTCAACCAAACGGATATTCACCTTCCCCCGCAATGCTTCCGGGATAATCTCCCCAGCAGGCCGCTCGGAAACAAGCACGAAGGGCAATTGTTGTAGAAAAGCGGTATCCCGCTCCATGTCCAAAGGCAAAATACGCCGACCCGCCTCATAAATCAATTCTATACGCGGGGCTTCCTCGGAAAGGGGATAATAGAACGGCAAGGACTGCACGGCTTCAATCTGCCGAACAGCCCGAATACTCTTGATCTCGGTATTGTTGAACATGTTCGCTACCCGATACATCAAAAGCGTTTCCACAAGTATCAGCAGAATCACCACCCCCGTGTACACTTTCAAAACCCGGAAACGCAAACCTCCTATAAATATGGACCAGGCTGTTATCAGGAAAAGCAGAGAAACAATAATCAGGTATACCAGTCCCATCTGTCCTTTCATGTAAAAAAGGACACACATGGCGACAGGCATTCCCAAGGCAATCAAGGCCGGGATAAAGGCATTCAGGCGGAACAAGAATTTATCCGCGGACAAAAGCGACTTATCCCGAACCAAGGTATACACGTGAACGACATAATGCGCCACGACCATGGAGGCAGGTATCAACAAGGGCAGCAGGTATCGAGTCTTCTTCTCCGGCACGCAGGAGAGAAGGACAAGAACCGCCACAGTCCACATCACGGCAAAGGAGTATTCCTTTCTCAGGGCGATTCTATTCTTGAGCCATGGCCATCCCAACAGTCCGGTCAACAGGAAAAGAGACCAAATTCCGGATTCCGCAAAAAATAAATGATAATAATACCACGGACGAACGTTATAATTTATCCAATTGGAAGATTCTTTAGCAAAAACCTGCAATATCTCCTCCTGGTGATAAATATACAAATAAACAGGCCACCAGAATCCCACGACTGCAAACAATAGCAACATAAGGCCAACGGCACCCCATTTCCCTTTAAAAGAAGGACGATACAGCCATAAAAAGCATATCAGGAATGGCAGCAACAAGGCATAAAAGGACACCGGACCTTTCCCCAGAAAAGAGAGACCGAGCAAAAGTCCCGCCAAAAGGAAATTCCCCCACGAGGCACCCCGCGCATGAAGACCGCGATAAAAACAAAGAATCGCCCCCATCATAAAGGCATGGCAATAAATATCCCACGTGGCAACACGTCCCGCCATGATGACATTGAAGGACGTCACCAGCGTAATCGCAGAAAGCAAGGCAAGCAAACGACTCTTGCTTAATTCCCAGGCAAAGAAATAAAGCATAAAAGCCATAAACGTCGCCATTATACCGGCAAAACCACGCTGCAGAGATACATTACCCGGGGAGACATATTCAATAGCTGCCGCGATCCAAGTAGGTAAAGGCGGCTTTTCCAGACGCAATTCCCCGTTCATGGTCGGCACGAGCCAATTGTCATACTCAATCATCTCGTGAGCGGTGACAAAATTACGGGATTCCATGATATCCACGTAAACAGCCCCGTTGTTCATGAAAAAGGCAAACCAGCAAACCACGAGGATAAAAAGATAATGTATCCAGTTCTTACGCATAATATTCCATATCTTAGTTCAGCGGACAAATTTATAGAATAATCTTCACCTCCCTCCATAATTCCCATCCCAAGAAGAAATATTTTCGACATTAGTCCCTTTTTACATTTCTACAAACACGACAATAACCTCGAGATATTCCCGAGGCTATCATCTATAACAGTTTCAAACTACAAATTGATAGTTTTCGTAAATATTTCACCGAAACGATTTACAACCTCAATTTTTACAGTTTTTGCGGTAGAAGAAGGCTTTGCCCGGAACAAATGATTTGTCCGATACACTTTTACTCTTCCGGAATCCAGGAAATCCTGATCTATATCCAAGAATTGCTCCATATTTCCCTTTAATACACCATCCTCATACCATCTCACCTGAAAAGTTTCATCCCAGTCCCAAACATTAGCAACAACGAATTCGGCCTGAGAGTCAAATTTCCCGGGTTTATACACCTTAAACTGATAATTCCAATCATGTCCTGTAGCCTTAAATTTCCATTGAATATTCTTATTGTCAACGGTCACACACATGTAACCATTAGGAGCCCCACAGCGACTAGCATTTCCTTGCCAATGGAATCCACAAACTGGCCCCACGTTATGCTCGTAAATATTATCAGCCAAAACCTGATTCTGGTGGAAATGAGTATGACCAGAAAAAATATGTACATTGTAATCTTTAAACAAGTCCAATACCTTTTTAGAATTTCCTGTTTTGATTACATTAAAAATCGGAGCATGCACATTCAAAAAAACCGTTGAACCAGGTTTTACAAAACTTAAATCCTTCTGCAACCAGGCCAACTGAGCATCCGTAAACAAAGCTCTATATTTCTTATCTCCGACATAATCAATATCTTTCATACAAATAATATGTACATCTCCAATATTCAACGAATAATCAGTCGGACCGAAATACGATTCATATATTTTTTCCCCATAACCCTGTTGTAAATTACCAACACGGTCTGCCGCAGCGTAGCGTTTATCAAAATCATGATTCCCGATAACATGCATCATTGGAATTCCCCAGGAAGCCACCGCACTCACATATAAAGGATATAAATGTAAAGCATCACTCACGATATCTCCTTCCACAAAGCCATAAACTTCTCCTTCCATATCAGCCACAAATTGTCTCACATCCGGGACTGTCTCGGTGAAGAAACGAACGAAATGGAAATCATCCTTTGGCTGGGGATCCGAAAAAACAAGATAAGAGAATTTCTTGGTAGGTTTTTCCCGTTTTTCCAATACAAAATCATAATCTCCTTCCACAACCTCCTTCTTAATAGGACGATAAAAACAAATCAGATTAGACGCATTTACAGGAATCTCATAAGCTGCAGGTACTGAAATTGAGACATAACGACTTCGAGCATCATCTACTACCAATGTATACATCCCGTTTTTATCCGTCAATGTAAAATTAAAACCATCATTCACAACAACCCCCTCCACCGGACGTTGCTTGGTATCCATTACTTTTCCAGACACTTTTACCTCATCTGCAATGATCTGTCCATGAAGTGACAACAAGAAGAATCCCAAGAACAAGCAAAATACTAATTCAATCTTTTTCATCATATCAAATTATTAAAAATTCTATATTAATTATTCCTAATCAAACGAATCTGTTTGAATAGCTCGATTTGAGCCTTTACATCTTTCAAGGCAGACAATTCTTTCTCCAACCCAAGTGTATCTTCTTCATAAAAGATCGTATTCGCACAATCAAGCACATGACACAAAATTGTAGAAGCCTCTTCCTTAGAAAGCTTTTTCTTTTTTACTGATTTAATAATATATTTATTTATTCGCATCACAGCATGATATATTCCTGGTTTCGCAAACTCCACGGTTGTACTTGAGAAACCGACATTTTGTTCATAAACTCGTGTATAATTTGCCTGAAATTCACTCCATTTAGTTGCACAAGGCTCTTTCAGGTAATGAGGAAGTTGAGTTATTGCTCTTTTTGAAGCTACTTGATACACTGTAAATACATACTTTTCCTTCATATCTGCCGGAAAACTCTCTATCCGTTCTCTAGCACATAATGTAACTGTCAAGAACGAACAACAAAAAGTAAATACTACACCTAATAATAAACCTTTCATAATATCTAATTTTATCGTTGCTGCCAAATTAATTTTATCGTTAAATCATCCCCTCCCATGGAAGTCTTCGCCTCCTGATAATTATCCATATTCGTCCGCTGAAGAATAGAAGGATATTTAAAGCGACGAGGTATATCTTGACTTTCAGGTATACCATCCCCTTTCGGGATACGAGGCAATCCGGTGCGGTTATATTCAAACCACTGCTGGTAATCGCAAAAATATAAAGCGAAATATTTTTGCAACATAATCCTTTCCAGCGTTCCATCATAAGCCACATCAAGATTCATAAAATAATCTTCAGGCATTTCTCCTCCCCATTGTTCAATAGAAGCTTGTACTCCCTTCTCATAAGCTTCTCGGGCGTCTAAGGCGACAATCCCTTTTTGCGCCAATTCCGCTTTTATTAATTCAAGTTCAGCATAAGACATTAACGGTAGTTTCATTGGAGCGATCGCCAATGCTTTATTAGGTCCGGATGCCTTCCCTGCCGGTTGCACAGCAAATCCTGCCGGCCAGCCAACATACTCTCCTCCCTGCTTAGATACGAACAAAGGAAGACGCGGATCATTCCAAGATTTTAATGTATTCACGACGAATTCAGAAACCGCCCGATAAGAAGTAAAATCATTTGCCCGGTTCAATGGCGCTTCCAAAGGATAAACCCCGGAGATTTCAAGCAAAGCAGCATCTGTATTGGATTCAAATAAAGGATATGTTTCCGGATCATTGATTATTTTCTGTATCTCGGTCCTCGCATCGTATTCGGGGACATTCAACATTTTCAACAACACTCGCAAACGTAATGAATTCCCGAACTTTTTCCATTTTAAAATACCTTCTTCATCAACTGTTTTATACAATAAATCCCCAGAAGAGTTATATCGTAATGACTGAGAAAGATCGAACAAATTATTCGCAGAATCCAACTCATGTAAAATATTTTTATAAACATCAATCTGCTTATCAAATGAAGGATAAAAAATCTGTTCACTCCCCCGACAGGCCTCTGTCATTGGGATATCACCAAAAGAGGAAGCCAAAATATCAAACATGTATCCTTGAAGTACCTTCGAAACAGCCTGATAATTCACCTCATTCAAAGCTTGAGCCTCCTTCTCCATTGTTCTAGTATTCGTTAACCATTGGTAATAGGTACTCCAAGTACCATCCCCTGCACTCTCAGACACGTACCACCAGCCGATATCATTCGTATTCCGATATGAAATAATACTTCCCATCAATTCAAACGTATAGTTATTAAACCTTTTCCAACTGAAAGAAGAAATATTATATAATATTGGATCAAGAAACGCACCCGGATTGGCTTTATCCAAACGAGTCGGATCTGTGTTTAATTCACTAAAGGGAGTACATGACTGAAACATTATACCAATAAAACTACATCCCAATAATATGTTTTTAATTCTTTTTCTCATACTTCGCATGACTTTATAATTAAAAATTGACATTCAGATTGATTCCCATTGTCCGAGTTGTCGGCAATGAACCGGCCTCTACCCCGGGAACAATATTTCCTCCATTCAAAGCAGCTGTTTCCGGATCAAACACAGGATAATCCGTGAAACAAAATAGATTCCGCCCATACAATGCAACTGACACACTTCCGAATGGTGTATTGCGCAATTGACGCTTTGAAAACTTATATTCCAAACGGACCTCTCTAATTTTCAAGAAAGACGCATCAAACAAATTTGTTTCAACATTAGCGACTTTATAATATTCGCCATAATATACCTGAGCCGTGACCGGACGAGTATTAGGAGAATACGTTCCATCAGCATTTTCAACCATTCCAGGAGCAATAACATACATTCCTCCAAAAGGATTAAGCCCTGCCTCGACCAAACGAGGATCATCCCCTGCAATATACAATGGAGTTCCTGGTAATCGGCCATTCAACGTGGCCTTATTTTTCCCCTGAATCCCTAATTTCGCATTCGTGGTAGAATAAATCTTACCTCCATATTGCCCATCCAACAATATACCCAAAGAAATATTCTTGTACGAAAACTCATTATACCATCCGGCTTTCCATTTAGGGTAGGCACATCCCACATATTCAATCTCGTCCGTAGAGACAGGGAGACCGGACTCATCAATAATCATTTGGCCATCCGGTGTCCGTTTTAACTTATATCCCCAGATATCACCAACAGTTCCACCAACTCTACCAATAATCGAAGCACCTCCGATTTTACTGATCAACTGATTTTCATCTGCTTCGTCAGAAAGAGAAATAATCTTATTCTTGTTAATCGCCCAATTTAGTTTTGTATTCCACTTGAAATCATGCAGCAAAACAGGTAATGTATTTATCTCGATCTCCAATCCATTATTTTGTACTGTTCCGGAATTAATCGTAGCTTTGGAATAACCCGTGGTAGGATCGAGAGGAGCATCCAATATCTGATTCCTCGTTCTGTTATGATAATAAGTTATATCCAAACCCAAACGATTACCAAATGTTCGGATATCCAAACCAGCCTCGTAATTCGTGGAAATCTCCGGTTTAAAATTTGCATTAAACAAGGTGGTCGGAAGCTTCACAGAACCAGCAAAGTTAGTCGTTTCGTAATACTGTGATGTTTTGTATGGATCTGTATCATTACCTACCTGAGCCCAAGACAACCTCAATTTTAAAAGATTAATCTCTTCCGGCAAACGAACCCACTCATTCATCAATGCACTAAGCGAAACAGAGGGATAAAAGAAAGAATTGTTACTCTCCGGCAATGTCGATGACCAGTCATTACGACCAGTTATATCCAAAAACAATTTATTTTTATAAGCAAGATTTGCCGTAAAATACAAGCTATTTACCCCCTTATTCAAGATTTTCTGATTCACCTCTATCGCCGACAATGCATTTGCCAATTTATATACCCCCGGAGTTATCAAGCCATTCGCAACATTAGACAACATATCTAATTTTGAAATCATCATGTTACCACCGACTGCCGCATTAACTGTCAACCCATTCACAAAACTATTATGGTATGAAACCAAGAAGTCACTATTCAGTTCATAATTGAAGATATTCTGTTTCTTAAAATATCCTTTGGAATAATTCACATCACTAATGGGACGATGTTGTTCCCGCAAATCCACCTCCAACTGCAAGGCAGAACGAAGCATAACATCAACATGATTATTAACTTTCGCATTCAGGGAAACCATAGAAGTAGTTGCATGCTTCTCTGTAGGATTCAAACACTCATATAACGTTACAAAAGGATTGCCGATATAATTACTAAAAGGTTGCAACTGTTTTACACCTTCTTTTCCTTTCTCCCACATAGGACGATACCAATCCAGATCAACACTAGGATTCTGGAAAATCAAAAAATAAGAAATAGAATTACTACTATATCCCAATGCCGGAAGATTATCGCTTTCCCGCCACGTGTAACTGCTACGGAATGATAAATCCAACAAACGAGATATTTTTTGCTGACCGGAAACTGTCGCCGTCATCCGTTGAAAACCAGTATTAGGCAATATCCAATTATTTTTCGTATAGGTCAAGGATGCCCGCAATGAACCTTTATCACTTTTCCCGGCAATGGCAATAGAATTAGTCGTTGTATACCCCAATCGGAACAAATCCTTCCGATTATTTTTATAAGCCCGCCAAGGAGTAGGTTCATCTGCTCGCCCAAGTTTTTCTTTGTCAAACTGGTAAAACAACTGATTTTCAAAACGCACTCCATAAGCACTACTCGTTCCACTTGTTCCGCTATAAGTTTCTTCTGGATCTGCTCCATAAGAATAATATTGCTGTCCTGCATAAATAGAACCTTCCGGGCCGATATTACTTGGTTGTCCCTGTCCAAATTCATATTGATAATCAGGCCATCTTAAAACATTCTCAATACTTGTATTCGACGAGAAAGAAATTCCTAATTTTCGATCCTCTTCACTTCCATTTTTCGTGGTAATCATAATAACACCATTAGCGGCTCGAGAGCCGTATAAAGCCGTCGCACTTGCACCTTTCAACACTTGTATGCTCTCAATATCATCTGGATTTATATCAGAGAATCCATTTCCAAAATCAATCGAAGCTTCTCCTGAAGCAGCTTGGGCATTCCCGCTATTAATCATCGGAGCACTCATCGGGACTCCATCAACGACAATTAATGCATTATTACCACCTTGATTTAAAGAGACGTCCCCCCGCAGAGCAATTCTAGTTGATCCTAACGGTCCTCCCGGCGAATTTATACTTAATCCTGCAACTTTTCCAATTAAACCATGAGACCAGTTCGTGGACATCGCCCTCGTGATATCATTTCCATCCAGTTTTGCAGTTGAATATCCTAAACTACGTTCATTTCTTTTTATCCCTAAAGCCGTCACAACAACACCATCCAACATAATTTCTTTCTCATACAAGTGAACAATCCAATTTGTTATACTCTCTTTGTAGGAAAGTGTCTTAGTTTCATAGCCCATGAAACTAAATACCACCTTATCTTTAGGAGTCAACGTCCGCTGAGTCCTTAACGTGAAATCACCATTCACATCCGTAACGGTTCCATAAGATTCATTTTTCAATATCACATTGACACCAGGAAGAGGCAAACTATCTTGATCAACCACTTTCCCTTTCAAAACACTTTGAGCATAAATAGTTACACTCATCAAATTCAATAAAATCATAAGAAGCAACTTCTTCTTGTCTCTAAAACACGATTGCATAGTAAAAATAGTTTTAATTTTTGACAGGGCGAAAGTAGAGGGGAAATGTTAACAAGGTATTACAAGAAAACGACATTAATATTACACTACGGTCTACCTAAAAAATATTTTCTCTTTCCACTATCTATTATATAAGTTTTTGATACTACTTTTGGGCAATGAAACTTACCATACTCTTGACATGGGAAGTTCTAAGGAATATTTATCATCAACTACATGAGAAATTTACAATAATAAAGGAAATGAAAATCAAACATTATATTTTACTGCTGATACTCGTGTTACCCGTATTGATACTACGGGATTTCACGCCGAACAATGAATTGAAATACCTGAGTATTGCCGATGAAGCCTTGCGGGACGGACACTTTTTCACCTTCTACAATCACGGGGAAGTGTATGCCGACAAACCGCCTCTTTATTTTTGGCTGCTGATGGGTAGTCGCCTTTTGTTCGGGGGATGGTACATGGGGATACTCGCCCTGTTTTCCATATTGCCGGCACTGGGATGCATCTGGATCATGAACCGCTGGATTCAGCCTATGGTAGATGGGAAGGGCCAATGGAATGCTTCGCTCATGCTTTTCACCTCGGCCATGTTCATTGGCTCGGGGATCGTGCTGCGCATGGACATGCTGATGTGCCTGTTTATCCTGTTGGCTCTACACACATTCTACCGGATGTATTCAGGAGAAGGTAAATACCGGGACAAGATACTGCTCCCCGTGTATATCTTTCTTGCCATATTCGCGAAAGGTCCGGTCGGTTTCATCGCTCCCGTATTCTCGATCATTGTCTTTCTGCTCGTGAAGAAAGAATGGAGGCAACTCGGCCGTTATTTAGGCTGGCGTACCTGGGTTATTTTACTGGGACTTTGCGTGATCTGGTTCGGTGGCGTATACGCGGAAGGAGGCAACGAATACCTGAACAATCTGCTTTTCCACCAAACCCTGGACCGGGCCAGTGATTCGTTCCACCACAAGGAGCCATTCTGGTATTACGGGATTGCCTACTGGTACTCCCTGGCCCCGTGGTCCATTCTCTATATCACGGTAATCGTGATTGGCCTTCGGAAGAAATTACTGAACACGGATTTGGAAAAATTCTTCCTGACAGTCATCGCCACGCTATTCATCCTGATGTCGCTGTTCAGCGCAAAACTGGATATATACCTGCTACCCATATTCCCATTCTTCACCTATCTGACGGCTCTTCTTTTGCCCAAGATGAAGTTCAAATGGATCGCCTTCACGGTATACATCCCCGTTATTATTTTCATAGCAGCTCCTTTCGTGCTTCTCGGGATGAGTAATATTCCGGGGATTCCGTCCTCAGCCTTTATTCACGCGGGAACATGGGCTTTGGCTCTTTTTGCCGTTGCCGGATGCTACTTCCTGTACCGCAAGCAGCCATTCCCGGCTATCAACTTCACGGCCCTGGGGGTTCTGACCACCCTTTTCATCGGCAGTTTTGCCTTACCCCGTATCAACCCGACTATCGGTTGGGCAGCCTTGGCCGAACGGGCCCAGGAAATTCAACAGACTGAAAAACTGGACAATTATTATTTCTTCCGATTCCGCAGTGGGGAAAACATGGATGCCTACCTGGAACAACCGCTCACGAAACTGACGGAAGAGGAAGAATTGCCATCTACACTGGAAAAAGGAGACGGGCTTATTTTTATCCGGGAAAAAGATGTCAAACGCAATCCAGGTATTGCAAGCTGGCTACCAACCGTACGTAACGAAAAAATCGGGAACTTCTATATCGTCATTCCAGGCAAATAAGTGACTTCCCGTCAGGTCAATTCCCGGAACGATGACAAAGATAAATATTACGACTATAAGCCAGGATACCGGTAGATTGTCCCAAAATCAACACGGGATCATAGCGGTATATGGCATAGGAAACGATAATCAAGGAACCTGTCAGGCTAATAATCCAGAAACCGACAGGTAACAAGGATTCATCCTTTCGCTTAGAATACAACCACTGATAAACAAAGCGGAGCGTGAATATAATCTGCCCGAGCGAACCGTACACCAACAACCACAAAGGAATCTTGTCATTACGGAAAAATTGCTCCACGAACGCGGGAATATCTTTCAACATATAAACCACGGCAGCCACCGGGGTCAACAGAAGAACAGCACGCACAATTCCGGGAAAACATTTCCAGTGCTGCTTCTTATTCAGATTCCAGATATAAATATAATAAGCGATCAACTGCCCGAAAATAATGGCGAAATCATCCCGCATCCAACCATACAGAAAAAGCAGGTAAGAACCCACCAGACTCAACTGCCAGAAAATAGTCGGCGAAATCACCTTCTTCGCCCGTTCAGACAATATCCATTGCAATAAAATCCGGGCAGAGAAAAACAATTGGGCAAGAAATCCTACGACATAAATCATGGGCACAAGGTTTACAGATTATTCTCGGCAATCTCGTAATTAATATAGCGTTTTTTCATCCAACGATAGGCGAAACAATCCTTGAACGGCCCCACGAGACGATTGGCCAGGTTATATTTCGACTTTCCAGCCACCCGGGGGAAATGACGCACGGGAATCTGTTTCACCCGCCCATGCTGCAACTGAATCAAGGCCGGCAGGAAACGATGCATCCCGGTAAAGAACGGGATACGTTTGGCGTAATCCGTACGTAAAACCTTCAAGGGACAACCCGTATCCTCCACTCCATCATGCGTCATCATACGGCGGAAACCGTTAGCTATACGGGAGGACATATTTTTCACGAAACTGTCCTTGCGTCCGGCACGGATACCCATTACCATCTCGTACTCATTAATATATTCCAATAATTTATTGAAATCCTGCGGGGTTGTCTGCAAATCGGCATCAATATACCCCACCCATTTCGAACAGGCCGTATCAATACCGGCTTTCATGGCTGCACTCAGACCACCATTCTTGGCCAGGTCTATAAAAAAGAATGCCGCATTTCGAGCACACACCTCCCGAATCAGGCGTCCGCTATCATCCTTAGAACCATCATTCACGAACAACACACAGGAGGATATTTTCGCCGTTTGTAAAAACTCTCCTAATTCCTTTTCCAATCTGAGGATATTTCCTTCTTCGTTATAAACTGGTACAATGACGGTTAATTGATAATCTCCGGTCTTATTCATGGGGCTCTAAAATTTATATCTTCAATTTAAAATCGACATCAAATAAAAATCATTAGTTTTGTTGTTCCATTTCCAATGAAGAAAAATCAGTATTCTTCAATAATGGAGTTTATGTTGGAAAAATAAAACAGACAAAGATATGCAATATCACCGAATTTTGTTAAAGCTTAGCGGAGAATCTTTAATGGGTGCCCAAAAATACGGCATTGACACCACGTGTTTAGAAAGTTACGCCAAACAAATCCACGAAATCGCCAAAATGGGCGTGCAAATCGGGATTGTCATCGGCGGCGGTAATATTTTCCGCGGATTGAGCGGGACCAACAAGGGATTCGATCGGGTAAAAGGCGACAACATGGGAATGTTGGCCACCGTCATCAATAGCCTGGCCCTAAGCTCGGCATTGGATAATGAAGGATGTAGAAACAAGGTATTGACCGCCATCCGAATGGAACCCATCGGGGAATTCTATTCCAAAGCCAAAGCCATGGAATACCTGAACGCAGGTTACGTGACCATCTTTAGCGGAGGCACCGGCAACCCGTACTTCACTACCGACACGGCCAGTAGCCTACGGGCCATCGAAATCGAGGCAGACGCCATGTTCAAGGGAACCCGCGTGGACGGAATCTACACGGCAGACCCGGAGAAAGATCCTAACGCCGTAAAATTCGACAAGATAACGTACGATGAAATATACAACCGCGGACTGAAAGTGATGGATTTAACCGCCACGACCATGTGCAAGGAAAACCATCTGCCCATTATCGTGTTCAACATGGATAAACCCGGGAACCTGAAAAAAGTGATCGACGGAGAAAACATCGGAACGACCGTGTATTAACAGGACCACATTCATCCCGGCAAAACAAGCGGAAAGAATGTGCCAACAAGCATCATGGAGGAAAAGAAACAACGCATATTAGATACGATAAATTCCCCGGCAGACCTGAAAAAAGTCCCGGAGGATGACTTGATACAAGTGTGTCAGGAGTTACGGGAAATGCTCATCAACGAGTGCTCCGTGCACCCCGGTCACTTCGGGGCCGGTTTGGGTGTTGTGGAATTGACCGTAGCCCTGCATTACGTGTTCGACACCCCATACGACAACATTATTTGGGACGTGGGGCATCAGGCATACGCCCACAAAATATTGACCGGAAGACGGGATGTTTTCCACACGAACCGTCAGTATAAAGGCATCAGCGGTTTCCCCAAAAGAAGTGAAAGCGAATACGATGCCTTCGGCACAGGTCACTCTTCCACCTCCATTTCTGCCGCCCTGGGAATGGCCGTTGCCGCCCGGTTAAACGGGGAAAAGGAGCGATTATCTGTTGCCGTCATCGGAGACGGAGCCATGACTGGCGGAATGGCCTTCGAAGGGCTGAACAATGCCGGGATCGGTAATGCCAACCTGCTGGTCATCCTGAATGACAACAACATGGCCATCGATCCCAACGTGGGGGGAATGAAAGAATATCTGTTGGACATCACCACCTCCAAGACTTACAACAAACTCAAAGAAGACGTGTGGCATATCCTCGGGCGCATCAACAAAATCAGCCCGGGAGCACGCAACATGATCCAAAAAATAGACAACAGCGTGAAATCGCTGTTGCTGAAACAAAGCAATCTATTCGAGGCTCTCGGTTTCCGCTACTTCGGACCGGTTGACGGCCACGATGTGAATCACCTGGTTAAAGTACTTCGGGACCTGAAAAACATTCAAGGCCCCAAACTTCTGCACTGCATCACGGTCAAGGGCAAGGGATTCAAACAGGCCGAGATCAATCAGACCACCTGGCATGCCCCGGGAAGATTCAACAAAGAAACAGGGGAACGTATCAAAGACGACGACCCGAACAAGCCACCGAAATTCCAGGATGTCTTCGGGAACACGATACTGGAACTGGCGCACGCCAATCCCAAGATACTAGGGATCACACCCGCCATGCCAACCGGCTGTTCCCTGAACATCATGATGAAAGAAATGCCCGACCGCTGCTTTGACGTGGGAATCGCGGAACAGCATGCCGTGACCTTCTCCGCAGGCCTGGCAGCACAAGGTTATATCCCTTTCTGCAACATCTATTCATCATTCATGCAACGGGCATACGACCAGGTCATTCATGACGTGGCCCTGCAAAACCTGCATGTCGTATTCTGCCTCGACCGGGGCGGATTGGTCGGTTCTGATGGAGCCACTCATCACGGGGCTTTCGACCTGGCCTATTTCCGGTGTATCCCCAACATAACCATTGCTTCTCCATTGAACGAGGAGGAACTGCGTGATATGATGTACACCGCCCAACTGCCCGACAAGGGCCCCTTCTCCATCCGCTACCCCCGAGGAAACGGTTCCATGCTCAACTGGCGTACGCCTTTCAAGGAATTGACCGTCGGGAAAGGCCGTTGCATGCAGGAAGGCGAGGACATTGCCATCCTGTCCATAGGAGCCATCGGCATGGAAGCCGCAAAAGCAATCGAGAAAGGTACACCACGTTCCGTGGCCTGGTATGACATGCGATTCTTAAAACCCCTGGACAAAGAACTACTACATGAGATATTCCGGAAATTCAAGAAAATCATCACACTGGAAGACGGGACCATTGTCGGAGGCTTAGGCAGTGCCGTACTGGAATTCATGGCAGACCACGGCTACAATGCCAAAGTGGTACGTCTGGGAGTGCCTGATCATTTCGTGGAACACGGCAGCCAGCAACAACTGTACAAGGACTGCGGGTATGATGCGGAATCCATATATCAACAAATCTGTACGATATAACATGAAAAACGAGATGCTATTACCGGACACCACGGCCTGTATCCAGAAATTCAAGGAAACCTTCCGCAACGTTCCCTTGCAGGAAATAGCATCCCTATTTCAGGAGACTAGCCTGCAACATTACAAGAAGGGAACCTTCATATACCGGGAAAACACCCATATCTCGGGATGTTATTTTCTCTATTCCGGAACCGTAAAAATCTTCCAGACCGGACAAACCGGCAAGGACCAGATTATCCGTTTCGGGAAGGAGGGTGATATTTTCGGGTTTCGGTCCGTAATTCGTAATGAACCGGCCTGCACGTCGGTAGAAACCTTATCTGACTGCGTACTGTGCTACATACCCAACACCACGATGACCCGGATGCTGATGCAAAGCCACGTGTTTTCCTACGAGATGATGCAAATCGCCTGCAAGGAACTGGGAGATGCCAACCGCTACATCCGGGAAATTGCCCAGAAATCCGTGAAATCGCGGCTGGCAGAAGTCCTGCTTATCTTTGCAGATGAATTCGGGACAGAGCCTGACGGGACCCTCCGTTTCAACGTGACCCGGGAAGATTTAAGCAACTTCGTGGGTACGGCCACGGAAACCCTCATTCGACTGCTCTCCGAGTTGAAAGCCGAAGGGCTGGTGGAATCCCGGGGAAGAAAAATCACGCTGCTAAACATCCCCGGCCTGAAAAAGATAGCGGAATAATACCCGAAACCACATACACGACTACCCCATGGAAAAACGAACAGTCATCGATGCCCAGATCTGCAACCTGCTCAACGCCCGTGATCCCCAGGGGATGAAATTACTGTTCCAAACTTACTATAAGCCGCTCGTGTCCTATGCCAACACGTTTATCCGGGATTTACAACTGGCCGAAGACATCGTGCAGGAATTCTTCATCGCCCTATGGAACGGGGAAATCCGACAGGAATTAATCCCCGGGTCTTTAGCTTCATTCCTGCGGGTATTGGTTCGCAATAGGACTTATAACCGGGTGACCAAACGAGACATTCTCACCCGATATGTGGAAGTCGACAAAATAGATGCCGTCTTTCAGGAATACGACGATTCCCGGGACCATATCGTGAATCTTGTCCTCAAGGAAGTCGAAACCTTCCCCGACCGTACCCGGGAAATTCTGACCGCCGTATTCGTGAACGGGTTAAAATACCGGGAAGTGGCGCAACGTCTCGGGGTATCGGAATCCACCGTTAAAACCTTGCTTGGCAATGCTATCCGGAAATTAAGGGAACGCCTGAACCGGGAACAATTCTCCCAATTCCTTATCTTCTTTTGCACGAAAAATTAAAAATTTTCATTCAAGAGCAAAATTTCTCCGAAAATCATTAGACTTTTTTCCATTATATTTTGTACAGAACATGAAAAACGCATGATTTATGGAAAAAAGACTATTAAATCAAGAGATGGAAGAACGGTTGCTTGCTTTCTTTAACGGCGAACTCGACGAAGCCGCAAACGAGGAAATCAGGCAATGGGCAGATAGCGATCCCAAAAATCGAGCTGCCTATGACGCATTCCTGAAAGACTACCTGCGGCTGCGCTGGGCACAGGAAGACCGGCACATTCAAGTCACACGAGCTTGGCAACGCATTTCCGCCACCACCCGGGGCAAACGACAACGCCGGATATATTTCACCGTGGCAGCATCTATCGCCATCTTGGCCGTGGCAGCTGCCGTATTCCTATTCATCCCGAAAAAAGCAAACCAACCTTTGGCCCAAAGTTCCATTCAACCCGTGAAACCGCAAGCCACACTGGTACTTTCCACCGGGAAAAAGATTGACCTAAATCAGGCCCATCTCCCGATTCTGGAGCAGGACGGGTCCACGGTCAACATTGACACCCTTTCCGGACTTCGCTATGACACCGCAGCACCACAAACCACTCAACTCATATACAACAAAATCATCGTTCCCCGGGGAGGAGAATACTTCCTCACCCTGGCAGACGGAACTCAAATATGGTTGGATGCCGAATCCACACTGGAATACCCCGTACAATTCAATACCACCGAACGGCGGGTTAAGCTACAGGGCAAAGCCTATTTCAGCGTAACCCGGGACACCACCAAACCCTTCCTGGTAGAAGTGGATAAATTCTCCATACGGGTACACGGAACGGAATTCAACGTGAATGCCCATGATGCCCAACGAATCGAAACCGTATTGGTTAACGGCTCCATCGGCTTCAAAGCCAACGCGAAATCCGCCGAACAACTCCTGCAACCGCACCAATTGGCCATGGTCAACAGCCTCACGGGGCAAAGTGAAATCAGGGATGTAAACATCCTCCCTCACGTGGCCTGGAAAAACCGGAATATTGTCTTTGCCAATGAACGGTTGGATAATATCATGGAAGAAATCGCCCGCTGGTACGACGTCCACGTCTTCTTCCAGAACGAGGAATTAAAAGCCCTGCGCTTCGACTGTAACATGCCCCGCTACAGCGACATCCGGGAATTATTCTTCTTTATGGAACAGACTTCCAATGCCCGTTTTTACATAAACGACCGAACTGTAATTATCAGTAAAAAATAAGTGATGAAGAATTGAGCCTCTTCATCACCCGTGTTAGTTAACGGCAAATTCAATTGAGCCTGAAATTGCCAATTATTCATTTAATCGTTCTACAAATGTATGAAAAAAAGGAAAACCGTGTGCCGATTTCCAAATAAGGCACATCAAAAAATTTGGATGATTATGCGACTATGTATCCTATTCGTCTGCGTGTTGCAATTCTCCGTCTTCGCCAAAGGCGTTGCTCAGGACCAGGTGGTGAGCCTGGAAATGCAAAACGTGAGCTACTTCGAGTTATTTAACGAAATCCACCAACAAACGGGCCTACGGTTCATTTACAACACGAACCAGCTCGAGGGCATGCCGACCATCACCGTCCATGCCGACAAACAATCGGTAAAGGATGTGCTGGAAAACATTTTCCTAAACACCCCCTTCACCTTCTCTTTCGAGCAAAACGTGGTCATGGTGAAAATGAAACAAAAGGACGAAGAAAAAGAGAAAGAATCCCTTACCGTGAAAGGTATTGTCTACGACAAGAAAAAGCAACCTCTTCCCGGTGTAACGGTACTAGTAAAAGGAACAACATTAGGAGTCTCTACCTCAGAAAAAGGAGTATTCAAAATAGAGATCCCCAATAAAGATGTGATACTAGTATTCAGCTTCGTGGGAATGGAAAGCAAGGAGGTAAAATTGAATAAGTTGAAGGATAAAGAAATTTTGGCCGGAAAGAAAGATTTAGAAGTTGTTCTTGAGGAATCCGTGGAAAGTCTGGAAGACGTGGTTATTACTGGATATGCTAATATCCGGAAGTCCAGTTTTACGGGGTCTACTACGCAGGTGAAAAAGGAGGAATTATTGAAAGTTTCTCCTGGAAATGTAATTGATGCCTTGCAAGTATTTGATCCGTCATTGCGTTTGATTAAAAATAATTTGATGGGATCTGATCCGAATACGTTGCCGGAATTTTACATTCGAGGACGTTCCGGTATGGATGGGGTGAAACAGTTGGATCTCGAAACCTCAGATGTCTCGGAATATGCTTTGACTAATAATCCGAATCTACCGGTATTTATCATGGATGGTTATGAGGTAAGTGTGGAAAAGGTGTATGATATGGATCCCAATCGGATCTCTAGTATTACAATATTAAAAGATGCTGCGGCAACGGCTATGTATGGTTCTCGTGCTTCGAATGGTGTTATTGTAATTGAGACTATAGCTCCACAGCCGGGGAAGCTACGTGTGTCCTATAATTTTACAGGAACCCTGACGGCACCGGATTTGTCCGATTATAATTTGGCGAAAGCAAAAGAAAAAATGGAGGTTGAATTGGCTGCTGGATTATTGGATCCGATTGACCCTGTTTCTTTTACAGCAGGAGGATATTCGGATAGAGTTAAGGATTATAGGAATAAAATGAATGCGATTTATTTAGGAGTAGATACTTATTGGTTGTCTAAACCTTTGCAAATGGAATTTAATCATAAGCATAGTTTGTTTATTGATGGAGGAGTGGAAAGCATTCGTTTTTCTTTAGGATTCCGTTATGAGAATCAAAATGGGATTATGAAAAAATCTTACAGAGATAAGATTGGAAGTGAATTTAAGATTGATTATCGTATTGGGAAATTACAATTAACAAATCAAATAGGATTTGATATAATGAAAGCTCAAAATTCTCCTTATGGTTCGTTTGCGGATTATACAAAACAGCAACCTTATCATAGTCCCTATGATCTTCGAACAGGGAAACTTGTAAAAACATTACCTGCTACTTATCAGTCAAACGGGGCTCCCAAGAATCCCTTATATGAGGCTTTGATGACAACTAATTTTGATCGTAATAATTATAAAGAATTTGCAGATAATGCTATGTTAGTTTGGTATTTTGGGGAGCATTTTCAGCTGAAAGGACAATTTTCCATGACCTATAAAGAGGAAAAGAGTAAAAGGTTTATAGATCCGGAATCTTCTGAATATGATGTTTATCAAAAACCATTATTTGAAAAAGGGGAATTGTTTGTGACAGAACAAGAAATATTGAATTGGAATTTAAATGCCTTGTTAATATATACAAATTCTATGGATAAACATAATGTCAATTTTTCATTAGGATATAATGCAATGGAAAATAAAACGGATTATAAGACTACGCATTATCGTGGTTTCCCAAATTCCTATTTATCAGATGAGAAGTATGCAAAAGAAATAGTTGATTTACCAAAGATTCAGGATAATCATACGCGATTGATAGGGACTTTTTTGACATTAAATTATACTTATGACAACATTTATTTATTTGATGTATCCGTACGTTTTGATGGTTCCTCGGAATTTGGTGCAAATAATCGTTTCGCAACATTTTGGTCGGGTGGGGCAGGGATTAATTTTCATAATTATGATTTCATGAAGAACTCATTTATTACATTATTACGGCTGAAAGCGAATTATGGACAAACTGGGAAGGTTAATTATCCTCCTTATGCTGCACGTCATACTTATGAAGTAATGATGGATGGATGGCATACGACAGGAATTGGTGCCGTTTTGTATTATATGGGAAATACAGATCTAAAATGGGAAAAAGCTAATACCCTAAATTTAGCTGCAGATTTTGCTTTAGGAAAATGGTTAAATATTGAATTCGCTTGGTATGATAAACGAACAAAAGATTTAATTTCAGACGTAACGATTCCGGTATCTTCCGGTTTTACTTCGTATAAGGAAAATTTGGGAGAAGTTTTAAATCGAGGAATTGAATTAAATATCAATACTACATTGATAGATCGTAAAGATTGGGGATTAAATGTTTTTGTTAATATGGCTCATAATGAAAATGAGATATTAAAAATATCCAATTCATTGAAAGCCTATAATGATCGAGTAGATGATTATTTTAGTGATTACTGGGAATGGGTAACAACACCAATGTCTTCTCAAGAAAAATATTCTAGACCTATGATGAAATATGAAGAGGGTGGATCTTTAACTTCAATTTTTGGGATGCAATCGTTAGGAATTGCTCCTGCAAACGGGAAGGAGTTGTATTTGAATAGAGATGGAAGTGTTACTTATGTGTGGAACTCTGCTCAACAAGTGATAATTGGAAATGAAGAACCTAATTTGCAAGGTTCTTTTGGAATAAATGCTCGGTATAAAGGTTTTACTTTGTATACGACATTTTTATTTGAATGTGGAGGAGATGCTTATAATCAAACATTGGTAGATAATGTGGAGAATGTAAATCTTTGGCAACGGAATGTAGATATGCGGGTGCTTTCTATGCGTTGGCAGAAACCAGGAGATATTACTCCTTTCAAATCAATAAAAGATCGCTATAGAGTAACTCGTCCGACTTCAAGATTTGTTCAAAAAAATAATTTATTAACATTTAATTCACTCTCTATTGCATATGAATTTAATTCAAGCATTATCTCTAAATTGAGGTTGAGTTTATTGCGGCTACAGTTTAATATGAAGGATTTAGCAACGTTTTCGACAATAAAACAAGAACGTGGTTTAAATTATCCTTTTGCTCGAACTTTTAATTTTTCAATAAATGCTAGTTTCTGATTAAAAATAAAGCACTATGAAAAAAGATATATTATATACTTTATTTATGATAATGATTGGAGGATTCTCATTTTCGTGTAATGATTGGTTGGATGTGGATTCGGATGCTAGAGTGGTGCAAGAAGATCTTTTTAGTACTGGAGATGGTTTTCGAACGGCATTGAATGGAATTTATCGATTACTTGGGAGTAAGGAATTGTACGCAAAAGAATTAACCTGGGGATTGACAAGTGTCTTGGGACAAAATTATGAAATATCAAGAATGCCCTATGTTTATCAGTATTTAGAAGAGAGTTATGAATATGATGAGTCGTTGATAATTATCAATTCTATTTGGAATAAAGGTTTTCGGGTTATTGCTAATTGTAATAATTTAATACAAGAAGCGGAGAAACAAGATACATCATTATTTGAATTGGGTAAAATGGAAAAAGATTTGATAATTGGAGAGGCTAGGGGAATACGAGCTATGGTACATTTAGATTTATTACGTCTTTTTGCACCTGCACCAATTGTTGATGATGGAAAGTTATATATGCCATATATATCTCGTTATCCAGAATATCAACCACAATATTTATCTGTTTCGGCTGTGTTAGATAGTGTCGTTTTTGATTTAAAGAGAGCTCAACAAATGCTTGTATTTCATGATACTCTTTTAAATGTTAGTTCAATTGCTTCTGTTTCAGGAAGGATGCATCCAGATCTAGCCTTTAATTCTAAAGAAGGATTGTTTTTTGCTTGTAGAGGGACACGGATGAATTATTTTGCAGCATCTGCTTTGTTAGCTCGTGTTTATCTTTATAAGAATGATAAAAAAAATGCTTATGATAATGCAGAGGCTGTTTATCAATTTGCTTCTAGGCGAAAATGGTTTACTTTTACTTCTTCTTCTAATATGGCTCCTCCAGATAATAATAGTATTTATCGTAAAATGTATGATGATATTATTTTTGCAGCAGTTAATAATGATTTATATGATCTTTGGACTACATCATTTCAAACAGGAGAAGGATTTTTTTTAAAGAATGTTGATGAAATCTTTGGTAGTGATTTGGATGATTTTCGAAAAATAAAGTTAATAGAGGTGGATGGTTCTCCTCGTCGTTGGTTGATGCCTACAGGTAATCAAAATAATTATCCAACACTAGAAATAATTAAATATCAGGGTCCTTTGGCTCCAATTATTCGTTTGAGTGAAGTTGTGTATATTATGTGTGAATGTTTAGCAGAGACAGATTTATCTAAAGCAATAGAATTGTTAGAATGGGTACGAATAGCGAGAGGTGCAAAAACTCCTTTAGATAAAGGAATGAATAAAACGGAGTTTTTGGAGAGATTATATAATGAAATAATTAGAGAATCAATGTCAGAAGGTCAAAGTTTTTTTATGCATAAAAGATTAAATCGCTTAATGTACAATGGGGAATTTCCTGTAGATATGACAGAGCGTTGGATTTTGCCTATACCATATGATGAATCAGCCTATATGAATCTTTAAATTTGAAAGTTATGAGAATTTTTTGGAAAATCGTCATTTTATCTTGTTTTATTAGTTGTCAAGAAGCGAGTTTTTCAACTTATGATACAAAGAATTATGTGCAATTTGTGTCTTCATTGGAAGATTCGACTGTTGTATCATTTACTTTTTATCCAGAACAAAATGAGATATTATGGCCTTTGCCGGTAGAAATATCTGGAATACCTGTTGAACAGAAATTGTCATATAGAATAATCGTTGATAAGGAACGTACAACAGCTATTGAGGGAACACATTTTGATTTATCTGCAGACATGGACATTAAACCTTGGGCTGTTAGAGATACATGTTGGTTAAAATTGAAGAGGATGCCGGAGATGAAAACGAAAGAGTTTCGAATTGTATTGCGAATTATAGATTCTAGAGAGTTATTACAGGGGCAATTAGATTATTCGATAGCAATTATTCGTGTAAATGATAAAATTACTCAACCTGGATGGTGGGATGGTAATATTGTTCAGTTTTATTTAGGAGAATATAGTGATAAAAAATTTAGTCTTTTTATAGAAGTTACAGGAAAAGCAGATTTATCAGATGTTTCAAAAAGTGAACTTAGAATGTATAGTTTGCAATTTAAATATTGGTTGCAAGAACAAAAAGAAAAAGGTAATACGATAAAAGAGGATGATGGCGAAGAAATGACAGTGCGAATAAGAGGGTAATTATAATAAAATTTATCAAAATGAAGCAAATGGTATTTTTATTGTTTGTAATGCTATTAGGCTTACAAGCATGCTATAAAGATAAAGGAAATTATGAATATGCTGATTCAAATAGTATATCTATAGTTTTAAATCCTACTAATAAACAAGCTTATCTGGGTGAACCGTATATATATTTTCCCCAAATTAAATTTACAAATAAGAGTGATACAAGTAATTTTGAGTATTGGTGGGAATCAATAGATTTAGGGTATGAAGATACTCTTTGTATAGGGCGAGAATTGAATTTTATTCCTGATCGAGTTGGTTTAATTAATACGAGATTGTGTGTGAGAGAATTAGCTACGGGTGTTATTACGATGTCTGACCTACAGTTACGTTCTGAATCTCCTTATGCTAAGGGTTGGTTAATTTTGTCTGAAAACGGTGGTAAAACATTATTGTCGTATATTCGTCCTGGGTATGAAAATAGAGAAGATGTTACAAAACGTATCTACTCTACTTTTTTAGATATATATAATCAGTTATATCCAAACGAGTATTTAGGAAATGAACCTTATTGTTTAAAGCAAGTCATGAATATGTCAGAGAGTGCTGTATTGATTTTACAAAACAACAATTCACTTTATTTAGATGGAAGTACATATCAGAAAATAATGACTATGGATAAAGAATTTATAGGGGAAGTTTATCCTGAAGGTTTTATAATAAAAGATTTCTTTTATGGAGCTAGTCCAGATGTACTATTAGGAGTATCTGGAGAGGTGTATTCTCGTGATTATATGGGACAGGGAGAATATCAACCCTTATTTTTGGAGGCATTTTCAAATATTCCAGTGCAGTATCAGGGGAAACCGTTGAAGGCAGACCAATTAATTTATACAATGCCTTCTAAAGCTGGATTTTTTGGATTGCATGAAATAGAGGAAAATCGGATATTATGGATACTTACTAATCATAATATTAGAGGGAATATAGTGGGTTCTAATATGATTGTAGAAGATGATCAATCTTACATTGATTTAAATAATTTGGATGATAATGAATTAATATATGCTGGAACTTGTGAAGCATTTAATAATTCAGCAACACTATTGGTGTTATGTAAGAATGGAGATAAGGTGTATTCTCAGAAACAAGGAGTTTCTGTCTCAACTCTTTCTTCTGAATATTTAGATGTAAAAGATGTTGTATTACGAAATTTTGAAATTTCCAATGTTTCAAAAAGTACTAAATTTTATACATTGGAAACTCGACCATATTTGTTTTTTGCTATAAATAATATGTTATATTGGTATGATATAAATTCTGGGATTATTAAAGATTTCTTTTCTTTTCAGGAGGGAGAAGAAATTGTAGAGATGGGTTCAAATCCTCAAGAATCCGAATTAGGTGTTCTCTTAAAGAATGGAACTTTTATTATATTGAATATCGAAAACGAGAAATTATATAAAGGTGAGAAGGTTTATGAATTATCCGTGCCAGGAGAGGGAGTTAGTTTAATGTATAAATATCCAAATTATTCCAGTTATATGTTTAGAACCATTCAGCCTGATTGATTTTATGTTGATAAAGAATTGTATGTATTAAATATTATCACTTTATGGAGGAATCAATAGTACAAGTAGAACACTTGTCACACCGCTACAGTATCCAGTGGGCGGTGCGAGACATCAGTTTCGAGATACCCCGGCGAGGTATTTACGGTTTACTGGGTTCAAACGGTGCGGGTAAATCGACGACGATGAACGTCATCTGCGGGGTGATCAAGCCAACAGAAGGGAACGTTTACATCAAGGGAATTGACACCAGGAAGGATCCCGTCGGGGCGAAGCGGTTAATCGGTTTCTTGCCGCAGAAGCCTCCCCTTCACGGGGACCTGACGGTGGAGGAATACCTGGCAC
>CALUMT010000039.1 GCA_944321845.1 uncultured Butyricimonas sp.
GTGCCAGGTATTCCTCCACCGTCAGGTCCCCGTGAAGGGGAGGCTTCTGCGGCAAGAAACCGATTAACCGCTTCGCCCCGACGGGATCCTTCCTGGTGTCAATTCCCTTGATGTAAACGTTCCCTTCCGTTGGCTTGATCACCCCGCAGATGACGTTCATCGTCGTCGATTTACCAGCGCCGTTTGAACCCAGCAAACCGTAAATACCTCGCCGGGGTATCTCGAAACTGATGTCCCGCACCGCCCACTGGATGCTATAGCGATGCGACAAGTGCTCTACTTTTACAATTGAATCTCCCATAAATTTATTTTAATATATCTAAACCACATCAAGTCATTTATTGTTGAGATGTTACCGTTAATATTTTACCAAATCCTTCATATTTTTTCATCTGACTTAAATTAATATTTCCGATACCCGGATTTATAATCGGTAACGTATGCAAACTACCATTCTGTCCATCCCATACTCCTACTAATAATAAATGTTCATGAGTATCTATTGGAACTTTATATCCAACTCCAGAAACATATGTCTGAGGATTCAATAAATACCATGCTTGCCGAAACATCGAGAAATGAGTAATCTCTCCCGAGGGGATCGTATAAAGCATATTAACTTGTGGTGCAACACCACCTAATACAATAGCATATATTTGGGTCCTTGTTGAAAAATACACAACATTACCATCCTCACTAACCGTAAAATATTCCGCATCTTTTATTGCAGCTCCTGGTATATCATACAAATATTTCGCTGTTTTATTAGCCCGGTCTATCACATAAATGTGAAACGTTTCTTTTTCAATATTTTTCATAATCATATAAAAATCATCATTTACTCCTACCGCAGCATACAATGTTTTTAAACCAGGAACATTATTAGGATCAAATGGAGCATTCTCCTTAGATATAAGTAATTCTATATTTTTCTTTACATAAGGATAATTCATTTGACACAGGAAACGCCCTGCTTGTTTATCATACCAAACTCCCCATGGAATAGAAGTAGATGTTGTATGAGCAAAAGCCACAAATTCATCAACCTCAGAGGTTTTTAGTTCAGATCCATCTCCTTCCTGAATAGAATATCCCATAGGGATTTGAATATTAGGATAATCTCTTTTTTTGCCACGAGAAAATGGATACATTTTCCCTTCATTCAACCACACTACATTATTCCCAATTACAAACACCTGGTTAGGTTTTATATCTAACGTGTAATCATAAACGACATCATAATTCCTTCCAACTAATTGATAATCCACACCATCTATCAATGAATAGAAATCGTCTCCTATACAATAAAATCGTTTTGATTTCGTTTGAGCATTATAAGAATGGCAAATCTGTTTAATTAATCCAGGATAGCATTCTCCATTCACGCTGCTGTATAAATTCTTTGAGATTTTATCTCCTTCACTCCAAGCTTCTGTAAATAACTTACCTTCTATTAAACTAAAATCTGTTGTCTCTCCATCATATGTTTCTGCAATTAATATTCCTTCATTATAAGCCGGACGTACTAAAATATTCCATAAAATATCTTTTCTCACCATAGTTTCATTATCCAAAACTTGATACCATAAGAAATAAGTAGTCTCATTTGATCTTAAAGGTATAATTGTATCCAAAACTTCATTTTCTCCAATACAAATATAATTTGAATAGTCAGGACGAGCTTCTTGTGTCGTTGTCGCTATTGTATTCAACATCCAACGAAAAGATAGCCTTGAATGCTCTCCATTACCTAATGATACCTTTGGATTTATTTGCAAACGACCATTCTGATAAACATTATGTTGAACAGGAATTCCCGTTGTATCAATTACAATTTCTGCAATAGGATGATCTGGCAGCGAACTTTTGTCATCAAAACAACTAAGTTGCAACATCACAAACAATAATAATACAATCTTATAATATTTCATATTCACTATTTTTTTTAATTAGTATATAGGAACTATTTCCTCTCCAGCATATTCTCCATCATCATGACGATAAACATCATCATGTGTTTCATTATATTCTCGGATCCAGTCTCCAAACATTTTTCCATAAACCCATCCTTCTTCTTGAGTTAATTGATAACCAGTATTCGGGTCTGGATCATAATACCAGAATTCCAATAAACCCGTTGAAGCGATTATAGCACGATATACATTTGACGAATATTTCGAGGTAAAAAAGAAACGCATAGCTCGCCATGTTTCTGGCTGAACCAACTCTGTAGTCCAAGACACCGTTGTCGTTACATACTTTAACCATCCTCCTGGTTTAAAATATTCATTCCCTTTTAGGGCAATATGCAATACTAACGTTTTTTCTTCTATATTTAAAAAAGTTGGATTTATCACTTCAATAAGAAGATAACCACAAGTATCATTTGCTGGCACTATCGCAGAAAGAATCTTATAATATTCTGGTTTTGCAGTTGTTATCGAATCATTCAGAATCTCAACTTCAAATTCCCGGTCTTTATTTTCAGGATTACCTGCCAATAATAATTTTATCTGGATTGTATCTTTTTCTGCAGCCATATTTGTCATAAAAGAAAGCCCTTGCTGCGATTTCATAAAATGAATGGCATTCCCCCCTTCATAATACATAATATCACTTTTACTACATCCACCTATAATCAAGAATACGAATAATATATGTTTATATAATCCTTTCATAATATACCAATATTTATTAAAATTGAATTCTATTCCCTGAAAGTACTTCTTCATCGGGATAAGGTAACACATACTCAGCATCTCCCATTCCTTTAGCATAACCAACAATATCTTTTACTCCCCAACGCTTATAGAAATAAAATAACTGACCCAAACTAACAAATTCTTTTCTATACTCTTTTAATATCTCCTCCCTTACTTCATCATAATTCAACGTTTCCTCTAAATTATTTGTTATTCCTCGAGCTTGTCTAACAGTATTTAAATAATTGATTGCATCTGTCAATTTTCCTTGTTCCATACATACCTCAGCACAGATATAAAACATTTCAGGAGTACTTATTAACGGTATAATTTGTCCATAAGTACTTTCTCCTCCACATTGGTCTAATTTCAATGTTGCATAATTATTTAGTCCACTACCTTGCGGCTCCAACAAGTATGAATATCTATAATCACTAACCCCAACGTCATTCCCACTACCAACCTCAAAAATTTTCCATGCAACCTCCTCCGTTAAAAACACACGTTGATAAGTAGCATTAGGATTAGATGCATCCAACCAATCGCCGATAATATCATTTAAATTTACAATAAATAAATGCCATATATGTTCTTGAGAGAATGTTCTATCACGATATAATTTATTCGAATTTGTCACACGAGAACGCGAAACCCAATCCCAACAATCTTGTCCATCATCATTTTCTGTTTGAAACCATTCTTGGGCAATTTCAAAAGCCTTTTGATAACCTTCATCTGTCCCTTCCCACATATAAACTCTAGCTAAAAGAGCTTTAGCTACATAATAATCAATTCGAGGACATGTTTCATAATCAAAATAACTAAAAAAAGATAAATCGTCACCATTAGGACCATTATCAAAAAAATCATCATCTCCTGTTATTCTATAGCAATTCTCTCCATTTTCTCCATATAACAAATTTATTGCCTCTAATAAATCATTCTTTAACAAAGTGAAAGTTTCCTCATAAGATAATTGTGGCGTTATTTCTTTTGAATATTTTGTAACGTACGGAATTGCTTTCTTTGTGGAAACATCCCTATTTCGTAAATTTCCATAACCAAAAAGCCTCATCAAGTCAAAATGAAAATAAGCACGCAATGTTAATGCTTCACCTTTAACCAATTGATAATTTATCGGGTCTAATTTTGACCTATTTTCTTCTAGCTTCTCTAAAATATTATTACAATTAGCTATCAAATTATATAATCCATTCCAAGCTCCAGTCACATAAGGATACACTCTCGCATTCTTATAATCATGACTATGCAGATATGTATCATTAGAACCTGAAATAAGACAATAATAATGAGACAGATAATCCAACATATGCCATGTTAAATGCATCCCATATAAATCAGTCGATGCCATTCCAATATATACCCCTGTTAATGCAGCATGAAAGCCTTCATCTGTAGAAAACATATCATCTTGACTGATCTCAGTCTGCGAATCGACTTTTAACCAATCCTCACATGAAGATATAAATATAGAAATCGGTATTAAGAAGCATAATAATTTCGTTTTCATAACATTACTATTAAAAAGTTGCACTCAAAGAAAGACTTAACGTTCTAGCAAAAGGATAAGATGTTCCTCTTTCTATCTGAATAGAAGACCACTTATAAACATCATTCATATTCGCCTGGAAACGCAAACGTTCTAAACCCAATCGTTTTATCCATAAACGAGGTAAATCATAATAAAGCGTCAAACTCGATAGATTTAACTCATTATCTTTTTGAACAAATCGAGTTGTAGCTCTTGTATAATCTGACTCTTGCATATTCCCCATAATATAATCATCACCTAAATCCTTTATTCTTCTAAATTGAGATTGATCCCCTCTTTTTTGCCATCTCCCTGATAAAACTCGCCTATCTACATTGAAATTAATATTTGCATTTTCGACTTTATCAACTAAAGTTTGATTATAAAGTTCTCCTCCGCCATGAAATGTAAATACCACACTAAGTCCAATACCTTTATATTCTCCATTTAACCCAAAATTTCCCACATATTTAGGATCTGCTACTCCTGCAGCTATCATATCTTCTGCCTTCCATTGTTTTGTCAACTGCCCATCTTTATTTATATAAATCTCATAACCATCAGAGGGATCTATGCCAAGAGAAGGTACAGCCCAAATCGTATTCATATGCATACCATCATAATACATTAAAACCGGAGTTACTTGATCATCTAATGAAGCCTGACTCATCTGTTGTTCATTAAATGTTCTCATTGCATCTGATAACTTTTTTAGCTTATTCTCATTTACAGCAATATTCCCATTTATATTAAGAAACATATCCTTACGAGTAATTAGATTCAATCCTAACGCAATCTCAAATCCCCGATTCTGAACCAATCCTAAATTCTCACTGACAGAAGTAAAACCCGTTGAAGCAGGTATTGTGATTTGAGATACAAGATTTTCGGTATTCGAAATGTACCAATCAAATGTTAATGATAAATTTCGGATTTTCATATCAACACCAACATTATAATCTTTTTTCAATTCCCATTGAAGTTCAGGATTCTCCATATTCGTCAGACAAGCTCCAAACCAATAATAATTATAATTAGTTTCCATATAATATTTATAATTGGCAACTGCTTTATTATTTTGAAAATTCTGATTCCCAGTATACCCCATAGATCCTCTAATTTTCAATAAATTAATGAATCCCAATTCTCTAAAAATTCTCTCATTATGCAAATTCCAACCTATTCCAAAACTCCAGAATGTAGCCCAAGGATTATCTGTACCAAAAACAGAAGCTGCACTTCCTCGCAATGTTCCATCAAATAAAAAACGGTCATCATATGTATAGGAAAAAACACCTAAGATTCCAACATTTCGTGTTATAGAACTAGCACCAGATGGTTTACCACTCTCTTTATACATCATTCCAAAAATATACTCATCCATAGACTCCGTTTTATAGCCTTGAGCTTCATTAATTATCTCCATATATTCATTCTCAGAAATATTCCAACCCACATTCGCAAAAAGAGTATGCTTACCCAAAGTCTTCATATAATTTAAGTACACATCTCCAGATAGTGTATTACTCTTTCCTGTATTCAACGTATAAGCTCCTCGTTTATAATAAACATCACGAGCATAATTTGATTGACTTGTATGATTATAAGGATAATACTCATCGGCATCACTCCTCTTGGTTGTGACACTAAAACGTCCCGTTGCTTTCAATCCTTCTAAAATAGTCCATTCAATATAAAAGTTATTTGTAAAACTTAGATAAGACGTTTGATCCCTCGTATTTGTTGATGCATTATATAATGGAGATTTTTCTGTGTACATACCTCTTTCATAATATTCATTCGGATTTCCATCTTCATCATAAGCAGGTGAATATGGATTAGCTTTTGTATATTCACTAAACAACCCATAAGGAGAGTTTTGTGTTTTATTTCTTGTTAATGTTGCAATATCTCTAAACAAGAAATTTGACCTCCGATATGAGATTTGTACGGTCCCTGCAAGTGTATTACGCCAAGAGCCTTTCATAACACCTATTACATCATTATACGACACGCTTAAAAGTGTTCTCATTTCCTTATTCCCCATCTCAAAAGACAAATTATGTTTTTGACCGATCCCCACCTGAAGAGGCTTCGATAACCAATATTCATCTAGACCATCTTTAACACGTTTCAAATACTCATAATATTTACTCATCCCCTTATATGTATTTGGATACATACTTCCTTCCAACAGTTCTACACGTAATTTTTCCTCTGCATTACACAAGTTATAGCTTGTCAAATCAGGCATCTCGATATCTAAATTCCCATTATAAACAATTTGAATTCCATCAATACCAACCCCTACAGTTTCAATAACAACAACCCCATTAGCTGCCTTAGAACCATAAATTGCTTTTGATGCCGCATCTTTTAGTATTGTTATACTCTCGACCCTATTCATATCCAAATCAAAAATAGTTTCAACAGATGTTTCAAATCCATCTAGAATAAATAGAGGTTGATTTGGTTGAGATTGATAATTCCCTTTTAAATTTACATCAGAAGTTTCTCCCGGAAATGAAGAGGTCCCTCGTAATCTCATATCTGGAAGAGTATTTGGATCCGACCCCATTAATCTATTATCTAAAATTCTTAATGAAGGATCCAAATTCTTTAAACTTTGAAATATATTCGTATTTCCGACTCTTTTTAATTCATCTTTACGAAACGTTTTTGCTGCACCTGTAAAACTTTCAGATTTTCTTGTAAATATTCCAGTTACCACCACATCCTCCAAATTTTCCACAGACTCCTCAAGAATTACCTCTAAGTTCTTTTTTCCTATTAATATATCCTCATCTTTTAATTCATTCAACTTCACTTCTTTGCTCTCCATTCCGACAAAACTGAATACTAGTACTACATTTTTATTTGGGATTTCTAATTTAAAAGAACCGTCCGTAGAAGTTGATACCCCCAAAGTCGTTCCTTTAACCAAAACTGTCACTCCAGGAAGAGGATGCTTCTTCATATCGACCACTTTCCCCCGAATCGTAATCGATTGCACTAGTGTTTCTTTTGATTTTTCGTCCCTTTTCTTTATCACCACAGAACGATCCACAATTTCATAGGAATATCCCAAAGGTAATAGCAATTTATCCAGAATCTGCTTCAAGGAGGCCTGCTTCATCTCCAACCGATCTACCTTTATCCCAGCAACAACTTCTTTCTGGTAAATAAAATCATAACCGCACTGCTTCTTCAACGAGGTTAATACCGTTTCCAGCGACTCATTCTCGAAAGAAACATCAAACTTCTTCTCTTTCTCTTGTGCCATCAACGACAGACTCGTGAAACACATCAATACACACAAGAACACATACCGAGCCCTTGTTAAAAAAACTTGCTTTTTCTCTCGTTCCGGGGAACAAGTGTCATCACATGGTTTTTTTTTCATACATTTGTAATTAAGAATTAGACATATACATCTGACCTTCAACAGATGTTTTCAACCGGGGGAATCGCCAAATTCCCCTTTTTAGTTCGAACGTCTGACCTGTACCGTTTTACCTTGTATATCAAACCGAATATCTCCGGTTTTCTCCAATAACCGCAACACAAACTCAAATGAATCATATCGATTGACTTTCCCTTTAAACACAATCTCTTTCAGTTCCGGATTTTGATAGAAAACTGTAAAATCATACCACCGACTCATTTGATCCATGATCTCCTCTAACGTATGCTCTTCCAGCACAAACATTCCATAGCGCCATGCCGCCATATTCGTCGTATCAACCAAACGGGTATGTAAATCACCTTTTCTCAACATAGCCTGCATTCTCGGCAGAAGCACCTCCCGTTTACCAGAGGCTTCCACGGCCACCTTACCTTGTAGCAACGTCGTATAGGTAAAATCACTCGCTGGATATGCCTCTACATTAAATTTCGTTCCAAGAACCTCCACGACCTGCCCCCGGGTCATAACCCGAAACGGGCGACGGGAATCTTTTGCTACTTCAAAATATCCTTCCCCCTCGAGTTCCACTTCCCGGCAACTATCCGAGAAAACAACCGGATAACGCAAACGAGACTCGGCATTTAACCAAACCCGACTACCATCCGATAATGTCAAATCATACTCGGCTCCCCGCGGCACGCATAACACGTTATATACCGGCTCTCGGGCTATCAATGTATCCGGTAAAGCATAAGACAATGACAGTTGCTCACTCTTTTTCACGGCAACACCAGCCTCCAGAAAGGACATAGGCACACTGTCCAATACCACGGAGGAACCATCCTCCAGTTCCAACACGGGGAATTGCCCGTTAATTTTCGCGATAACCGACTTACCCGGAGCAAGACGATCTTCCTGTCCTTGGAAATAAACAAAAATTCCCACGAGCAAGGAAGCGACAGCAGCCACGATACCCCACGACCTCAAGCGAAGAACCTTTTTCTTTCTCTCCTGTCGGGCGACTTGACTTTCCATCTGAAGAAGAGCACCCCGGTAATTCACCTCCCGAAACAAGCGATATTCCCGCTCCAGGAATTCACCTCGCTCCCACCTCTCGTACAATTTCCCGTTCGCAGGCGAAGCTTCCCGCCACTTTGTCAATTCATCACGCTCTTCCCCCGTAAGCATTCCCAGGCGCAACTTAATCAACAACTCCGCGATTCTATGTAAAGATTCCTCTCTTTTTGTCATAGCGTTATCTTTTAATCACCCCTATAACGCAATCCGGTTAAAAAGGGGTAATCAAAAATCAAACTTTTTTCAAAAAAATTTATCCGATTAATGTATTCCGCTCAGTAACAACAAAAGTAAGGTCTCCCCCAATCGTTCCCGCAATAGGACCAAAGCACTTGCTTTATACTTTTTCACGGAGCTGTCGGACAAGCCCAGTTTCTCCGCTATTTCCACGTTTTTCAATCCCTCGATGAAACTCATCTCAAACACAAGGCGCTGTTTCTCCGGCAATTCTTCGATAGCCTGATACAGTAACGTCTGTGCTTCCTGATCGATCACGGAATTTCGAAAATTCTCCCCCGAATCCAGCTCCTGCCACGACATGTAATTCCTCCTCGCCACATTCTTTCGATGAATACTGGTAATTCTATTCTTAATCGTCGTGTAAAGAAAAGACTTAAACATATAAACATCCCCGAAATGTTCCCGGCGTCCCCAGGCTTCCAATACGGCATCCTGCACACAATCCTCCGCCAAGAAATCACTCTCCTCTCCCAAGTACCTCATGGCATATAAGATCAGACCAGGGTACACGCGGCGATAAAACGAATCCAACCGCCCGGCTCTAAAATCCATCCATATGTCATGTCCCCAGTCCATAATGATACTAAATCTCCACAAAAATAATATTTAGCTTAAAAAGGAAAACATCATTAACACAAAAAAGATGAAGTCTTCTGACTTCATCTCTTTCTATGGTCGTAATCTTTTCTTTCCTCTAATTATCACTCTTATTGTGCAATAAAAGCGAAATCAATTACCTCTCCAAATCCTTTATGTTCTACAATCTCGACATCACGTATCAATTCTCCAGCACGATTCAGTTTCAAATCAACCACACCTCCCTTATTGTTACCATAGTTCACCAATACCCCAAGTTGGTAATAAAATTCTTCAGAAATAAAGTTATCTCCATCTCCCCATGTTCCAAACTCGCCATCTCCATATTTAAACTTGATCTTCTCAATCCGAATATTTCCATCCGCATGCTCATAAATCTGTGAGACACGAGGACTATTAACCAACTCCACTTTATAAACCTTATTACCTGATGCAGCAAACAATATCCCGGCCTCATAACCATAAGAAGACATTGCAAATCGAACAGATTCATAACTGACTCCCGGCAATTCAAATTCATAACGAGCAGAGCAAATGCATGAACTTAAATCAGTAATTCCTAAACCATTAAATTCATAAACCACAAATTTCCTCGTTTTTCTTGAATAAGCTGTTGCAAAAACTTTAGTTCCACGACATCCCCTATCCATACTCAGTATAATCTCATCCTTATCAATATTCTTTGGATCAAACACATTTGGTTTAGTCGGATTATTCCCCACGTAATTCAATTTCTTATATACTTTAGAAGGAGCAAAACTACTTTCATTCCCATATTGACGGAAAGATTGGTTAGAAAATATAATACTTGTATTCTTTTCCCCTAAACAGTACAAGAAACAATGTTCTGCCTTATCATACAAAAAGAACGCAGAACCATTTTCTACAGTTGCAGCATGTGTAAGATGCACCTCTCTCTTATCAGACTCCTGAGCCCATTCTAATGGATAAAAAACAGAAAAGCCATCAGCGTTCGCTAGAAATACCTCCTTCTCATTATTAACCAACAAATCTCCCAATTTACTAAATGACCACATTTCGCCAGGAGAATAATCAGACTGATTATTAACAACCTTCCAATGTAATAATTGTTCCATAGAATAAATCAGATTAAATGAAGCTGCTTCATACACGCCCATATCTTGTTCTGTTAATACCATTAATGCCCTTTTAGAAGGATTCAGGAATCCTCCCAAAAAATCTCCATAATAAAAAAAACTTTTCAACATCTTAGGGCGACCATTCAATGGAAAATCCTTCCCCATATCCTCTTTATAAGCATCGGGAATCACCACCGCTCCAGTTCCCTCGCCGTCCACTACACCCAACACACTCTTTCCATTATCATTCTGAAGAACAAACCACGAACGATTATACGGCTTTATCGGGACAACAGTCGTCTCCACAACCCAAGTTGAACCATCTGGACGATGATCGGTTACCGTCAAACGCACAACAACCGACACTTGATCTTGCGGACTAAATGAAAGTGTCAATGTCGGACCATCTCCACATTCCTCCCAACCTTCAAACAAGATCACATTATTCCGCTTTTCCCATTTAAATGATAATTGTGCATCATTTTCAGCCAAAGTTTGGGATATTTCCGGAACAAGTGTCACGGATACTTCTTCTTTCTTATCCAAACGTACCGAATAAATCGGTAAACTCAATTCAACCTCGTTAATTTCCCTATAATCATAATTGCCTTTATCATCATAACACGAGACGAAAAAACAACACAAGAATATTATTACATGTATATTTCTCATAATTCCTTTTTTTAATTATTAAAACTTCGGGAAAGTTATTGGTTTGCCTGCCTCATCCAACAAATCCCCATTTTCTTTCCGGTAGACCTCATAAGCATCCTGTACCTTTTGGGATTCTTCTTGCGATCCCCATGTCATTTTATAAACATCCTTAAAATAATCCATCATGAAAATATATTTTGCAGTAGAATATTCTCCCCAATAAGTTTTATGCCAATTATAAGGTTCTGGAAGATAAAAATCCACAGACACTACACGAGACTGTTCCTCTATTCGTCCTGCCGCAAATTCATGTTTTGGATTTAAGTAATCAAAGGTAATCGTCACTCCATTTTTCCCCTCCTGTTGAGAAGCTTTTAATGGCCGTTTAAAGACCAGGTAAACAGAGTCCAGAATCTCATTCGCTCGGAAAATATAATGATCCTCCATACCAACTTCAACTGTTGCCTCCATACCTTCCGCTACCTCTGTTTTCAAACAATATCCCTTCTCGTTTTCTAATTTATAACCTTGTAAACGGATCTTCACCAAAACTAACTTCTCTGTATGCTGTTTCACATAATCTGTATCCAAGAAATGAACCGCAGGGATATATTCAATACATAATCGTGGAGATTCCTGGTAAAGAGCAATTTCCTTCTTATCACATCCAAACCAACATAGTCCAGATATTATCGTAATCAATAATATGTATTTTCTCATAAATCCTCATTTTTAATTATTATTTCCAAAAAGCTTTTCATTATCAGGCAAAGGCCATTGGTATTTATCACGAACATCCTCGAGAGGACAAGTGAAAAATGTTTTGAAATTATATCGTTTATAAAAGAACCACAATTGCCCTTCAGAGAAATACTCTTTCTGATACTCTTTCATCACCTCGTAAATACGTGTAGTCTGAGTATTGTCGTACGTGAAATCCAATTTAGGCTTATCATAACTCTCCGTCACCTGCAAAGCATTCGTGTAAGCAATACCCCGACTTTCACGCACTGCATTCAGAGCTGCCACACTTTCTTCAGGAGTACCACATTCTGCTATAATATAATACATCTCCGGCAACCGTATTAACGGAAGAATATCTTTACCTCTATACACACTCGAGTAAGAAGATTGATTATACTTCTGACATATCACATATTCCCTGGCAAAAGCATTACCCGTTATCAAGAAAGCATTATCTCCCACTCTCCAATCCGTCAACCCAATCCCTGATTTTTCAAACTGAATATCCACATTCTCCTTCCTACGCATAATGAAATTACTTTCATTATTTTGCATATCCTGTGATAGCATCATGCGATAATTTGTTTCCAATATTTTATCAAACTCATTGATATTCAAACTAAAAATATGTTCATTTATACGTATTGGTGTAGAATTCCCTTCATCCAGCATAAAATAATTCTCTGCAGAGATCACCTCTCGTGCATATTTTACAGCTTCCCCCTTACTATCCTCATCACCCCGATAACAATATACCCTTGCCAATAAAGCTTTTACGGCATACGTATTCATCCTCAACATGCGCATACGTAAAAAAGGATCCTTATTCACATCATATGTCGAACGCACAAAATCTTTCGAATCGTATTTTTCCAACAAAGTATCAGCCTCCATCAAATCAATAATGACCAAATCTGTAACTTCCTCTGCGGACAACAACGGAGTCGCTTCCCGATCAAACAATTTACGATAAGGTATAGCTTTTGCCTTCGGATCCAACCTATACACCGGTCCAAATAACCGTAATAAATCAAAATGCAAAAAAGCCCGTAACCCTAGCGCTTCTCCTTTCATGATCTCATAATAATGTTCCGTGGTCAACACATCCCTATTCTTATCAAGATAATGCAGAAAATTATTAATATTCGCTATAATATTATACAATTTCGTGTAAATACCATTTTTCGTACTCTCCCAGGTAACCTCATAATCATAGCGTTTCTCTTGGTAATAATCTCCTGGGTAATTATCATAATTACCTGCCAATAAATCAACATAACCGTAAGTCATCTCTTTAGCGTATACCTCCGACATCGCCATATTCAAATAAAATCCCGTTAAAGCATCCTTAAAGCCATTTTCGGAGGAAAACAAATCTTCCCCTTTTATAGACGTCTTGGGCTGTACATCCAACCAATCAGAACAAGCAGCCGTAATCGTAACGAACGATACAAAAATTAAAAATATATTCTTCATAATCCTTCATTTTAGAATGCCACATTTAACGAAAACGAGAATAATCTCGCAAAAGGATAGTTCAAACCTCTTTCTCGTTTCACAGATGAAAGATAAAATAAATCTTCCATTGAGAATGCCACTTTCACGGAAGTCAAGCCCCAACGTTCCACATATTTCGCATTCGTCTTGTCCATACGATAATTCATAGACAACGAATTCATTTTTAACGTATTCTCATCCATCACAAAACGAGATGTGGCTTTTGTATTACTCCCATTATATAATCCATCTAATTTCTTAAATCGAGCCTGGTCTCCTGCTTCTTTCCAACGTAATTCCAGTACCCTTTTGTCTGCATTATACATTAATTGAGCATTTTCCACCTTATCCACTAACGTTTGGTTATAAACCTGTCCTCCAAATTTATAGGATAAACTCACATCAATACCAAATCCCTTATAAGTAAAAGATGAATTAATATTCCCTTGCCAATCCGGCTCAGTCGTACCACAAGGAATCATATCAGCAACATCATAATTCGAGGTCATCGTACCGTCTCGCTTTAACAGGATCTCATCTCCCGAGATAGGATCTATCCCCAATGATTTCACAACCCATATCCGGTTAATGGATTCCCCTTCCACATAACGGGGTAAAGGAGAATCTTTCTGGTTCTCGTTATTTTTCTCGTTCATCATCCGCAATGCTTCCGAGATCTTGGTTAATTTATCCCTATTATGTGAACCGTTCAATACAATCGTCCAATAAGCATTTGCGGCCGTATTTTGGTATGGAATAAAAGACAAATTAAATTCAAATCCTTTATTTTCCAACGTTCCCATGTTATCCGGATACGAACCGAATCCCAATGAAGGAGCGATCGTAATATCCGTCAAAGAATTCTTCGTTACCTTTTGATAATACTCCAACCTAGTTGTAATCCGATTTTTCAGAAGTCCCAACTCCAATGCGATATTCCACGTTTCGGTTTCTTGCCATTTCAAAGAATTGTTCGGCATAGCCACCAATTCTACCCCCGTTGCATCAGAAGACACGTAAGGTTTCAACAAATTCCCATAAGTATATAATTCCTGAGACTGATAAGGAGCAAAACCTTGAGTTCCGGTTATTCCGTATGTCGTTCTCAATACAAACTCTGAGAATAATCCCCAATTCTGAAAGAATGATTCTTTTTTCAGATCCCAGCGTAAACCGACAGACCAAAATGGAGCCCAACGATTATCTTCCCCAAATACAGAAGAACCATCTAATCGAATATTAAAATCTAACGAATACCTGTAATCAAAAGAATAACCGAAAGAACCGACCCATCCCACAGAGCGGGAAGTATTCTCCGCTCCTGCCATCTGTTCATCATACTTTTTACCGAACAAAATATTATCCATATTATCATTGGGGAAACCCGTCGCATAAGCCGTATAACTCTCGTCCGAAGAACTCAACAAGGACATCTGCAGATTAACGGTCAAATAATGCAACGCTCGAAATGCTTTATTGTAGCTTCCTCGAAGATCTAACTGGTAATTAAGATTCTCTGACTGAATTCGACGAAAATCTCCTCGTTCACTAGGTTCCATTATCGTTTCAAAAGCCGTGTGTTGTGCCGGGCGGAATATCTCTGTCTTGCCGTTTCCTTTGGACAAAGAAAAAGCACCCACCAACCTTATTTCTTCCGTAGGATTATATTCTAGACTGAATTGGTCTCTCACTGCAAATGTTGTTGTCCTGTTCTTTGTATGGAACGTCGTGTTATATAATGGATTTAAATAACCACTAGTCGATATATTACCATTTATGATAAAAGCATCCAACGTTTTCAATATTTCCCCGTTTTCACCATAAGGCCGTAAATAAGGATTCAATTTCGTGTATTCGCTGAAAGAACCATAAGGCGATTCATCACCCAAAGTATTATCTACGGTTACAGAATTCCTCAACAATAACTTTCTAAAACGGTATTGTAAATCCAAACTGGCTGATATCGTATTTCGTTTTGAACCTTTCATCACTCCTGGAGTATTATTTATTCCCATATAAAGCCGATAACGTAACGCTCTATCTCCGCCCTCGAATGTCAAAGAATGACGTTGTTGAACCCCCGTCCGTAATGGCTTATCTAACCAGTAAGTATCAACTCCCCGTTTCACTTCTCGTAACTTATCATTAAACAATATCACACTCTCTATTCCTAAATATTCATCATACATCCCGGACAAACGTTCTGCCTCCAGCTTTTCTGCAGCATTCATCAGATTATAATCAGATAAATCCGGACTCTCGATTCGAACATTACCGCCATAGGTTACCCACAAACGTCCCTCTTTCGGTATTTTCGATTCAATCACGATTACCCCATTGGCTGCCCGTGATCCATAAATTGCTGTAGCTGCTGCATCTTTCAATAAAGTTATACTCTCAACTCTATCCGGGTCCAAATCCACAAAGGTTTGCAGATCTATCTCAAAACCATCCATGATGAGTAAAGGTTGATTCGGAAATGTTTCATATTCCCCTTGTAACGCAACTAAACCGGAAGAAGCAGTACCAGCCCCAGGCAAAGTAGCTTGTCCCCGCATTCTTAAATCTGGTAAACGATTCGGGTTTGAACCGTTCAGCACATCATCCATAACCCGGAAACTCGGATCCAATGCCGCCAGTGCTTTTGCTATATTTGTTGTGCTTATCTTTTTCAGATCCTCTCCTTTCACGGTAACGGCAGACCCTGTAAACCCTTCTTTTTTTCTGTCAAATATTCCTGTTACGACAACATCTTCCAACGTTTCCGTATCTTCTTCCAGAACAATATTCAATGGTTTCATATCCTTTTCCAGTTTTCGGATTACTTCTGTATGACTCTTCATCCCAACGAATGAAAACACTAGAACCACACTATCCATCCGAGGTATTTCCAAAGAAAAAATCCCTTTAGAATCAGTTGCCGTTCCCAATGTTGTCCCTTTGATAATAATTGTCACTCCAGGAAGAATTTCTCCTTTCTTGTCAATCACTTTCCCGGTGATTTTAAAAGACTCTTTTTTCACGTCTAAAGCTATACTTTCCGCCTTCGTCACGATAACGATTACATCATTTTGTAAATAATATCCTAAAGACGTATGTTTTAAACATTCCTTCATTACTTGATGGATATCATCAGAATTGATGTCCACGGAAACACATCCGGCTTGTTCAACCATTTCTTCGTTATACACGAAAGTATAACCCATTTTTTGTTTTATCTCCTTAAAGACTGATTGTAACGAGACATCATTCATCCTTATAACCGTCTTCTGCGCCAATGTCGAAGCAGATACAGACATAAACGTCATAAGCAAAAAAACAGGAATAAATTTCATCACTAAAAAGATTTTTTGTCGGACATAAGGTGATATGTCCAGGTTGTTGTTCAGTTTTTTCATAGATTTGCACATTAAAATATTTCACAATCGGCTTTTCAAGCCTATTCTCTGGAATAGAAAACGTTGCCGCGTTTTCTATTCCTTTATTTCACAAAAACACTATCTTGTTGAATCCTCATTCGAACTACACCAGTGCGCTCAATTAATGCCAGCACGTCCTCAAAACAAGCATGACGACGCATCTCAATAGAAAAACGTTTATTCCGGACAGCTGTATTTTCAAAAAATACCTGTACATCATACCAACGGCCTATTTCTGCCATAATCTCTTCCAAACAAGTATTCTCAAAAAAGAAATAGCCTCTATGCCACGCCACCACATGATTCACATCAACTTCCTTTACCTGTATCTCGTCACATCCATTTACACGAATCGCCTGTTGACCCGGCGAAAGCACAATTTGATTTTCCATGTTTTCCACCCTCACCTTTCCACGGATCAATGTAGTTGCAGTAAACTCTCCATCATAAGAACGTAAATTAAATTCTGTTCCCAACACTTTTACAGATAAATTATCTTTTGTCTCCACAATGAAAGGCTTACTTTCATCAAACGACACCTCAAAATACAATTCTCCTTCAGCATACACTTTCCGCTCTTTCCCAACAAACATCCTCGGAAATCGTAATGAAGACTCTGCATTAAGCCAAACAACCGTTCCATCTGACAATCTTATTTTATATTCACATCCTCGAGGCGTGAAAACCTGATTATATTTTAACTCTGTATCATCTAAAGAATCAGTAGCATAAGCCATTACACCACTATCTTCTCGAACCAATCTCCCTCCATCGAAAAAAATCATATCATTCGTATCACTCTCCAAATACACAATCTCTCCGGAAGATAATAACATTCTTGCTCCAGACACAGCCGGAGTAATCTCCACTTTTTCATCTTCCACAAAAACCACTTCTTTACGCTCCTCCCTCATCCAAAAATAAACCGCCAAACATAATGGCAATACAAACGAAGCCACTCTTACCCACCAAAATAACATAGAACGACGTCTATACAACCATTTTGATTCAAAATGCCTCCAGGCCGCTTCCCGATTATATTGATCATAACGCAAAGTACTTTCCAACAACCGTTCCTTATTACAGATGCGTTCAAACAACTCCTTATGTTTCGGATCAAGCAACCATTCATTAAGCCGTACCTGTTCATCCGGAGCCAACTCTCCCGTCAAAAAACGATATATTAAAATCTCAATACCATCATGCAAATTTTCCATAACACGAGAAATTTTCCCTAAAACAAGTTCATAACTCTTTCGGGTGACAAATTCTCAAGAAAAATTATTTTTCATCTATAACTAAGACTCCAAATAAAAACAAATGGATCACTTCATAAAAAACGGGAGTAAAAGTATCCACTGGATACCTTTCAAACGCTCACGTAACATCCGATAAGCCCTCATCTTCAGTGTTTTCACTGTATTCATCGAAATATTCAAACGTTCCGCAATCTCCGGATTCGGGACTCCTTCCATCGTCAAAAGAACAACACGTCTGGATTGTTCCGGTAAAGCCGCCACCGCATCATAAACCAATCGATTGACCTCCTCTTCCAAAGCAATATCTGCACAATCCTCCTCCGTCAACATGCGAATAACATGCCCCTCATGACAAACTCTTACTTGTTCTCGCTTCAAATAATTCAAACAAGCATTTCGGACATTCAAATACAAGAAACTCTTCACGGCCAAGACTGCATTAAAGTTCATTCGCCTTTCCCACAAATTCAAAAAGGCATTCTGAACAAAATCATCCGTAATTGAATCATCTTTTACGTGTTGATAAGCAAACGAGCGCAAAGGCAAATAAAAACGACGAAACAAATACTGCATTGTCGCTCTATCATTCCAATCAATTTGTCCATCCGTAAGATTTTCTTGCATAATCTGCTTATCTAAATCTATCAAGACAAAGTTATATTAATACTCGACAAATTAAAATAATATAAACATAAAAATACTATTTAAACCCATATTCCTATTTCATTTCCTTACTCCGATCTCCTTTTATTCCCCTTCATCCTCGAAAAACATTTCAAACGCCCGACAAAAGGTATTCTTACACGGGTAAACCAGAAGCTGATCAGCAGGTGAGCAGCAAGTGAACAACTGCTGGGGAATGGCGGTTATATCGTCATAAAAAGGCAAAAAGGTATCTCTTGAATCTTAATATTGCTCTCGAAACCAATGTATTATAAAAGAAAAATACCTGCCGTTGCTACGACAGGTATTTTTCCTTGTTGCCCCACTAGGACTCGAACCCAGACAGACAGAACCAGAATCTGTAGTGCTACCATTACACCATAGGGCAATTGCGCTGCAAATATAGTAGTTTTCTGGAAAAACAAAAAATCATACGCTTTTTTATTTCAGAAAATTTTTCCCACGGTTAACGCAATATCTCCTCGTATTCCCCGGTATTCTCCAAAACCTCAACGGCCCGTTTAATGGCTTTGTCGAAACGCACGTGATACTCAATGACTCCGGCCTGCAGGTAATACCGTCCCATAAACTGGTCAGCCAGCAATTCCGAGATCTCATCCCGGAAAACTTCCAGATCCCGGTCGATGGAATGCTCAACATTCGCCTTTAGGGCGTCAATATTTCCGGCTATCTGGTCGTAATATTTCTCCTCGCGGGCAATTTTTACCAATTTATCCAGCATAACCTGAGTGGCCGTCTCGTACTCGAAATTCCGTTCCTTCAGGAAATTTTTGAAAGTAGTGTATAATTCCTCCGTCACCGCAAATGTTGAGGGTGATTCCACGGTCGGATGAGTCAAGGCGTACTCGTTCACGAAATCAAAAAACAAGTCTTTTATCAGTAACTCCTGAGTCACTTTGGCCATCGTGTCCGGTATGATTTTTATATCCGGCATGATACCTCCCCCATCATACACCGTGCGGCCCGCTTTCGTGGTAAAAGCCGTGATCAGGGAATCCGGGATGGTCCCCACGCTCCCGTCCGGGTTACGATGCGAGTAGTCCAATGCCTGAATACAACGGCCGCTGGGAATATAGTATTTGGCTGTCGTTACTTTCAGTTTCGTGTTATAGACCAAATCCCGGGTGGTCTGCACGAGGCCTTTCCCGAAAGAACGTTCTCCCACGATGACAGCCCTATCGTAATCCTGCAGCGAACCGGACAGGATTTCCGATGCAGAGGCTGAACCACGGTCAATCAACACCGCCACTTTCATATCCGGCAGCAAAGGATTCTTGGTGGCGTAATACTCTTTATCCCATTGTTTCATTTTTCCCTTCGTGCTGACAACCAGCGAACCTCTGGGCAAGAAATAATTGGCAATCTCCACGGCCTGATCCAACAAGCCACCTCCGTTACCCCGTAAATCCAGCACCAACGAACGCATGCCTTTTCCTCGCAATTCCATGATAGCTGTCCTCACTTCCTCCGCCGATTTGTCAATAAAGCCCGTGAAACAGATGTAGCCTATCTCGTTATTCAGCATTCCATAATAAGGAACACAAGGCATTTGAACGACTTCCCGTTTCAAATGTTTCTCCAGGGGTTTCTTTTCTCCCGCGCGGGCGATTTTCAGTACCACTTCTTCCCCGGGCTTTCCTTTCAGGCGGGAACTCACGAACTCCGTGTTTTTCCCTTTCATGCTTTCCCCGTCAATTTCCAGAATCGCGTCGCCCGGCAACAGACCGGCCTTGTGCGAGGGTGTCCCCTCGTAGGGTTCACGGATAATCACGTACTCCTTATCCGGACGCATCCCGATAATGGCACCTATCCCAGCATATTCCCCGGTGGTCATCATGTTGAATTCCTCCATCTTGGATTCGGGATAATAGACCGTGTAAGGATCCAGAGACCTCAACATGGCATCAATACCCGTCTGAACCATCTTTTCGGGATCCATCTCATCCACGTAGAAGGTATTCACGTCCCGGAAAAGGGTAGCGAAAATATTCAACCCCTTGCTGATCTGGAATCGCTTATCATCCTCTTTTAAACTTAAAGCCCCCAGGGCCACCACAACGAGCCCCGAAATCAAGATTATCGCGCATGTTCTTCTTTTCATAATATCCGTTTTATATCCCTGCGAAGATAATACTTCTAGTTCAGAATCATCACCGATTCGCTTTTTTATTTTCTTTCCTGGACGGACAAAAGAGGTCTCAAGGTACAGGGTCATAACCGGAACCACCCCAGGGGTGACAACGGAGGATGCGTCGCAAGGCCAGCCATGTTCCCTTAAAGGGCCCGTATTTAAGGATGGCTTCCATGGCATATTGCGAGCATGTCGGGGTATAGCGGCATGCCGGAGGCAACCACGGGGATATCGCCTGGCGGTAGAATTTAATCGGCAGAAGAAGAATCCAGATTATCGCCTGGCGCAAGTAGTTTTTCCGTTTTTCGAATGGCATGAACAATTGCTTTTTCTATTCTGGCATAATCGGGTAACTCATCATGCACGTAAATAAATAAAAGATCGAGCGTTTGCCCGGCAGAAACGAGTGCATGAAAACCGTATTTATGCAGGCGATAAGCTTCACGCACGAGCCGTTTTACCCGGTTACGCTTCACCGCCCGCTTGAACCGACGCTTGGATACACTGACGGCAATCCGGACCGGAGGATTATCCGCTCCCCGGGATTCGAGCCGCCAAATGACCCGCAAGGGATACACCATGAAACTCTTTCCCGAGGACATCAGTTCCTCGAATTCCCTTTTGCCATAAAGCCGCTCGCTTTTACCCAACGTGTATCTGTCTACTGCTTCCATAAGTGATTACAAAGGTAACAAGAAAATCCGGCATATTGCCTTCAAAGAAATTAGAATATTTGGCAAGCAAGGTCAAGGTGCAAAAAATAAAAATCACCATGCCGTCGAGATTGAAATACCGATAGCATGGTGATTTTCTATAAATTTATAATCACTTGGATTTATTCTCCTTGTTATAGACCTTGATAAATTGCTCGAGAGCCATGGTCATGGACGGAGCTTGTGGAGTCGGTGCTTTCACATCCACACGTAAGCCCAACTCCTCCGCGGCCTCAAGAGTAGCCTCTCCAAATGTCGCGATAATGGTATTTTCCTGCTTGAATTCAGGATAATTCTGCAAAAGTGATTTTACCCCGACAGGCGTGTAAAAAGCAAGGATATCGAAATCCTTCACGTTCGGGATATCCTTGGCCACGTCAGCAGCCACCGTACGGTAGAAGACGGACTTCGTGTAAGTCAGTTTCAATTCATCCATGAGGACAAGTAGATTTTCCTTGTGCACATCGGAAACGGGTATAAGAAAACGTTCTGTTTTGTGCTTAAGAAGGATTTTGGTCATATCCTCGACCTTTTTGTCCCCGTAGAATATCTTCCGTTTACGGTAAACAATATATTTTTGAAGATAGAACGCGACAGCCTCGGAGATACAGAAATATTTCATTGTATCGGGAATGGTGACACGCATCTCCCCACAGATACGGAAAAAGTGGTCGATAGCCATGCGACTCGTGAAAACTATCGCGGTATAGTCAAGAATGTTTATCCTTTCTTGTCTAAATTCCTTCGCGGTTACACCTTCTACTTTGATAAAAGACTTGAACTCCAACTTGAGGCCAAATTCTTCCGCCAAATCGAAATACGGTGATTTCTCGGTTGTAGGTTTCGGCTGAGATACCAGAATTTTCTTGATTTTCAACTCTATAGATTTTTAAGGTACAACTTTTCTTCTCCATCATACCAACAACTTGTACAAAACAAGTAACGGTATTATTTCGAGGATGCAAAGGTACAAAATCATATAAAATACGGAAATTTTGCAGTCAAATAAAATTCTGAACAGACGAATCCACTTTACCAGAAAGCAAAATAAAAGGATTATCCCCATGATCCAAACAAACAGGGGAATGAAGCGTTCATGGATAAAAAACAGGGACAGAATAAAAGGGGAAAGCAACAACCCCGTTATAACATTGACGGAACGAATCATCAGGCAGGCATCGGACGCACAACGGGATGCGTTAAAGATCCAGCCGAGAAGCGATATTATTGTAAAATAAGATAATTGATAACCCAAAAGACACAAAAAAGCCAGAAGGGATATGTACCAGGAAAAATCACCTTCCCACAAAAAAGCGATTCCTAAAGAAAGTACCGAATAGGAAAGGAAAAGAACGCACCACCCGTAAATATCGGATTGAACCAGGTTTTCCCGAATTGCGATACCGGTACGTTTACGGCCAAAGACGTAAAGAAAGAATAACGGAAGTATTCCTTTTCCTTCCAACCGTAGAAAGGCGATCATTCCCAAAAAGAATATAGCGTAAACCACGATAATCAACACGAGGGAGGTATCACCCATCTCTCCGGGAAAAGGGGTTCCGTCAAAAAGCCGGGGAGATGAAACGTAAGGGATAAGTGTATCTTCCCAAAAACGAGGTTGGCGACAGACACTGTCCCATCCCATCAGAACGGAATGGTTCAAAGAATCCGCCATATGAAGCAGATGATCATCAATCGTATCATTCATCATGGACCAACCTTTCATATTAGTACAGCAATCTTCATTAATGGGCCTCGTACCAATTCTCGCCTACTCCCGTGCTGACAGTCAACGGGACTGTCAGGTCAACAACATGTTCCATACATTCCGTCACGAGAGATTGCAGCTCAGCCAATTCCGGACGATAACACTTGAAATTCAATTCATCATGAACCTGCAGAATCATCCTCGAGCGCATTCCCCGCTCCTTTAAACGGGAATGAATACAAATCATGGCCTTTTTTATAATATCGGCAGCAGAGCCCTGTATGGGGGCATTCACGGCATTCCGTTCAGCAACTCCCCTCACGACAGCATTACGGGAATTAATGTCCCGGAGATACCGACGGCGGCCCATGATGGTCTCCACGTATCCCTGTTTGCGAGCCTTGTCAATGGAGGTCTCCATGTAACGCTTCACCCCGGGATAGAGTTCAAAATACCCTTCTATAAGCTCCTTACCTTCTTTACGAGATATCTTCAGGCGTTCTGCCAATCCCCAGGCGGAAATCCCGTATATAATCCCGAAATTGGCCGTTTTAGCCCGACGACGCATCTCTGGAGTGACATCCGTCAGGGGAACATGGTATATCTTGGCCGCGGTCTCGGCATGCACGTCCTCCCCGTGCAGGAAAGCCCCGCGAAGAGCAGCGTCATCGCTCAGATGGGCCATGAGCCGAAGTTCAACCTGCGAATAATCGGCCGAGAAGAAACAATAATCGGCATCACCCGTCACGAAAGCCTTCCGAATCTTACGCCCTTCTTCCGTGCGGATAGGTATATTCTGTAAATTAGGATTTAAGCTACTGAGACGGCCTGTAGCGGCTTCTGCCTGGTTAAAATAAGTATGTATCTTATTGGTTGCAGGATCCACGTAAGCAGGTAATGCTTCGGCATAGGTCGAAAGCAATTTCTTTAATCCCCGGTATTCAAGGATATGGCCAATGATCGGGTGTGCATCTTCAAGCTTGGATAAGACTTGCTCGGAAGTACTGTATTGCCCGGTTTTGGTTTTCTTGTTTCCCGGATCAATATTCATGGTATCAAACAGAATCTCTCCCAACTGCTTCGGCGAACTGATATTGAATTCTCGTCCGGCCATATCGTAAATAGTTTTCTCCTCTGCAGCGATACGCTCTTTCAAATCGCTTGAAATTTCCTTCAAAGCCTGCTCATCGATGGAGACTCCCTCGTACTCCATATCGGCCAGGACCCAGACAAGCGGCATCTCTATCTCCTCGAACAGGTGATACAAACCGACCTCCACAAGGGCATCCTTCAATTTCCCCTTCAGGCGATATAAAATATCGGTGCGCTCGGAGAAATCCTTTTCTGGATTTTCCTCCTCGGGGAAAAGAGACAACTGTGTGTTTGTATCTGTCTCGACTTTCAATAAACGGTAGTTTAGCATTTCAAGAGCCACCCGCTCCAATTCATGGGAACTATCCGGCTGAAGAACATAATGGGCAATACGCGTATCAAAAATACGGTTTTTGAGATCTACCCCACCCCGGCGTAACCAGATAATATCACTTTTTATATCATGAGAAATGACCAGTTTATTCTCATCCTCGAAAACAGGACGTAGGAAATGTATCAATTCTTCCGCTTGTTTCTTATTCGAGGGGACACGTACATAACGCACCCGTTGTCCCTGAATGGAGAAAGACAGCCAAGAAGGATAAGCGGTGTATATTGTTCCCGTATCATAAATGGCATTCAACACGTATTCCTCGCTTGCCGACAAACGCTCTAAAAGAGAAAGGCGATCCGCTTCCGTTAGCACCTCCGCGTAATCAACTTCTTCCGGATGAATGACATCAACTATTTCCGACGTATGTTCCAAGGCAAAAAGACGTTTCTCAAGAGAAAACAATTCCAATTCCGAGAAAATAGGTTTCAGCACTTCATCCCGTACCTCTCCCCTGTGTAATTCTTCTGCAGAAATAGCGGTAGGAACATCCGTGTTTATTGTCACCAGCTCTTTGGACAAAAAGACGGTAGGCTGGCAAGCTATCAATCGTTCCTTTTGTTTTCCCTTCAGTTCATCTATATGCTCGTATATGCCTTCTATACTCCCGTACTTATAAATCAGAGAAGCGGCACTTTTGGGACCGATTCCATTACATCCCGGAACATTATCAGCCGTATCTCCCATCAATCCCAATATATCAATAACCTGTTCCACCCGCTCGATACCGAAATGGTCCAGAACTTCCGGTATTCCCCATACCTCCGATTTATTCCCGGCACGCCCCGGTTTATACATGAAAACCCGTTCACTGACCAATTGCCCGTAATCTTTATCCGGGGTTATCATATAAACCCGAAAACCTTCCTTCTCTCCTTTTTTAGCCAAAGTTCCGATGACATCATCTGCCTCAAAACCCGGTACTGAAACCAAGGAGATTCCCAATCCCTCTATAATTCGCTTGATATAAGGAATGGAATTACGCAGATCCTCGGGCATTGGCGGCCGTTGGGCTTTGTAAAGAGGGTACATCTCGTGACGGAATGTCGGACCCTCCGGATCAAAAACAACAGCTAAATGCGTCGGTTTTTCCAGTTCAAGCAATTCAAGCAGGAAATTACAAAAACCAAAGGTTGCAGATGTATTGATCCCGGTAGTCGTGATTCTCGGGTTATTGATAAATGCATAATATGAACGATATATTAACGCGTAAGCGTCTAAAAGATACAGCTTTTTGTCCTCGTTATTCATGTTTATTCCTTTCTGTAATTGTCTACAAAAATAGTTCTTTTCCCGATAAATTTCCCCCGGAGATATGAAATTATCCCTTGGCCCGTTTCACTGTCAAGGGAAAAAATATACCTTTGAACGTCAAAAACACAGGTATGGAGACTTCCTCTTTAAATATAAAAACATCCGATAATTGGGCTTTATTCAAGCACACAGAACGTCCCTTATTGTTGGCAGGTCCTTGTAGTGCGGAAAGCGAGGAACAGGTACTGGCAACAGCCTCCCGTCTCCAGAAAATAGGAATAAATGTATTCCGGGCAGGTTTATGGAAACCGCGCACTCGCCCGAATTGTTTCGAGGGTGTCGGAGAAAAGGGCCTGAAGTGGCTCGTGAAAGTGCAAAGATTACAGGGGATGAAAGTGGGTACGGAAGTCGCAAACAGCCACCACGTGGAAGAATGCTTAAAGGCAGGCATTGATTTCCTCTGGATTGGAGCAAGAACCACGGCAAACCCTTTTGCCGTACAGGAAATTGCAGAATCTTTAAGGGGAACGGATATCCCGGTTTTGGTGAAGAATCCGATAAATCCTGATATTGAATTATGGCTTGGGGCTTTGGAACGGTTAAATTTAGTGGGAATAAGCCGTCTGGGAGCTATACACAGGGGATTCTCGGCATATAATAATTTGAAATACAGAAATATGCCTCAATGGCAAATCCCCATAGAATTAAAACGTCGAATAAAGACACTTCCACTTTTTTGTGATCCAAGCCATATCGGAGGAAAACGGGAATACATTCAGGAAATTGCCCAAAAAAGTATGGACCTGGGATTTGATGGCCTTATGATTGAATCACATACCTCTCCGGAACAGGCATTAAGTGATGCACGGCAACAAGTAACTCCTGAAACACTGGAACAAATCATCGAGCACCTGGTTATTCGCACCACACAGGCACAAGCCGATGACATGGTAATCGAAGATCTACGGGAAAGAATTGATTATCTTGACAATACTATCATGGAGACTCTTGTCAGCCGGATGAAAGTCATCGAAGAAATCGGACAATACAAAAAATCAAAAAATCTTTCCATTTTCCAACCGGAACGTTGGGAAAAGATTCTTACTCATGTCACAGAGGAAGCCCGTAAGAATAATCTTCCCCAGGAACTGGTGGAACGCATATTTAAAGCCATTCATCAGGCTTCTATCGATCGCCAGACCGAGATAATGAACGAATAAGCAATTATTCTGTAACTTCCGGACGGAAATAAGCATATATAATTGAAGCCCGTGAAGGACCGACTACGGCAGCTAATTCCTCTTCAGAGGCTGAACGGATTTTATTCAGCGTCTTAAAATGCTGGAGAAGCTGCGTTTCCGTTTTTTCTCCTATACCTTTTATCTCACTTAACGTACTTTTAGTCTGTGCCTTGGAGCGGATTTTACGGTGAAAAGTTATCCCGAAACGATGAGCTTCATCACGAATATGCATCAACGTACGTAATGTCACAGAGGTCTTAGACAAAATAAGAGGATATTTATCATTGGGATAATAAACTTCCTCCATCTGTTTAGCCAAACCGATGATGGGAACCTTTCCTATCAGATCCAACTTCCGCAAAGTTTCAACAGCCGAGCTAAGTTGTCCTTTTCCTCCATCCACCACGATTAGATCCGGAAGCTCTCCCCCTTCATTCAGTACACGGCTATAACGCCGATACAGGATTTCTTCCATGGAAGCGAAATCATTTGCCCCAATAACTGTTTTCACGTGAAAATGCCTGTATTCCTTTTTAGCCGGTTTACCGTCTATGAAAACCACACACGAGGCCACCGGATTCGTTCCCTGTATATTTGAGTTATCAAAACATTCCATCCGGTGAGGTAAACGGGGCAGTCTCAAATCCGTCTTGATCGTGTTCAATAATTCAGATTTATTCTCTTGACGATGTAAACTTCTTTGACGTTCCTTATCCATTTTAAAGAACTTCACGTTACGCTCAGATAACTCGAGAAGATGCTTCTTTTCACCTCGCTGTGGGATCATGTAATTCATTCCATCTAATAACACTTCCGGATAAAAAGGAACAATAATCTCTTTAGAGGTGCTATTAACCAATTGTCGTATATCAAAAATAGCGAAAGACAGTAATGCCTCCCTGGATTCATCCAATTTTTTTTCAAGCTCCACCGAATGGACTTGATTTATGGCTCCATGTACTATACGTATATAATTAACGTAGGCATAACGTTCATCCTCCAAATAGGAGAACACATCAATGTCATTCATAGAGGTACTCACCACCGTCGATTTGCTTTGGTAATTTCTCAGAGCTTCTATTCCCTCTTTCATCGTCTGAGCCTTTTCAAATTGAAGGGAAATGGAATATTCCTTCATCTTTTGCGTCAATAATTCAATAACAGAGCTTATATTCCCCTTCAAGATATTGCGTATCTGAGCGATAAATTCCAAATAATTCTCTTCCGATATCAACCCGATGCACGGAGCAAGGCAATTCCCTAAATGGTACTCAAGACATACTTTGAATTTCGAATTATAAACATCTGATTTACTTATAGATAAATTACAAGTCCTTAATTTGAACAGCGATTTTATCAAGGAAATCAATAAATTAGCATGCTTTACTGAGGTATAAGGGCCAAAATACTCCGAGCCGTTTCTAATAAAACGGCGAGTAAGAAATACTCTCGGAAAACTTTCTCTGGTTATACATATCCACGGGTAACTCTTGTCATCTTTCAAAAGAATATTGTATCGAGGCTTATATTTCTTGATAAGATTATTTTCCAGCAGCAGGGCATCTTGTTCCGTATCGACGACAATATAACGGATATCGTGAATTTTCCGAACAAGTAATTTTGTTTTTGCCGTTTGGTCCCCTTTTACAAAATAAGAGGAAACTCTATTCTTCAAATTTTTCGCCTTACCAATATAAATGATAGTGCCATTAATATCCAAATATTGGTAAACACCAGGAGTTGTTGGCAACTTACTGATTTTTTCTTTTAAATTATCAGTTTCCATAGGATTTGATAAAATCAAATTTTTCAGTATCAAACAACCCTTTCTCCCCTATTTTCAAAGCTGGAATAACAACTAACCCCATAAAAGAAAGAGTCATGAAAGGAGCCTTTAAGGTGCATCCCCATTCCTTTAATTTCTTTTTTAAGAACAAATATTGCTCGGCAACCTCTTCCCCACTTTTATCCGTCATAATACCCGCTATTGGTAACGGCAACACATAGCTTTCCTTCCCCTTGCACAAAGCTAATCCTCCTTTTTCTCTAATAACAGCATTTATTGCAGCTGTCAGATCTGCATCATTCGTCCCAACAGCTATTATATTATGCGAGTCATGGGATATGGAAGTGGCAAAAGCACCTTCTTTCAGATTCAACCCGCTTATTAATCCCATTTGAGGAGTACCATTAAAATAACGATTCAGGTAAACAAGTTTCAATACATCATCATTCAATGACACTTGAAAATTATCTATTCTTTCCGGGAAAGAAATCACTTTTTTATCTGTGACCAAAGAATCAGGTATGATCTTTATACAACAAACATCTCCCTGAACAGGCAGGCAAATTTCATTCTCGTGTATCGGTTCACGAACAAAATAATTGATGTATTTCTTTTCAGAATCCTTCAGTTTGACTTTTCCTCCCGAATGAAAAACCTCCTCCCCGTTAATATAAACAGATAATATATTAAAGGTGTCTATATCGTCCACTATTATAAAATCTGCCGCATCTCCGATCTGCAAAGTTCCTACATCCAAATGATAAAAGTGTACCGGATTCATACAAGCTACTTGTAGTATATCAAAAATACCGAATCCATCGGCAAGGGCCTTTTTTACGATTTTATTGATATGCCCCTGCTGTAAAAGATCATCCGCATGAGAATCATCCGTGCAGAACATCACCCTCTCCGTATTCGTGGCAATCAAAGATTTTAAAGCATCATAATTCCGTGCAGCACTTCCCTCCCGAATTTGAATATACATGCCCTTGGATATTTTCTCCTCTGCTTCCTCCAGAGTATAGGCTTCATGATCTGTCCCTACCCCCTTAGTTATATAATCACTTAAATCATCTCCCCGTAAACCCGGACAATGTCCATCCACACAAAGATTATATTTTTTAGCTACCGCCAATTTCCGCAATACTTCATCATCATTATTCAAGACACCGGGCACATTCATCATTTCGGAGAGATGTGAGAACAATCCCGTTTTAGCTAATTCCTCCGTGTCTTTTGCGGATAATTTTGCCCCTGCCCTATCAAAAGGAGTCGCCGGAACACATGAAGGAATACCCCAAAAACATTTTAATGGCGTATTCTTCGCATCCTCCAACATAAAATAAATACCCTCCTTACCCACTACATTCGCTATTTCATGTGGATCCGAAACAATAGCAACGGTACCATTCGCAATAGCCAATCTCGAAAATTCCGTCGGCAATAGCATGGAACTTTCCACGTGAACATGTGAGTCGACAAGCCCAGGAGATATGTAACAATTATACGAATTTGAATTGCGCTCTATTGAAACAATTTTACCTTCCGATATGGTAATCGCACAAGGATAAATTTCTCTATTCACAACATCTATCAAATTTCCTTCTACTATTTTCATCTCTTACTCTTTATATGGTGTTGTTTTTATCTGTATTTTCTATTCTCAAGCGCTCTTCGCACCATTTTGTTCCACGTGAAACAATCTATCTTCCCAACAAAATCAACAGCACATTTATGTCCGCCGGAGATACCCCGGTTATCCTGGACGCCTGTCCTATCGTTCTCGGGTTAATCTTTGTCAACTTTTGCCGTGCTTCATAAGAAAGAGAATTTATCTGCATGTAATCAAACTTGTCTGCGATTACTAAATTCTCCAGACGATTCAATTTGTCTGCAATCAATTTTTCCCTATCTATATAGCCAATATATTTTATCAAGACTTCTGCAGCCTCGATAACTTCATCACCCATTCCATTCTCTTCCAAAAAGAGCTGCAAAGGGATAAACATTTCCCTTAACTTAAACATGGAAACCTGGGGACGGGTAATAATATCCACGAATTTCACACGCTGTCGCAAAGGCGAGGAATCCAAGGTCTCAAGAATACCATTGATCTCATCCGGAGCTATACTCAAATTTTGTACAAAATCCATGAGCATATCCCGTCTCCTTATCTTATCCTCGAAAATAGAAAAACGCTCATCATCTACAAGTCCTATAGAACGCCCTAGGGGAGTCAACCGAACATCCGCATCATCCTGGCGCAATAAAATACGATATTCCGCCCGAGAGGTAAACATCCGATAAGGCTCGTCAACCCCTTTCGTTACCAGGTCGTCAATCAATACACCAATATAAGCCTGATCCCGTCTCAGCACAAATTCTCTATTTTCATGCAAGGAAAGATGCGCATTAATACCGGCCATCAATCCCTGTGCAGCCGCCTCCTCGTAACCGGTTGTCCCGTTAATCTGGCCGGCAAAATAGAGCCCTTTTATCAACTTCGTTTCCAAAGTAGGATACAATTGCGTCGGCTGAAAGAAATCATACTCTATAGCATATCCCGGACGGTATATCTTCACGTTTTCAAATCCCTCCACATGGCGCAATGCCTCCAGCTGGATATCCCAAGGCAACGAAGAAGAAAAGCCATTCAAATAATATTCCGTCGTCCTCTCCCCTTCCGGTTCCAAAAACAAATGATGACTGTCCCGATCGGCAAAGGTATCCAATTTCGTTTCTATACTCGGACAATAACGAGGCCCTATACTTTTTATCGTACCATTGAAAAGCGGACTATCCGCGAAGCCCCTTCGCAGGATTTCATGAACCGTCGTATTCGTGTAAGCAATATAGCAAGGCCGCCGGGATAAAGAGCTCCCACTTGAAGGCAAAAAAGAAAATTTATGAAAGTCATCATCCCCGTCCTGACGGACTAATTTCGAAAAATCCACGCTTCGCCCGTCTACACGAACAGGAGTACCCGTCTTCATCCGGCCTACAGTAAAACCGTATTCACGCAATTGTTCGGAAAGACCGTGCGTGGCCGGCTCCGCTATTCTACCTCCCTCGAAGCTGACCCTCCCCACATGCATCAACCCATCAAGAAAAGTACCATTCGTCAGAATCACTCTACGAGCCTTAAAGGAAACTCCCAACTTTGTCGTGACTCCAGCCACTCCCCCACCCTCCAGGATCAAGGAAACAACATCGTCCTGCCACAAATCCAGGTTTTCGGTATGCTCTATGATATCCCTCCACCGCAATGAAAAATGCATCCGGTCACATTGTGCCCTCGGGCTCCACATCGCCGGACCTTTTGAAAGATTCAGCATGCGGAATTGTATCGTACTCTCATCTGTCACGATACCCATATATCCACCCAATGCATCTATCTCCCTAACTATCTGACCTTTAGCAATTCCTCCCACTGCCGGATTACAAGACATTTGAGCTATCTTGTTCATATCCAATGTTATAAGCAACACCTTCGAACCCAAGTTGGCAGCCGCACAAGCAGCTTCACAACCGGCATGCCCCGCTCCTACCACGATAACATCATAGACTGGAAATAATTCTGCCATATCAAAGCGTTTTAAGCAACTCTAAACAATGATTTTCGTTTTCTCTCATCTCCATAGCATCTTCATCAGTTTTGTCCTTATAACCGATTAAATGAAGTACAGAATGCACTATAACCCGATGCAATTCCTCTTCATAAGTGGTATGGTACTCCTGAGAGTTGGATTGAACAGTATCCAGACTGATGAATACATCCCCCGACAATACATCCCTCTCCACGTAATCGAAAGTAATCACATCCGTGTAATAGTCGTGATTCAGATACTTTCTATTCACGTCCAGTATATAGGGATCACTACAGAAAATAAAAGAAATTTCACCTAATCTGAAGCCATAATCGGCAGCAACTGTCTCCAACCAACGGCTCACTCTTTCCTTCGATAAAAAAGAAGGAAGCTCACAATCTTCAGCAAAAAAGAAAAGTTCACCCATTTATCAATATAAATTGAAAATAACTTGCCTGAATCATTAAACAAGCGAATATATAACTAATTATTCAATTATCAAATCCGGCTAAAAGACTATATTTCACATTACATGGGAACCAACCATACCTGCGGATTCAACTTAACCTTATCTTTCCATACCTGGAAATTAAGCGTGCTATTCCCCTTGGCACTTTCCGCCAATTTACCTATAACTTGCTTTACCTTGACAGTGTCCCCTTTCTTAACGGACACTTCTACCAGGTTGGAATAAACCGTCAGGTAATTACCATGTCGAATAATAACGACATTATTATAACCCGGTATGAACATGATCTCGCTTATGACACCTCCAAATACACTGCGCACGGCAGCGTTCTTGGAGGTCGTTATGGTAATCCCGTCGTTGGACAACTTGACCTGCTTGAAAACAGGATGAATATTGACACCGAATTTCTCGGAAATAAACCCCTGCTCCACCGGCCAAGGCAATTTCCCTTTATTCTTTTCAAAATCGGCAGAAAGCAACTGCTCCTGCGGGGTCTGCTTGTAAGTGGAATTTTTACTACCGGACTTTTTAGTCTGGGCAGCTATCAATTTCTTCAATTCCGCGTTGAAGCGTTCCCGATTATTTATCTCATTTTTTAATTTCTTGGAAAGATCCTTTTCCTTTTTCTTCAATTCCGAGATATAGGAATTTGCCTCATTCTGCTCCTTCAGCAATTCATTATTCTGGGCAGCAATCTTTGACTGCGTGGCATTTTTCTGATTGACCAAGACCTTCAAATCCTTAATGACGGCCGTCAATGAGTCATTCGTTGATTCTATCTTGCGAATCTGGGTCTTTGAATAGTCCCCGATTTGCTCGAAGTATTTATAACGGGCATAAGCCTGACTCAAACTGGAGGAAGAGAATATATAGATTAAATGATTGTACTTTCCTCTTTTCTTCCAAGTTTCATAAACCATCTTGGAATAAAGATCCAGCATCTGCTGCTTGTCATGTTCGAGTCTGGTCTTTATTTTTGTGTTGTCAGCTATCAGTTTCTCCAAGTAAGCGGCCTCGTTCCTCAAAGACTGAAGCATCTCCTTACCTTTCGAGATTTTTTGATTGATAATCGTCAATTTCTCGACCGTAGCCGACTTATCCTTATCCGCCTCCTTCAATAATTTGTTTAAATAGGCTATTTCCTTTTCTGTTCTTTCCTTCTTTTTTTTGATATCGTTTATCGACTGGGAAAAAGAGAAAGAAAAAACAAAAAGAAAACAGAAAACCCCTATCCAACGAACAATGCCCATATTAATAAATTCTCTTGTACTTACTTGAAATCTTAAAACTGGGAGACACATCAACATCAAACTCCAATCGGCTGAAATCCATCGTCACCTCTATATCATCCGTCTTGGAAAATAGTTTAAATATCAATCGACTCGGAAACAATCTTTCCCCGAAACGGTTAAAACGCTCATAATTCACGCTGACCCCTATCTTTTCTTCTAAATCCTCTATTGAAATCAAATTGGGCCTGAAATTCTCCGGATTTATATGCACCTTCTGCAATACCAAGGTAAATTCTTTGTTCTTCCTCTTTTTCTTGTACAGACGTTTCAATTTTCTCCCTATCGCCTTTTCTTCCAAGCTGTAGAGAACGTAATCATCGCCTGACTTATCCAGCTTATAACGCTTATTCCGGTCAACCAATGAAGTACAAGAAGTGAAATCAAAAAAATGATTTGACAATATCTTCTGAAAACAATCAAAAGTCAAATCAACATCAAACTTGTCGGAGAAATAACTGTAATCCGATAAGAAATATTCTTTTTCCCGGGGACTGATAAATTTTATGCTATCCGGCGTAAACAATACACGGGCCACTTCTATTCCCAGGGGAGCCGTTACCGAAACCCAAATGAAACTGTCCCGTTGAATACGCAACATGGCCTTTAGTGTATTCTCTTTTTTCCCATCACGTAATGTCAAATCTATTTTCTTGGCATACAATGTATTAAAATCCAATGCACTGTCTACTACATTCTTGAATAACCTACCCTCTGTCACGTTTGGCAATTCCACCTTTTCCTTAACAACAGTCTTTGCCGAGCGGCAGGAAACCAAACATACAAATAACAATAAAACTACAAAACTACTTCTCATCTTCTAACAATAACCCGTTCTTTATCTTATTCACTATATCTTCCACGTTCACGTCACCACCCGTTTCCACCGCTTTTTGCCACATCTTCACGGCTTCTTCCTTATCACCGTCCATGTACAAAATATCTCCATAATGCTCATACATCACACCGGATATGTCCTTGTCATTCTCCAGGGCTGAACGCATATAAAATTTCGCGAGAGAATAATTCTTGCGCTTAAACAGTACCCAGGCATAAGTATCCAAAAAAGTAGCATTATCAGGAGCCATGGAAACCGCCTTTGAAATCATCTTTTCCGCATCCTCCAGACGTTCCCCTCGCAGAGCAAGGAAATAACTGTAATTATTTAAAACCATTACATCATTCGGATTGATTTTTAAGGCCTCGTCGTACATTTTAAAAGACAATTCCACGCTATCCTGTTCGTAATAACAATCGCCCAGGTAGGAATAAAATTGTGATTTGATCACCGTCCCGTCTTCCGAAAGTTCCAACCCTTTTTTCAAATAAGGCAATGCCTCGTCCACCTTTCCCTGAACTAAAAGCGGCAAACTGATGATGGCATAAGGAAGAGGTTCATTCGGGAAATAATGAATACATTCCAGCCCTTTTTCGTACATAGAAGCCGTATCTTGCAGGTGATTATAAAGCAACAACAGTTCTTCCCAAATTGAAAAATTATCCGGCGATTTTGAAATTAGAAATTCCAATTCACTCAAACATTCATCTATTCGATTCAACTGCTTGAGAAAATCAGCATTCAAAGTTCTAACTCGCAAATCATCCGGGTATCTTTTCAATAAAATCTGCTCGTAAGCGTATACCTTTTCAGTAGTAAGATTAAAATCGGCCTGACTAACCAACAATTTCAATAAATACTGTACTTTCAGTCCATTATCTATTTCATCATTCACCAAGACTGACTTCAATATCCTGTCCGTTTCCAGAGTATCACCCTTTGAGCGGTAATAATCAGCCATAAATAGTTGGGCAAAACCATTATTAGGCTCTTTCTTGACCACTTTTTTCAGGGTCTGCAAACCTTTCTTTTCCTGATTATTTGATAGATATACTTCTGCCAATAACCCCAAGTATTCCGTTTTGTCCGGATGCGCTTTTACCAACTTAATGATTTCAGAAGAGGCTTTCTTTACCTCTTTCAGCTGGGAATAAAGCTTGGCTTTTTCGATAACAATACGCTCATTTATACCAAAGCGTTTTTCATGTCTGTCCAAAACACCGATAGCCTTCTCCCACTTCTCCACGGACATATACAATTCAGCTTCGGTTAAATAAAAATCTTCTCTGTCCGGATGCAAAGTGATCAGATCATCATAAACCACACAAGCCTCGTCAATCATTGATTTTCTTTGCAGCACATTAGCCAATAATAACTTATACCATATATTATCCGGCTCCAGTGCCACGGCTTCACGCATCAATTGCAAAGGCAGTGCCAGATCTTCCCCAAGCAACAGAATAGTGGACAACTCATAACGCACGGCAGCACTACCATTGTAAATCTTCATACACTGGTCGAAATAAGTTATCGCGGATTTGAAATCTCCCAATATCTTACAACGCAATCCTTCCATGAAAATATAGTTGAACTGCATCTCCTGTTCCTTCGTCATGGAACGTTCAACCACATCTTTTTTATCCGCGAAAGAATTGAAGGCAGATAAAGAAAACAACAGCAGTAATAATAATGATTTAATAATGCCTGATCTTACGATTTTCATATTTTCATATGATTATTTCCCGGTATGGCCAAAGCCTCCTTCTCCCCTCTCCGTCTCTGTCAATTCTTCAACCTGGACCCATTCTGCCTGCTCGTAGGAATGAATAACCATTTGACAAATCCGGTCACCATCATTCACCTGTACCACATCCGGGGAAAGATTTATCAATATAACCTTTATTTCACCACGGTAATCAGCATCTATCGTTCCCGGTGTATTTAAAACCGTAATACCCTCCTTCCAGGCCAATCCACTCCGCGGACGGATTTCTGCTTCATACCCCTTCGGCAATTCAATGAAAAGACCCGTACGCACCAATTTTCTCTCCAATGGTTTCAGCATAATCGGTTCTTCCAGGTCAGCATAAATATCCATTCCGGCTGAAAATTCTGTCTTATATTCGGGAAGAGCATGCTTTGATTTATTTACTACTTTGATTTTCATACAATTGAATTTTAAAATAATTATGTTCTACAATACTATTACATACAATTGCGCTAAGATAATCAATTTTTACGAATCAGTCCGCGTATAAATTGTTTTGTCAGCAAAAAACTCATCTCCCGCTTGACAAATATCAGCATGAAAAGCAACAACAACGGAGTTCGGGCCAAACAAGTCAATATATTGCTGTCCAGCTTTATTAATGACCCTATAAAATAAAATGCTATACACAACACGAAATAGAAAATAATCTTGGGTATATCGTAATTAATCCGATAAAAATGATGACCCAGAATAAACGAAATAACTGTCATTGTCAGGAAACAGGCAAACACGGAATAAGCCGAAGCCATATAACCGTATTTTTTTAAAAACAACACGTTACCCCCTATCGTTATCACACAGCCGATGATTGCCATAATAGCACCATATATTGTCTTATCGGTCAATTTATACCATAAGGACAAAGAATAGTACATTCCCTGGAACAAATTCGCCATCAAAACCCAAGGCAATATCGTCAACCCGGAAAAATAACGCTCGTCCAGGAAATATTTCAGAATATCCAACCAGTACATCACGCAAAGGAATATCATCAGACCGAAACCGGTGAAGTACAATAACACGTCTTCATATACCTTCTTGGAATCATTATTCTTGGCATAATTAAAGAAGAAGGGCTCAAAAGCAAAACGGAATCCCTGGGTGAAAATATACATCACGAGCGCCAACTTGTAATTGGCCCCGTATATACCGGTCGCTATCCAGGACTCTTCCCCCTCACCGAGAATTTTAGGCATCATGATTTTATCTCCCTGCAAATTGATCATCCCGGCTATACTCACTACCAGTATAGGGAAAGAATACTTTAATATATCCTTCAGCAAAGACCATGAAAAAACAAAGCGGAACCTTGCCAGGTAAGGCATCAGCATGAATAAAGTCAATATCGAAGAAACCAGATAAGAGATGAAGATATAGACCACTCCCCCATCCGGATCATAAAATGGAACGTGAATACCTTTTTTCTCCAAATACGGGCATAATAAATAGAAGAAAAGATTCAAGCTGACATTAATACCTATATTTATCAGCTTAATGACCCCAAAACGCAACGCTTTCCCCTCGAGACGCAACAAAGCAAACGGCAAGGTACTCACCACATCTATGGCCACGGTAACTGCTAGCAAGGTGATATACATTTCGGACCCGGGCATCTCTATAAAATTGGCAATTCCGGGTAAAAACCCGAAACACAACACGAGAAAAAGCAAAGACGTAAAAGTCAAAGAAGATAATAAGGTCGAAAAAACCTTATCCTTATTATCCTTCGTGGCAAACCGGAAAAATCCGGTTTCCGTACCGTAAGTCAACAAAACAACCAGCAAAGCCACGTATCCCATTAAATTCGTGAAAATGCCATTTTCCGCTTCTGTCAGCACTCTCGTATATAGTGGCACGAGCAACCAATTGATAAATCTTCCAAGTATCGTGGAGAACCCGTAAATCACTGTTTCTCCCATCAATTTTTTAATAGGATTCATGTCATTAAGTATTAGCGAAGGGCAAAAGTAACAAGTAATCCACAATCATATCATCTTTATTTTATCTTTTATTTTTTATTAAAAAGAAATATGACTATGAATATTAGCTGTTAGTTCTTTGGAATAAAAAAACGGGAATTGCTTGCGTATTTCCTTATTCATGGAATGTATAACGGTTTTCCACAGAGTCTATAATTATTTTTAATTCAGTATTAGTTATATACAGACTTTTTCCACCATTGTTAATAACTTGCTCGTTGAATAACTATTCCCGATTTGCCCTGTTAGTTACTGTTAGTAAAATGGGGAAAGAAAACATGAAAAAAGGAGCAACTATTTTTGTTACTCCCGATTCTATTTTTATCCCATCCCGAAATCGAATAATCCAAATAAAGTTATTCTTTTCTCTCCTTTTTTTATTCCACAACTTACTAACAATTTTACCCCCGTTTTCCACTATTTTCAATTTTGTACTGGATTCAATAGTACATTATAGGAATCTCTCTGGTGTAATGCTTTTACGTATAACTGAAGTATTAGGTATGAGACTTCGCCTTGATGTGAATTTAGCTTGATAGCCTTGGTAAGGTATTCCGATGAAATTTCCTTATGATCTGGACGGTACATGCAGGCAGATTGAATCGGAGGCGTATCGGCCATCTTCGCTTGTGGCAAAAACGTACAGTGCCACGTTTTTCGCTTTCGTCCTTTCGGGGAAAGGAATTACCAGTGTGCCGTCCTCTCCCCTGCGGCAGATTTCCCATGTGGAGGCTATCCATTCTTTGTCATCCAGTAGGACGGCATATATCCGATCGTCCAGGAAACAATCCACCGCTTCGATGGCCATGGCTTTGTGGGTGAAACAGGCTTCTCGTCGCTTCAAGTCAATAGAGAGCTCTACGGTTGGCGGGGTTAATGGTCCGGCGGCAACCCGTAATGCCTGATGGTCCACGGTCCCCGAGAATTCTTCCGTTGCCTTTTTTCGTTTGTTGACCGGTTTTTCAGGGTCTTTTTTCTTCACTGTTATGGCTTTTCCCAGATTTGCACTCATGAAGGCATTGTACCCTTTCAATTTTCGTCCATTGTCGGGAAACCCGATTTTGATAACTTTTCCCAACCAGAGCTTCAAAGCTGCCAATGTTCCGAAAGCTGTTGCGTGCCGTTTCTGCGATTCCTTGAAAACTTTGCGTTCCATGCTCCATCCCCGAAGCAGGGTCTTATTCCCTTTTCCCTCGTATAGGACCAGGTTACCTACTTTTCCCCGGATATCTCCAAGCGTGCTATTAATCTCTGCCATATTCTCGTGAATGATGTTTAAGTTCAGTTACAAATGTAACTATTTTTACTGTTTTTTCTGTGACTTTATCCATAATGATAAAAATTTTAACGATTTCCATTTACTGTATTACCTTGCTTTTCCTTCCCTTTTATTGGGCTGATAGTTGGATGTCTTATCTCAATTTTTGATAAATTACAGTAGAATTCTTGATTAATTCATATTAAAACACTATAATAACGCTATTACTACTCTATATATACGCTATATATAATAGCGTTTTTATAATATTTATATTGCATTTATAAAACTTTTTCATAATATTTGTACAGGAATTGATCATGTATTATTTATTAAATATGATTTGTAAGTCCTAGTATTGCGCTATGTAGGCTTATAGAGAGCAAGGGGGATAGTGAGAAAAATATAAGAACGGATGAAAGAAAAATGATAGTTTATGGCTAATGTATCAATATTTAATGATGCTTTGTTATCGGGAGGACCGTTAAGAATCAACGGTTACACGTATTTCAAGCGGGGGAATCGGGTGATAGTTTGCAAGTCGAAACGAGGGAAGCGGAAAGAACGTTCGGCGGGAGAAATTGAATCTTCAGCGCGATTTACGGAAGCACGGAAAATGTGGCGGATATACCGGCGGACGATCGGTGATTTGCCGATTTGGAGCGTGGCGGCTCGGGAAACAGGAGCGGCAAAGAGTGATTCGCTTTTTCACCGTTTGAATGGTGGTTGCTTCCGTCCGGGCGAAGGTGTATGGGCTTTCCCGTCATTCCGGTTTTCGGTAGGTTCGCTGGAAATGCCGGTGGTAAAGGAAACGAGCCGGGAGGAATGGACGGTGACGCTGGAATGGGAAAACGGGGTGGAATGTCCCCGGGCTGCAGCCCATGACCGGGTATTTATCGGGTATTTCTTTGAAACGTTACCCCGTTCTCCGTTGCTGATAGAAGTCCCCGGGGCATGTCGGGCGGATAGTCGAGTGAAGGTGGAAATACTGCCTGTTGGGCAACCGGACGGAACCCCGTTGCATCTTTACCTTTTCTTTGGAAATGAGGCCGGTACCCGTTTTTCACCAAGTGCCTATATCCGAGTGTGATATCGACAGTAAGGGACATGGGGAATCACTATGACACCGATTGTTTTATGCTCCATGAAGACCTCTATATATCAATCGCTAAAAGGGAGTTCAATACATAGAATGATGAAAGGAAACATAATTATTTGTTTGTTGTTATTCCTGTGTAACGTGGCAATGGCACAGCAAGATCGCAACTATGCTCCAGGAAAAATCACGAAAGGTAAGAATGTCAGTTATAAAGCATTCATTACAAAAGAGGTTCCTGATGTATTATTCGTGACGAATATTCACTCTCAAGATACGGATGTATGGAATATTTATCACAAGAATGGGAAAAAAGTCGAAGACTATGAGATACTTGCTGCGAACGGGGATTTTTCTCACTCGGAAATAAGAGAGGCTATACATGAGGTCTTCACGGAGGCAGAATTGCAGGAATACCGAAAAACAGCACCAGGAATAAGATTTATGGTGAAATTTGATGAAGATGGTAAAGCGTTAGAGGTTTATTTTATTTTTGACTATAACACAAAGAAGAGTAGATACGATGTCCTTTTAAATATTTCACCGGACAAATTGTACGAGCTAGAGAAAAGAATCCGCGATATCGTTAAAATGAAAAAGGATGACGAGTTGGCAGTATTTAAAAACTTCAAGTTATTTACTTCTGTAATTTTTTTCGAGGAAGACGAATAATTCCAATACCCATTGACAGAGGGAGTTTGTCCCTTTGGAAGTAATTGATCTGCTAAAATAAAACCTTGCAAGAGAACAATGCTTCATTTTTCAGATAGAAAAGTACATCGAATAAATTCTAGAATAGTTGTTTCTATTTTTTAAATATTATATCTTTCCGATAATTATTCAAACATTCTATGCTGTAAATTTAATGCAATATATGCCATGCAAGAAATAAAAACTTTCAAACGTCCTTTAACAAAAAGCAGTATAGCGATACTTATAGTAATTTCTATAATCGTTCTCATAGCAGGTATAATTATAGTTTTACTGTATGCTAATCTCCAAGATTCAAGGAAAATCAATTTTTTTATATTTTTAATATTATCGACGATTAGCGTTACCATCAGCGCTTCGGGATATCTAAATCATATTACTTTAACAGAAACATCCATTATCTTGCAAAATGCTATTTTTCCTCGTATAAAAAGTGAAATCAAATATGAGAAGGTTCATACGCTTTCTTTTTATTATCCTAAAGGTATGTGGCCAGGCTCATTTCAAGTGAAACTCTTGGGAGAAAGCCCCGATGAACATGCAGCCCAGACATATCTTGATTGCGTTGCGCCCGAGGATTTTGAGGAAATCATCCAAATATTGCGGGAACACCACGTGTTCGTGCAAGTTTTTAACCAAGAAAGATGGCTTCGTCGTAATCATGGTAAGTAGAAATAAAAACGGGTTACTTTTATACCTCAAAACTTGCATTGTAACTACAAAATAGTTACATTTGTAAAAATGTATCCATTATGGGCACGAAAGAAAAATTAATAGAACGATTCAAAAGGCAACCCATTGATTTTACGTTTGATGAAATGGAAAGGCTTTTATCTTTTTTCGGGTACGTGAAATCAAACAAGGGGAAAACTTCCGGGTCGAGGATTATTTATCGAAATGGAGACAAACGCCCGATCATGTTGCATGAACCACATCCCGGGAATATCATCAAGGGATACGCCATGAAGCAAGTTTTGGAGGATTTGACAGAAGCCGGATTCATTAAATAAAGGAGGTTATCATGAATACTTTAAGTTACAAGGGTTATATCGGTTCAGTAGCGTTCAGCGAGCAGGATAATATTTTCTTCGGGAAAATAGAAGGCATAAACGGGCTGGTGAATTTTGAAGGTGAAAGCGTGAAAGAGCTTACCGAGGCTTTTCACGAGGCGGTAGATGATTACCTGGAATACTGCAAGGAAGAAGGAATAGAACCACACAAGAGCTATTCCGGATCATTGAATATCCGAATATCTCCTGAAACGCACAGTCGAGTCGCTATTCTGGCGAAACAGGCCGGGGTGTCCATAAATGCTTTTATCAAATCGGCTGTCGAAAAACAGGTAGCGGCACTGATGTAATATAACGTTATCTCGTGTCAGTAAAACATAGCAAAACGCTATAAAATGATAATGATGTTATGACGTTGTACGTGGTTTTAGTGGTGCTGGTGTTGTGTGTCGTCGGGGGATTGTTTTTTATCGGGAGACGGTTGAGACTGGATAGGTTGGGATGGATATTCTGGATGCTCGCTTTGGCTCCGCTGGTGGTTTTCGTGTTGGGGTTCATCGTCATCGAGTGTTTTGTTTTGAGCGAAAACGAGGGGGAGGTTTCGAGCTGGCAGGAAGAGGCGCTGATAGAATCCCGGGACAGTATGCTGATTCAGCAGGAGTATGACGAGGTGGTCGATTCCTTGAATTTCTACCCGGGGAAAGCTGCTGATTTAATAGAGAATAATTGATACTGTTTTATGGATAAAGGTTCTATTTTGAAAAGAAATACCGAGGATTGGATACTGGAAATCCTGTCTTTTCTGGGTTTATTGGGATGTTTATATCCCTTGTTGTTTTACGGGGAATTTGAAGCGGGAGAGGTGTTTCCCATGCATTATAATTTCCGGGGAGAAGTGGATGGTTGGACGGATCGGTCGATACTGTGGATTTTGCCGGTGATATCGGTCTCTATTTATTTGATTTTGCTCGTGAGTGAGCGTTTTTATAGGAAATTCACTTATCCAGTTCGGGTGAATGATGATAATAAAGAACAATTGTATCGCCTTGGAGTTCGTATGTTGCGTTGGTTAAGACTGTTTATTGCCTTGTTGTTCGCTTATATTCAGTTAACCGGTTTGCAAATTGCACGAGGTGATGTCTTTTCATTGAATCCGGTAATAATGGGGGTATTTCCGGTTGTGTTACTGGGTGTTTGCGGGTATTTTTACCTTAAGATGTTTGCCTGTCGAAAAAATCTGTAATATTGGTAGAATTAGGGGTGATTTTTGTAAGAGGGGGAATGATTTTTTAGCGTATCTTTGTAGTGTAGAGGTAGAAGTGCGGGGAGCCAGGTGAAATATAACGATTTTAATGGCTTAAATTTATGTTGCGTAGAATTAGAGTGATTCTTGCCGTGTTGTTTTTTCTGGCAGTCACGGGGTTGTTTCTTGATTTTACCGGAACGATTCACGCGTGGTTGGGATGGACGGCAAAGATTCAGTTTTTACCGGCGGTGCTGGCGTTGAATGTCGGCGTGGTCCTGTTCCTCGTTGTCTTGACCTTGATTCTGGGGCGGGTGTACTGCTCGGTGATTTGCCCCTTGGGAGTGATGCAGGACATTATTTCGTGGTTAAGCGGGAGAAGGAAGAAAAAGAGATTCCGCTTCTCGTATTCCCCGGAGGTAAAATGGTCGCGATACGGGGTGTTGGCCGTGTTTATCGTGGCATTGCTTGCCGGAATTGGTTCGTTGGTGGCATTGTTTGCCCCGTATAGTTCCTACGGGCGGATTGTGTCGAATTTGTTTGCCCCGTTGTACCAGTGGGGTAATAACCTGTTGGCTTATTTCGCGGAACGGGCGGACAGTTATGCTTTTTACGAGACGGAGGTATGGATGAAAGGCTTGGGGACGTTTATCGTGGCCGCGGTGACCTTTATCGTGATTGCCGTGTTGGCGTGGCGTAACGGGCGTACCTATTGCAACACGATTTGTCCGGTGGGTACGGTGCTGGGTTTCCTTTCGAGGTACGCGTTATTCCGTCCGGTGATTGATGCCGGGAAATGTAAGGAATGCGGTCTTTGTTCCCGTAAGTGTAAGGTTTCCTGTATCAATTACAAGGAGTTCCGGATTGATTACAGTCGTTGCGTGGATTGTATGGATTGTATAGATACCTGTAAGCATGGGGCGATACATTTCGCTTGTCGCTTGAAAAAGAGTGAGCCGGCGAAAGAAGAGGGGAAACCGGTGGATACTGCCCGTCGCGGGTTCCTCACGGCGACGGCCGTGGTTGCCGCTTCGGCGACGTTGCAGGCGCAGGAGAAGAAGGTGGATGGCGGTTTGGCCGTTATCGAGGATAAGAAGATACCGGTACGTGCCACGAGAATAGTTCCCCCGGGGGCATTGGGTATCCGCCATTTCGAGCAGCATTGTACGGCTTGTCAGCTCTGCGTGTCGGTTTGCCCGAATGGGGTATTGCGTCCTTCATCGGGAATGATGACGCTGATGCAGCCGGAAATGTCCTACGAGCGTGGATATTGCCGGCCGGAGTGTATGCGTTGCTCGGAGGTTTGTCCGGCGGGGGCAATACGTCCAATAACCGTGGCTGATAAGTCGGCCACGCATATCGGCCATGCCGTTTGGGTAAGGGAGAATTGTATACCGCTGACGGATGGCGTGAGTTGCGGTAATTGTGCCCGTCATTGTCCTGTTTGGGCGATTCTGATGGTACCCTCGGATCCCGAGAACCCGGATTCTCCCAAGATCCCCGTGGTGAACGAGGAGCGGTGTATCGGTTGCGGGGCTTGCGAGAATCTTTGCCCGGCTCGTCCGTTTAGCGCTATTTACGTGGAAGGTCACGAGGTGCACCACGAGGGTTAGTGTCATGTTGTTTTTTTGAATGATTTGCAATGAGCGATATAATGGAAACGAACGAAAAGAAAGATAAAGAGATGTCCCGCCGTACCTTTTTCAAGGTACTGGGGACGGCCGGTGTCGTTTCAGCCGGACTGGTGGCTTGCGGGGATAAGCAGAAGAAGGTGTTGTCGGAAATGGCGGCGGAGATCCCCACGGATAAGATGACCTACCGGGTGAATCCTTCCACGGGAGATAAGGTTTCTTTGTTGGGATTCGGGATGATGCGCTTGCCGTCGGTAGGCGGGCGTAGCGCCCGGGAAGGAAATGAGGCGATAGATCAGGAGATGGTAAATCGCATGGTGGATTTTGCCATAGCGCATGGGGTGAATTACTTTGATACTTCTCCTGCTTACTGCCGGGGAGAATCGGAACGCGCCACGGGGATTGCTCTTAGCCGCTACCCGAGAGACAAGTATTTTATAGCGACGAAATTGTCTAATTTCGCTCCCTCGACCTGGAGTCGGGAAGCATCGATAGCCATGTACAAGAATTCTTTCAAGGAATTGCAGGTGGATTATATTGATTACCTGTTGTTGCACGCGGTCGGGATGGGAGGTGGAATGGAAGAGTTTGAGGCGAGATATATAAAAAACGGGATGCTGGATTATTTGCTGGAAGAGCGGCGCGCGGGACGGATTCGCAACCTGGGATTTTCCTATCATGGGGATATCAAGGTTTTTGATTACCTGTTGTCCAAGCATGATGAGTACAAGTGGGATTTCGTGCAGATTCAATTGAATTACTTGGACTGGCAATATGCCAAGGAAATCAATCCCCGGAACACGGATGCGGAATACCTGTACGGCGAATTGGCCAAGCGGAAGATTCCCGCCATTATCATGGAACCGTTGCTGGGAGGTCGGTTGTCCAATTTGCCGAACAATATCATGGCTCGGTTGAAACAGCGGGAACCGGAGCGGAGTGTGGCATCCTGGGCATTCCGTTACGCGGGCAGTTATCCTGATGTACTGGTGGTGTTGAGCGGTATGACATGCATGGAGCATCTGCAGGATAACTTGCGCACTTATTGTCCCTTGAAGCCGTTGACGGAGGATGAGGTGCATTTCCTGCACGATACGGCCACGTTGATGATGGAATATGACACGATACCCTGTAATGACTGCAAGTATTGTATGCCTTGTCCTTACGGGCTGGATATTCCGGCGATTCTGCTTCACTATAACAAGTGCCTGAACGAGGGGAATATTCCCACCAGTTCTCAGGATGAGAATTACCGGAAGGCTCGTCGGGTTTACCTCGTGGGATATGACCGCAGTGTGCCGAAACTGAGACAGGCGAGTCATTGTATCGGCTGTAACCAGTGTAGTCCGCATTGCCCGCAGGGGATAGATATCCCGAAGGAATTGCACCGTATTGATCGTTATGTTGAACGGTTAAAACGAGAGACATTGTGATGGAAGAGTTGATAAGGTTATTGCATTCCGTTGATTGCTCGCTGGTAATCAGGAAGGGGGAGATTAGGACTTTCTCCGAGCGCGGGGTTGCGGCTCTTTACCGGTTGCTGAAGGAAGAACCTGTTTTCTTGAAAGGGGCTTCCGTGGCAGATAAGGTGGTTGGGAAAGGTGCCGCCGCTTTGATGATACTGGGAGGTGTCCGGGAATTATACACGGATGTCATTAGCGAGTCGGCATTGGCTTTACTGCGGGATGCCGGTATCCCGGTGGAGTTCAAGGAAAAGGTTGCGCATATTCAGAATCGGGCACGTACGGGTTTCTGCCCGGTGGAGACCTTGTGCCGGGAGGCTGCTACAGCGGAGGAATGTTTGCCTTTGATCGAGAGATTTATGGAGAATTTGAATTCAACAGTTAGAAAACAGGTTAAATGAGAGAATATGGAAACGACAGTAAAACTTCATGTATTGAATTACAGTGACGTAAAGACTTATTGGGTGGCCATTTTGTTCGTGGCAGGTAATATTGTTTTACCTCAATTGTTCCATCTTGTTCCACAAGGGGGAATGGTTTGGTTGCCGATTTATTTTTTCACGCTCGTGGGAGCCTACAAGTACGGGTATAAAGTAGGGTTGCTGACGGCTGTGGCATCGCCCGTGGTAAATTCATTGCTTTTCGGGATGCCTGCTTTAGCCGTGCTTCCCGCGATTCTATTGAAATCTACCTTGCTTGCTGCTGGAGCCGGGTACGCGGCTTATTGTTTCAAGAAGGTGACCCTGCCCTTGTTGTTGGGGGTTGTCGCTTTTTACCAGGTATTGGGGACATTGGGAGAATGGTTGATCGTGGGGAATTTCTATGCCGCCTTGCAAGATTTCCGTCTTGGAATACCGGGAATGCTGTTGCAGGTAGTGGGTGGTTATTTGTTTATTAAATATTTAATACGTAAGTGATTATGTTTGGGATAGGAACACAGGAGATTTTATTAATCGTGTTGATTGTGCTGATATTTTTTGGTGGCAAAAAAATACCGGAATTGATGAGGGGTTTGGGAAAAGGAGTTAGAAGTTTCAAGGAAGGGATGAAGGGAATCGAAAAGGAGGTAGAGAAAGAGGAACAGCCGAAGAATTGATATGGAAGATAGGACGGATGGAAGCATGTCTTTCTGGGAGCATCTGGATGTGTTGAGGAAAGATCTGGTGAAAATTGCCGTGGCGACGCTGGTGTTTGCTATCACGGTTTTTTTCTTCAAGAAAGAGATTTTCTCGGTCATTCTTGCCCCGAAGAATGGAGATTTCGTGATATATCGTTTGTTTGATCTGATTGATTCCTGGTTGGGAAACGTGGGTGAAACGGATTTTTCCGTGCAATTGATTAATACCGGATTGACGGAACAGTTCCTGATTCACGTGAAAACATCGATGTACGTGGGCTTTTTATGTGTGTTGCCTTACGCGTTGTATCTGTTGTTTCATTTTGTGTCTCCGGGCCTCTATGACGACGAGAAGAAGTATTCTTCCCGGATGGTCGTCAGCGGCTATTTTATGTTCATGATAGGGGTATTACTCAGCTATTTTTTGATTTTCCCGTTGACTTTCCGTTTTCTGGGAACTTATCAAGTGAGCGAGGAGGTGGTGAACATGATTAGTTTGCAGTCTTACATGGACACGTTAATCATGATGTGTCTGTTGATGGGGATTGTGTTCGAGTTGCCGATATTATGCTGGTTATTGGGGCGTTTGGGAGTATTGTCAGCGCCTTTTATGCGTCGTTTCAGGAAGCATGCCGTGGTGGCGATATTGGTCGTGGCTGCTATTATAACCCCGACTTCAGACGCTTTCACGATGCTGGTCGTGGCTTTGCCTATCTGGTTGCTTTACGAGCTGAGCATCGTTGTAGTGAGGCGGGTAAATCCGGGAAAAAGTTGTGATACGGAAAATAATCGTCTCTCTTAAAAAAGGAATTCTATGAGAAAGCGTCGATAAAAAGAGAGTGGCCTAGAAATCTGGGCCACTCTCTTCTTGTCTTGTATTGGAAGTTATTTCATTTTCTCAATGATCGAGGTTGTGGAGTAACCTTCCGTGAGAGGAATGGTTACCACTTCTCCCCCACGGGCCGTGACAACATCATGGCCGACAATATCTTCTGGGCGGTAATCTCCTCCTTTGACAAGGATATCGGGTTGTACGAATTCGATCAATTCCCGGGGAGTATCGGTGTCAAAAAGAATAACCTCGTCCACGAATACCAGAGAAGCCAAAATCAGGGCTCGTGCCTGTTCATCGTTCACAGGACGAGAATCGCCTTTTAATCGACGTACGGAAGCGTCCGTGTTCAAACCGACGATAAGTTTGGTTCCTAAAGCGGCAGCTTTGGCCAAATATTCCACGTGTCCACGGTGTAAAATATCGAAACATCCGTTAGTGAACACGATACGTTCGTTACGGAATCTCCACATGTTTAAGATTCTGGAAGCCTCTTCAGCCGAATGGGCTATTTTTTTCTCAATATAAGGTAAGAATTCCATAGGTTTAAATTAATTTATTAGTTGCAGTTTCCGGGAAAACAAGAACCGGTTTGTGTTTTTTGGCCTCTTCGAAATCCATCATGGCATAGGAAATAATGATGATAATATCCCCTACTGCGCATTTCCGGGCGGCAGGACCATTAAGACAAATGATACCTGAGTTTCTTTCTCCTTTGATGATATAAGTTTCAAATCGCTCGCCATTGTTCACGTTTACGATTTGTACCTTCTCGTTCTCGATCATATTGGCAGCCTCCAGAAGAGCCTCGTCAATGGTGATACTTCCCACGTACTGAAGGTTGGCTTCGGTAACAGTTACTTTGTGGAGTTTGGATTTTACAACTTCAATGAACATCTTTAATTACTTGTAAGGTTAAAACACGATATTGTCAATTAAGCGAATGGGCCCCGCGTAAACGGCGATACAGCCGACTTTCACGTTATTTTCAGACCAGTCACGTATTGTTTGCAGTTCTGTGTCATCCACTATTTCGAAATACTCGACTTCCAGATAAGGATTTTTGTTGACCTCGTCGATAACCCATTGTTTTAATTCATCTACCGTCATTTTAGCGGTAAGATGTGTCGCTTCCTCCAGAACTTTATGGATATGAGGAGCGTTGCTTCTATGTTCGGGTGAAAGCAAGGTGTTGCGAGAACTCATGGCCAATCCGTCACTCTCACGTATAATGGGGCAAGGAACAATCTCAAGATCATAGTGCAATTGCCGAACCATGTTCTTAATAACAGCAATTTGCTGGAAATCCTTCATACCAAAATAAGCCCGATGAGGTTTTACGATATCGAATAATTTACTAACAATCTGGCCAACCCCATTGAAGTGGCCGGGACGACGGGCTCCTTCCATAACTTCGCCAACGTGTCCGAAATCGAAAATGCGTGTATCTTCTTCCGGGTACATTTCCTCTACATTGGGGGCGAAAACGTAGTCACATCCATTCTGTTCGAGTAGGGCAACATCTTTATCCAATGTCCTGGGATATCTTTTAAGGTCTTCTTTGTCATTAAATTGAGTAGGGTTCACGAATACACTTACAACAGTAATATCGTTGTTCTGATTACATGCTTTAACCAAGGAAACATGTCCTGCATGCAATGCCCCCATTGTAGGCACCAGCCCGATAGTCTTCCCTGCTTGTTTCAACTCCTCGATAGCGGCTGTTAATTCTGATTTTTTTGCTATAACTTTCATTGCTATTTACTTGAAAATTCGGGGTGCAAGTTTACAAACTATTTCCGATATAATTTAATTTACTCTTGAAAAATATAAGGATGGTGATTATCATTTCTTATCAAGTAATTTTATTTGTGTTTTGATATTGAAATATTGGAGGAAACTGACATTGTCTTCAGTTGTTGGCCTGATATATATACCGTTCTCCTGAGCCATCCATTCCACTCGGGTGGAGAACTGATAATAGTTGTCGTCGGGTAGATTACTTGTAAATACCTTGATGATTAGTTTATTCTGATAATAGAGTTCTTCTGTATTTGAGGATGATATGATGCCGCCTTTGCTGTCGCTTTGTTTACTGAATATTTTATAAGGTAACTCCATGGAGCTCGGGAATCCTAATTTATCGAATGTTTCAGTTAAATCATAAGTGAACATTCTATTGTTTTCTTCTATCTCTTGCTGGGTGGTTTCAATGGTGATAGATTCTTGGTTCTGCATGCAGTAGCTGATAAGAATATCTTTCTCTAAACTTTCGCCTAATTTGTTGGATAGAGTCAATGTGGCAGGTATTTGTACTATACCTTTTTCTTCTTCTTGTGTCGTCCAGAATGTACTTTCTGTAGGGGTGAGCGTGATGTAACCGTATCGGTTTAAATTATCTGTATTTATATTGAATAGATTTTGTTGTTCTGGATCGGAAAAGGAGAAATTGGGTGTGGTCAGGTTATTGCGGTTATATACCCATGTCTCCCCATGGTTGTTCATATATATATTACAGTAAGCGAAGATTCGGTAAGGTATTATTTCCGAATTCGGATAGGCTCGGTAAGTCTGGGTAATATTATAGAAATTCAATCCTTCCTCTAAAGTCGGTAATGTTTGAACTATTGCAAAATTGGAAGAGCAGATATATTGTTTTTCTCCCTTGGAATCAAGATAATTGGCAACCAAACGTATTTTGGAATAATCCATAAAATTCTCTTCCCCTTTAGTTCTAATGGTGATAATCCATTCTCCTGTGAGTTCTTCTTCGTTTTCATTACGATTTTTTACTAAAGATACAATTTCAAATATTTGAGAAGGGCGTACGTAAGAGGAACGGGAGAGGGATTTATCTTCTTTGTATAAGGAATAAGTATTGCTTTCCACATCGAGTTCAAGATTGTCAGTATTGAGTTGATAACCAGACGGGTTCGTGCGGAAAGTTATCTCAAATTCATGCCCCTTGGTGATTTGAAGGGTATCCGTATTCAAAATAATGATACCTGTTGGTTTCGTGTTCTGAAGTTGTTCAATTTCTTCTTTTAGCCTGTCAACGTCGTTTTTCCAGTCATCGTCTGTACATGCGCTGAGACTCAGTATAAATGCAAATAGGAAAGATAGGAGAATTCCATTGAAAATATTTCTTCTCATGGTAAAAGCTATCGTTAAAGGTATTTATTTGTATAATGCGTGAATATTGGGTAGAACGGATGAAAGCGCATCGAGTAATTCCTTGTGTGAAACACCTTCTCGAAGAATGATGAGCACGGTATCATCACCGCCGATAGTTCCGAGTACCTCAAAATAGTTTTCGTTGTCAATAAGGACAGTCACGGCTTTGGCATAGCCGGGTAACGTTTTAAGCACGGCAAGATTTCCGGAAAAATCAATATTGAAAATGGCGTCCGTGACCATGGCAGCAGCCTTTTCCTCGGCTTGTTCGCTTTGGATGCTTTCCGGGATGATATAGATATAGCCTTTGTCCTTGTGCGGTATTTTTGCCACGCGCATGAATTTCAGGTCGCGGGAAAGTGTACTTTGTGTGGCCTCCACTCCTATTTCCTTTAATCGAAACAATAATTCTTCCTGTGAACAGATTTGCTCGTTCTCAATAAGTTTGCGAATAGATAATAACCGTTTTGTCTTGTTTCTCATATTGATATGAATGACTAGTAAAATTGCACTAATATAATAATTTCAAGAATCTTCTGAAGTTTTTTTTGCAGAAAATGATTTGCATAGTTCTTGTGACGTTTTATAGTGTTGACTGATATATTTAATTCTTCCGCTATTTCTTTGTGAGATTTACCTTGTAGACTTAGTTTATAAACATTTTTACATGCTTCTGGTAATTCCTCAAATGTTTTATTGATGAGGTTAAATACTTCCGATTCGATAATGGCATTAATAAAGGTTTCGTCAGATTCCTCTATAGTATAGTCTTTTAACTGTTTTTTGGCTCGTTCATTGTTTCTAATATAGGTCAAGCAGTTGTTTTGAAGACTCCGGTATAAATATGCTTTAAGTTGTTCTTCTGTTTCGAAGTTTAATCTCTTTTCGTATAGTTTTAAGAATAAATCCTGTAGTATATCCAAAACCACTTCTTCGTCATCCAAATAATTTTTGGCAAAATGTTTCAAAGCAGTGAAATGTGCTTTGTATTGCAATTCAAACGTCTTGATATCAGATAAATATATCATGTGTCATTTGCCTTTTAACTATAAAATCTTGGTGTAAAAGTATGAATAGGAAAATATAAAGGCAAGATTTTTATAAAAAAAATCGAATTTCTTATAACACCAATGTTCAATATTGGCGTTTCTATGATAGAAATATCAATTAATATTTGAAATTTATGAATGAACCTATTGTAAAAGTAGAACATTTATCTCATCGTTATAGTATCCAGTGGGCGATACGGGATATTAATTTTGAGATAACGCAAAAAGGTATTTACGGATTATTGGGTTCCAATGGTGCCGGTAAATCAACCACGATGAATATAATCAGTGGTGTTATAAAACAGACAAAGGGGAATGTTTTTATAAAAGGGGTGGATATACGTAAGAATTCTGTAGAATCTAAACGTAAATTGGGATTTTTACCACAAAAGCCTCCCTTGTATAATGATTTGACTGTGGAAGAATTTTTGATGCATTCAGCAGGACTGCGTTGGATGGATAAAAAAGAAATAAAACCGGCGGTAGATGAGGTATTAGAAAGATGTGGTATTACACACTTTCGAAATCGTTTGATAAAAAATCTGTCTGGAGGATATCAACAACGAGTAGGAATAGCCCAAGCAATTGTACATAAACCGGATTTAGTTATTCTAGATGAACCGACCAATGGACTTGATCCTAATCAGATTGTGGAAATACGTAATCTAATCAAGGAAATTGCAATGGAAAGTACGGTGATTCTTTCGACACATATATTGCCTGAGGTTCAGGCTGCTTGTGATCATATTCTTATGATAGAAGAAGGTCGGGTTGTTTTTGCCGGAACAGTGGATGAATTTGATAATTATATAGTTCCGAATACCTTATATGTATCAATGCTTAATGGTCCATCTGCAGATGTATTCACGAAATTAGGCGGAGTTCTTCGTGCTGAAGAGTTGGGAAATTCGCGTTATCGGATTTATTTTTCCGAACCACATGAGGTGATAGATAATATTGTGGATATGTGTAGTCGAGAACGGTATCATTTGTTGGAGTTAAAGATAGAAAAGAGTTCATTGGATACGATTTTTGCTGAATTATCAAAAAAACACTAAAAAATAGGATTTATGTTTAGAATGATGTATCGAATAGCGAAAACAGAACTACAAATGTTGTTCTTTTCGCCTATAGCCTGGTTAATATTGGTTATTTTTGCTGTACAGTCCTCTCTTGTTTTTACAGACATGATAAATGCTTGGGTAATGCGTCAGGAAATGGGTTATGGTGTGCGTGGAATCTCATTGGGGACATTTGGAGGATGGCAAGGGGTATTTACAATAATGAAAAATTATTTGTATTTTTATATACCTTTATTGACGATGAGTCTGGTTAGTAGGGAATTGAGTAGCGGTTCCATTAAATTATTATATTCTTCTCCTATCAATAATGTCCATATTATCCTCGGGAAATTTTTGTCGATGGTCATTTATGGGGCTATTATGATGGGGGTTTTGTTGCTGTTGGTCCTTTGTGCTTGGTTTACTATGAAGGATTTCGATTGGCCTGCCGTATTGACTGGATTACTCGGACTTTACCTTTTGACTTGTGCTTACGCTGCAATCGGAATTTTCATGTCCAGTCTGACTTCTTATCAGATTGTGGCAGCCATAGGAACTTTTGCTGTTTTGATGGGATTGAATTCTGTTGGAAACTGGTGGCAGGAGTATGATTTGATTCGGGATATAACTTATTGGTTGGCGATAAACGGTAGGTGCGAACAGTTTATTGGTGGATTAATTTGTAGTGAAGATCTGCTTTATTTCCTTATTGTTATTGCTCTATTTTTAGCATTGACAATTATACGATTGAATGCTGTCCGGCAAAAAATCAGATTTGTGATAACTTTGTCCAATAATATCGTGGTTATTCTTTTAGCTTGTACATTGGGATATTTTTCTTCTTTACCTAAATTGATGTGGTATTATGATGCGACGGCGACAAAGATGAATACCTTGACAAAGAACAGTCAGGATATTGTGGCAAAGTTGGATGGTGGAATGACGATAACGACCTATGTTAACATTCTAGAGCCTGAAACTTGGTATGCAACTTATGGATTTATGAAGCCGGATATGGACAGATTCAAGCAATATGTACGTTTCAAGCCGGAGATAAAATTGAAATATGTTTATTACTATGATAAGACGGATAATCCTCGTTTGGATGAGATGTTTCCGGATTTGAATGATCGGCAGCGGATGATAAAATTATGCGAGATGTATCAGTTGGATTCCAATCGTTTCAAAACTCCGGAAGAGATGGCTAAAATTATAGATTTGGCTCCAGAAGGAAAAACATTCGTTCGCCAGATTGTAAGGGAAAACGGACAAAAAGCTTGGTTGCGTGTGTATAATGATATGCAACGTTTCCCGGGAGAACGGGAAATTACGGCGGCATTTAAACGAATGGTGATGGAACTTCCCAAGGTGGGATTTTTGCAAGGCCACGGGGAACGGAATATTTATAACGTTAAAGATTTGAATTATAGTTTGTTTGCCAATGCCAAGAAATTCCGTCATGCATTGACAAATCAAGGTTTTGATGTAGAACAGGTAACCTTGAATAAGGCGATACCGGAACAAATTAAGATTTTGGTTATTTCTGACATGAGGACACCTTTGACATCGGAAGAGGATAAATACTTGCAGCAATATATAGATCGGGGTGGAAACTTATTTATTCTTGGAGAACCGAAACGCAGGGAAGAGATGAATCCATTGTTTGCTAAATTTGGTTTTGAATTAATGCCGGGTATATTGGTAAAACAAGATACCAATAGGCAGGCAGATATACTTCTTTCTTATCCAACAAAAGAAGCAGAGAATATTGCTTATGAATTCGGTTATTTATATGATTACGAGTATGTCGTGACAACTCCTTCCGCTACAGGATTGAAACAAATTGAAGATAAAGGTTTCCAAGTGACAGAATTGTTCAAAAGTGATACTATTGGTAGTTGGAATGAGTTAGAAACGGTTGATTTTGTAGATGATACGATATCTTTGAATCCTTCTATTGGAGAGGTGGAAAAATCTTATCCCACGATAATAGCCCTTTCTCGCAAGATAGGAGATAAGGAACAGAAAATCATATTGACAGGAGATGCAGATTGTATCAGTAACGGAGAGTTCGGTCGCGGAGGGGTGCGTGCTTCCAATTATACTTTGATATCCGGTGGATTCTTCTGGTTATCAGATAACGAAGTGCCGATTGATATACGCCGTCCTTCTCTTCCAGATGATAAACTGTATATGGGACCTGTTGGAGGAGAAATCACAAGAATAGGATTTTTGTATGTTTTGCCTTGTTTGTTGTTAGGAATGGGTATCTTTGTTTGGATAAGGAGGAAGGGACGTTAAAATACTGTTTTCTCTAATTAACAAATGATGTTTAACGATAAAGGGTATTATGTTTAAGATAGCCAAGATATTATTCAAGCATTTTACGGTGGGAATTGATGCCGAGGAAAATCTGCAATTGGAAAGATGGAGAATTGCAGACATCCGTCATGAGGAACTTTACCGAAAGATTGCCGATTATGCTTTTTGGCAGGAAGCCTTGCAAGAAAAACACCATCTCTCAGAAAGTGAACAATGGGAGATTGTTTATGATAAAATCAAGAAAATCAGAAAAGAACATCGGATTGCCTTGGTAAGGCGTTTTGCTGCCGTCATAATACCTTTTATCGTTTTTGTTGCATTATGGAATCACGATGAAATAAAAAAAATACTGGAAGAAGAAAAATCTCAACATAAATCTTGTGTTTCTACACCTCGGGTTGTTGTTCGTTTTGCGGATAATAGTTCATTTATAGTGGAAAAAGACTCTTTGTTCCAGTTGAAACAGAAAGGAAGGGTGTTAAAGAATATAGAAGATACATTGATAGTGAGTAATACGGATTCATTAATGCCGAATGAATCTTACCAGATAGAGGTTCCCGTAGGGGGAGACTATATTACCCGATTGGAAGATGGTACTATTGTTCATATGGATGCAGCTTCAACATTGGTTGTTCCATCTCGTTTTACGAATAGAAAACGGGAAGTGGAACTGTATGGACATGCTTATTTTATTGTATCACCGGATACCATACGGCCTTTTGTGGTTAAGAATAAAGGGTCTGCTATTCGGGTATTAGGAACTGAATTTGACTTGAATGCTTACGAGGAGAATGCTTTGAAGACAACCTTGGTCAAAGGTTCTGTTGAGGTGTCAAACAGTAAAAAACGAGTTTTGTTAAAACCCTCCCAACAGGCTATTATCAATCAACAAGGGGATATTGAGGTTCGAGAAGTGGAGGTTTATCCCGTTATAGCCTGGAAGGACAAACGGATTGTTTTTGTCAACGAGTGTTTAGACAAAATAATGTTGTCATTGAAGCGTTGGTATGGTATTGATTACCTATTTATGACTGAAGCATTGAAAAAGGAGCGTTTTACGTTAGATATTGACCGATATGAGTCAGTAGACGAAGTATTGGCTTCGATTGCCAAAACGGATAAGGTTAAATTCTCGGTAAATGGGAAACAGATATTGATCCAGAAGAGATGAGAGCTTGAAATAGAATCTCTTAATTTCTCCTTTTGAAACTGAGTACTACATTAAACAAAAATTTTTATGAAGAAAATCATATTAAGTAAACAATCATTTCGAAAACGTTTGTTTTTGAAAGTTTTGTGCTTGTTTGTGTTTTTTATGTCGCCATTCATGTCAGGTGCTAATGCAGACACCTTACATAAGGATGTAAAGTTGAATATCCACGTGGAGAATAAAAACGCATTGCATATCTTTAAATTGATAAAAGAACAGACTGCATTTAATTTTGTGTATAATGATCGGGATCTTGTGCAAGTTGGATTGAAAAGTTTAGACTTGAAAGATGCTCCCCTTGAAAAAGTATTGAATGAATTGATAAAGGGAACAGACCTTGTGTATGAATTTACGGGGAATGTTGTTGTTTTCAAGAGGCAGGCGGTTATGCAACAAGATACGTTGAAAGAATATGTGATAACCGGGAAGGTGATTGATGAAAAGGGAGATCCTTTACCTGGGGTTACGATTCAATTGAAAAAGACTACAATAGGAGTTGCAACGGATGCAAAAGGAGAGTTTAAAATCACGTTGCCTAAGAAAGATACCACGACCGTGCTTGTCTTTTCATTTGTGGGGATGGTGACGAAGGAAGTTAAGGTGGGTAATAAAACGGAAATAAATGTGACCTTAAAGGAAGATGTGCAAAACCTGAAAGATGTTGTCATTACCGGTTATGCGAATATTTCCCGTAAGTCTTACACGGGAAACGTCACGACAATCACTGCTGATGAGTTGAAAAAGGTTTCGACCACGAATATATTAAAGTCGATTCAGGTATTTGATCCTTCGTTCCGTATTGCTGTAAATAATGAAATGGGGTCGGATCCGAACACTATGCCAGAGATTTCCATTCGAGGTTCATCGGGTATCGGAATCACGGAATTGGAGGAGGAGAGTGTCTCTAAAACTGCATTGCGGAATAACCCTAATTTGCCGACATTTATTTTGGACGGTTTCGAGGTGAGTGTGGAGAAAGTGTACGATTTGGACGTGAATCGTATAGAGTCCATTAATATCTTGAAAGATGCGGCAGCAACAGCAATATATGGTTCCCGGGCTGCCAATGGGGTGGTTATTATCACGACAATAGCTCCCAAGATGGGAGAGATTCTGATAAATTATAATTACAATTTAGTCTTGGAAATACCGGATTTAAGCGATTATAATCTGATGGATGCTCGAGAGAAGATTGAAGCGGAATATGCTGCCGGATTGTTTGAAGGCTATGCCATAGAAGGATATCATCGGCGTTTATTTAACGTAGAGAAAGGGGTAAATACCGATTGGATGGCTCTTCCCTTACGGAATGCGGTCAATAGTAAACATTATTTCCGCTTGGAAGGGGGTAGCAGGGAACTTCGTTATGCCATTGACGTGAATTATTTCGGGAATAAAGGGGTGATGAAAGGTTCTGAGCGAAAAAATTTCGGGATCGGTTTGGAATTACAATATAATTTAAGTGATCGCTTCCTTTTCAGGAATGTTGCCAATTATACTGCGACGAATTCAGAGGAATCCCCTTATGGTTCTTTTTCGCAGTATACAACAATGAATCCTTATCTTTCTTATCGGGATGAGTACGGGAATGTGCCACATATAATACCGACATTAACCTCAAATTATACTACAACAAATCCTGCATATGAGGCTACTTTGGACAGTTATGACCGTTCTTCCTCGAAAGAATTTACGAATAATTTCAGTATGCAGTATTGGTTGCCTTCTAAAAAAATCAATTTCCGGTTTAATTTAGCCTTAACGTATAATACCGGGGAATCGGATAATTATACTTCCCCGGAGTCTGGGAAATATGGTACAAATGATGCATGGAAAGGAGAAAAAACCATAGGTACGAATTCTACGACTAATATTGACGGTGGTCTGTTCGGTTATTATAATGATATAATTAATAAGCATTATATCAATTTGGTTGCCGGGATCAATATGAAGGAAAGCAAGGATAAAAATATGAGTCTCTACATGCGGGATCTTCCGGCAGGAGGTTTTGCCAACCCGCAATTTGCCCGGGAAGTCCCGAATCCTCCCTCTGCAAACGGGCAGACGAATCGCCTGTTCGGGGCGATGGTTTCCATGAACTATACTTACGATAACATTTATTTATTGGATGTGACTGGACGTTTGGATGGCAATTCTTCTTTCGGGAGCAAAAAAAGAACGGCTCCATTTTGGTCTGCAGGGGTCGGAATTAATATACATCGTTATAAATTTATGGAAGACAATGTGGGCTGGATTTCGGAATTGAAGATACGCGGTTCATACGGGATTACTGGTAAGGCGAATTTCCCGGCTCGCACGGCTCGTACGGTTTATGGTGTGGGAGGAACAGAAACTTATCCAACAGGAATTACAGCCAACATGTTGGCTATGGGTAATGTAAATTTGAAATGGGAAAAAACTAAAATCACGGATTTAGGATTTAACCTGAATTTGTGGAATGGGGTTTTTACTTTGAATGGAACGTATTATTTCCGCCGTACCGTGGACTTGATTGCTGATATGTATGTACCTTCTTCTTCCGGTTTCACGTCTTATAAAGAGAATATCGGAGAGATATTGAATAAGGGGTATGAGTTGGCGGTTCGCGGACGATTATTGAGTAATGAGCACTTACAATGGTATATCGGGGCGAATCTGGCTGCGAATGATAATGAGATTTCTAAGATTTCCGATGCTATGAAAAGTTATAATAAGGCGATAGAAGAAAAATACGACCGCTACAATACTGTTAAACCTTTTATGAAATATGAGGAGGGTGCTTCTACCACTTCGATTTACGCGATGAAATCGCAGGGTATCGATCCGCAGACAGGGCAGGAGATGTATTTGAAACGGGATGGAAGTTCGACTTTCACGTGGAGTTCAGAGGAGAATGTAGTATGTGGAAACACGGAACCCAAAATGAATGGTTCTTTGTCTACCAATTTTTGGTGGAAAGGTTTGAGCCTGGATCTTTATTTCACGTATACTTATGGGGGGCAACAGTATAATCAAACCTTGCAATCCAAAATAGAGAATGTCAATATCGAGGGAAACGTAGATCGGAGAGTGTTTACAGATCGTTGGAAAAAACCTGGTGACGTGACTTTGTACAAGAGTTTGGAAGATTGGCGGACAAATACACAAACGACATCTCGTTTCGTACAGGATGATAACACGTTGTCCTTACAGTCTATTAATGTGGGATATGATTTACCTACAGAATTAGTGAAAAAATGGAAATTGGACCGGGTACGTTTGACTTTTAATGTTAACGATGTGTTCCGCTTGTCTACTATCAAGCAGGAAAGAGGAACATCCTATCCTTTCTCGCATGAGTTTAATTTCTCCATTAATGTCGGATTCTAAAATGTCGTGATTATGAAGATAAGCAGAATTATTATTATCCTATTCTTATCTTGGTCAATGTTGTCTTGCTCAAACTGGCTGGAAGTTGACCCGGAATTGGAAGTGTACGAGGAAACAATGTTCGAGAACGAACAAGGTTATTTTATGGCTGTCAATGGCGTGTATGCGATGTTATCCGACCGGAATTTGTATGGACAGGAATTGTTGTATGGGGCCATGGAAGCCTGGGGGCGAACTTATGATTTGCATGACCTTTATCATAATGGGTATTATGCCTTGGCGCATTTTGATTACGAGAACGCTTCCGCGAAAGAATATGCCGAAGCGATATGGCAAAAATGCTATAAGGTTATCGCGGAAACAAATAATATAATCCAAAACTTGGAGGCGGATTCAAAAACCAGTTTTACGGGAGGGGAAACGACCCGCAATATGATACGGGGAGAACTTTATGCGGTACGGGCTTTGATGCATTTCGAAATCGTCCGGATATTCGCCCAGGCTCCGATTCTTGATGGAGGAGGAGTTACGGCGACTGTACCTTATGTGACAGAGTTTCCATCTCGCGTGAATACCCCGATGCCGACCAAAGATATTTTGGCAAATATTCTGAGTGATTTGAAAAAGGCGCAGGAATGGATAAAACCCTTTGATACGGAGCCCTCCAATCCTGGATATTCCATGTGGAGTGCTTATTATACAGAGGAGAAATTAAAAGCGAATGAAAATGTTGGCCGTCAATTTCATGAAGTAGAGTTTTTCCGTTATCGGGCACACCGGTTGAATTACTTTGCCATAACTCATTTATTGGCTCGGGTGGCCTTGTATGCCGGAGATAAAGAAGTCGCTTTTGAGGAAGCGAACAGGTTGGTAGAGTGGCTGAAAAAAGATCGACCATGTAAATTTACGTTATTAGGATATATGGGAGATCCTGTTAATCAAATGCCTTGTTCACCTAGATTGCAGGAAGAAATTTTATTTGGAGGAAATAATACTAATTTACCAGATTGGGTCGAACGATACTTTTGGAGTACGGGAAATCAGCAGTATCACTTAAATATTAAAGATAAACTCTCTATATTTAGTGATAATCTGGAAGATATCCGTTTAAAATCAATACCAGGGACCAAGGTGACCAAATTTGTCATAGAAGGTAGAGATGAAGCTACGATTGCTAAGTGGGAGAACTTGATTCCAATATTTCGAATACCGGAAACTTTTTTGATTGCGGCAGAAGCGATTATGGATAAAGATTTAGGTAAAGCAGTGGAGATTTATAATTATCTTATGGATAAGCGAGGAAATCAAGTATATAAGTTTTCCCAGGAAGCACTTCCTACACCCCAGGATTTTCTAGAGGCTGTGGTCAAGGAGTATCGTCGGGAGTATATTGGGGAGGGGCAAATGGTGTTTGTTTATAAACGCTTGAATATCCCGGTTAGGGAAGGTAGTATCTTGGTGGATCATTATGGAAAACTGGTATTGCCTGTTCCTGACTCAGAGGATATATTATAGTCAATAATTTAATGCGAAAGATATGAGAAATATATTTTTAGTATTGGCCATATTGTTCTGTGTGGCCTGTGAGGAAGAGCAACCGGAGCCTTTTACTACTCAGCGATTTATAAAATTCAAGTTTTTCAAACATTCTCCGGGGACGGAGTATTGGCGAATTAATTATACTTTTTCTTTGGAGTCAGACGATGTACAACAGGCTACGTTGGCTATTCCGGTGGAGTTCAACGGTTATTCCTTGTCGGAAGAAATCCCATACGCTGTGCGAGTGGTGGCGGATTCCACCACTTTACCGGACGATTGTTATGAATTGCAATTGGAGCAACCTTTCCGTACTGGGGAAGGAAATATCGATTCCTTGCATATTACGTTGCTAAGGAAGCCGATTTTGAAAGAAGAGGTGAAGCGCTTACGTTTTGAGTTGATTTCCAATGCCGGATTTGAAACTTTTATGCCGGATTCTTCTTTTATCGACATTTATGTTGGGGATATTGTGATGATTCCCGCATGGTGGGATGAAGGGGTGATAAGAGGTTATTTGGGAGACTATTCGGATAAAAAACTCTTGGCTTTTGTCGAATGTACAGGTATTCGGGATTTTAGTCTGTTGGATGCCTCTGAGAAACGTTATTATGCCTTGATTTTTAAACGTTACGTGGAAGAGAAGGGATTAACGGAAGATAATGGAAAACCGATGGAAATACCTATTTCGGGTTGATTTTCTGGTAAGTCTCAAAAATAATTTAATGTTTGTTTAAATATTTATGGCTATGAAAAAATATAGTTTGTTTATTATAGGATTATTTTTCTTGCTTGTCGGTTGTCTGGAAGACGAAACGACCTTTGGCGACCAAGAAATATGGACAGTGGACACTGTTTACTTGACGGACTTGAATACCGGGAATAAACAAAAAGTAAATCAAGGGGCGATGGCAAGTTTTTATTCGGATCCGGGAAAGGAGTTTCAGATTGCTGCTCATGAGGTTTACGAGGGGAACGAGAAAGTGCATTTCCGCTGGTGTCTTTTGGACGGTACAGAGGTTTCTGATCGGGATACTTTGCGTTATACTTTTACCGCTGAACAATTGCAAGAAAGTAACAATATTGTGATGTTATACGCTTACCGGGGAGATAAAGAAGCCGCAAACGTATATCAGGTGGGATTTTCATTGAATAACCCTTTTGGTACGGGATTAGTAGTATTAGCTAAAGAAGGCGGGAATACGGTATTGGATTTTTGTCCACGACGAAGAGAGGCTAAACGTATGGAGTTCTTTGACGGGAAAGAGTATAATATCAGTTTTTATTCTTATCCGATTCAGGAAAACGTGTTTGCCGCCAATAATGATGGAGAGGCTTTACGTATGACGTCACCGTTGAATATTTCTTACGCTCAAGGTGCTTACGCTTATCCTTTACCGGATCCCTTGAAGGCAATACACCTCTTGGATGCGAACTGGAAAAATTCTATCGCAATAGATCTGAATGGAATGAAAAAAATGATTTATCTAGAGGATGAGTTCTTGGAAATGCCGGATGAAGAAGTTGTCGCACGAGACTTTAAGACAATAGGAGCAATGTCCTTACTACACTTGGAAAATGGAGAGATTTATACGCGGGTAAATTATGATAGAGGAAATCCTTGTACCGGTAAATTCTTGCCGATTCCGTTGACGTGTAAAGACCAGAATAATCCAGCTAAAGCTGCAGAAACAATTTTAGCAACACGGATTGCCCAACAGGTTGGTGGAACAAATTGGTGCGTGGTTTTTGAGAAAGATAAAAAGCGTTTCTTGGTGGTAACTGCTTCTGATGGTAGTTCCGGGACTTGGTCTGCCCCGATAGATTATTGTGGGGTGTTTGATTTTAACAATCCATCGAAAGCTTACCCGGAAGGGGCTGTCCCGATGAATAATTTTGATAAAGATATTCGTTTCTTCTTCGTGGATCCGGGTTATGAGGCAAAATTACATGTTATCTATAAAGATAATGATGGTTATTATTTACAAACTTGTAATCTGAATCTGAATACTTATTCTTCAGTACATACTTTCTCATTTACGGTGGAGGCTGCTCCTATTAAATTATCTGCGGCAACGCAACAATTATTAGAACAGGAAAGGTGCGTGTTGACAGAAAATCCTTCGGGACTTTCTTCTCCTGCCATATTTTTAAGTGTAGGGAATGAAATTTATTCTTTGGATTTGTTTAATGGGGATGTTGATGTTTTTATCGAGATAGAAGAAGCAAAAGGGAATGATATTGTTCAAGTAAGGCGATTGGTACCCTGGATGACTGTAAGTGGTAATGGAGCAGCCAATGCTTATTTTGGTGGGAGATTTTTGGCGGTGGCTTTTTCGAACGGGGATTTGAAGATTATCCGTAATTATGATGATCCTCGAGACCCGAATAATACCCATTACGAGGTAATCACGGAGAAGCATTACGATGGTGGCATTGTTGATATGCTTTACTACTAATTTTTCTTGTATATATTGAAATTTGGCCCAAGTATCATGCTGATATGATTGGCTTGGGCCAATTTTAAAATAGGTAATACCTATGAATAATAGTTTCTTAATTCTTCTCATTCTTGAATTTATGGATGCGAATGTACAAAAGCAATTGGAATTCTATTATCGCCGGAGGATTAAAGCAGCACGGATTATGTTTGTATCTTGTGTTGGTTTGGGAATAATAGCATGGTTTTTAAGAAATGATGTTACTTACGGGATTACACAGCAAGCGTTTATTGTACTCATGTTTGTATTGAGTTTGGCTCTTGCGACGTATGTTTGTTGGTCCTGGATATATAAAACTCTTCCCTTGTTAAGAGCAAATGGAATGAAAGGGAAATATTTAAATTTTTGTTTGACATTGATAGTGGCTATTGTGATAACTTATAGTTGGGAGGGATATGTTTGGGAAGAGTTGCGACTATTGGGTTATTCCACGATTTCTCGAATCATGTTCATGTTCTCTGCTGTTATTTTGATGGCGGCAGGACTTTCTTTTCCGGGATTGATAGGTGCTAAAAAGCGTAAGAAAAATAAATCGTAACTTAATATTAATTGTGTATTTATGAGAATATGGAGTTTTATATTGCTGTTGATTGTTTCAGCGAATGCGACCGCTCAAAATAATGAGTGGAGGAAAAAGATGCAAGTTTTTAAGATGGATGAGCATAAGTCTTTGGTGATGGGATTGAGTGTAGAAGACAGGATGATAAAGAAAGGTGAACGGGTAAGTATATGTATAAGATTTTGATAAATTACCTTGTATTATCGCTCTTGTGTGGAGCTGCATTCAAGGGAAAAGCTGAAGAATCAGTATCGGGAGAAAAATCTGGTAGAAAAACAAATGACAAAACTGATGAAAAAATGAAAATAGAATATGTTGCTCCTTTTATAGGGACAAACGGGATGGGACATACTTTCCCCGGGGCATGTTATCCATTTGGAATTGTCCAGCTGAGTCCAGATACGGATACGATACCGCATAATATTGATGGTGTATATCAACCTCGAGCTTACGAGTATTGTGCCGGTTATCAGTATCGAGATAAGACTATAGTGGGTTTCAGTCATACTCATTTCAGTGGTACTGGTCATTCTGATTTGGGAGATATTTTAGTAATGCCGACATCGGGGCCGTTGCAATTGAATCCGGGAACAGCGGATAATCCTGATGGAGGTTATCGCTCAAGATATTCCCATGATTCCGAATATGCCCGTCCTGGTTACTATGAGGTCTTCCTGGATGATTATGGAATAAAGGCGCAACTTACCGCAACAAAAAGGACAGGGATCCATAAGTATACCTACTCTCCTGGAGTTGAGCAAAGGATAATCTTGGACCTGATTCACGGAATTTATAATTATGATGGAAAAGTCCTTTGGGCACAGATTCGCGTGGAAAGTGATACGCTGATAACAGGTTACAGAATAACGAACGGATGGGCCAGAACAAATTATACCTATTTCGCTATATCTTTTTCTCGTTCCATTGTAAATTATGGTTGTGAGGAAAAGGCTCAAGTGAAATACAAGGGAGGCTACGGTCGTTTCGATATGACACATAACTTTCCGGATATAGGAGGTCGCAAGATCGTTGCCTATTTTGAATTTGATCCCGCGAAATCTTGTGAACTTGAGATACGAGTGGCGCTTTCGGGGGGAAGTACTGAGGGAGCCTTGAAAAATCTGAAAGCGGAGACGGATGGATGCAACTTCGATCAGTTGACCTCAGCCGCACAAGTACAATGGGAGAAAGAGCTTTCGGTAATTGAGGCGCAAGGTAATGAGGACCAACTTACGATGCTTTATACCTCGCTTTATCACACGATGATAAATCCGTCCGTTTATTGTGATGTGGACGGCCAATATCGTGGAATAGATAATAATATTCATGATGCAGTGGATTTTACGAATTATACAATCTTTTCATTGTGGGATACCTATCGGGCATTGCATCCCCTCTTTAATATAATAAACCGTAAGGTGAATACCGATGTGGTGAAATCGATGCTTAAACATTATGAGCAAAGTGTGCATCATGCCCTTCCTGTATGGAGTCATATGGGGAATGAAAATTGGTGTATGATAGGATACCATGCAGTGTCTGTTCTGGCAGATGCAATAGCTAAAGGTTTGGAGATAGATAAAGAAAAGGCATTGAGGGCAATGGTAAGTAGTTCTACCATCCCTTATTATGATGGTACGGCAGAGTATATGAAATATGGTTATGTCCCGTTGGAGAGAAGTGCCAGTGCTGCTTCTCAGACGCTGGAATACGCTTATGATGATTGGGCTATCTATAATACGGCTCGCCTTATGGGCAATGATTCTCTTGCCCACATTTATCGAGAACGAGCGATGAACTATGCGAATATTTTTGATGATGAAACAGGTTATGCGCGTCCGCGTCTTTATGATGGTAGTTTCAAGCAGGATTTCGATTTGTGTAATACCCATGGACAAGGCTTTATTGAAGGGAATGCTTTGAATTATTCGTTCTATGTACCGCAAGATGTTGATGGGCTTATAAAGGAAATGGGAGGGGAAGAGCAGTTCTTGAAAAATCTGGATGAACTTTTTACCATGGAACTCTCCGATGAATTTTTTGCACATACAGAGGATGTTACGCGAGAGGGGATTTTGGGAGGTTATGTACATGGGAATGAACCGAGTCATCATGTACCTTTTTTGTATAATTGGACTTCTCAACCATGGAAGACTCAGTATTGGCAGAGGGAAATAATGAATAAGATGTATAGGAATAATATTGACGGTCTTTGCGGTAATGATGATTGTGGGCAAATGTCCGCATGGTATATTCTTTCAGCAATGGGATTTTATCCTGTTTGTCCGGGCACAGACCAGTATGTCCTTGGAGCGCCTTATTTGCCTTATATGAAAGTGAAATTGGAAAACGGGAGAACCTTTGAGATTTGTGCGGAAAAAGTGAGTGACCGTAATCGTTATGTGAAATCCGTGACATTGAATGGCAAACCTTATACTAAAGGTTATATTACACAGAAAGACATCATGAATGGTGGAGTACTTCGTTTTGAAATGGGGCCCACCCCGAATAAAAAGCGTGTTTTCTTGGAATCTGACAGGCCTTATTCTTTGTCTGGAGGGAGGCTTTAGATTATTCTATTCAAGGTCGATTTCAATATATGTTTAGGGATGTAAATGGATATTGGAATTTATAAATGGTAATATATTATATTTGCTCGAGAGCGAGAAGCTGTTGCTTTAGCTGGAGGCCTCCGGCGTAACCGGTGAGGCTGCCGTTGCTCCCGATAACCCGGTGGCAAGGGATGATGATACTGATGGGATTGTGGCCGACAGCGCCTCCGACTGCCTGGGCGGACATGTGTGGAATTGCCTTACGGCGGGCGATTTCTTCCGCGATTTGTTTGTACGTTGTGGTACGGCCATAAGGGATGGTTTGTAATATTTCCCACACTGCAACACGGAAAGGTGTGTCGTCTAAGCGGATGGCTGGAGTGAAATCAGGTTGTATCCTTTGGAAATACCTGTTTAGCCATTCCCGGGTTTGTGCAAATACCGGCAGTTCCTTGTTTGTTGCAGCATCAACTAAATCCTCGGGGAAATATTTTTGTTGTTCGAACCACAGGCCGGTTAGGAATTTTCCATCACTGCCCATGAATATTTTCCCGTACGGGGAGTGGTATTGTGTCACGTGTACGATGTTTTTCATGTGATTCTTTTTGGTCGGGTAAAGGTAGAAATTTTCGTTCAAACGTTATCGTTGTGGGTATTTATTTATTTTTGGCGATGATTTGAATAAATTTATTTTGGATATTAGCATATTGTCCCTATTTTTGCGCCCAAAATAAATAATTATTCATTTAAACCTGAATAAATATGCAACAATTGAAAAAGGCCCGTCTGCTGCTTGAAGACGGGACAATTTATGAAGGGACTTCCTTTGGTTACGAGAAATCGGTTTCCGGGGAAGTCGTTTTTTATACGGCCATGACCGGTTATCCGGAGAGTTTAACGGATCCTTCCTACGCGGGACAGATACTTGTGCCCACTTATCCGATGATCGGGAATTATGGTGTCCCGGTGGATGACGAAAGGGATGGTATTTCGAAGTTTTTCGAATCGGACAGAATCCATTGTAAGGCGTTGGTCATTTCGGATTATTCTTCCCGTTACAGTCATTGGAACTCACAGAAAAGCCTCGGAGATTGGTTGAAAGAACAACAGGTCCCGGGGCTTTTTGGTATAGATACCCGGGCATTGACCCAAAAACTGCGGGATTGCGGGGCTATGACTGGTAAGATCCTTTTTGATGATGAGGATATCCCCTTTTATGACCCGAATCAGGATAATCTCGTGGCCCAGGTATCTACCCGTAAGATTATGGAGTACGGCAACGGACGCTATAAAGTGATCTTGGTGGATTGCGGGGTGAAGAACAATATTCTCCGCTGTCTGTTGAAGCGGGATGTAACCGTCAAGCGGGTACCCTGGGATTATGATTTCACCCGGGAGGCTTGCGATGGAATATTCCTCTCGAACGGTCCGGGCGATCCGGCCATGTGCGAGGCGACCATTGCCCACGTGCGGAAAGCCTTGCAGGGGAATACCCCCATCATGGGGATTTGCCTGGGGAATCAGTTGATGGCGCGGGCTGCCGGGGCGGAAACCTATAAATTGAAATACGGGCATCGCGGGCATAACCAACCGGTGATGCAGCCTGGTGGCACCCGTTGCTATATCACTTCCCAGAATCACGGTTTCGCGATAGACGAGCGGACCTTGCCTGCCGACTGGGAACCGCTTTTTGTGAACGTGAATGACGGGACGAACGAGGGAATTCGCCACCGTTCCAAGCCTTTCTTCTCGGCCCAGTTCCACCCGGAGGCGGCCAGCGGTCCGGTGGACACGGAGTTCCTTTTCGATGATTTTATTAAAGCCATGCAAGATTCCCATGAATAACATTAAAACGAGCAACAATAACATGAAACAGATATACAAGGTTCTACTTTTAGGTTCAGGTGCGTTGAAAATCGGTGAAGCCGGGGAATTTGACTATTCCGGTTCCCAGGCCTTGAAAGCGCTCCGGGAAGAGGGCATTTACAGCGTGTTGATAAACCCGAATATCGCCACCGTGCAGACCTCCGAGGGGGTTGCCGATAAAATATACTACCTTCCGGTGACTCCCGAGTTTGTCGAGAAGGTTATCGAGAAGGAACGCCCGGATGGCATCCTGCTCTCTTTTGGCGGACAGACGGCCTTGAATTGCGGGGTCGCCTTGTACAAGAGCGGGGTGTTGGAAAAATACGGCGTACAGGTACTGGGTACACCCGTGCAGGCGATTATCGACACGGAGGATCGCGAGATATTTGCCTATAAACTGGCAGAAATCGGTGTGAAAACAGCCCGGAGTATTGCGGCTTCTTCGATGGAGGAGGCGATTGCCGCCGTGGAAGAGATCGGTTTTCCCGTGATTATACGGGCGGCTTATACCTTGGGGGGATTGGGGTCCGGATTCTGTTCCAACCGGGAAGAGTTGGAGCGTCTGGCGGCGAGTGCCTTCTCTTACTCCCCGCAGATTCTCGTGGAGGAATCGCTTAAGGGCTGGAAAGAGGTGGAATACGAGGTGGTTCGGGACGGCTACGATAATTGTATCACCGTCTGCAACATGGAGAATTTTGACCCGCTTGGTATCCACACGGGGGAAAGTATCGTGGTGGCACCTTCGCAGACTTTAAGTAATAGCGAGTATCACAAACTTCGGGCTATCGCCATTCAGATTGTCCGCCACATCGGGATTGTCGGGGAATGCAACGTGCAGTATGCCCTCGATCCGGATTCGGAGGATTACCGGGTCATCGAGGTGAATGCCCGGCTCTCCCGCTCCAGTGCCTTGGCCTCCAAGGCAACGGGGTATCCCCTGGCTTTCGTGGCGGCTAAATTGGGTATGGGTTATGGCCTGCACGAGATCAAGAATTCCGTGACGAAGGTGACCACGGCTTGTTTCGAACCGGCCTTGGATTACGTGGTATGCAAGATTCCCCGTTGGGATTTGAACAAGTTCGAAGGCGTTTCCAAGCTGATCGGTTCCTCCATGAAGAGCGTGGGAGAGATTATGGCTATCGGTAGAAGTTTCGAGGAGGCTATCCAGAAAGGTATCCGCATGATCGGTCAGGGGATGCATGGATTTGTCGGTAACGCCACCAAGGTGAAGGATATTGATGAGGAACTGCAGCATCCCACGGATGCCCGGTTGTTCGCGATTGCCAAGGCCTTCGACGAGGGATATTCCATAGACAAGATACACGAACTGACGAAGATAGACCGATGGTTTCTCCAGCGGCTGGAGAATATCCATCTGTTAAAGGAGGAACTGAGCCGATTCGACCATGAAACGGATGTGCCCCGGGAATTGCTACTGGAGGCCAAACAGTACGGTTTCTCGGATTTCCAGATTGCCCGTTTCACGATGAAAGATAGCCCACTCTCCGCTCACGAGAAAATGCTCCGTGTCCGGGCCTATCGTAAAAGCTTGGGCATCTTCCCCTGTATCAAGCAGATCGACACGCTCGCCGGGGAGTATCCCGCTTTGACGAACTACCTGTACGTTACCTACAATGGAACTAAAAATGACGTGGAATACGAGCACGATAACCGTTCCGTGATTGTGCTGGGTTCCGGGGCTTACCGCATCGGCAGCAGCGTCGAATTCGACTGGTGTGGGGTTAGTGCGCTCAACACGATTCGGCGAATGGGCTACCGCTCCGTGATGATAAACTACAACCCGGAGACCGTGAGTACCGATTATGACACCTGCGACCGTCTCTACTTCGACGAGCTTTCGTTCGAGCGGGTGATGGATATCGTTGAACTGGAAACTCCCCGCGGGGTTATCGTTTCTACGGGAGGACAGATCCCCAACAACCTGGCCATGCGGCTTCACGGCGAGAACGTACCTATCCTGGGAACCTCTCCCGAGTCGATTGACCGAGCCGAGGATCGCCAGAAATTCTCCTCCATGTGCGATGCCTTGGGGATCGACCAGCCCCGCTGGAGCGAATTGACGAGCATAGAGGATATTTACCGCTTCGTGGATGAGGTTGGTTTTCCCCTGCTCATCCGTCCTTCCTATGTCCTTTCCGGGGCGGCGATGAACGTTGTCTCCAACAAGGATGAGTTGCTGCATTTCCTTGAACTGGCGGCAGAGGTTTCCAAGGACCATCCCGTGGTCGTTTCCGAATTCATCGAGCAGGCCAAGGAAGTGGAAATTGACGCTGTTGCCCAGGATGGAGAGATTAAGGCTTATGCCATCAGCGAGCATGTAGAGTTTGCCGGGGTTCATTCCGGGGATGCGACCATTGTCTTCCCTGCCCAGAAATTGTACGTGGAGACCATCCGCCGCATCAAGAAAATCGCCCGCTCCATCGCCCGGGAGTTGAACATTTCCGGGCCTTTCAACATGCAGTTCCTGGCGAAGGACAACGACATCAAGGTTATCGAGTGCAACCTCCGGGCTTCCCGCTCATTCCCCTTTGTGTCCAAGGTGCTGAAATATAACTTTATCGATATGGCGACCCGCATCATGCTGGGTGAACGGGTGGAACCCCTTGCCAAATCCTTCTTCGACCTGGATTACGTGGGAGTCAAGGCATCGCAATTCTCCTTCGCCCGTCTCTTGAAAGCGGACCCGGTTCTCGGGGTCGACATGGCCTCCACGGGAGAGGTCGGCTGCCTGGGCGAGAATTATTACGAGGCCATCCTCAAAAGTATGCTTTCCGTCGGTCAGCGGATACCCCGGAAGAATATCCTGATCTCTTCCGGCCCGATGCGTTCCAAGGTGGAATTGCTGAATTCTACCCGGATGCTCATGGAGAAAGGTTATGCCATCTATTCCACGGAAGGGACGGCGAAATTCCTTAAAGAGAACGGTCTGGACGTGAATGTTCTTTACTGGCCTGACGAGAACCGGGAACCCAACGTGATGGAATACCTGCGTGACGGCAAGATCGACCTGGTGATCAATATCCCGAAAAACCATACCCGCCGCGAGTTGGATAACGGTTACAAAATCCGTCGGGCTGCCGTGGATTACAATATCCCTCTCATCACGAATGCCCGCTTGGCCAGTGCCTATATTTACGCGATCTGTCGGGTCGCTCCCGCAGATATCGCCATCAAGAGCTGGGATGAATATTAATACCTACATGGGAAAGATGTATCCCCTCTTGGGAACATCTTTCCTGTTTCTTTTGATTTGGATGGATTACGGGTCTGTTATCAGTTAAAGTAAGTTCAATTCATCTTCGTTGTAGCTTCGATTCATCTTCGTTTTTTGATGAAGAAAGAAGGAGGCTGCTTTGCCTGTGTCGTGTGGCTATTTCAAGGCGGGATGATGTCGTATCCCTTAGATGTGTGCCTTTTTCCAGTTGAAGTAGCGGAAGTAGATATTACTGCCGATGAAGAGCATGGTATAACAGACTATTTCGCAGGTGAAACAGGCGGCCACGGACCATTGCAACCACCAGCAGGTGCAGAGGATGTAAATCGTGTACAGGGTCTGACCGGCAGCTTCAATGACCAGGGCGGGACGGGTGTTGCCGGTTCCGGAAACACCGTTAAAGTAGATGTTGCCCAGGGCTGCCACGAGCAGGGCCGCGGCTATCACCCATAGGGAGGGTATGGCTGCCTCGATGAGTGCGGTGTCGCTCGTGTAAACAGAAAGCATCGTCCTTGGAATGAGTACCATGAGCAGGGCGCAACAAGCGGAAAACAACAGGCTGATGGCGGCCACGCGTTTGATGATCCGTGGGACCTGGTCTGTCGCCCGGGCTCCCATGGCATTACTGACGAGCGTGTTGGTAGTCGTGGACAGAGCCTGCACGGGGATGAGCACAAGGATGTAGATACTGCGTACGACATTGGCAATGGCCAATTCCCGTTGCCCGATGTGCTCGATGGCCAGGAAGAACACGAACCAGGTGGCCAGGGGAATGAATTGTTGTATCATCATGAAGACGGATACGCTCAGAATGTGGCGGACGATGGAAAGGCGGGGGCGCAGGTCGAGTGTCAAGCCGTATCGCTGGCGGTTCACCGCGTAGCGGGTATACAGGAGGAAAAATACCAGTGAACCGGCTTCCGCGATGACCGAGGCAAGGGCGGCTCCTTCAAGTCCCATTCGGGGCAGGCCGAGTTTCCCGAATATCAGGGCATAGTCCAGTACAACATTGATGGCTGCCATGACGATAGCGTTCAGGGTGAGCACCTTGGTGCGGGTGATGGAAACGTAGAAGGCCCGGAACATGACGTTGATGAACGAGAAAAGCAATCCCCAGACCCGAATGGAGAAGAACGTGTACGAGGCATCCAGAATTACGTCGGAAGACAACATTAGCCGCATGACGGGACGGGCGCTGAGCAAGGAAGAAACGAGCAGCACGACGGCGAGCAGGAAACTGAATATGCTTCCCTGGTTGAGAATGGTGCCGATGGCGGTGTAATTCCCTTCGCCGTTACGTCGGGCCATGAGGATTTGCGAACCGATGCTGAACCCGAACGCGAGGGTGAACAGGCAGATGTAGTACAGTCCCCCGATGGCGGATGCCCCGAGTTCCACTTCCCCGACGTGCCCGAGGAAGGCGGTATCGGTCACGTTGATGATATTCTGGGCGAGAAGTCCCAGAAATATGGGGTAGCTGACTTGTATGATGTTCCTGTTGGTGTACATGGTTTTGTCGAGGATTGTTTGTAGTTGGCAAAAGTATCAATAATTTATAGGAAATGAAAAACGGAGAGAAGTTGATGTATTTCTTGATTTGTGTTACCTTTGTCCTTTAACTGGATTAATTAACATGATAACTATGAAAGGCGGGTTGAAAAAGATTTTATACGTGTGTGCCGTGGTGGTGCTGTTTGTATTGGGATTCTGGGTTTGGAAAATGAACGTGCGAGTGGGGGAAAGCAAGAGCTTCCGGGTGGATGGTGTGCAGAGTGCTGAATTCGTTTTTGAGACGAAGGTGGAAAATCCCCAGGTGCTGACGCTGACGTTTGGCGGTGAATTGGATTGTGATGCCGTGGTGGTAATAAAGGGAAAAGGGCGGGGCGGTGATGCTTTGATGAGAAGGACTTTCCCCTTGAAGCAGGAAAAAGTGGGGGATGAGAGATTTGAAACGCCTTGGGAAGATCCCCGGGTCGAGATTCAATTCCGGACGAACGGTTGTGTGGCCCGGGATTTCGAGATTAACGTGGAAGTCGCTGAATAATAAAATAAATAGAAGAATAAGATGTTGAAAAGATATTGGAAAGATTTTGCCCTGTTCTGGGGAATATTCGTGGTTTTCGTGGGAGGTGTATTCCTGTTTTTTTACTTGATTTCCGAGGGGAAGTTGGGTTTTATGCCGACTTTCGAGGAGTTGGAGAACCCGACAAGTAATTTCGCCGCGGAAGTCTATTCGGCGGACGGGAAGGTTATCGGAAAGTATTTCATGGGTAACGAGAATCGCCGTTACACGGATTACGAGGAGATAGCTCCTTGTGTCATTGATGCGTTGATTGCCACGGAGGATGTGCGTTTCTACGAGCATAGCGGGGTGGACGTGAGGGGATTGTTCCGCGTGGCCAAGGGAATCATGACGGGCAATACTTCTTCTGGGGGTGGTAGTACGATCTCCCAGCAGTTGGCCAAGATGCTTTTCCCGCGGGAGTCGGACCAGAATTTCCTGGAACTAGCGATGCGAAAATTCCGGGAATGGGTGATCGCCGTACGGTTGGAGAAGAGTTACACGAAGGAGGAAATTATCACGATGTACCTGAATAAATTTGATTTCCTGAATCTGGCGGTAGGAATCAATTCCGCCGCGAATATCTATTTTTCCACGACCCCGGATTCCTTGCGGATCGAGCAGGCCGCCATGCTGATCGGTATGGCCAAGAATCCTTCCCTGTTTAACCCTTTGCGTCGGCCGGAACAGACGTTGGGACGCAGGAACGTGGTGCTGGGGCAGATGTACAAGTACGGCAAGATCTCGGAGGCGGTGTATGATTCCCTGAGACAATTGCCACTGGGATTGGAATTCCGGAAGGAGGACCACAAGGAAGGTATCGCCACGTATTTCCGGGAGTACCTGCGCCAATACATGACGGCACATAAGCCGGAGCGGGACAATGGGGCTTATCGCTGGAACAAGTTACAGTACGAGGTAGACTCCATGGCTTGGGAGAACGATCCGTTGTACGGGTGGTGTAATAAAAACGTGAAGTCAGACGGCTCGAATTACAATATCTACACGGATGGACTGAAGATATTCACGACGTTGGATTCCCGGATGCAGCGTTACGCGGAGGAGGCTGTCGCGGAACACCTGGGAGGGGTAGTACAACCGGCTTTTGACGCGGAAAAGAAGCGTAAGGAACGTCCCCCGTTCTCGAATGACATGACGAAAGAGGAGGTGGATCGGATTATGACGCAGGCGATGAAACGTACGGAACGTTACCGGATGATGAAGGCTGCCGGGTGCACGGAAAAGGAAATCCGGGCGGCGTTTAACGAAAAACGGGAAATGACGGTCTTCACGTGGAAGGGAATGCGGGACACCTTGATGTCGCCGATGGATTCGCTGCGTTATTACAAGTCGTTCTTTTGGGCCGGTTTCATGGCGATGGAGCCGAGAAGCGGTCAGATAAAGGCTTACGTGGGAGGTCCGGATTATCATTATTTCCAGTACGATATGGTAAGCGTAGGAAAACGACAGGTAGGTTCCACGATAAAGCCCATTCTTTATACCCTGGCCATGCAGGAGGGATTGGGACCTTGTGACAAGGTGCTGAATGTGCCGCAGACATTCGTGTTGCCGGACGGGACCACGTGGACACCCCGTAACTCCACGGATAAGCGGGAAGGGGAAATGGTGACCTTGAAATGGGGATTGGCGAATTCCGTCAATAATATATCCGGGTGGGTTGTTAAGCAATTCACTCCGGCTGCAATTGTCCAAATGGCACATAAGATGGGTATCACGAGTTATATTGACCCGGTGCCCGCCATATTCCTGGGAACGTCGGAAATCTCGGTAAAAGAGATGGTGGCTGCCTTCTCCGTGTTCGCGAACAACGGGGTTTATAATCGGCCGCAGATGGTGACGAAAATCGAAGATAAGTACGGTAATGTGCTGGCCACATTCTACCCCGAGTCGCGTGAAATTATTTCCCGTAACGCGGCCTACCTGATGGCGACCTTGTTGAAGGCCGTGGTGGACGAGGGAACGGGTATCCGTTTGCGTTACCGTTATGGCTTCAAAAACCCGATCGGGGGAAAAACGGGGACGACACAGAATCACTCTGACGGATGGTTTATCGGGATTACGCCTGACTTGAGCGGAGGAGTATGGGTAGGAGCGGAGGAGCGTTCCATTCATTTTCAGACATTGGCAAACGGTCAGGGAGCAAGTATGGCATTACCTATCTGGGCCTTGTTCATGAAGAAGGTTTACGCGGACAAGAGCATCAATATGCCGCAGCGGGACTTTGACCGGCCGGCAGGAATGGAGAAGGATATAGATTGCGATGACGCTAATCAACAGTACCAGGACGATATCGAGGATTTTGAGGATTTCTTTTAAGTTTTGAGTTTATGCGTTCGAAAGTCGTTTATGTTTGCCAAAATTGTGGGGCGAAGGAAAGTAAGTGGGTGGGGAAATGCCCCCAGTGCGGGGAGTGGAACAGTTTTGTGGAAGAGGTGGAAAATGTGTCCAGGGGCAAAAGGAATGCGCCCGTGATCGGGAATACCTCTTCCCGTCCGTTGAAACTTTCCGAGGTCAAGGTAAACGCGGATGAACGGATGAACACGGGGGATGAGGAATTGAACCGGGTATTGGGGGGAGGATTGGTTCCCGGCTCGATGATTCTGTTGGGCGGAGAACCGGGAATTGGTAAGTCGACGCTTGTGTTGCAGTTTGCTTTGCGGAACCATTGCGGGAAAGTGCTTTACGTGTCTGGGGAGGAGAGTGTTTCCCAAATCAAGATGAGGGCGCAGCGGTTAGGTCTGGAAAACGATGAATGTTTCTTTTTGTCCGGGAATTCCCTGGAGAACGTGCTGGAGCATGCCCGAGTGATGCAACCCCGGTTGCTCATTATCGATTCGATTCAGACGCTGGCGACGGAAGGAGTGGATGCCATACCGGGCAGTCTTTCCCAGATCCGGGAATGTACAAATACCTTGTTGCGTTTCTCGAAAGAGAACACGGTGACAACCATATTGATCGGGCATATCACGAAAGACGGACAATTGGCCGGGCCGAAGATTCTGGAACACATGGTGGATACGGTGCTCCATTTCGAGGGTGATCAACAGCACATGTACCGGATATTGCGTTCCATGAAGAACCGTTTCGGTTCCACTTCCGAGATCGGTATTTACGAGATGCTGCAGGCGGGATTGCGGCAGGTGACGAATCCTTCGGAGTTATTGTTGTCCAATCATGGTGAAGATTTGAGCGGAATAGCTGTTGCCGCTACAGTTGAGGGAGTGCGCCCGATATTGCTGGAGGTGCAAGCGTTGGTCAGCACGGCAGCTTATGGGACTCCGCAGCGTTCGGCAACGGGGTTTGATGCACGGCGCTTGAACATGCTGCTGGCCGTGTTGGAAAAGCGGGTTGGATTCCGGCTTGGTTCGAAAGATGTCTTTTTAAATATAGCGGGGGGAATTCGGGTAAATGATCCGGCGTTGGATTTAGGGGTTGTCATGGCGGTCCTTTCCTCTAATATAGATGTGGCCTTGCCGGAGGGGGTGGTTTTTGCCGGGGAAGTTGGTTTGTCCGGTGAAATCCGGGCTGTTAGCCGAATCGAACAGCGGGTTTCGGAAGCCGAGAAATTAGGATTCAACCAGATATATATTCCTCTTGGCAATAAAAAATCATATTTAAAGTCCCCGTCCCGGATAAAAGTGCAATTCGTTTCGCAAATCACGGAAATATGTCGGTCGTTATTTGGGTGATATATTGTAATTTCATTTTTTATGTTCTATTTTCGTATGCCTATTGGTTTATAATGGAATAGATGGTATGATGAAAATAGAACGTTTAGCGGGAACCGCAAGCCGGCTGTACGAGTTGGTGGCTCCTTTGGTAATGAATCCGGATGTATTGAAACAGAATAATGGTTATCCGTTTAAAACATCCGAGGCCTATGTTTGGTTTGTCGGGGTGGACGATGATGGTTTGGCCCGGGGATTTATGCCCGTGGAAATAAGGACTGATAACGTGGTAATCAATAATTATTACGTGGAGAAGGATGACGGGCAGTTATTGCAGCAACTGATCCGAGCGGTAGATAAAGAATTTGGAAAAGAGTATATCCTACGGGCGGTAGTGCATACCCGTCACGTGGAAATATTTGAGAAAAATGGTTTTAATACCACGAAAGAATGGACTCTTTACAGAAAAATGCAGAAATCGAATGTTACAGGAAAAGAAAAACGTTTATGAGGTTTGCCAGGCACGTTTGAAACGGATTTTTGAAGAATTCGATAACGTTTACGTGTCTTTTTCGGGAGGGAAAGATAGCGGGGTGCTGCTGAACTTGTGTCTTGATTATATCCGGGAACATAATTTGCAGCGGAAATTGATTGTTTTTCACATGGATTACGAGGTTCAATACCAGCATACGATGGATTACGTGGAACGGGTATTCAAGCAGAATAAGGATTTGCTTGAGGTCTATCGGGTCTGTGTTCCTTTTAAGGTGACGACTTGCACGTCCATGTACCAGCATTACTGGCGTCCGTGGGATGAGGATAAAAAGGATATTTGGGTCCGTCCGATGCCGAAGGATTGTTACCGAAAAGAGGATTTCCCTTTTTTCCAGGATGATATGTGGGATTACGAGTTTCAGTTCCGTTTTGCGGAATGGTTGCATCAGCGCAAGAATGCGCATCGGACCTGTTGTCTGGTAGGAATTCGTACGCAGGAAAGTTTTAATCGTTGGCGGAGTATACATAGTGATAAAAATATTTATAAATACCGACGTATACCATGGACAAGGAAAGTTGTTGACCACGTGTATAACGCGTACCCGATTTATGATTGGCTGACCACGGATATTTGGACCGCAAACGGGAAATTCGCGTGGGATTATAATCGGTTGTATGATCTGTACTATCAGGCAGGAGTGCCGTTGGAGCGTCAACGGGTGGCAAGTCCTTTTTTATCTCAAGCGTTGTCCAGTTTGAAACTTTATCGGGTAATAGATCCCGATACCTGGGGACGGATGATCAATCGGGTGAATGGGGTCGGATTTGCCGGACTTTATGGAGATACATCTGCCTTGGGGTGGCAGGAGATAAAATTACCGGAGGGGATGACCTGGGCGGATTATATGGAGTTTTTATTGAAAACCCTTCCGGAAGAGACTCGCCAGCATTACCTGAACAAATTGTCTGTCAGCATTAAATTCTGGCGGGAACGTGGGGGCTGTTTGTCGGATAGTGTGATTCGGAAATTACAGGAAGCTGGAGTGGAGATTGCCGTGGAGAATTCAACGAATTACCATACGGATAAATTGCCCGTGCGAATGGAGTATCTGGATGATTTTCCCATACAGGAATTCAAAGATTTGCCAACGTATAAGAGAGTGTGTATCTGTATATTGAAAAATGATTACGCTTGTAAATACATGGGATTCACTTTGACGAAACGGGAAAAGGAAAGACGTGCGTATATTATGAAAACCTATCAATCATTATTTTAATCATGGAAGAATATAAAAGTCCGGTATATAACGTTATAGCCGTACCCGTGGAAAAGGTACGTGCTAATAGTTATAATCCCAATGTAGTTGCTCCACCGGAGATGAAACTATTGGAAATATCGATCTGGGAAGATGGTTACACGATGCCTTGTGTATGTTATTATATAGCCGACGAGGATTGTTATGAATTGGTCGACGGTTATCATCGTTATTGCGTGATGAAAAACTCGCAACGGATTTACGAGAGAGAAAAAGGATTATTGCCTGTAGTTGTTATAGAGAAAGATCTTTCTAACCGAATGGCCTCCACGATCAGGCATAACAGAGCCCGAGGGGTGCATAGTGTGGAACTGATGAGTAATATTGTTTCAGAATTAACAAAGTCCGGGATGTCTGATAGTTGGATTATGCGAAATATCGGGATGGACAAGGATGAATTATTGCGTTTGAAACAGATTTCCGGATTGGCAGAGCTTTTTGCGGATAAGGAATTCAGTGTAGCTAAAAATATGGGTTAAGTTTTAAGAAAAAATAACACATAGAAATACAAGAGATTAATTGTGTTTTGATAATTTTACCCACGTTAAAGAATGTATGGTTATAAATTAACATTTTATTTGTATGAAAAAAGGATTAGTATTTTTATTGGTATCTCTTTTTCTGATACCATGTATGACGGATGGTGCCTACGCATGGGGTAAGAAGAAAAAAAAGAAAAAGGCTCAAACTGAGCAAATGGCTTCCAAGAAAAAGATGACGAAGTATGAGGAGCTGTTTGAAGGGAAACAACATGATATATTTAGGGGTGATTTTATTACCATTCACCGATCAGGGGATAAAATTTATTTTGAGTACCCGTTAAAATATATGGGAAGAGAAGTGTTGATCGCAGCAACTCCTTCGGCTACAAGTAATCCTGCTGTTGTGAATGTTGGTTATAAGCCAACAGAACCGATGCATGTGAAATTTGTGTTGGAAGATAGTACGATCTACATGAAGGATTGTGGAACGTATACTTCTGTGGATGCCACGAAAGAAATGCAAGAGGCTGCAAAACTGAATTTTATGGATATTCCACGGTTGAAATTGAAAATGGAGGCTTATAATCCGGATAGTACAGCAGTACTCTTTGAAGCCACGAAGATAATTAATGACAATAGCCTGAACCCGATTGGGGGTAGTTTCATGGGATATCCGATAAATGGTACACCTAACGAAGGTGTGGAATCCTTGGGTAAGATAAAGGCTTTTGAGGATAATATTTCCATTGAATCAAGAGAGGTATATGATTGTTCTGTTCAAGTCTTCTTTTTTAAGGTGGATTTGGGGAGCGTGGCTGTAAATACAGTGAAGAGTATCGTGTTGTTGCCGGAAGAAAAGATGAAACCGAGAATTTTGGATCCCCGTATTGGTGTGTTCCCGACAGGAAAACAAAATATTTCTCCGAGTGAAGGCTCTCGGTATTATGCTTATGCAAACCGATGGCGTTTAGAGCCAAAGGATTGGCAAGCATGGGAACGTGGAGAATTGGTTGAACCGGTTAAGCCTATTGTTTTTTATTTGGATCCGACATTCCCGGAAAACTGGAAACCGGCTATTCGGCAGGGAGTTCTCGATTGGAACAAGGCTTATGAGAAAATCGGGTTTAAGAATGCTGTTCAGGTGAAAGATTTCCCGACGGATGATCCGACTTTTGATCCGGATAACCTGAAGTATTCCTGTATCCGTTATTGCCCGGCTGGAATTGCCAACGCAATGGGACCGAGTTGGGTAGATCCATCAACGGGGGAAATCATCAATGCTTCCGTTATTGTTTATAACGATATTGTGAAATTGGTTACCCAATGGCGTTTTGTTCAAACGGCTCAGGTGGACGAGTCTGTACGTGCCAAGGAGTTGCCTCAAGACGTATTGCACGAGGCATTGGTTTATGTTGCTGCCCATGAGGTCGGACATACCTTGGGATTGATGCATAACATGTCTTCTTCCAATGCATATCCTGTGGATTCCTTGCGTAGTGCAACTTTTACCCATCAATACGGGACGACTCCTTCTATTATGGATTATGCCCGCTTTAATTACGTAGCACAACCGGGAGACAAAGGCTTGAAATTGACACCACCGGATTTAGGAGTGTATGATTATTACGCTATAAAGTGGTTGTATTCACCGATAGCCGGGAATAAGTCTGTTGAAGAGGAGAGTGAAATTATCGAGAAATGGATTGACGAAAAGGCCGGAGATCCGCTTTACCGTTACGGTCGTCAGCAGTTCATGAGCATGTATGATCCGACTGCCTTGACGGAAGATTTGGGTGATGATCCTATAAAGGCAAGTAATTATGGAATCAGTAATTTGAAATACATACTGCCCCACGTGAACGAGTGGATTAAGGATGATAAGTATTATGAATATCGTCAAGAATTGTATTCGCAGATATTGAACCAATATTTCCGCTATGTTTCTAACGTATTGTGTCAGGTCGGAGGTGTTTATTTGAACCCGGTAAAGGAGGGAATGCCAGAAAAACGTTATGAATCGGTGTCCCGAGAGGTGCAGAGAGCTTCCATGAAGTGGACAATCAAACAACTTCGTGATTGCCGTTGGTTGAACGAAGAGTCTTTGGATAAGAATATCTTTGCGCCGAAATACTCCTTGTCGTTACAGCGTGCGATGACTAGAATGTTGTTGTCTCTTGCCCCGAATGTGACACTGAGTGCCCATTTATCAACGAATCCGTACACGGTAAAGGATTATTATGATGATTTGTATAATGGTATTTGGGAATCGACGATTCAAGGGAAGAAGTTGACGGATGGAGATAAGTTGATGCAGAAAATGGCCGTTTCAGCAGCATTGGATGAGATAAACAAGACGATGAATCCTAAGGGATTGGTTAGTGATGTTGAACCTATTGTATCATTGTCTATCGATGATATAATTGAAGGAGGAATGGATTACACGGGAGTTATACGTAATTTCCGAGAGCCGTTAAAGCAATTTGAAGCAAAACATGGGGTAGGTATTATTGCCAGCCAGTTGATAGCTAATCGGATATCTGCTTCTTCTGATCCTTACGGATGGCAAAGGGAAGTGGAGGTTGATTTGATTGACGAGACCCTAGGATATAATATTGCCATGTTGGATAAGATACAAAAATTGGTACAAAGCCGTTTGGCTGGAGCTAATGCAGCAGATAAGGCCCATTATCAAGGCATATTATTGCAAGTGAAGAAAGCCTTGGAGCAGAAATAATGAAATTCTATAATTCCTGGAGAGAGGTTACTCGACTGAGAGTAGCCTCTTTCTTTTTCGAGTGAATTCCTGGGGGCATGTTTGGAATATGTGTTTTTTTGATTAATTTTGCTTTCTCAATAAAGGCCCTTGTAGTTCAACGGATAGAACGGAAGTTTCCTAAACTTTAAATGGCAGTTCGATTCTGCCCGGGGGTACTAGGCGGGGATTAAACCCTGCTTTTTTTATTTAAGGATACTCCTTTCTTGTTTTTTTATTATTTTAGCGGGATTAAAACGAATTATTATGTACACGATAGAACAACTTCGAGACATCGTAAAGTCTGAAATGGCGAAACAGGAATACGTCGAAGAACCTTATTCCTTATTTGAACCGATAAAATATATACTGGAAGATGGTGGAAAAAGATTGCGGCCGATCTTGACTCTTATGGCTTATAATCTTTATAGAGAAGACATAGAACGGGTATTGAAATCCGCAATCGGAATAGAGATATTTCACAATTATACCCTTTTGCATGATGATGTGATGGATGATGCCGAGTTGCGGCGGGGACGTTTGACCGTCCATAAAAAGTGGAATAGTAATGTTGCCATTCTAAGCGGTGATGCGGCAGCTGTGACGGCTTATAAATATATAGAACACGTGGAAGATGAATATCTCCGAAGGGCTATTGATGGTTTTAATCAGGTGGCGATGGATGTCTGCAAGGGGCAGCAATATGATATGGAGTTTGAGACCCGTCAAAATGTTACTGAAGACGAGTATATCCACATGATATATCTTAAAACTTCAGTACTCATTGCTGGCAGTCTGCGCCATGGAGCATTGATCGCGGGAGCTCCTGAACATGAATATAATGCATTATATGACTTTGGTGGGTATCTGGGGTTGGCATTCCAACTGCAAGATGATTATCTTGATGTGTATGGTGATGTGAAAGTGTTTGGAAAGAATATCGGAGGAGATATCGTGTCCAACAAGAAAACTTATATGCTTATTAAAGCTCTTGAGTTGGCTTCCCCGGAACAGCGTGAAGAGTTGTGGAATTGGATATTGAAGAAAGATTTCAATCACGAGGAAAAAATCAAGGCTGTTACGCGTATCTATAATGAACTGAAAATAGATGAGGTTGCAGAGGCTGCAATCGATAAATATTTAAAGAAGAGTCGAGAGATTTTGGATACTATAGATGTTCCGACAGAGCGTAAGCGTTTTCTTTACGAGGTTATCGAGGGTTTGGGTGGACGGAAAAAATGAATCTTTATGGAAAAGTCAAAGCAACGGTTGCTAGATGAGCGTTATTTACGAATGGCTCGTGTCTGGGCTGAGAATTCTTATTGTGAACGCCGCAGGGTAGGTGCTTTGTTGGTAAAGGAGCAGGCTATTATATCAGATGGATATAACGGTACGCCTTCCGGTTTTGAGAATATTTGCGAGGATGAAAATAATCGCACGAAACCTTATGTATTGCATGCAGAGGCTAATGCCATCACGAAAGTGGCAAAATCGAATAATAGCAGCCAGGATTCTACTCTTTATGTTACCACTTCTCCTTGTATTGAATGCGCCAAACTTATAATACAAGCTGGTATAAAACGTGTCGTTTATTCCGAAAATTATCGTTGTACCGATGGTGTGGATTTATTACGTCAGGCTGGTATCAATGTGGAGTGGATAGAGTTACCGAATACGAATGAATAAAAATAAAAGAAAATGGATAAAAGGAACTTGAGAGTTTTATTGACCCCGATAGTGCTTGCTTTGGCTATTGTTTTGGGTATGTTCGTTGATCGTTTGTTGCCACATCGGACCAGTACGTCTATGGGAGGGAATATGTATATGCCTGTTTCTGGTAGCAAGGTGGATGTGATATTGAATATGATTCAAAATTCCTACGTGGATACGGTTGATGTACGGGAGTTGGAAGAAACGGCCATCCCTTTGTTGCTACAATCTTTGGACCCGCATACGGTTTATATTCCGGCAAAAGATATGCAACGGGCCAATGAAGGAATCGTGGGAAATTTCGGGGGTATCGGAGTCCAATTTTACAAGTATCTAGATACGGTGACCGTGGTTAAGGTCGTTCCTGGTGGTCCATCGGAAAGAGCCGGGATAAAGGATGGTGACCGGATTCTGCGTGTAAATGATTCGCTCATTGCGGGTAAAGATATGGATTTGGATAAAATCATGGGAATGATGAGGGGAGAAATCGGGACCCAGGTAGATTTGACCGTGAAGAGGAGAGGTACACCGGGATTATTGCAGATCAAGGTCGAAAGAGGTAGCATCCCGGTCAAGAGCGTTGATGTTGCTTACATGGTAAACGATACGACGGGGTACGTGAAAGTGGGTACTTTCGGTATGCAAACCTATCTAGAGTTTATGCAGGCTTTGGTAAAGTTGGAGCAGGCTGGTATGAAAAAATTGTTGATTGACCTTCGGGATAATGAAGGGGGAGTCCTGCAGATAGCCATTCAGATGATTAATGAGTTTTTGGATGAGAATAGTTTGATTCTTTACACGCAAGGACAGGCTGTACGTCGGAAGGATTATGTTTCAAATGGTAAGGGAAGATTTAAGGATTTACCGGTTCATGTTTTGATTAATGAATTCAGTGCTTCTGCCAGTGAGATTTTTGCTGGGGCTATTCAGGATAATGATCGTGGATTGATTGTCGGGCGGCGTTCTTTTGGTAAGGGATTGGTTCAGGATCAACGAATGTTGGCTGACGGTTCCGCCATTCGATTGACCGTAGCCCGTTATTACACGCCTTCCGGACGTTCCATTCAGAAACCTTATGATAAGGGAAAAGTGGATTACTACAACGATATTTATAATCGTTTATTGCATGGAGAATTCTCCCAAAAGGACAGTATCGTTTTTGATGAAAATTTGAAATATACCACGGTCGGTGGACGTACGGTTTATGGTGGAGGAGGTATTATGCCGGATGTATTTGTTCCTGCTGATACGGTAGGTAGTTCCCGTTACCTGGCGGAAGTTTCCCGTACAGCCTATTTGTACGATTATACTTTTGACTTTATGGACCGTCATCGTGGTGAGATGCAGGGAATAAAAGATTACAAGGCCTTGCAGGAATATTTGAAGAAGTTTGATTTGGTCAATGAAATGGCCAATTATGCGGCCCGGAGAGGATTAAAGCGTAACGAGTGGGGGATAAGAGAATCCCGGGATATTATGCGTAACCGAATCGAGGCTTATATTGCCCGTCATCTGTTGGATGATGAAGGATTTTATCCAATACTTGGGCAAATGGATACTACTTTACAGGAAGCTGTGAAACAATGAAAGATAGATGTTGTATTGTATGGAACAGGGGGCTGCTGTTGTGCCTCCTGTTTTTATTATTCTTCGGGATTGGTTGCTTCGGCGAGGAGTTATTGCCAGTCCGGAAGGGGATTTTTGTGCGTCATACCTATTATTGTTTGGACTTTAACAAAGAACACCGCCAAGCGAATTGGGTGTATTATGAGCTTTTCCCTAAACGCATGGTAAAGCAAGCTGCCCGAAAAGATAATTTTCGGGTTGATCCTGCTCTCGGGGAATGGTGTGCCACGCTCTCTGATTATCGTAAAAGCGGTTATGATCGGGGGCATCTTTGTCCGGCCGCCGATATGACATTTAGCGAGAAAGCGATGAGCGAGACTTTTTATCTTTCGAACATGTCCCCGCAGACGCATGCTTGTAATGCGGGAATATGGAGTCGTTTGGAAAAACACGTGAGAGAGCGGGCTAAACGTGAGCATCTTTACGTGGTTACCGGTCCAGTATTTAAGGAAATACGGGGACGTATAGGGAAGAACGCCGTGACTGTACCGGGGTATTTTTATAAATTGTTTTATGCCCCGGAGCGCCAACAAATGATTGCTTATATCATTCCTAATCGGGAAAGTCATAAATCATTGGTTGAGTTTGCGGTCCCCGTTGATGAGGTGGAGCGATTGACGGGAATTGATTTTTTCCCAGGATTACCGGACAGTTTGGAAATATTATTGGAAGCGGATACGCTATCACATGTTAGCCGTCAAGCGGCTTCGCGCGGCGTAAAGGAAACCGCCTCCGGGACTACCGCGAGACAACGCTATACGCCTTCTGTAAAAGAACAGCTTTTGTTGGCTCTAGCGGCAATTATTGTGTTTTTGTTATTACGCCGATTGTTCCGGCGGAAAGGGAAAAAGAAGTCTTCTTCACACAAGCGGCGTTCACCATTGGATGCGGCAAAACGAAATAATCAAAAAAAGCGGAAATAGTTTGACCGTTTCCGCTTTTCATCAAATGGAATATTGTCAAGGGAATGCTTGTTTGATATTGTTTTTGTAGAGAAAAACATGTATCTTGTGCAAACATTTCATATTAAAAACATTTTAAATTTAGAGATCATGAAAAAGTATTTGGCAGAAATGATCGGAACAATGGTTCTGGTACTTATGGGATGCGGTAGTGCGGTCTTCGCTGGTAGTATGGCCGATGTCGTTGGTGCTGGTGTCGGGACATTGGGTGTCGCTATGGCTTTCGGTTTGGCCGTTATTGCCATGGCATATACTATTGGTGGTATTTCCGGGTGCCATATTAATCCCGCTATCACCCTGGGCGTTGCCTTGTCTGGCAGAATGTCGGGCAAAGAAGCTGTTAATTACATTATTTTCCAGATTATCGGGGCATTCATCGGTTCTGCAATTCTTTATATCCTCGTGTCAACGGGGGCACATGATGGTCCGACGATGACTGGCTCGAATAGTTTCGGCGAGGGAGAGATGCTACAGGCTTTCGTGGCTGAAACTGTTTTCACCTTTATTTTTGTATTGGTAGTGCTGGGTGCAACAGACGAGAAACATGGTGCCGGATCGTTGGCCGGTTTGGCGATAGGTCTTACACTGATATTGATTCACATCGTTTGTATCCCGATCACGGGAACCTCGGTTAATCCGGCAAGAAGTATTGCACCTGCCATCTTTGATGGAGGGGTAGCCTTATCTCAGTTATGGTTGTTCATTGTTGCTCCTCTGCTTGGTGCGGCTTGTTCTGCCGGTGTTTGGAGAGTTTTATCCAGTAAATAAGATAGAACGATCTTGAGTCGTTGCTTAATTTAAACTTGTGGTCGATAGGTATTAGCAGCCTGTCGACCACAAGTTTTTTTCTTTCCAGGAACAGGACTATTGGAATTTTAATCTTTTGCAATGATTAAAACGTTTATCTTTGTCTCGACATTTATATTTGGAAACTATGGAATCACGGAAAGAAATTCATTTTGCCCCGGTACAAGGTTACACGGACAGTATTTATCGTAATCTACACCATTCAATGTTTAAGGGAATAGATGCCTATTATACCCCTTTTATACGGTTGGAGAAAGGGCATGAATTTCGTCCGAGAGACCTGAGGGATTGTGATCCATCCGTGAATACCGTGGAAAGATTTATACCGCAGGTTTTGGGGGGAGAACCGGGGGAACTGCGATTGGCGTTGACCATGCTGAGGGAAAAAGGTTTCCAGCAGGCGGATATCAACCTGGGATGTCCTTTTCCGATGATTGCCCGCAAGGGGAAAGGTGCCGGCTTGTTGCCTTTCCCGGAAAAAGTAAAAGCCCTGTTGGATATTCTCGGGGAATTCAAAGATATAACCTGTTCGCTGAAAATGCGCCTGGGCATGGAACGACCGGATGAATGCCTGGCCTTGTCGCCCGTGTTGAATGAGGCCCCGTTGTCTGCCGTTTTCGTGCATGCCCGGGTAGGTGTTCAGGAATACAAGGGGGAAGTTAATTTGGACGCATTCGAGCGATTCCTGGAAGGTTGCCATCTCCCGTTGTATTATAACGGGGATTTGAAGACAACTCAGGATATACAAACCATCATGGAACGATTCCCCTCTCTTCGGGGCGTGATGATCGGGCGGGGATTATTGGCTAATCCTGCGTTGGCGGAAGAATATCTGGGTGGAAAATCATTGACTGCCGGGGAACGCCTGACCCGTTTCCGGACTTTCCATGATGCTTTATTGGCCGCTTATGCTGAACGCTTGCAAGGGGATGCCCATCTGCTGATGAAAATGAAGACATTCTGGGAGGAATTTATGCCTTGGACCGACCGTAAAGCCTTGAAGAAAATACACAAGAGTACGAAGATGTCCCAGTATCACGAGGCGGTATTGATGGCATTCACGGGAGATCGGGCGGAAGTATGAAAAAAGCGTTATACATCATTTGCGGGAGTCTTTCCGTGGTGTTGGGCGTTATCGGAATTTTTGTACCGGGTTTGCCGACCACCCCTTTTCTCCTCTTGAGTTCCTGGTTGTTCTACCGCAGTTCCCGCCGTTTGCATGATGCCTTACATCGTTCCGTCTGTTTTGGCCCCTACCTCAAGCGATACGAGGAACAGCGGGGTATGAGGTGGAGAACGAAACTCTATGCCGTTCTCTGCATGTGGGTCATGATCGGGCTATCCGCTTTTCTGATATTTGACTATAGCCCTTGGAGACTCTTGTTGCTGGCATTGGGTACAATAGGAACTTGCATCGTGTTTTTCTGGGTGCCTGGAGCGAAAGGGGAATAAGGGCATTTAAGGCTAATTTTTCTTTTTTGTCAATTCCTGTTGGGAAATATGTTCTACTTTCGCGGAAAAGCGAAATGAATATGTTGTTAAGTGTATTGTATCTGTTGATTGGATTGGTATTAATCCTTTTCGGGGCGAATTTCTTGACGGACGGGGCTTCTGCCTTTGCCAAGAGGTTCAATATTTCCCCGCTGGTGATCGGTTTGACTATCGTGGCATTCGGAACCTCCGCTCCGGAGTTGACCGTGAGTGTGTTATCTGCCATGCAGGGAAGTGCCGAATTGTCCATCGGTAATGTCGTGGGGAGTAATATTTTCAATATTCTGATGATCGTGGGTGTCACGGCCCTAGTCGTGCCAATAACGGTCACGAGAAGTACCATCACGAAGGAAATCCCGTTAGCCATATTGTCCTCTCTAGTGGTGTTGATTTGCGCCAATGACTGTTTCTTGGGTGAAGGCGGACAGAATGTACTTGGCCGTGCCGATGGATTGCTAATGCTCTGTTTTTTTGCTATATTTATCGCCTATACATTTGCCATCGCTCATAGCCATTCTGCCGATGAGCAGACAGAGATAAAATCCCTTTCTCTCGGGCGTTGTGTATTGTATATTATCGGGGGATTATTGGCCTTGATTTTCGGAGGAAAGCTTTTTGTCGGTGGCGCCAGTGATATTGCCCGTTCTCTGGGAGTCAGTGAATCTATTATCGGTTTGACCCTCGTGGCGATGGGAACCTCTTTACCGGAATTGGCTACATCAGTTGTTGCCGCCTTGAAGAAAAATCCCGAGATAGCCGTGGGTAATGTCATCGGTTCCAATCTCTTTAACGTGTTTTTCGTCTTGGGGACGAGCGCGACAATCTCTCCGTTACCTTTGGGTAACATAACAAATTTCGATTTGCTATATCTTTTGGGTGCTTCCGTGTTGATGTTCATTGCCGGCAAATACCACCGTGTTCGGACAATTACCCGCATGGAAGGCGCCCTGATGGTTGCCGCTTACGTGATATACACGGCCTACCTCATTTATCAATTATAAAAGGTTGATACTGGTTTCAATATTAAGCCTGGAAATAGGATGAATAAATTTATTTTTCTACCTTTGTCAAAGGATTGACAGAGGTCATCCTTGTTAATTATAGACAGAATTGAAGAAGCGTTATGTGCATCTTTGAGTTTGAGAACCTGAGAAATTCATAAAACGACATATAAAGATGACATGATGATTCTCATGCGTTATAGCGTGGGATCGCTATTTCCGTACATATGTCGGGTTTTCTCAGGACCTTCAAACTAAAGCGTGGCATAGCAGTTCCACGCTTGAACCGAATAACATTCTATATCTTTCTGATTATCAAATTATACATTCAATACTCGTTGTAATTTGATACCGCAAAGTTCCCGCGATTTATAAGTTTTTCTAAGAAAACAGTACATGCTAT
>CALUMT010000040.1 GCA_944321845.1 uncultured Butyricimonas sp.
TTGAAGTGGATAAAAACGAAAGACACCCCGCAGGCAGTACCTACGGAGTGTCATACATATCGTGTGGTCATCAGTTCTCGTCTCTTAGTTTGATTTCATTTAGTCGCAGTCGCTTGAAACAACTCTCTGCTGCAGCACTGTCCTTGAACTTGACATCGATACGGGTGTTTCCATAAAATTTAAGACTTACAGCATTGGTCGTTGTCAGGTCGTACCATCTGGATATATCTACATTGCGTGTATCAAGACCGATAATCATCTCGATACTTCCGCAAAGTACATCGTCTGCACCAAAGGCAATACCTTCGCAGAAGCGGCTAACCTTACGGTCTGTTTCATATGAGAACCTATAATCCTTATAACACTCGTAATGGAAAGAGTCCCAAGTGACAATATCGGGGAAGATGATTTTGTCCTTCTTAAGTTCTGGCTTCACCTTGCTCCAATTAGATGGTCTGACTGTTTCAAGGAATCGCTTGATAAGTTCTTCCTCGGCAGTATCTCGGAAACTCTTGCCGCCGAGATGTTCGATAACCACATCTACATAGGTGTTATATACAGGTCGGAAGTCTATCGGAAGAGTCTTCTCATCAATCTTTGGAGCTTCAACAGAGACGCTGTAGGTGTTGTTGAAATAGCCGATGATGCGGCTGATGAAGTTCCTGATAGCATTATGACGGCTATCCACCAACTCATTGATGTTCTTGAAAGGAGTAAACTCGTGATGGGTATAATCCTTCTCATCGTTATTGTACCGATAGTGGAGGTCATAGCTGCTTGTGGTAATCTTACCGTTCGGCTCGTGCTTGAGTTTGATTTTACCCTCATACTTCTCGGCTTCTCTCTTGAAGATGTTGTACCACCAGGCAATCTGGTCGAGCGTCTTGTAAAGCTCGTCCTGCTGATTCTGACAATAGATACGGTCTTGCTCCGTAATCTTCTCCTCATTTCTCACTTGTACCTTCAAGATACCTGATAGCAGGTCGGTATGACCTGTTGCTTGACTGTTGTTTAATACTGCTTTTGACATAACATTATATATTTCTTGTTAGTCCGGCTATTCGGGGCCGGAGTTCCCAAACTACAGGCTCTAAAAGGTCGTGTTCTCGTCGGGCAAGGTTGTGTGGGAAAATACCGCAAGCCCCACGGGGCGAGGATGATTTTTCCACGACACCCGCAGGGCTTGACCTTGCTTGGACGAAAAGAACACGAGTTACCTTTGCCTGTGGTTTGGTGAACTCGGCTACGAATCTATTTATTAGAATAATATCTGAACCTTTTCCATATCACTCATGATGGTTTGATCCAATACTCTTGCATAGTGTTGAGTCATACGGGTAGATGCGTGCCCCATCATCTTTGCAACATTCTCCAACGAAACTTTGTTAGCCAAAGTTATGGTCGTGGCAAACGTATGACGGGCCACATGTGTGGTCAGATTCTTGTCAATATTGCAAAGCGTAGCAATTTGTTTCAGGTATGAGTTCATCGTCTGATTGCAGAACAAAGGTAAACAGACATCCTTTTCAATACAGGTTGGATGATCCTCATATTTCTCAAGTATTTCTATGGCAGGATTGATAAGAGGTACATTGCTGATACATCTTGCCTTCTCCTTTTTCATCTTGTGACGACCTTTTCTAATCCACATCTTGCCATTGTTGTCCTTAATGATTTCAGTGCGTTTCAACTCCTTTGCATCTATAAATGCAAGACCTGTGAAACAACTGAACAAGAACATATCCCTAACAATGTTTAGTCGGGCTACAGGAAATTCCATGCCTGCTATTGTCTTGACCTCTTCAAGAGTCAGGAATGTAGGATCATTTTCCTGCTGGCGATATTGTATGCCGGCGAATGGATTGATTCTCATCCAACCCATATTAAGTCCCATATTGACGAATTTCTTGAAACACTTCATATATCTCACCAATGTATTTTGGCAAAGACGCTTTTCAAGACGCATGTGTCGCTCGACATAGATAATAAAGTCACGGGAAAGTTCTGGAAAGACAATATCCTCCTTTTCATAGAAAGATTGAACACAAGCCTTCAAGCAACGGTAGCAATTCCAATATCGGTTGATGGTTATCTTCTCATACTCGATACCGATAAGTGCTTCCATTGCTTTAATTTCCTTTTCCATTGTATTGAGGAAGGTTCGCTTATCACCTTTATTAAATAAGCGTTTCAATAGATGTGAAGGAGTGATAAGTGCATCTTCAAGTAACAACTCTTTGTGAAGGTTGTGAATCTTGGTTTTGAGAGATTCGATGTAATCGTTCAGTTCGATTGAAACCCTGTCTCTGCCTTTACAGCAGCCACGGGCTTGGTTCCACAAACGAGGCAATACGCTACGCTGTATGCGTACCTCGTCAGACACTCCGTTGATAGTAACACGGACTACGATAGGTGCTTCGCCGTTCTTCAGCAAGCTGCTCTTCTTGATAACGAAGAGGATTTTCATTGTTTCATGCTTCATCTTACATACATTTTTTTGTGGTACAAAAGTGCTAATGTTTGATGAAACGCACGCTATGCAAATAAGTGAATATCTGTGCTTTACATATCAAATCGTGGCTTTTTTCAGTGGCTCAAAAAAAAGCCACGAATTTGGCACGATTGAAATTCCTAAATCTGCATGTTTTGCACAGTTGAAACAAAAAGAAAACCTCTGAATTCGTTGAAATTCAGAGGTTTTCATCTTTTTGCTGTGATTCTTCGTGGTGCCACCAGGAATCGAACCAGGGACACAAGGATTTTCAGTCCTTTGCTCTACCAACTGAGCTATGGCACCTTTCTCGTTTGCGGTTGCAAAGGTATACGTTTTATTTAATTCTGCAAACTTATGGGACGAAATTTTGCGTTATTTCCTGAGTTTGTAGCTGAGGTAGGCCATCCAGACAATGATAACCATGGAGGAGTACATGACAGCCGGGGTGAATAAAAACCACAGAATGAATCCGATAACCAAGATGTAGAGGTAGAGAAACAGGTATTTGTTGATGAGCCACGGGAGTGGTTTGCCGAGGAAGAATGCTGCAATCAGGTTGAGCGGATTGGCCCAAATGAGGTTGAAATTGGGGAAGGTCGTCGGGTGTTCCGTGAAAAATCCCAGGAATATGAGCAGACAGCCGATGATTCCGGTGGCGATAAAGGATAGGGTGGCGATGAGCCGTAGGAGTGTCCGGCTTTTGGAGTAGTGGATGAGACTCCCGAGCAGTAAGGCCCCGGCCAGGAATATGAAGACTGGGGAGAGGTACCAGGGATTGTTGGTGGCGCGGGTGGGAGCCTGGTAAAGGGTTTCCACGGGAGATGCCAGCAGGTGTTCCTGGTGACGGGCTGTTTCGAGGGCGTACATGAAGTAGTCCGGCAGGAACATTTGCTCCCGGGTATCGGCTTCCGCGTTTGCCGGGGATCCGAGTATGGTGTGTATGCCCCACTGAATCCAGGGGGAGGGTTTCATGTATTCGTCGAGGAGGTTCCAGAAGCTTTTCTTTTCTTCCGGGGTTGTCCAGGTTACATCGCCTTGCAGGGCTTTTTCGATGATGTCGCGTACTCGGGTGGAGCAATTGTCGAACAGAAAGTTGTAGAGATAGGAACGGTTCTCGGGTAGATAGTTCTCCTGGAGTAAGTCCATGAGCCGCTGTTTCTGGAGGGAATCCAGTTGGAGAGTTTGGGAGTAGACGCTTCTTTCTTCTGCGATGTAGGAGGAAAGGAAGCGGGGAAAGCGGGAGTAGGTCAGCTGGTAGGGAAGCAGTCCCCGGGCGAATTTGAAATAGAATCCCTCGGTACTGAAGTCGAATGTCCCGTAGTTGAAGACTATATCCAGGCCTTGCGTGGGGTCGGTGACACGGATACCCGTGTGGCCGAATAGAGAATACATCTCGTCACCGGGAGAGCAGGTAAGGATGCTGATGGTGGCTTCCCGCGAGAGGGTGATGGCGGAGGTGTTTAACGTCAGGAGGGTTAGCAGGATGATGATGATGTTTTTCATGACAGGGACGTGTTTAGATTCGACAATCGGGGTACTCGATATCGCATAGGAATAGGGCTTTCCCGGGAACGGATGAGCCTGCCCGGCAACGGTCCTTGCTTTCGATGACTTGCCGGAAGCCGTCTAGGGTGAGGGTTCCTTTCCCGACTTCAAGAAGGGTGCCGACGATGGCCCGGACCATGTTGCGCAGGAATCGGTCGGCCTTGATGGTAAACACGAGTTGGTTGCCTTGTTCTTCCCAGCGGGCAAACATGAGGTGGCATATGTTGGTCTTGCTGTCCGTGTGTAGCTTGGAGAAACTGGTGAAATCTTCGTATTCCAGTAGAATGTTGCAGGCCTCGTTCATGAGCTGGATGTCCGGTAGCGGGTGGGTCCGAAAAGCAAACTCGTGGGTGAAGGGGTCTTTGGTCTTGTCAATATAGTATTTGTAGGTGCGGGAGAGGGCCGTGAAACGGGCATGTGCTCCCGGTTGTACGGGATAAATTTCCCGGATGGCAATGCTGTTGTCCAGTAAACTGTTGAGCTTGTAGCATAGCTTGGACGGGTCGGCAATGGGGGTATCGGTCTCAAAGTGCGCGATGAAAAATGAGGCATGGACTCCCGTGTCGGTTCGTCCGGCCCCGGTGACGTTGATTTCCTGTTTCAGAATGAGAGATAGCGCCTTGTTGAGGGTTTCCTGCACGGAAGGAGCATTGGGTTGTATCTGCCACCCGTTGTATTTACTTCCGTTGTATGCCAGTTCTATGAAATATCGTTGCATGCGTGTTTGATTTGTGTCCTCAAAAGTACTATAATTTTAGGAAAACCCGAGTCGGGAATGAGATGGTGTGTAAAATATTTATCTCCGCACGCGTGCTGTTTGATGAATTTTAGCGTATATTTGTATGTTCATGGCGTCGTGTCATGAGATTAATAATAGTGAATAATGAGTAGCGTTACTGATAATTTGAAACATATTGCCGGAGAGTTACCCTCCGGGGTGACATTGATTGCGGTTTCGAAGACCAAACCGGTGGAAATGATTGAGGAGGCATACGCAGCCGGGCAACGGGTGTTCGGGGAAAATAAGGTGCAGGAGATGGTGGATAAGTATGAACAACTCCCGAAAGATATAAATTGGCATATGATTGGGCATTTGCAGACGAACAAGGTGAAGTACATTGCCCCGTTTGTCGCTTTGATCCATGGGGTAGAGAGTCTGAAATTGTTGGAAACGATTAATAAGGAGGCTAACAAGGTGGGACGGGTTATCCCGTGTCTGTTGCAATTTCATATCGCTCAGGAGGAAACGAAGTTCGGGTTGACGCTGGAGGAGGCAAGGGAGATCCTGGAGAGTGAGGCTTATCGCGGGATGCAGAACGTGCGTATCGCGGGGGTGATGGGGATGGCCACGAATACTGATAACGAAGAACAAATACGGGCGGAGTTCCGGCATTTGAAGGAGATTTTTGATACGTTGAAGCGAGAGTATTTCCCTGGTAACGCGGATTTTAAAGAGTTGTCAATGGGAATGTCAGGAGATTATCCTATCGCCGTGCAGGAAGGCAGCACGATGGTGCGTGTGGGGAGTGCCATTTTTGGGGCGAGACAATATAACGTGTGAGAATGAGAAAGAATTTATTCATGTAAAATAAGCAATTATGGCGAACTTGAAGACTACGTTTATGGGCTTGCAACTTGACAGCCCGATTATTGCCGGCAGTTGCGGTTTGACCGCTGACGTGGAGAAGATGGTGAAAATGGAAGAAGCAGGGGTGGGTGCCGTGATCTTGAAGTCTATTTTCGAGGAACAGATTAACGAGGAAACGACGCATTTGTTCAAGGAAGGGTATGGTGTAGGTGGCGGGTACCCGGAAGCGGAAGATTACATTAAGGCCTATATCCGTTCCAACACGATCCAGAAGTACGTGGGGTTGGTGCAGGAAGCAAAACGGCGGTTGAGAATTCCTGTTATCGCCAGCGTGAATTGTTTCAGCGGCGGGGAGTGGGTTACGTTTGCCAAAGAATTGGAGGAAGCCGGAGCGGATGCCTTGGAATTGAATGTCTTTATATTGCCGGTCAACGCTTTTCAATCGAGCAGTGACGTGGAGAATATATATTTCGAGATCGTGAAGTCGATCAAGGAGCAGGTGAAAATACCGATTATGGTAAAAATCAGTCACTTCTTTACAAATTTACCTGCTTTCGTGGATAAGTTGAAAGCCTATGGGGCGGATGCCACAACATTGTTTAATCGTTTCTATGAACCGGATATCGATATCGAGAGCCTCACGATAGGGGCGGCTTCAGTGTTCAGTACGCCGGCAGAAATGCGTCCCACGCTTCGTTGGACGGGAATCTTGGCCGGAAAGGATAAAAACTTGGATATCTCAGCCTCAACGGGAGTACATGACGGGGCTGCTATTGTGAAACTGTTATTGGCCGGGGCCACGACGGTGCAGTTGTGTTCGGTTCTTTACGAGCGAGGCGTGGAGGTTATCGGTGAGATGAACCGTTTCATCGCGGGATGGATGGGGTCGCATGGTTTTGCTTCTATTGCCGATTTCCAAGGCCGTTTGTCCTATTCCTCTATCGAAAACCCGGATCTTTACGAGAGAGCGCAATTCATTAAATATTTTAGTAATAAACAAGATTAAAAAAGATGAAGAGAATTATTATCGCGATGTTTTGCTGTATTTGTGCAGCGTGCGGCAAGTATGCCGGAGTACCGGAGAAATACCACGTGTTGTTGGATGCTGCCATGGTTAAGGCCGGAGAGAATAAGGCTGAGTTGGAGAAGGCTTTGAACGCGGCTCCCGCCGAGATGAAGGAAGGGATGGCTTTTTTAATTGCCTATATGCCGGAACGGGATTTGACCTCACTTACCGGGGATTTCCTGTTGAATAACGTGAAGTTGGCTTATGAGGCTCGGGAACGGTTCGCATGGGCGAAAGCAGTGCCGGATTCAATCTTTTTTAATGACGTGTTGCCTTATGCTTCCTTGAACGAGGAGAGGGATAATTGGAGAGAGGATTTCTACAAGCGTTTTACTCCTTACGTGGAAAATTGCAAGACCTTGGAGGAGGCTATCATGGCCGTGAATAAGAATATACGGGATGAGGTGAAAGTGGATTATAATACAGCCCGGGAAAAACCGGACCAGAATCCATCGGAATCAATCCGTCAGGGAATGGCTTCCTGCAGCGGTTTGTCTATATTGTTGACGGATGCTTTGCGTTCAGTGGGTATTCCTTCCCGTATTGCTGGAACTGCCAGCTGGCATGATAATAGAGGAAACCATAACTGGTGTGAGGTATGGTTGGACGGGGAATGGTATTTCACGGAGTATTATCCCAATAAACTGAATGATTCGTGGTTCCTGGCTGATGCAGGCAAGGCTAATCCGAATGAACGGATGTATGCCATTTGGGCTTCATCTTTCAAGCCAACGGGTGAGTGTTTCCCTTTGGTGTGGGACTTGAATATAGATTATGTTCCGGCCATTAACGTGACTCAGCGTTATATTGACATTTACCAGGGGAATCATGAACAACAATTGGCTGATGGAAATCACGTGACCTTGATGGTGACGATGCATGCGGACAAGCGTCAAGCGACCAATTCCAGCAGTCGTGTCGAGACGAATATTGATATCTTCTGTGGGGCGGACCAAGTGGGAGGAGGACGGACTGCAGGCCCGACTCAAGATATGAATGACGGGTTGAAGTTCCTGGTGGAAAAAAATAAGGAATACACCCTGAAGTATGCCGGAGCAGATGGACAACCCGTGGAGAAGAAAGTTAAGGTGGAGGATAAGGATTTGAATCTGGATCTGTTCCTGAAATAATGGATTAGCATAGTTTCCTCGTGCTTGTCATGAAAAAGGAATATGATTATCTTTGCTTGCACGAGGATTTTTTCTTTTAAAGGTAATATGAATTAAAACAAGGATATTATGTTTGATAAAAGCGTATATGTAAATAGACGGGAGCGGTTGATGCAAAAAATGAGTGGGGGGCTGGTGTTGATATTAGGTAACGGGGAGGCCCCGGCAAATTATACAGACAACACGTATAAATTCCGTCAAGACAGTTCATTCCTTTATTTCTTCGGTTTGAATCAGCCGGGATTTGCCGGTGTGATGGATGTCGATTCCGGAGAAACCTGTTTGTTCGGGAATGACGTGGATATGGATGATATTATCTGGATGGGACCCCAGCCGAGCGTGAAGGAACAAGCTGCCAGCGTGGGTGTGGTGAATTCCGCTCCTTTTGCCAAGTTGGCAGAGGTGTTACAGCAAGCTATCAGTGCCGGACGCAAGATTCATTTCCTGCCCCCGTACCGATTCCGTAATATGTTGCTGTTGGAGGATTTGCTGGGTATCCATCATTCATTGGTCAAGAAATACGCTTCATTGGAATTGATAAAGGCCGTGGTGTCTTTGCGTTCCGTGAAAGAACAGTGCGAGATTGACGAAATAGACCGTGCTTGTAATATCGGTTACGAGATGCATGTTGCGGCGATGAAGAATGCCCTTCCCGGGGTGAAGGAACATTATATTGCCGGGTTGATCGAGGGTATTGCTGCTTCTTATGGAAGTATGGTTTCTTTCCCGGTAATTCTTTCCCAGAATGGAGAAACTTTGCATAATCATGACCATAGCAAGACGTTGACGGTGGGACGTATGATGTTGACTGATGCCGGTGCGGAAACGACCATGAATTATTGCTCCGATTTCACGAGAACCGTTCCGGTGGGAGGTCGTTTCGATCAACGCCAGAAGGATGTTTATAATATCGTGTTGGCTTGTAATAATAAGGCTATTGAGATTGCCCGTCCGGGAGTAACGTATCAATACGTGCATTTGGAAGTGTGCAAGGTGTTGGCTCAGGGATTGAAGGATTTGGGTTTGATGAAAGGGGATGTGAATGCTGCCGTGGCTGCAGGAGCACATGCTTTGTTTATGCCTCACGGATTGGGACACATGATGGGGCTTGATGTGCACGATATGGAGGATTTGGGGCAGATTTACGTGGGATATGACGATGAGACTCGTCCGATCCAACAATTTGGAACTTCTTCCTTGCGCATGGGACGTCGTCTGGAGAAAGGATTTGTCATTACGGATGAACCAGGATGTTATTTTATTCCGGCTTTGATCGATCAGTGGAGAGAGCAAGGATTGCACAAAGAGTTCTTGGTATATGACAAGATAGAGACATACAAGGATTTCGGAGGTATCCGGTTGGAGGATGATATATTAATCACGGACAATGGTAGCCGTTTCATGGGAGAGCGTCGCACGCCAATAACCGTGGAAGAAGTTGAAAACACGATTAATGGTTAATAAATAAAAGGAAGATATATGAAGTTTGTTGTATCAAGTAGTACATTTTTCAGTCGGTTGCAGGCCGTGAGTAAGGTGATTGGTGGAAAATCCGTGCAGCCGATATTAGATAATATCCTGCTTGTGGCAAAGGACAATATGTTGTATGCCACGGCTTCAGACAAGGAAACAACGATGGAGGCCCGGGTGGAGTTGGAGCAACTGGAAACCCCGGGAAGCATAACTATTCCGGCCAAGTCATTGCTGGATATATTGAAAGAGTTCCCGGAACAACCCCTTACCTTTGAAATTAATCAGGACACCAAACAGGTGACTATCCGTTCGGATAAGGGAGAATATTCGGTTGCCGGAGAGAGTGCTGACGATTATCCCGTGCAAACGGCCTTGAATGAGGACAGTACCAGCTTGACGGTGAGTTGTGGGATGTTGTTGGAAGGTATTTCCCGTACGGTGTTTGCCACGGCGAATGATGATTTGCGTCCGGTAATGAATTGTATCCTTGTGGAGATGGGACCGGAGAATTTTACGTTTGTAGCTTCCGATGCTCATAAACTGGTACGTTACAAGCGTTTCGACGCCATGACTAGCGGAGATAACTTCGCTTTGGTGTTACCGAAAAAGCCAGCTTTGCTGTTGAAAAATATCTTGCCGAAAGATGACAGTGAATTACGCTTGCAATTTAATAACAAGATGGCTTGTTTTACTTTTGGTAATTACAAGTTGATATGTACGCTGATTGAGGGTCGTTTCCCGAATTATAATTCGGTTATTCCACAAAATAATCCGCGTAAAGTGGTTGTTGAGAAGAAAGAATTGTATGGTACATTGCGCCGTGTCTCCGTGATGGCTAATCAGGCAAGTAATCTTGTTAAGTTTGATTTGACGAATGGTTCCATGATCATTTCCGCTCAGGATGTGGATTACGCTATGGCCGGTCATGAGACTATTAATTGTCAGTATGATGGAGACGGGTTGTCGATTGGATTTAAAGCTCCATTCGTGTTGGAAATTCTCTCGAATATCAACACGGATTATGTGGGTATAGAATTGTCGGATCCGAGCCGCCCAGGTCTTTTCCTGCCTTATGAGAACGATAACACGGATGAGGATCTGCTGATGCTTTTGATGCCGATGATGGTATGATAGAAAACGAGTAAAATATTGAGTCGTGAAATTGCAATTAAAGAATCCGATTGTTTTTTTTGATTTGGAAACCACGGGGATTAACATTGCCAAGGATAAGATCGTGGAGATCTCCGTGTTGAAAATACACCCGAATGGCAAGGAAGAACAACGGACAATACGGGTGAATCCGGGAATGCACATTCCGGAGGAGGCGACTGCGATTCATGGTATTCGGGACGAGGATGTTAAAGATTGTCCCGTGTTCAAGAATATCGCGAAGGAGTTGGCCCGTTTTATCGAGGGATGTGATTTGGGTGGATATAATTCCAATCGTTTTGATATTCCTTTGCTGGCGGAAGAATTCTTGCGGGCAGAGGTGGATTTTGATATGCGGAAACGTCGTTTCGTGGATGTCCAGACGATATTTCACAAGATGGAGCAACGTACGTTGAGTGCGGCTTACCGTTTCTATTGTAATAAGAATCTGGAGGATGCCCATACGGCAGCCGCAGATACCATGGCCACCTACGAGGTTTTGCAAGCTCAATTGGACCGTTATGGGGATGCGTTGCAGAATGACGTGGATTTTCTGAGCAAGTTTTCCACGCAGAACAATACGGCCGATTTCGCCGGTTTTATTGTTTATAATGCTGACGGGGTGGAAGTTTTTAACTTTGGAAAGAATAAAGGTATTCCGGTAGAACGGGTTTTGAAGGAGCAGCCGGGTTATTATGCCTGGATGCTCAATGCCGAGTTTCCTCTTTACACGAAGAAGATACTCACGGAGATAAAACTTCGTTCATCGGGGTTATTGAAATCATAGTTCAAAGTTTGTGTAAGTTGTGGGTGTGGCAATTGCCACACCTTTTTTATGGTATTTTATATGATTTTTTTGTCGGAAATAGTATTTTCGCGTATTAATGGATAATACTTTATAAAAGAAAGATATATGACGTTAGAAATGATGCTTACCCAGCAGGTGCTGGCGGCCGTGAAGGCTTGTTATGGAGTGGAATTGACCGAAAAAGATGTGCAGGTCCAGGAAACAAGGAAGGATTTTACGGGAGATTTGACCGTGGTGGTATTCCCGTTCTTGCGTTATTCCCGTAAAAAGCCGGAAGAAACGGCTCAGGATTTGGGTGAGTATTTGAAGCAGCACGTGGAAGAGGTGGAGAATTATAACGTGATAAAAGGCTTTTTGAATATAGAGATTTCTCCCGTGTACTGGATGGAGGTGTTGAACGAGGTGATAGGACAGAAACGTTATGGTTATAAGGAAGAACCATCCGGAAAAACTTATATGATAGAGTATTCTTCCCCGAACACGAATAAACCTTTGCATTTGGGACATATTCGGAATAATTTCTTGGGATGGTCTGTGTCCGAGATACAGAAAGCCAACGGGCATAAAGTGATTATGGTAAATTTGGTGAACGACCGGGGAATCCATATTTGCAAGAGTATGGTGGCTTGGAAAAAGTTTGCCAATGGTGCAACGCCTGAATCCACGGGAATCAAGGGTGATCATTTCGTCGGTGATTATTACGTGCGCTTTGACAAGGAATACAAAGCCGAAGTGAAACAATTGATGGAAGAGAAGGGATTGGAAGAGGAGGAAGCCAAGAAACAGGCACCCATATTGTTGGAAGCCCAGGAAATGTTGCGTTTATGGGAGGCTGGAGATCAGGAAACGGTAGCCTTGTGGAGAACAATGAACGATTGGGTGTTAAAGGGATTTGACGAAACCTATCGAATGATGGGCATCCAATTCGATAAAGTATATTTTGAATCGCAGACTTACAAGAAAGGACGTGATATCGTGTTGAAGGGTTTGGCGGATGGTGTATTGTACCGGAAGGAAACGGGTAGCGTATGGGCTGATCTCACGGGAGATGGACTTGACCATAAGTTGTTATTGCGGGATGATGGAACTTCTGTTTACATGACACAGGATTTGGGTACGGCTTATGACCGTTTTAACGAGTTCGAGATGGACGAGGAAATATACGTGGTGGGTAATGAACAGAATTACCACTTCCAGGTATTGAAGTTGATTTGTAAAAAACTAGGATTTGACTGGGCGGATAAGATCAAACACTTGTCTTACGGAATGGTTGAATTGCCGGAAGGAAAAATGAAGTCCCGCGAAGGAACCGTGGTTGATGCCGATGACCTGATTGAGGAAATGATTAATACGGCCCGGACAACCTCCGAGGAACTGGGAAAATTGGACGGTTACACGAAGGAAGAGGCCGAGGATGTATATCGTAAGGTGGCTTTGGGAGCCTTGAAATATTTTATATTGAAAGTAGATCCGAAGAAGACGATGATGTTTAACCCGAAAGAATCTATCGATTTTAACGGGAATACCGGGCCATTTATCCAATATACCTACGCGAGAATCCAATCCTTGTTGCGTAAGTCTATCGGAACGGAACACGAGAAAATAACCTTGAATATACATACTCCGTTAACCAAGAAAGAACAGTATCTTGTCAAATTGATCGCGAAACTACCGGCTGTGGTATCGGAAGCGGGAGACACGTATAGTCCGGCGTTGTTGGCGAACTATTCTTATGATTTGGCAAAAGAATTCAACCAATTTTACCATGATTTTCCCGTGTTGAAGGAAGAGAACGAGGAAATACGCAATATGCGTCTCCTATTGTCTGAGACATGTGGAATAGCGCTTCGTAATGCCATGGGAATGTTGGGTATTGAGATGCCGGAAAGAATGTAAAATACGGGAAATGGATTTATGTAATTACCATAGTCATTGTGATTTTTGCGATGGGAAAGCTCCCGCGGAAGCATTCGTGAAGGCTGCCATTGCCGCTGGGTTTCATAGCTACGGGATATCTTCCCATTCACCTCTGCCTTTTAGGACAAGCTGGTCATTGGATCGGGAGGATGTACCCGCTTACTTGAAGGAAGTTGAGCGATTGAAAAAGGCTTATGCTCACGAGATCGAATTGTACGTGGGGATGGAGATTGATTACTTGAGCGATTCATGGAACCCATCGATTGCTTATTTCCAGGAATTACCATTGGATTATAGAATCGGGTCCGTACATTTCGTGGAGAACGGCAAAGGGGAGATTATGGATATGGATGGCCCTTTTGATGAGTTTCGACAGAATCTGCAGAATTTGTTCAAGGGGGATTTGAAGCGTTTAGTCGAGGCATATTTTGAGGCATCCATGCGCATGGTCGAGGCGGGTGGTTTTGATTTTATTGCGCATGCGGATAAAATAGCGATGAATGCTTCTCTCGTGGATAATACGATAACAGAAACCCCTTGGTACGGGGAAAAAATCCGGGATTATTTTGCCTTGATCGCGGAGAAAGGAATTATGGTAGAGGTAAACACGAAAGCTTATCGGCGGTTAGGTATCATGTTCCCAAACAGACGTTATTTCAAATGGTTGAATGACCTGGGAATTCGTTTCCTGGTGAATTCCGATAGTCATTTGCCCGATTTGGTTAATGACGGTCGTGCCTTGGCATTCGAATGGTTGCGGGAAGCCGGGGTGAAAACCACGGTACATTTGCACGAGGGGAAATGGGAAGAAGTGCCTATAAGTATTTAAAGAAATAAGTATGAAAAGATATTTTATAATCGGTTATTGCTGGCTTGTTGCCTTGTTCTCCGCTTGTGGAGATGGTGAGGAAATAGATGTGTTGAGTATTCTGGAGGATGAGCGGGTGGCTATACGTGAATACCTCTCGCAGGTGTCTTCTCCCATGATTACAATACCCAAATACAGTAGGAACGGCCAATTGATCGACTCCCTGTATATCTTCAATTATACTGAAGCTGCCGGGAAACCGGAGCATGGAAATTATCTGTTGCTGGATTACAGTATTCGCCGATTGGACGGCACGTGTGAGGATTCTACCTTCCCGGATAGGGATGCCTTGGATTCCTTGTATGTGAATGGGGGGCCCATTTATCATTGGGTGTCTGATTCTGCCCGCTTTGATTATTATGCCGATGCCGCCAGGGCTATCGGGGCGAAGGGGAGTACATGCGAAATGCTTGTTCCTTCCCAACTGACCGATTTGAGCGGAACCACTCATGTGTGGCAATTGTCTTTTTATACGGTTATAGAGGATTTGTTGGCTTATGAAAAACAATTGATTGATTCTTACGTGCAGCAGTTGGCTTCAAATACCCTGGAAACTTTTCAAGATGTGCAGGGAGATACCGTTACGACTTACACGTTGGTGACAAAGGAAGCTACGGGTGACAGACTGATTCAGGAGGGAGACTCGCTTACCTATTCCTGTACGGTACATTTATTGGATGAAGTCCATATGAGCGATTCTTTGCGGAAAGTATCTGAAGAGATATCCCAAGCGATTGTTTTTAATCCTGCCCAGACGGGTACTCCAACTGGTTTTCTGCAGGGGATACAGCATTTGAAAGCGGGAAATGAGGCCGAAATTATTATCCCTTACGCGATGGCTTATGGCGCAGCGGAACAACGAACCACGAACGGTAAGCGAATAAAGATACCCTCTTTTTCGACCTTGGTTTATCGGGTAAAAGTGGAGAAAGTTGTGGCTGCAGCAACTACCGGGGATGAGACTTTATAAAATGATTGATAACTAACGTATTATAAAAATAGGGAAAAATGAAAATTAATGCTTGGATTGGAATGAGTTGTCTCGGGATATTATTTTGGACCGGGTGCTCGAATGATAATGACTCCATCGATATGGAGAAGGTTTGGCAGGAGGAGCGTGAGACGATTTGGGCTTATTTGGACAAGAATGCCAATGGTGAAGTGATAAAATATGCCTATACGGCAGGTAGTCTGACCGATACTATTTATATGTTCGATCTTGAAGGGGGAAGCGCTGAATGTGGGGATGCCGCTTGGGCATTGGTGGATTATGACATTTATTCCATCGGTCGTCTCACGGGTGAAAGAAGTTTATATGATTCTACGGATCCGGCTCGTTGTGCCGGCGAGAATATAGAGCCATCCTATCGGTTTGGAGGTCCGATTATTTGGGCTGCAAATCGGATTTTCGTGGATGGTATATTGCCTACCTTCATCAAGGAAGGGGGAAAAGGGAAGGCTATTATTCATTCCCGCTTGTTGATGGGGAACGGGACTTCCCGCTTGTATGAGATGGGAGTGAAGGAGTTTATCCGTGGAGAGTTGTTGAATTACGAGTATGAATTGATGAATCAATTTGAACAGGATTCTCTTGACGGTAAGACCTTTGATAAAAAGACGTTGCCCCTTCACGAGGGAGAAGAAAATGTGACAGCGGGAGATACTGTATCCTATCTTTATACGATCCAAAAGAATGTTGAGGCGGAACAGGTAATTGAAAATGATACGGTGACCGTGCAATTCCGGGCCTACCTGCTGGATGCTTACAACGAACCCTTGCGTGAGATTTATGTCACCGGGGAGAATGAGGACGGAGGGGAGGAATCCGTGGATTGGGTAGTGAACGACGATATTATTGCGGGGGTACACCGAGGTTTGCTGAATATGCGGGTAGGAGAGGAGGCTTATATATTGATGCCTTCCGCTATGGCTTGGAAAACTGGAGATAAATTCATAGGAATCCCTCCTTATTCAACGGTAGCCTATTGGATAAAACTCATTTCCCGTCAGCCTAAAAAATAACGTCTTATGGAGATTTGTTTGGAAGAAACCTTGAAACAAGTCATTGCTTGGGTAAAGGAGATCGGTGAGATACAGCGTGCTTATTTCCGTGGTACGAACCTGGAAATAGAGACGAAGTCCAATGCTTACGACGTTGTGACGCGGGTCGATAAATTAAGCGAGAGTATGCTGTTGGAGCGGATCGGGAGTGCCTTCCCTACTCATGCAGTGTTGGGCGAAGAAACGGGCAGGCATGAGGCCTCCAGCCCTTATCTTTGGGTGATAGACCCTTTGGATGGGACCAATAATTATAGCCAGGGATTGCCGGTATTTACCATTTCTGTCGGTTTGCAATACAAGGGTGAAACCGTGTTAGGTGTAGTTTATGCCCCTTATTTCGACGAACTGTACACGGCGATTAAAGGGAAAGGAGCATCTCTGAACGGTAAGGAGATACATGTTGCGCGGAAAACAGAGTTGAAATATAGTGTTCTGGGTACAGGATTCCCTTACGATAAAGATGTGAACCCGGAAAACAATGCGGACAATCTCGCCCGCATTTTGCCGAATATCCGGGGTGTACGACGTATGGGATCTGCTGCCTACGATTTATGTTGCACGGCTGCAGGATTCCTGGATGGCTATTGGGAGATATGCTTGCATCTATGGGATATTTGTGCCGGCGAATTGATCCTGACAGAAGCGGGAGGCATTGTGCGTCCATTCCGGGAAGGGCGAGAGATAAATCTTGTTTCCGGAAATCCTGACATCGTGCGTGAAATGAGCAAATATCTCCGTTGACCTGTTTTACTGCTACAAGGGAGAGAGCCTTGTTAAATGTTTAGTAATTCTTTGATATTGGGGCGGGAAAAAACAGTCTTTGCTTGCTGGTATCCCGCCTCGAATAATTTTTCCATGTTGGCCAGATCAAACATGTTGAATTGACTGATATGTTGCGGGCTAATGACCACATCGCACAATCTGGTATCCTCGTTCATGTTGGAGAGAATCCCCATGTGGAAGGAACGTTCCGCCAGTTGGATCATGTTTTTGACATGGCTGCTGGGTTCTACCGGGTCAATATGTACCCCGATGATAATGTCGCATTGTTCCCGAATCGGCCGCACAGGTAGGTTCATGAATACACCTCCATCCACGTATTGGTAGCCGTCAATGCTGATGGGGGAGAAAACAATGGGCACGCATGATGAGGCAAGTATACAGGGTAGAATTTCTCCTTTTTGGAAATGAGTCGGTATCCCAAGATTGATATTTGTAGCTGTTGCTACCAAAGGGATGGGCAATTCATGAAAATACTTGACCTCGATAAATTCTGCCAGGCGTTTCCCCAATCCGCTCAGGTTCATGAAACCCGTTCTTGACATGGAAGGGCGGGCGAAATCCAATAACTTCTTTTCCCTGAAAAATGCATAGGATTCTTCTGCCGTGTGTCCGGATGCGAACATGACTCCTGTGATGGCACCTGCGCTTGTCCCGGAGATGATGTCAGGATGAATGCCGGCTTCCTGCATGGCCTTGTATACTCCGATGTGGGCGAATCCTCTGGCGCCGCCGCCGCTTAGAGCCAAACCGATATGATAGGGACGTTGCATCTGTTCTTGTTTCATGAGGAAAGAAAAGAGCCGGTTGGCAACCGGCTCTGTGTAATTTATTTTACGGTTGCCATGTGGGCAATCAATTCCAGTACTTTGTTGGAGTAACCCCATTCGTTGTCGTACCAGGAAACCAGTTTCACGAAATTGGAATTCAGTGCGATTCCGGCTTTGGCATCGAAAATAGAAGTACGGGAGTCTCCCAAGAAATCTGAAGATACTACGTCTTCTTCCGTGTATCCGAGAATACCTTTCAATTCTCCTTCGGAAGCTTCTTTCATGGCAGTCTTGATTTCCTCGTAGGTAGCTGCTTTTTCCAGACGGCAGGTCAGGTCAACAACGGAAACATCCAATGTCGGAACACGGAATGACATACCCGTCAATTTACCGTTCAAGGACGGGATTACCTTACCTACAGCTTTAGCTGCACCAGTGGAAGACGGGATGATGTTACCGGCAGCGGCACGTCCACCTCTCCAATCCTTCATGGAAGGACCGTCAACAGTCTTTTGAGTGGCGGTAGTCGCGTGAACTGTGGTCATCAAACCTTCCACGATACCGAATTTATCATGAAGAACTTTAGCCAACGGAGCCAAGCAGTTTGTCGTGCAAGAAGCGTTGGATACAATAGGTTGACCGGCATAAGTGTTGTGGTTTACTCCCATAACGAACATTGGGGTGTCGTCTTTTGACGGGGCGGACATAACAACTCGTTTTGCACCGGCTTTAATATGTGCCTCTGCTTTTTCTTTTGTCAAGAAAAGACCAGTAGACTCAACCACGTATTCTGCTCCGATTTCGTCCCATTTCAAGTTTTCCGGGTTCTTTTCTGCAGTAACGCGGATAGCGTGACCGTTCACGATTAATTTTCCGTCTTTTGCTTCAACAGTACCATTGAAACGACCATGCATGGTGTCATATTTAAGCATGTAAACCATGTAGTCAACATCGATAAGGTCGTTAATACCCACGATCTCGATGTCATTTCTGTTCATTGCAGCACGGAATACCAGACGGCCGATACGTCCGAATCCATTGATACCAACTTTAATTTTTGACATTTCTTTTTGTATTAATGGTTAATAATGAAGTTAATTCTTTCGTGTTGTGTTTTAAACTAAGACAAAAGTAGAGATAAAAACATGAAAAACAAAGAAGTTTTAGAATAGTTATACGCGATCGTTTTTTTTGTAAAAAAACTTTGCGCAAACGTTAGAATGTATTATCTTCGCGGAACAATCTAAGAAATGTTTTTTGCTTTTATAAGTGTAGTAAATTTATTGTTAGTGTGTTAGGAGAAGGACCTTCCCAGGGTCCTTCTCTATTTATTTTCTAGGGTGATCATTAGAACACGTTTCGTGCGGGGGGTGATTTTGTATCTGTCATCAATGCGGTGTCCCACGATCCAGATGATATCCTTGTCCGATTGTAAAATAAGGCATTCCTTTTTTTGCTTGGCGCTGAATTTTAGGTCCGTGAACAAATCACTTAGTTTTTTCTTGCTCTTCTTCATTCCCAGTGGGCAGAACCAGTCGCCTGTCGACCAATGGCGTAACACGAGAGGATAAACGATTTTGTCCAGGTCGAAACAGCCGATGTGGCTTTCCTGGGGTATTTGAAAATCGGGCGTCAGCGTGAACTCTTTCAAGACAAATGTCTGATTCTCCTTGTGGTATTCCCCGCAATCGGCAAGCAGCATGCGTCCAGACTCTTTCTCGATAATATTGAACAGGCGCCAGTAATCGCGTCCCTTTGTCAGGAGATATTCTCCCGACTCGAATTGTTTTCCCGGTGTCGCGTCGTGACTGTTGAGTACCGATTCTACTTGTGTCGTGTTGAATCCGTAGGGTTTTAGTATCTCGAACAGCAAGGTAAATGGCGCTGGAGAATGCAACAATTCTTTGATGTGGATGAGAATTTCCCCGTTTTCCTCGTGCACAACCTTTTGCTTCAATTGCTCGATGCCATACCGGTATATCTGTTCCGTGTCTTTGAGGTTGCGGCTGTTTTCTTCCATTGTCTTTAAAAACGCCGGGTTGATTTCCTTGAATACGGGCATCACGAGATGGCGGATTTTGTTTCGCGTATAGTCTAAGGTATTGTTCGTGGAATCCGTTCGGAACCCCAGTTTATTCGCTTCAATATATGCCAGTATCTCCTCCCTTGATTTTTGAAGTAGCGGACGCAGGATATGTCCGTTTACCGGGCGGATGCCGGTCAGTCCCTTGATTCCGGTTCCCCGGCACAGGTTCATGAGAATGGTTTCGGCGAAATCATCCGCGTGATGCCCCACCACGATATAGTCCATCTTTTTCTTCACTCTCATTTCTTCGAACCAGTTGTACCGTAATTCTCTCGCGGCCATCTCTATGCTTATACCCCGTTCTTTGGCGTATGCCCGCGTGTCGAATTTTTTCACGCTTAGTGCGATCCCGTAGGTTTCGCAGAATCTTTTCACGAACTGTTCATCCATGTTGGATTCTTTTCCCCGGAGATTGAAATTACAGTGTAGGGCCAGTATTTTTAGGTTCAGGTACTTGAACGCGTGAAGCAGCGTGATGGAATCTGCTCCGCCACTGACTGCCACGATGAAACCGGCTTCTTCGTTGATATGGTGTTCTTTCAAAAACTTCGTGATCGTCTCAAGCATAATGTATACTTTTTAATATAGGCTAAAATAACGAATTCCCCGGATAACTTAAAATTTTTAAGTGAAACTTTATCCACATCTTGTCGTAAAATCTGAATAACCTCTTGAAATAAGTTCCTGCAACGATTAAAATTTCCATTGTCTGGTGAAGAATTGATAAGTTGTTATTATTTTTGGGGAGACGAAAAATGCGAGGATGGTTGAATTATAAAAACTATAGGAAAACAGCTGAATGGCGAAAGAGCAGGATAGCATAATTGTGCGTTTGTATTGCAAACTGAAGCAGGAGCTTTGCGTTTTCGCGGCAAAATATTGTCCGCGGGAGGCAGAGGATATCGTGCAGCAGGCCTTCATCAACTGTTACGACAAAATTGCGGGATCTCGCGGGGAAGATGAACAACGCTCCTATCTTTACTCGTCCGTGAAGAATTTATGTCATAATTACATACGGGACAGTCGGATCGTTTATACCGACACACCCCCTGATCTGATGATGGAATTCACGGCCATAGACACCTACGATTATATCCACGAGTTTGTGGACCGTTTGCCGCGTCGGGAACGGGTCATCTTGCAGTTGGCCCTTCAGGGATATTCCACGAAGGAGATAGCGGAGCGCTTGCACGTGGAATACAATACCGTTCGGCATTACAAGAAACTGGCCTATGCCAAAATTCGGGATGCTTTGTCACGAGAAATATAATATATTACATAAATGCATGAAAAATAGAATTGTTGTAGTTTTACTGGTGCTGCTGTTAGCGGCTTGTGGTGGAGAGAGAAAGGAACGTGGGCCTTTCGTGTATTTCCGTAATTTCCAACGGACTTTCAATGATATGAACAATAAGCATCTGGAGGCTGCCAAGCGTTTGGGGATAAATCCCCTCGCGAGTGCCGAGGAGTTGGATGATGCGTCTCGTCCTCTGTACGAGATCGAGTCCTGTAGCCTGTATGACGTGGATAAGCTTACTCATTCCGTTCCCTACCTGATCATCGAGGCCTACGATTTGCTGGAGACAATTGCCGAGAATTTCCAGGATTCGCTCGAGAGTAAAGGATTACCCGAGTACAAGATCATCGTGACCAGTGTTTTGCGTACCGATAAAAGTGTTTCCAAATTGCGTCGTAAAAACATCAACGCCAGTGCTAATTCGGCTCATGTCTACGGGACTACATTTGATATCGCTTATGCCCGTTACACGCAAGAAGGCCGTAAGGAAACGACCCGAGACAAATTAAAGACCGTGCTGGCGGAAGTGCTCCGTGATTTACGTGCCGATGGAAAGTGTTACGTCCGTTACGAGTACAAGCAGGGGTGTTTTCACGTCACGGCCCGTTGACAAAAATAATCCAGGTTCCGAAGAGCCTGGATTATTTTTATCATTGATTAAAATGGTGTCACACGTTGAACCGGAAATTCATCATATCCCCGTCCTGCACCACGTAATCCTTACCTTCCACGGACATCTTTCCGGCCTCTTTGCACTTGGCCTCTGATCCCAGGGTGATGAAATCGTCATACTTGATGACCTCGGCCCGGATAAATCCTTTCTCGAAATCCGTGTGGATGATTCCGGCTGCTTGTGGGGCTTTCATTCCGTTGCGGAACGTCCATGCCCGTACTTCCTTCGGTCCAGCCGTGAAATAGGTCCGCAGATTCAGCAATTTGTATGCGGCCCGGATTAATTTGTTCACCCCGGCTTCTTCCAGTCCCAGGTCTTGCAGGAAAAGCTGCTTCTCCTCGTAGGTATCCAGTTCCGCGATATCGGCCTCGATGGCAGCTCCGATAACGAGTACTTCCGCTCCCTCGTCCTTCACGGCTTCCCGCACGATATCCACGTACTTGTTTCCTTTCACCACGGAAGCTTCGTCCACGTTGCACACGTATAATATAGGTTTGCTCGTGAGCAGCATCAGGTCCTTGGCGGCTTCCTGTTGCAAATCGTCCAGCTGAACGGTACGGGCGGATTTACCTTGTACCAGGGCATCCCGGTAAAGATGCAACACTTCCACCAGCTTTTTGGCCTTGGCATCTCCTCCTGTCTGGGCTCTTTTCTCCTCTTTGGCCAACCGGTTGTCCACGGTTTCCAGGTCTTTCAATTGCAATTCCGTGTCAATCGTCTCCTTGTCCCGGATGGGATCAACACTTCCGTCCACGTGCACGATATTGTCATCGTCGAAACAGCGCAACACGTGGATGATGGCATCGGTTTCCCGGATATTGGACAAAAACTTGTTACCTAATCCTTCGCCCTTGCTGGCACCTTTCACCAGTCCGGCGATGTCCACGATTTCCACCGTGGCGGGAACCACGTTGGCGGGTTGAACCAGTTCCACCAGCTTGTTCAGCCGTTCGTCCGGCACGGTGATGACTCCCACGTTCGGTTCTATCGTGCAGAACGGGAAATTGGCCGATTGGGCCTTGGCGTTACTCAGGCAATTAAACAGTGTCGATTTCCCCACGTTGGGCAACCCGACTATTCCGCATTGTAAACTCATAATATTCTATTCCTTCAAATTGACGGGCAAAGATACGCTTTTCTTACAACTTTCCCGCCTCATTTGTGTCTTTTGTTTCTTTATCGTTACGCGGGAAGTACTATAATGCAAGTATGTTCGATCTTGCTTCGATTCAACTTCGATTCTGGTAGCATTAAGAAGGTACTGGGATATCTTATGTATGATGGAGAATGGAGTTTGGTGTCTCGGTGCTAACAAACATTTTTCTTGTGATGAAGTAGATAATGTAATTTGCAGGTTTATAGGGTGATATGATATTTGTAATTCATAATGAATGTTAAATATGACTTTTTGTTCCTACATTTTTCCTTTTCGTGTGTAACAGATGTAGAAGAGGTAAAATTAAAAGAAGAAGAGCGATGAACGAATTGAAGAAGTTGTTGGCAAAGGATATTTTTGATTGCTTGTCCGAGACGGAACGGGAGCGGTTGAACGTGTTGCGGGGTGAATTGGGCTTAGATGAGGAACGGTACGGGGAATTGAAACGGCGGGTGACGAGTGAGGCATTGCATTCCGAGATTACGCGGGCTCGTGCGAAATCCCGGAGGATGGTGTTGCTGGGACGTTGGGCTGCTATACTGATTTTACCCTTGACCGTGGCTGCTTACTTCTTTTTCCAGGGTCAGCACGAGAAGCGAGAACAGGAGGTGTTGGTGGCTGGCCAATTCCCGGCTCCGGAAAGAAAAGAGCCGATGTTGATTTTGGGAGATGGTCGGGAGGTTAATCTGAACCGGGGAAGTGAGGCGGAATGTGTTGAAAGTAACGTGGTGAACCGGGGCAAAGAGTTGGTATATTCCCGTCAGAATGAGACAGTGTCGGAGGGGAAGAATGCCGAGGGGCAGGTGGAGTATCACACGGTGGTGATACCGAGGGGGGGGGAGTTTAGCGTGACCCTGGAGGATGGAACTCGGGTGTGGTTCAATGAATGTACGCGGGTGCGTTATCCGGTTTCGTTTTCTGCTTCCGGGCGGGAGATTTTTCTGGAAGCAGGGGAGATTTATCTGGAGGTGGCGCACGAGGCGGAACGTTCCTTTGTTGTGCACACGGAGAACGGAGATGTGCGGGTGTTGGGAACGCGTTTCGATGTGAAAACGATGGGGGATGGAATGGTGGCGACGACATTGGTACAGGGAAAAGTGGAAGTGAAGCGGGAGGATGCCAGTGTTGTGTTGGCTCCGAATCAACGGGCGATCACCGGAGATGTGATTAACGTGGAGGAAGTGGACGTGGAGGAGATTATCTGCTGGAAGGATAATCAATTTTATTTCAAGGACGTGAGGTTGGAGGAGATTATGGATAAATTGGCGGCGTGGTATGGCTTCACGGTATTTTACGAGAACCCGGGCGTGAAAGACGAGAAGTTTTTCGTGAGCGTGGACAAATACGCGGACGGGGATAAGATATTGGAGTTATTGGAAGAGGTCAGTGAAGTTCGTTTCCGTGTGGACGGAAATACAGTTAGAGTGTATAATAAAAATTAAGAATGGAATGAAACATAAAAGCGAGTGCCGTCAACACTCGCTCGTGTGAGCCCCAAGGGCTATTTGTTAAATCTTTAAGTGTACAAATGTATGAAGAAAACGTTTGACAAGTGGGGAACTTGTTTAAAAAAAATTCCCCTTCGAGGTTTATTATGCCTTTTTATGATTTGTTTTGGGTTGCAATCCTTTGCTCAAAAACAGACAGGCGATGTAAACATTAACGTGACGGACGCCAGCGTGAAAGAGGTGCTGGAGATTATCAAAAAGCATGATTACCGGTTGGTGTATTCCTCTGCCGTGGTGGATGCCTGCACGAAGAAAATCACGATGAACAAGAAAAAGGCTACCGTGGAGGAAATCTTGAGTGAAGCCTTGAAGGATACGGATTTGGCTTACAAAGTAGATGGTCGGTTGGTAACAATTAAGAAAGTAGAGAAGGATAATACGTTGGTTATTAAGGGTGTGGTGCGGGATGAGAAAGGGAATCCAATACCGGGTGTATCTGTGTTGATAAAGGGAACTACTTTGGGGACGGCCACGGGAGTAGACGGGGATTTTGAGTTAAAGGTAGCGAAGAACACGGCATTGTTATTCTCTTTTGTCGGAATGGAAGCACAAACGGTGTTCGTGGAATCGGAACAACCCCTGAACGTTACGATGAAGGAAATGGTGAACGAGATGGACGAGGTGGTCATCACGGGATTTCAGGTGTTGAAGAAGCGGGAATCTGCATCTTCTATTTATTCATTGAAAGCGGAAGATATTATAGAGCCGGTTGGAACATCTTTAGATCAGATGCTACAAGGTAAGGTCCCGGGTATGTCTGTTATGCAAATGACTTCCACGGTAGGTGCGGCTCCTAAAATTCGTATCCGTGGTTCTTCTACGATAATGGGAAGTAGAGAGCCAGTGTGGGTTTTGGATGGTGTTGTCTTGGAAGATCCTGTGCAGATTGATCCTGCTGATCTGAATAATATGGATAAGGTAAATTTGATTGGAAACGCGATTTCCGGGTTGAATCCGGAAGATATTGAACGGATTGACGTGTTGAAGGATGCTTCCGCCACGGCCTTGTACGGAACAAAGGCTGCCAACGGAGTTATCGTGATTACCACGAAACGTGGTAAAAAAGGTAAACCAGCTGTTCGTTACAGTTTATCTATGAATTTTTTGGAACGTCCGAATTATAATCAGATGTTTTTGATGAATTCTAAAGAGCGGATTGAGGTTTCAGAAGAAATGCATGAACGTGGTTTACAGTTTTCTGGTTATTCTCCTAAGAGTGTTGGGTATGAAGGTGCTTTACAACGATTGTGGAATAGTGAAATTTCTTTGAGTGAATTTAATGCAGAAGTAAAAAGATTAAAAGAAATGAATACGGATTGGTATAAGATTTTGTTCCGTAATTCTTTTAGTCATTCACATACTGTTTCTATTTCAGGAGGAACGGATAATGCGACTTATTATTTTTCTGCCGGATATTCCAATCAGCAGGGGGCTCCCTTACAGGAAAGTAGCGAACGTTTTAGTTTTATGTCTAATTTAACTTTTAATTTATCCCAGCGATTGTCTGTTGCCGCTCAGTTGTCTGCGAATGTAACAACAACCAATCGTCCAATGGAAGATTTGTATACTTATGCCGGTACGACTTCAAGAGCGATTCCTGTATATAATGCAGATGGTACTTATGCCTTTTATGAAAATAAGGCTGGGGTCGGAGAATTACAAGTTCCATTGACATTTAATATTTTAAATGAATTGGATAATACTAGTTCAGAAGACGAATCTAGAGGTATTATGACGAACCTATCTTTTAATTATAAGGCCTCAAGATGGCTTTCATTGTCCATGATTCTGTCTTATAATACTAGTGTGACTAATATGGAAGAGTACACGGGTGAAAAGAGTTTTGCTGCTTCAGAATATAGAGGATTACCTTATGGATATGATTTAAATTTATTGACCACGAGACAATTGAACTATTATAAAAAAGATGCGTGTGAGTTACCATATGGAGGAATTCTTTCTACTAATATGACAAGAATGAATTCCTTTATGGCTCGGCCTTCATTCAGTTGGATTACGAGTATCGGAGAAGTGCATAGTATCTCGGGAAGTGCAGGTTTGGATATACAATCTGTTAGAGCTAAAGGTTATGCTAGAGAAGATTGGGGATATTTGCCGGAAAGAGGTAAGAAATTTGCCGTGTTGGAAAATCTCACGGATTGGGAAGCTGCTTCAGAGAAGCTACAATCTCTTGTCCCTGTAATAACAGATAACGTGAAGAATACGATATCTTACTATGCTACGGCGGCTTATAGTTACATGAGTAAGTATGTTTTCTCTGTAAATTTGCGAGGTGATGCTTCCAATAAATTGGGAGATGATAGGAGTGCACGTTTTAAACCAGTATGGTCTTTGGCCGGACGTTGGAACTTGACGGACGAGAATTTTATGTTGCCTTTGCAAAATGTGATTTCTAATGTTGGTTTGAGAGTTTCTTATGGATTACAAGCCAATGTAACGGACGCCCATAATCCTAATATGATTATTTCTATGGGGACGATTGATACCAAATCTGATGAATACAGGGCTACATTAACTTCTTTGCCCAATCATGGATTGAAATGGGAGAAAACACGTTCTGTGAATGTAGGAATTGATTTTGATCTGTTCAAAGGAGCATTATCTGGTTCTTTTGAATATTATGATAAAAAGAGTAAAGACCAATTGTTGTCAGTTGAAGTGACTTCTACGAATGGAGGGAAGAATGTGACAATTAATGGCGGAGACTTGACAAATAAAGGATGGGATTTGTCATTGGTCGCTTCTCCCATAAAAACAAAAGATTTTGAGTGGAGATTGTCTTTTAATACTGGTAAAGTAAAAAATCAGGTGAATAATGCGGCAGATCAGTCTCTTTCTTATAATGAATACTTAAGTGGAAGTATTGTAAAGAACGGTTATGCGTTGAATACATTTTATTCTTATCGTTTTGGAGGATTGAATGAAAAAGGTTATCCTACCTTTTTAGGCGTAAAAGGGGTTGATGAATCAGGTAAAACTATTATAAGTAATAGAGATGAGGCTTTTGCTGCTGCATTTGTAGAGAGTGGAAAACGGGAACCGGATTTAAGTGGAGGTTTGACAACTGCTTTTTCTTATAAAGGATTATCTTTGAGTATGAGTTTCACACTCCAGTTTGGAGCTAAAATTCGTTTAAATCCATTGTATGAAGGTGATAATTTTAAATTGCCTTATCCACAGCAGAATATGAGTTCTGATTTTGTAGATAGATGGAAAAAACCTGGAGATGAGGCTCATACAACAATTCCTGTGTTAACGGATGAATTATTGACAATTTTTAATCAGAATCCAGAAAATACAGGTTCTTGGTTAGCAGAAGGATCAAATTATCAGGAGATTGCTTCAAATTACTGGCAGATGTATAATTATAGTGATTTGAGAGTTGTGTCTGGAAATTTCGTACGTTGCCGTTCTTTAGCTTTGAATTATTCTTTACCGGATAAATTGACTAGGATGATGTTATTGAAGTCTGTTTCTTGCGGTTTAAGTGTATCCAATCTATTTGTGATTAAAGGAAAAGGTTTAAAAGGACGTGATCCAGAGTATGTTGGTGGTGGTTCTAATACTATACCTCCTCGTCCGACTTATGCGTTTTCGTTGAATGTAACCTTTTAATAGTTGAGATTATGAAATATATACCTATATTATTGTTGTTATTGGGAATGTTGTCGTGTGATGATTTCCTGGAATATAAAGACAAGGATAAGTTGATTCCCAATGAATTGACTCATTATGATGAATTGATTTATGGCGAGATTTTGACTAAAAATCTTGGAGTTGTCGGTAAAAATATAGAATTGATGACAGATGATGCTACTGATTTTATTCCTTCTACTATCTATGAGACAACTTCAGACAAGCGGAAAAAATATCGTTCTTGGTATATTTGGGCAAAGGAGACTCAGGTGGATGAAGAAGGTTTTGAAACAATAGATAATGCTTGGGAATATTTTTATCATGCGATATTAATGTGTAATGTGGTAGAGCATGAAGTGGGAATGTTTGAGGATGACATCGATGGAGTAAAATATCGTTTGTTGGGAGAAGTGCAATGTATGCGGGCTATTTTTTACTGGTATTTAGCAGGTATGTATGGAGCACCTTATCGAGATCCGGAAGTTGCAAAAACTGCAATGGGGGTTCCTATTAATAAGGAAATTGGTATTAAAGATAAGCTGTATGAGCGTTCTACATTACAAGAAGTTTATGAGTTAATGAAAACAGATCTTTTAGCCTCTATCGATAATTTCCAAAAAGGAGAAAAGAAAAATACGATATTTCGTCCAACGGAGGAAGTGGCTAAGTTATTTTTAACTCGGATTTATTTGGCAGAACGGAATTATGAAGAGGTGATTGCTATTTGTAATGACGTGTTAGGGAATACTGCGGCTTCAATAACTTCATTGGATTTAATAAAGACTTATAGTGAATGGGGATCTGTAAATTTATATAACAAATCTAATCCTGGGATTTTATTTACCTGGATGGATCGTTATAGTTGGGATGATTTTTTCCCTGGTTATGATATTTGTTATCGACCTTCTGATGATTTGATGAGATTGTTCAATGAAAATTCTAATGATGTTAGAAAAACAGGTTACTTGACTTCCAGTAAACCAATTAAACATATGTATGACAAAACGGCCTATGGACTTTGTTACCGTGTAGAGGAATTTTATTTTAACCGGGCAGAAGCATACATTGAAACTGGTGAATATGAATTAGGAATGAATGATATTAATCAGGTTCGATTAAATAGAATAGACGATGCTGATTATAAATTGAACGCGAATAATATAGAAGAAGCGAGAACCCAATTTCGAAATGAAAAACGTAGGGAATTTTGTTTTGAAGATATGCGTTGGTATGATATGAAACGTTGGGGCGTTCGTGTTGTGCACCAATATCATGAGATTCAAAATTCAACAGCTTACACGGAATATGTTTTAGAAGCTGATAGTCCCAATTATATCTTGCCATTACCATTGGATGTACAACGGCGTAATACTAAAATAGAGAAACCAGAACGTGTAGATACACAGATAAAATAAGATGTTATGAAAAAATATATATTGATTATATTATTAGGTTTAGGAATATGGAGTTGTTATCAAGAAGATGATATTCATGTTCCGGATGAAGTTTATCGTAGAACATACGATACGAATTCCACGGATCCTGTATTGAAATATGTGTCGAAATATTATTTTGATTGTGGCCGGCTTTTTATTGTTGACCCAGATACTGCGGATTACGTTTATAATTTGCAAAATAAAAATCAATATAGGATAGTTCGATTACCACAGGATAAAGATTATTTACTGAAAGGAATTGAAATGACCGAAGATTTGTTTTTGAATGGTTATTCTGTAGAAACAAGGAAAAAAATATTTCCTTTTACGGTAATTATTGCTGATACGTTATGGGATTCAGGTGGTTATATTTATGCGAAATCTCAAAATACGCTGTCTTCAACTTCATTATTTGCGCTAGCTTTACCCGAGAGTGTCTTGGCTTTTAGTGAGGCAGAAAAAGTAAATCGTTCGAGAGAAATCCAAAAATCTTTTTTGAAGGATTTTGTGATAAAATTTGATCATATGGTTGTTCCTCTTGCTTTTTATAGTGCTAATAGAGCATTGTATGGAGAAGATGTCCCGCCTAAAAAGGAAAATGGAGAAGAAAGATCATGGACTCAAGAGGAAATTTATGAAGCTGGTTTCGTGAAATTTGATGGTTGGTGGACCCAAGAATATCCGTTATCATATAAAGATGATGCAGCTTGTTTTATTGATTTGTTACTCGAAAAGTCTTCTGAAGAAGTGGAGAATTTACGTTCTACTTATCCATTGTTAAAGAAACGTTTGGATCTTATTGTAGAAATGTTGGAATCTTATGGAATAGATTACCGAAAACTTGTTTATAAAGCCAAGGAATAATAAATTAATATTTTTTATATGAATAAATTACTGAGTATTGTTGTATTGTTAAGCGTGGGATATGGCCACGTGAGCGCTTCGGAGACAGACTGGTGGTGGAAAAAGAAAAAAAAGAAGGCAAACACGGAACAGATGGCGGATACTGCCACGGCTAAACCCCAAAGTGAGTACGAGAAATTCGTGAAGGATGCCGAGGTAAAGCAAGGTATGTTTAACGTGATCAAGAAAAAGGATAAGATATACCTGGAAATTCCCAAGGCTATCATGTCCCGAGACTTTTTGATTGCATCCCGGGTGTCGACGACAAGCCGTACTTGGCAGATTGATCCGGGAACGATAAACCGTACCCCGTTGTTGATTACCTTCTCGTGCGATGAGAATAAGGTGTACATGCATTTCCCGCACCTGCAGTACCAGTGCAAGGAAGATTCGGAGATGTACGAGGCTTACAAGCGGAGCAGCAATCCCCCGATTTGGAAAGCATTTAAAATTGAGGTACAATCTGCGGATTCAAGTACTTGCGTGATAGATGCGACGTCGCTGTTCTTGTCTTCCGTGTCCGAGTTTTCTCCGTTCCCGGATTATCCGCCCCAGTGGCAGGCTTTTGTTTCCTTCGGAGGTTCTTTCCAGAGTGACCGTTCCCGAATCGAGGACTTCAAGGCTTTCCCGGATAATATCATCGTGAAGAGTATGATGACTTATACCACGGACAAGGAAGGTCCGCTGACGACAATCGAGGCCCGTAATATCATCCTTTTGCCGGAAAAACCGATGACGCCCCGTTACGCTGACGAACGTGTGGGATTCTTCGAGGAAAGACGTGCCTTGTTTGATGAACATCATGACCAGCTGCAGCACTATGCCTTGATTAACCGTTGGAATATCCGTCCCCGTCCGGAAGATATGGAGCGGTATGCGGCAGGTGAACTCGTGGTGCCGGAAAAGCAGATCGTGTGGTACGTGGACCCGGCTATCCCGACCAAATGGCGGGAATACGTGAAATCGGGTATTCTGGACTGGAACAAGGCTTTCGAGGAAATAGGATTTAAGGATGCCATCGTGGTGAAGGATTATCCGACGGATGATCCGAATTTCGACCCGGATGATATTCGCTATAACTGCTATCGTTTTGTGGCTTCGTGGGTGGAGAATTCCATGGGCCCTTCATGGATTGATCCCCGGTCGGGAGAGATTCTTTGCGGGGATGTGATTTCCTGGTACGGGGTGGTGAGTCTGTTGAACAAATGGCGGTTGATTCAGACGGGTGCTGTAGATCCATCGGTACGTCGTCCCATTATGACGGACGAGAACATGGGTGAGGCCATGCGTTACGTGGCGGCGCACGAGATCGGGCACACGTTGGGATTGGCACATAATTTCGGGGCTTCGGCCGCTTTCCCGGTAGAGAAATTACGGGATCCGGAATTCACGCAGAAATACGGTACTACACCTTCCATCATGGATTATGCCCGATTCAATTACGTGGCACAACCCGGAGACTTGGAAAAAGGGGTGAAGTTGACCCCACCCCTGTTGGGCGTGTATGACAAATTTGCTATTAAATATGGCTATCAGGTGATTCCGGGAGCCAAGGATGAGGATGCGGAGCGAGACACCTTGCGTTCGTGGGTAAGCCGTCATTTGAAGGATAAGATGTATTTCTATGGCCCGCAGGTGATGTCCTTCGTGTTTGATCCCCGGGCACAGTCGGAGGATTTGGGGGATGACGTGGTGAAGGCGAATACTTACGGGATGAAGAACCTGAAATACGTGATGGAGAATTTCGTGGATTGGATTGCCGTGGAAGGAGAGGATTACACGAACGTGCAGGAGATGTATGATGAGATCGTGGACCAGTTCAAGCGTTATATCGGGCATGCCATGACAAACGTGGGTGGTATTTACCTGAATGCCAAGAAGCATGGCGATCCGATACCGGCTTACCAATACGTGCCGCGGAAACGGCAACAAGAGGCGTTGGCTTTTGTGCTGAAGAGCTTGAATGAATTCCCCTCTTGGGCGGTGAATGACAAGTTGCTGGCGGTGATTGGCCCGCAGGCGAATTATCAGGTGAAGTTGAGCCAGTTCCTTAGCGAGATGTTGACAAGAGAGACGATTTGTAAGCTGGAAGTAAGCGAAATCGGGGGAAGCAAGGAATTCACGATAGATGATTACCTGGGAATGATATACGATTATATGTTTACCCGTAAGGGAGGGAAATTGCAGTTGGCGGATATGGCTTATCAGCATGTGTTCGTGGACAACTTGAGGGAGTTCGTGAAGAGCGACGAGTTCAAAAGTGCGGGTACCCGTTCGTTGACGGAGTCTCGGCATGCGACTACCTGCAGCCGGCATGCCTATTGTGCGGCCCGTTCGTTTAACCCGGGAGACCCGTTGTATGATATAGCGATGACCCCACGAGTACATTTGGCCCACAAACGGCCGGTTGTGTTGAAATACTTGCGGAAGGTATACAATACGGCCAAGGCGAGAAGCGGGATGGGGGATGAACGGACCCGGGAACATTATCGTTTGCTGATATTGAAATTAGACTATTTGTTCGGCTAAGAATAGAGTTGTTTTGATGTTTGAATGGTTGTTATTCCCCGGTGGTTCGGCTACCGGGGAATATTTTTACGCGGATATAGGAGTTTGAGGCAGATTGTCTATCTTTGCCCGAAGAACATATTTAAAATAATTATATGGCAGACGATAAGAAGATTATATTCTCGATGATGGGGGTGAGCAAGACGATTCCTCCCCAGCGGAAAATTATTAAGGATATCTATTTGTCGTTTTTCTACGGGGCGAAAATCGGGGTGATCGGTTTGAATGGTTCCGGGAAGTCGACCTTGTTGAAAATCATCGCCGGACTGGACCCGAATTACGAGGGACAGGTGATCTGGTCGAAGGAGCATTCCATCGGTTATTTGCCGCAGGAACCGCAACTGGACGAGACTAAGACCGTGAAAGAGGTGGTGCAGGAGGGTGTGCAGCAGGTGATGGATTTGTTGAAGGAGTACGAGGAGGTGAACCTGAAATTCTGTGAACCCCTGAGTGACGAGGAAATGAACGACCTCATGGTGCGACAGGGGGAATTGACGGAGTTGATAGAGCATCACGGGGGATGGGAGATTGACCAGAAACTGGAGCGGGCCATGGATGCCTTGCGGTGTCCGGAGGCCGATCAGCCGGTGAAATATCTTTCCGGGGGAGAGCGGCGACGGGTGGCCTTGTGTCGGTTGTTGCTGCAGGAACCGGATATTCTGTTGCTCGATGAGCCGACCAACCATTTGGATGCGGAGTCAGTGGAGTGGCTGGAACAGCATTTGCACCAGTACCCGGGAACGGTGATTTGCGTGACGCACGACCGTTATTTCCTGGATAACGTGGCCGGTTGGATTCTGGAACTGGACCGGGGAGAAGGTATACCCTGGGAAGGAAACTATTCTTCGTGGCTGGAACAGAAGGCCAATCGCTTGGCTCTGGAGGAAAAACAGGCCAGCAAGCGACGTAAGACCCTGGAGCGGGAGTTGGAATGGGTGCGTATGGCCCCGAAAGCCCGACAGGCCAAGAGTAAGGCCCGTCTGAAGGCTTACGACCGGATGATGGATGAGGACGTGAAGGAGAAGGAAGAGAAGCTGGAGATATTTATCCCCAATGGCCCGCGGTTGGGAAGCAAGGTAATCGAAGCGCATCACGTGGCCAAGGCCTTTGGTGACAGGGTGCTGTTTGATGACTTGGAATTTAGTTTACCACCGGCCGGTATTGTTGGGGTTATCGGTCCGAACGGTGCGGGAAAGACAACCTTGTTCCGTTTGATCATGGGATTGGAGAAGCCGGATAGCGGGACCTTTGAAGTGGGTTCCACGGTGAAGGTGGCTTACGTGGATCAGCAGCATGCCGCGATAGATCCGGAAAAGACGGTATTCCAGGTGATTTCCGGGGGAAGTGATTTGATCAACCTCGGGGGCAGGGAGGTGAATGCCCGAGCCTATGTGTCCAAGTTCAATTTTTCCGGTTCAGACCAGGAGAAGAAGTGCGGCGTGTTGTCCGGGGGAGAGCGTAACCGCCTGCATCTGGCCTTGGCTTTGAAGGAGGACGCGAACGTGTTGTTGCTCGACGAGCCGACGAATGATATTGACGTGAACACGTTGCGGGCTCTGGAGGAAGGTTTGGAGAATTTCGCCGGTTGTGCCGTGGTGGTATCCCACGACCGTTGGTTCCTGGACCGGATTGCCACGCATATCCTGGCATTCGAGGGGGATTCCAAGGTGGTGTATTTCGAGGGAAGTTACTCGGAATACGAGGGAAACAAGAAAAAACGCCTGGGAGATGTGACACCCAAGCGTATCCGATACAAGAAACTGGTAGAGTAAAAAATAACGGGGAAAGTTTCAGCGACTTTCCCCGTTGTTTTATTTGAATAATTTGTTCAGTCCCTTGAGCAGATCTTTCTTGAGATTTTTGGTGGCTTCTTTTTCGATAGATTTCAGGGCTTTTGTCAAGTCCGGGGAAACCGTCGGTTTGTCAAGAGTACCCCCGATTTTCACATCCACGTCCAAGGCTTTGATATTGTCGGATCCGGGGATGGCCTTCAACACGTTGTTGATGTCTTTCCCGAAGTATTCGCGGGCGATGTTCATGGATAGGATATAGTTCAGTTTTCCGTCAGCGGATTGTGTCCCCTGTATGGTGGTCTTGTTGCCGGCGATCATGGTGGTGAAGGGTTCTACCGTGATGTTGCCGTCGGTAACCTTGAATTTGATGTTCAGTTTGGAGATACTGAGACGACTGAGTTCCTCGTTCTTCAACAGCGAGGAAAGCTGGTTCAGGGTGGGATTATCGTTGATCAGGAAGCCGATCGTGGATAATTCCCCGTTTCCGTTGGCCGTGGTCATCACGAGATTCATTTCCTGGTCCAGATTGGCTACCAGTTTCATGTCTGCCGAGATTTTTCCGGAACAGTTCATGGCGACGGGAATGCTTTGACGCACGAAACTGAAAGCCTGATAGGCGGACTGAATATCGAAATCTTTGGCGTTGATACTCAGGTTTACGGATGGGATTTCGGGATTTTTCGTGTTGTATGCCCCGCTCATGCTGAATTTACCTTCGAGCAGATCCATGTCCAGGTTCTGGAGAGAGGCGATACCTTCACGGGTGGTAATGGTTCCCTTGATATTGTTGATGGTCAAATTGTCAAAAAGAAGTTTCTTGATATCGGCCTTGATGTTCAATTGTAAATCCTTGGGTACTTCCAGTACGCTTCCGGTACTTGCCTGGGAAGCGGCAGGGGTAGCTGTTTGGGTCCCCGTTTGTGTGGTTGTATCAGCTGCTTGTGTCGGGATAGAAGTCATGAACTCGTTCAGGTTGATGTTGTTGGACGTGAGCGAGAAATCCCCCTTGAGTGTCTGGTTCTTGAAAATGTAAGGCAGGTAATTGGAGAGATTTCCGGCCAGCGTGAAGTCGGATGAGTTGATATTTACTTGTAGTTTCTTCAGGTTCAGCCGGGCCGGGGTAATTTGCACGGTTCCGGTGGGGACGGCTATTCCTTGCGGGAAATCCTTGCTTTTAAACAGCACGTCTTTCAAGGAAATCTCGCCGGAAGCGGAGAATTTCTCGTATTCCTCTTTCTCGATATACTGGTATTTCCCGTTGAATGCCAGGTCTGTGGTGAGGATTCCCTGGAGGGTCATATCCTCCAGCGGCAGGGCTTTCTTCAGGCTCTCGAAATTGATGGTTCCTTTGGCATTGCCTTTCAGCAGGGGATCCTCCGGGTTCTCCACGAGCAGATTCATGGAGAACGGGTTACGGGCAATGGTGAACGTGAGGGTACTGAGGTCAATCTTCGTCAGGGAGATAGCTCCTCCGGGATTTGTTACATTCAGTTTCAGGTTAATGTTCTCGACGGCTTCGGGAAGGTCGGGATATTGCAGGCAGGCGTTCAGGATATTGAACTTGATATCCAGGGCGGGAAGATGTTCCTCGTAATACTCGCCTTTAGCGCTCAGGTTCAATTGGAATTCCCCGGCGGTCTTGATGTTTTCCAGTTCCTGTTGAAATTCCTTGGGGATTAAGTTCAGCAGAGTTTCGAAGCGGGTGTCCGGGGCATTGAGTTGCAGATCCATGGTATACTTGTCATCCCCGATGCCGAGTTTGCCGGCAAGATTCAGTTTCAGGTCATTGATGGCCAACGTGTTTTCCTGCATCTCGAATTGATAGTTTTGCAGGTCGGCGCCGACTTTCGCTTGCCATTCCAGGTTCGTGTTGTTCACCCACACGCTGTTACCTTGGCGGAAATAGATGTTTCCCAGGGAGAGCAGAATGTCGAGCAGCGTGTTGGATTGCGAGAAATTGCCTTGCAGTTTCAGGTTGATTGGCTGGATGGAGGCATACGTGGAGGTTTGGTAATCCTTGTAATCGATATGAAGATTTCGGATTTCAATGTCGTTGAGGGAGATGTCCGTTTCATCCGTTTCGGGAGCGGGGGTCTCTGGCGAGGCCGGTGTCACTTCTTCGGACGTGGTGGTGTCGGAGGGAATAAGTATATCCCAGTTCGCGGAGCCGTCAGCGGAAATCCGGGGATTTATCCGGCAATCCTTGAGCAGAAGGTGATTGATGACCACCTTGTCGGAAAGCAGGGATTTAAGATTCACGGATGCCTCGAAACGGGGAATGTTTACCAGCGTGTCGGCATTGTTGTTGAAAATGAGTACGTCGTCGAGACTCACGTTCAGGTCTGGGAAACTCTTGAACATGCTAAGGCTCACATCCCCGATTTTTAGTTCTGATTTGATGTATTTCGAGGATTGCGACTCGATCAACCGGATAATGTCTCCCTTGAAGAAAACGGGAATAATGATCAGGGCAATAATAATCACCCCGAAAACAATGGCTAAAGTGATGAGAAATTTTTTCATGATATTGTGTTTTTACGTTGTTTACTTGAAATAAGGTTTTATGCGTTTTAATTTATGCGGGGACAATACCCCGTGTGTTTTTAATGAATCGAAAGAAATGTATCCTAACTTTCGTTTGGCGTTGAAAATGAGTTGCACGTCCTCGTACTCCAGGTAAGGGTGGCGCAAAATGCTTTTGAAACTCATCGTGTCCAGTTCCTTTTTCCGGATGTGACGGGTGTCCGCGGTGAACAGGGGCAACAGGGAGTCTATGTCAAGATACTTGTACGATAACTCCTTGAGTTGTTTGGGGGAATAAAAACCTCCTAATTGTTCCCGGTAACGGAGAATCTTTTGGGCGTAGTAAGGTCCGATACCTTTCAGGCGGACTAGCGTGACGCTGTCTGCCGTGTTCAGCTCAATCGTGGAAGTTTGAGGAAGGACGGGCGTTGGCGGTATCGTCGTGTCGGGCCATTCCGCTTTGGGTAGGATAAAAAAAGGTTGTTCGTTTGATTTCATCACTTTCGGTAGAACGAACAGAATGAATATCAAACAAATCAGTACGACAATGCCTTTTTTTTCAGAGCTCCTGATATACATGATTTCTTGACCAAAGGTTACTTCCGTTTGTAAAAATAGTATATGTTGTGGCTTTTTCCAAGTGCGGGGTAAATAATAAATTCCGGGCCTGAAATGTATGTCGGTTATAATAAGTAAATTACATTTCTGTGCGAAAAAAATGATAAAAATAATGCGGAATTAATTTGCGAAATACGGGGAAAGATATACCTTTGCACCGCAATTGTAAGAAACGATTGTCGATTCAGTAGCTCAGCAGGTAGAGCACAACACTTTTAATGTTGGGGTCCTGGGTTCGAATCCCAGCTGGATCACGAAAATGAAAGCTCTTTAAACGGTTGGTTTAGGGAGCTTATTTTTTTAGACTAAAGGAACACTTAAATTCGAAGGCTATAATGGAAACCGTAAGAAACATATTGAGTTACCTGGGCATTGATTCTGCCGGGATCGGGGATTTCATAACCGTGTTGGTGCAGGTCCTACTGATGATCGTGGTGGGGATTGCCATCTATTGGATAGCGAAAAAATGGTTGGCGAAACTGATTATTAAGTTGGCCGGAAAAACGGCGACAACGTGGGATGATCTGATGTTTGACCAGCGATTCTTTGCCAGTCTCGGTTTATTGATTGCGCCGCTTGTCATTGAATTGTTCCTGTTCACCCGTCTGCCCGAGGATTGGACCTATTTTGCCTTGCTGGATAAGATTATAAAGATTTGGATCACGCTGGCGTTGATCTTTATGGTGTCGGCCGTGCTGGACGGGATGAACCGTATCTATGAGACCTACCCGATGGCCCGACATCGCCCGTTGAAAGTGTTTATACAGGTATTCAAAATCTTTTTATACTGTGCCGGGTTCATCGTGGTGATTAGCCTGTTGTTGAATAAATCGCCGGAAACCTTGTTGGTGGGGATGGGTGCATTCGCGGCCGTGCTGATGCTGGTGTTCAAGGACGCTATCCTGGGATTCGTGGCCGGGGTACAGTTGATTGCCAACAAAATGGTGAGGATTGGTGATTGGATTGTGATGCCGGAATGTAATGCCGACGGGGAGGTGCAGGAAATAAACCTGACCACGGTGAAGGTACAGAACTGGGACAAGACGATATCCACCATACCGACCTATAAACTGGTATCCGAGTCATTCACCAACTGGAGGGGAATGTGGGAAGCCGGGGGGCGGCGCATCAAGCGTTCCGTGAATATCGACATCCATTCTATTCATTACCTGACCCGGGAGGAAATCGAGGAATTGAAAAAATCCTCCCTTTTGAAATCCTACATGGAGCAGAAGGAAAAAGAATTGGCTGACTACAATGCCGATCGGGGAATCGTGCTGGATGAAAAGCGCATGACGAATATCGGGACCTTCCGGGAATACATGGAAGCCTGGTTGTCTGCCAATCCGGATATAAATCTGGGGTTGACCCACATGGTCCGTCAGTTGCAACCCGGCCCGACGGGAGTTCCCCTGGAGATTTACTGTTTCTCGGCCCGCCAGACCTGGGTGGATTACGAGCGGGTGCAAGCCGATATTTTCGACCACGTGTTTGCCGTGTTGCCCTTGTTCGGGTTGCGGGCTTACGAGTATGCGGGGCGGGAAATGGCTTAAGAAGAGAATAAAAAAAGAGGAATTATTGTGAATTTTTAAATATGCCTTATATCTTTGAGGCATATTTGAATGTTGGACGATGAAAAAAAAAAGAACGCGAGCTTTTGGTGGAATTAAGCCGGGGAAGCGACGGGGCTTTCCGGGAACTTTTTGATACCTACTACAAGGATTTGGTGCTTTTCGCCGGGACTTATATCCGGGATCTGGCCGCTTGCGAGGACATCGTGCAACAGCAATTCGTGAATCTGTGGGAGAAAAGGGGGGAGGCTGGTGTTATATTGTCATTGAAATCATTTCTGTTGAAATCCGTGCAGAATGCCTGCTTGAGCGAGTTGCGCCACCTGGGACACGAGAACAAGTACGCGGAATGGATGGCCGAGACTCCGACAATCTATGCCCGGGAGACGGAAGAATACATTTTTTATTCCGAATTGCAGGAACTCTTGCAGGAGGCATTGGAGCATTTGACCCCGATACAGCGGAAATGTTTCGAGATGAACCGGCTTCAGGGCGTCAAGCAGCAGCAAATAGCGGAAGAACTGAATGTTTCCCTGCGGACCGTGGAATTACGGACTGCTGAAGCCTTGAAGATATTGCGCTCGTATTTAAAGCATTACTTCTCTCTGGTAATTTTTTTTCTGCAGTTATAAAAAAATTTTTCGATTTTCATTGCGGGTTTTTCTTGTTGAGGCGTCTTTTCCTAAAAAGAGGAAAATATGCAACACGAGGAAACACGTATTGATGAATTGATAGACCGCTATTTTGCGAAAACGCTGACTCCCGCTGAAACGGAGGAACTGAAATTCTGGTTGGGGGACGATGAGCATCTTCGCTATTTCCTGAAGCGACAGAATCTGTATGATGCCTGTCATCCGGCATTCTCCCCGGGGACCATTAACGAGGAACGGGCATATCGTGAAATACAGGCCCGTCTGCGTCCCGTGCGGCGTCTGTTTCCCTGGACACGGGTTGCCGCTGCAATCGTGTTTTTGGCCATTATTATCGGTGGAGTATTTTTGCTCGTGACCCGTGAAAACAAGATTACCGTTCAGCCCGTGGCACAACACGTGACAAGAGAACTTCCTGCCGTGACGTTGACCCTTTCTTCCGGAGAGGAAATCGTGCTGTCCGATGAGAAAAGCCGGGAGATTGTTGCCGATAGTGGGACGGTTGCTCGTGGGGATAAAAAACAGTTGACTTATGCTTCCTCTGCAAACGTTGAAGATTCCGTGATTTATCACGAGTTGAGCGTGCCCCGGGGCGGCGAATTTTTCCTGGAATTAAGTGATAAGACAAAAATCTGGATAAACGCAGAGACCACGGTCCGTTATCCCGTGAAATTTGCCCGGGGAGAGCGCAAGATCTTTGTTGACGGGGAGGCCTACCTGGAAGTGCATCGGGATACGTCGGCTCCTTTCTCGGTAGTCATGGCTCGTAACGAAGTGACTGTATTGGGAACCGCCTTTAATGTGAATTCTTATCCCGATATGGAGGAGGACCGTGTTACGTTGGTTTCCGGAAAAGTACGGGTGTATTCTGGGAAAAAAGGCGAACAGTTGATTTTGAACCCGGGGGAACAGGCCGTTATCCAACGGGAAGAGGGGCAAATGACGAAACGGCTGGTGGATACCGGCATCTATTGTAGTTGGAAAGATGGTACGCTGGTTTTCCAGAACAACACCTTGGAGGAGATTCTCCGGGTACTTTCCCGTCAGTACGACGTGGAAGTGTACTGGCATGATGAGACCTTGAAACGATATACCTTCTCCGGTGAGTTGAAGCGATACGACAATATTGATGAGGTGTTGAAACTGATGGGATACACTGACGACGTGAAATTCACCTTACACGGAAAGAAAATAATAGTAGCTAGACCATAAAGAAAAAAGAGAATCGGGATGGTGGCACATCCCAGGTTCTCCCATTGTTATTCACATAGTAATACACAAAATTATGACAAAAAAACCACATTTCAATCCTCCTCGAGAGGAGGGACGCTTAAAAAAGTTTAATTGGCAAAGGCTTTTGCTGATTTTAATGCTCGTCGGAATCTTTGGCCCCTTGAAGGCGCAATCCGGGAACGAGGAAATCACCTTGAACTTGAAGAATGCCAAGATGGCGGCATTCGTCAAGGAAATAAAAGCACAGGCCGGTTATACTTTTTTCTACAACGACAGTACAGCCAAAGCCATCGAACCCATCACGATAAGCGTGAGGAAGGCAACATTGAAATCCGTGTTGGAAGAAGAGGTCGCTAAAAAAGGTTTCACTTACATTATCGAGGACAAGACCGTGGTGATTAAGAAGAAAACTACGACCGTTACCCAGGTGGATTTGATAGAGGTGACAGGTAAGGTCACGGATGAGGATGGTAACCCGATTCCGGGAGCGACTGTATTGGTCCAAGGAACTACCCAGGGGGTTGCCTCGGATGTGGATGGCCGTTACACGTTGCGGATGAAATCGGATGACGTGTTGAAGGTGTCATTCGTGGGATACGAAACGGCAATCATCCCCGTGCAGGGTAAAAAACGGGTAAATGTGGTATTGAAGTCCACGACCAAGGACTTGGAAGAAGTATCTGTGGTGGCTTTCGGTACGCAGAAGAAAGAGAGTGTGGTATCGGCTATCACCACGGTTCGCCCGATGGACTTGAAATCTTCCAACAGTGACTTGACTTCTAGCTTTGCCGGTAAGATTGCCGGTGTGATTGGTTGGCAGACGGGGGGTATCCCGGGAGCCTTGACCGAGGAGGAAATGAATACTAAATTCTATATCCGGGGTATTACCTCCTTCCAAACGGGTGCCAATATCGACCCGTTGATTTTGATTGACGGGGTGGAATCTTCCAAATTGGATTTATCCCGTATTGCCCCGGAGGATATAGAAAGTTTCAGTGTGTTGAAAGATGCTTCCGCTACAGCCATGTACGGAGCTCGTGGTGCTAATGGAGTTATCTTGGTAAACACGAAAAAGGGAGAGGAGGGTAGTGTTTATGCATCTTTCCGTTATGAATCTATATTCTCTATGCCAACGAAGGAAATAGAGATTGTAGATCCAATTACTTACATGCGAATGTATAATCAAGCATTTATTGGGCGTTCTCAAGCTGGAACACCGAAATACACGGAAGAACAGATTAACCGAACTGCTTCAGATAAATATCCTTACTTGGGTTTATCCTGCGAATGATTGGTATGGTATGATGTTTAAAGATTATAATACGAATCATCATTTAGGACTAAGTATTCGAGGAGGTGGAAAAGTTATCCAATATTATGCATCAGTGAATTATAATCGGGATCAGGGGATGTTAAAGACAGATAAATTAAATGATTTCGATTGTAATATTACTAATAATCAGACGGCATTTCGAGTAAATCTGAATATTGATTTAAAAGCAGGGATTAAATTGTTAATAAATTCTTCTGCTACTTTAGATAAATATCATGGGCCATTGAATAGTATGAGTGAAGCTTATTGGCTGGCTTTTAATGCATCTCCGGTAGATTTTGCTCCCTTGTATCCTGGTGATGATACCTATAACTGGCCTCATCTTCGTTTTGGAACGACTCCGGCACAACAGGTTAATCCTTATATGTTACTTCAACAAGGTTACTTGGAACGTACTCGTTATACAACAACGAATAAGGCAGAATATATTCATAATTTATCTTCTTTAATTAAAGGCTTGGAATTGAGAGCAAGTGTTTCAATGGTACAGTCTGGATATTATACAACAGGTTTTACAACAGGGCCCTATAGATATGCATTGGTAAATTATGATTTTGAAACAGGAAAGCATGTTTTACAAGCGATAGATCCATTTTATTCACATAGAACTTTAGAGGTTGATGGAGATAACAGTGTTTCAACAACAGATACACAGATAACATATGAAGGACGTTTATTGCATACTGCGGCTTGGAAAGACCACCAAACGTCATTGACTGCTGTATTTCAGGCTCAGGAACAAACTTATACTCCAATTACTTCTGTTTTGAATGGTATGCCTAGAAGGAATTTAACATTTTCTATGAGAGGTAGTTATGGGTATAAAGATCGTTATTTTATAGAAGGAAGTTTTGGATATAATGGTTCCGAACGGTTTAGTGAAAAAAATCGGATGGGATTTTTTCCTGCAGGAGGATTGGCTTGGGTTGTATCAAGTGAACCATTTATGGCTTCTTCATCCAATTGGTTGTCTTATTTGAAATTTAGAGCTTCTTATGGTAAAGTTGGAAATGATGGGATTATTGCAGAACCTCGTTTTGTATTTTTACCAACAATAGAAACTCCATTTGAATTGACTTACAATGATCCTGTCCCTTTTGGAAAGTATATAGAAAGGTATAGGGTTTCTTCTTATGCAAATGAAAATATTCAGTGGGAAATTGCAGAACAGGTGAATTTAGGTGTTGAGGTTAAGTTGTTTGATGGATTATTTGAATTTACATTAGATGCCTATCAAGAGATTCGGCATAATATTATAGCTAATCGTACAACAATTCCAGCTTCAATGGGAGTTGAGGTCGCTCCTTTGGATAATATAGGTAAAGCTCGTTCTCGTGGTATTGATTTTTCTGGAAAAATTCAGCATGCTTTTTCGAATGATTTTTGGATTATTCTAAATGGAACTTTGACTTATAATAAAACTGTTTATAAAGAGATAGAAGAAGCAACAGACAAACCAGTTTGGCAACGTAAAAAAGGAAATATCTCAACAGATTGGTTATATAGCAGAAGGGTTATTTAAAGATCAAGCAGAAATTGATAATTCACCTGTGCAGGGAGGAGATGTGATGCCTGGGGATATTCGCTATCGGGATTTAAATGATGATGGTGTAATTGATGTAAATGATGCTACTTATATTGGCTTTCCAGAAACACCGAGACTGGTTTATGGATTCCAAGGATTTCTAAATTACAAAAATTGGGAATTTAGTTTTGCTTTTCAAGGTTCGGGTAAACGTTCATTTTTTATGAATCCAGCTAAAATTTCTCCATTTACTGATGACCATGCTATGTTAAAAGCCATATATGAAGATCACTGGTCAGAGGATAATATGGCGAATAAACCTTTCTGGCCTCGTCTTTCAACTTATAATATTACACAGCATAATCCGCAGGAAGATTGGTATAATGAGAATAATGCAGAGATCCGTAAGAGTACGTATTTTATGCGAGAGTGTAGTTTCTTACGTTGCACTTCTTTGGAATTAGCATATAATCTTTCAGCAGAATTAATGACAAAATGGAAATTGCAAAATGTAAGATTCTTTGTTCGAGCAAATAATCCATTTTTGATATCTAATTTTAAAGTATGGGATGTTGAATTGGGAGAAGATGGTTTTAATTATCCAATTCAAAAAACTTATGCTGTAGGTTTAAATTTTAGTTTCTAATCTTAATCAGATATTTCTATGAAGTATTTTAGTTTAATATGGATAAGTTTTCTATTGTTTTTAGGTGGGTGCGATTATTTAGATGTGGTTCCAAAGAATGATATACAAACGATAGAATCTATTTTTGAAAAAAAGAAGATGTTAGTTTATGGATGAAGTCTTGTTACGTATTATTGACAGATCCGATTTCCTCTGTTTTTGAAAATCCTGCTTTTGCAGGAGCAGATGAGGTGATTGCAGGTGAATATATAAGACAGAATTTGTCTGTTTATAGGCCAGGTGTACGACCTACTATTCCGAAATTTTCGGGGCTTTTTATTGGAGACGGTTTACAAATGGTGCAAGAACCTTATGGTAATATTTGGAAAAAAGATCTTTTCTATGCAGGGATACGTTATTGTAATATCTTTTTTGAGAATATCGGGAATGTTTATAATATGCAAGATAGCGAAAAGCGATTATGGACAGCAGAGATGAAGGCTTTAAAGGCTCATTTTTATTTTGAATTGATGCGTCGTTATGGTCCGATTATTTTGGTCCCTGAAAATATTCCCGTAAATTCTGAAATAGAAATCATGCAGCAGCCTCGTTCTCCAATTGATTCATGTGTTAAAGAAATAGTAACTTTACTTGATGACGCAATGAAGGATCTTCTTCCGATGAATCAGAAAGAACAAACTCATTGGACTTATCATAATTTGGAATCGGCAGCAATGTTGAAGGCTCAGGTCTTATTATATGCAGCTTCTCCGTTGTTTAATGGAAATCCAAATTATTCTAATTTTGTGAATAAAAAAGGAGAACATTTGGTAAATTCGACTTATGATAAAGAAAAATGGCGAATTGCAGCAGAAGCAGCAGATTCTGCAATTCAAATTTGTTTGCAAGGCGGAAAAAAATTGATATCAGGTAATGTATCCCAAAGTTCTAAATTATTAAATACTATGTTGGATTTGGAGCAATCAGTTTTAGCTCAAAATTTTGTAAATGATGAAGCGATATTTATGGTGCGTCCACAAGGAATTGCTTATAATTTTTGGTTTTCTTGGACGTTACCTTATTTTAAAAGTACTGATATAACTCATTATAATGGTAGTGTTTTGAGCTGTATAGCTCCAACAATGAAAATAGTTGAGATGTATTATACAGATCACGGTCTACGGGCTTATTTTTCTCGTTATCAGATGAGTAAAGAAACTAACACAGAGTACCGGGATGTTGTTCCTTTGCAAATGGATGTTTTAGGTCTGCATTTACGTCGAGAGCCTCGTTTTTATGCAAGTATTGCAGCGGATCGTACTTATTGGCAAAGGGGAAAAGGAGAATATAATAAATTGCTGGTGACTGCTTATCAAGGAGAACAATTTGGATCTCATGTTTCTTTTATTAATAATTCTTATCCTCAGAATTTAAGTGGTTATTGGATGAAAAAAGGAACATATTCAGATGTATCTACAAGAGAATATTCTTTAGTTACAGATAGAGAAGAAGCTGCCATTATTTTCCGCTTTGCAGAACTTTATTTAATGAGTGCCGAAGCTTGGAATGAGTATTTGGATATGCCCGATGCTAGGGTTTATAAACCATTAAATAAGGTTCGAGAACGAGCTGGTATTCCTGATGTTGAATCGGCTTGGGTAAATTACTCTAAAAATCCAGAGAAAGTTTATTCAAAAGAAGGCATGCGGGAGATTATTCGTCAGGAATGGAATATTGAGTTTGCTTTTGAGGGGCGTCGTTTTTGGAATTTACGTCGTTGGTTGACTGCTACAGAGGAATTGAATAGTGCTCTTTATGGTTGGAATATTTTAGGGAAAACAGCTCAACAATTTTATAATAATTTTGAAGGGCCAGTTGTGGTTTGGTCTAAGCGTGAATTTATCGCTCCTCGAGATTATCTTTTCCCAATACGTAGTGAAGAAGTATTAGTTTCTGGGTGTGTACAAAATCCAGGTTGGTAATAATAGAACAAATGAATTTGTTATGAAAAGAATTGTTTTGATAATGTTGTTTATGCAGTGGTTTTTAATGGGGTGGCAAAATGAAAATGACTCTTTTTTTGATATGCCATTAACGAAAGAAGATCTTACGTTTAAATCAATAGCAGGGGGAGCGATTATGTATTATAAATTACCAGATGATAGTGATATTGTGGGTATTCGTGTCCGTTATAAGGATGCTTTTATCGTTGTTTTTCCTTTGTGAAATTTCGGTTTGGGCGCAGCAGATTGGTTATACGATCAGAGGAACAATTGCTGGAAAAGATAATACTTTGTTAACATTGGTTGTGGCCAAGGGAGTGGAACTGGATACCTTGGGTACGACTTCCTTGTCGCGAGGAAGTTTTGATTTCTCGGGAAAGGTGGATGGCGTGCGTTCCGGGTATATTCTGGCTCCCGGGGGACAGCTGGTGGCCTCGTTTATGCTGGAAAACGCGGATTACACGATTTCCGATGGAGGTATAGTTACTGGTGGTGGTCCTGCGCAAGCCTTGTTTGCCCGGTTCAATGCCTTGAACGAGGAGTTGCTCGTGGAACGGAAGAAACTGGAAGAGGCTTACCGGGAAGCGGAAGCGGCCGGAGATTCCAAGAAAGCACAGGCCGTTGATGCCCGATTCCGGGATTTCTTGGCCGACATGCAGGCCCGGGAATTGAAATTGTTGATGGAAAACGCGGATTCTTATGTTGCTGCCCACGTGGTGGCTTCAACGATGACCGAGGTGGGTTTGGAGAAATTACGGCAGCGGTTTGAGTTATTAGGTGAATCGGCTAAAGCAAGTGACTGGGGAAAGGCTATCGAGGATCAGATTATTCGTTACGAGCGGGTAGAAGTAGGGGGAATAGCCCCGGACTTTGAAATCCCTTCGCGGGATGGTGGGGTGGTAAGCCTGCAAGGGACAAAGGCCAAGGTGAAGATTATTGATTTCTGGGCTTCATGGTGTGCCCCTTGTCGTCAGGGAAACGTGAACCTGGTGAAGCTTTACCAGCAGTATCGCCCCCGGGGATTGGAAATTATCAGTGTTTCGCTGGATGATAACCGTCAGGCGTGGGAAAAGGCTTGCGGCGAGGATGGAATGTTGTGGTTGAACGGGAGTGATTTGAAAGGACAATTTTCACCCCTGGTATCCCTGTATTGCTTGCGGGGAATCCCGGCCAATTTCATCTTGGACGAGGAAAATCGTATCGTTGCCAAGAATCTTTTCGGGAAACAATTGCAACAAAAGATTGCAGAGTTGTTAGGTAAATAGCTGGTTGTTTGTATATCCAAGAACACTATTTAAAAAGCGTGCTTCTTTTACATGGACAATCGTCAAGGTTTTGATATCTAGGCGATTGTCCATTGTTTTTTGTTTTTGATGGATTTCATGTATTGGTCCATATCTAACCCGCTGTTTATCTGTATTTCACGTTAAGCATCTCCGTATCAATTCCGTATCATCTGCGTATCATTAGCGTAATGATACGCAAATGATATGTAGATGATTTGCAATTTAATTACAAAGTACTGATTATAAGTTACTATTTGTCACGGGTAAATAGTGGATGAAACTCCCATGATAGAGAGGAATCTAAAGGCTCGTACCTCACTCTCTTAAAATTGACAATATGTCAAGGTTACACTAAGGTTGCGCCGGGGATTCGCCCAGTTCCCTCCGAATGACTCTCGTTTCACTCACGTTTCCTCCACGTCGGCAAGCGTCTCTGGTTGGGGAGTCATCCGGGATTGATTCGGGACAGATGTGGCGAAACTCGAGCGAGGGGGAGCGATTGCGTGGGGAGGGGGAATGAAGTTTTTCGTGTAAGTTTTTCGGGGGAAAAGGCGGCGAATGTTGCCCGTTTTTATTAATTTTGTGCAAAACATGGAGGTATATGGTTGAGAATTATTCGGAAGATTCCATTCGTACGTTGGATTGGAAGGAGCATATCCGCTTGCGGCCGGGGATGTATATCGGTAAGCTGGGGGATGGTGCGGCTATGGATGATGGTATTTATATCCTGGTAAAGGAAGTGGTGGATAACTCCATCGACGAGTTCGCGATGGGGGCCGGGCATGAGATTATCATTAACGTGGAGGAACGGATGGTGTCCGTGCGGGATTATGGACGGGGAATTCCCCTCGGGAAACTGGTGGATGTGTCCTCGAAGATGAACACGGGGGCGAAGTATGATTCCGAGGCTTTCAAAAAGTCGGTGGGGTTGAACGGTGTGGGTATTAAGGCCGTGAATGCCTTGTCGGAACGATTCTCGATACAGTCGTTCCGGGACGGGGAGACGAAGATGGTGAAGTACAGCCGGGCCGTGATTCTGGAGGAGAGTGAAGTGATGCCCACGAGCGAACCGAACGGAACGCTGGTGACGTTCGTGGCGGACAAGGAGTTGTTCGGGAATTACCATTTTATCATGGAATACCTGGAATCCATGTTCAAGAATTACGTGTTTCTGAATTCCGGGCTGGCGATTATCTTCAATGGCCAGAAGTTTTTTTCCCGGCGGGGACTGTACGATTTGCTGACGGAGAACATGAACGGGGAGGGGTTGTATCCCATTATTCATCTTAAGGGAACGGATATCGAGATGGCGATGACTCACGGTCGGCAGTACGGGGAGGTGTATTACTCGTTCGTGAACGGGCAGAATACCACGCAGGGAGGTACGCATCTGACGGCTTTTCGGGAGGCCGTGGTGAAGACAATCCGGGATTTTTACAAGAAAGATTTTGATTTGAATGATATACGCGCCTCGATTATCGCCGCTATCAGCATTAAGGTGCAGGAACCGGTGTTCGAGTCGCAGACGAAAACGAAGTTGGGGTCCAAGGACGTGGCGCCGGACGGGCCGACGGTGCGGAATTTCGTGATGGATTTCGTGACCAAGGAGTTGGACAATTACCTGCACCGGAATCCGGATACGGCGGAGTTGCTGTTGCGCAAGATTATCGAGGCGGAGAAGGAACGGAAGGCGATGTCCGGTATCCAGAAGATTGCCCGCGAACGGGCCAAGCAGGTGAGCCTGCATAACCGGAAACTGAGGGATTGCCGGGTGCATTTCAACACGAACCATGAGCGGAAGACGGAATCCTCGATTTTTATCACGGAGGGTGATTCCGCGAGCGGTTCCATCACCAAGTCGCGGGACGTGAACACGCAGGCCGTGTTCAGTTTGCGGGGAAAACCGTTGAATTCCTATGGCCTGACGAAGAAGGTGGTGTACGAGAACGAGGAGTTTAATTTGTTGCAGGCCGCCTTGAATATCGAGGACGGGTTGGACGAGTTGCGCTATAATAACGTGATTATAGCCACGGATGCCGATGTGGACGGAATGCATATCCGTTTGCTGTTGTTGACCTTCTTCCTGCAATTTTTCCCGGATCTGGTGCGGTCGGGGCATCTGTATATCCTGCAGACTCCCTTGTTCCGGGTTCGCAACAAGAAGGAAACGAGGTATTGCTATTCCGACCAGGAACGGGAGACGGCGATCAAGGCCCTGGGGCCGAAGCCGGAGATCACGCGGTTCAAGGGATTGGGTGAGATTTCCCCGGACGAGTTCCGCGGGTTTATCGGCAAGGATATCCGTCTGGAACCGGTGCGGATGACGAAGTCGGATTCGATAGACGAGATTCTGGCTTATTACATGGGCAAGAATACGACGGAACGGCAGGATTTTATTATTGATAATTTGTACGTGGAGAAAGATGAGTTATGAGTGACGAGATTGATGATATGAATAACGAGGAATTGGAAGGGGAGGAATCCCGGGAGGTGGTTGCCGGGGAACCGGTGGAGGAGAGCGGAAGTATCCGTTCCATCCAGCATTTGTCCGGGATGTTCGAGAAATGGTTTTTGGATTACGCCTCCTACGTGATTCTGGAACGGGCTGTGCCTTACGTGAATGACGGGTTGAAACCCGTGCAGCGGAGAATCCTGCATGCCATGAGGGAAATGGATGACGGGCGATACAACAAGGTGGCGAATATTATCGGGAACACGATGAAGTATCACCCGCACGGGGATGCTTCTATCGGGGATGCCCTGGTGCAGTTGGGACAGAAGAATCTGCTGGTGGATTGCCAGGGTAACTGGGGAAATATCCTGACGGGGGATTCGGCTGCCGCACCCCGTTATATTGAGGCCCGGTTGTCGAAGTTTGCCCTGGAGGTGGCTTTTAACCCGAAGACGACGAACTGGAAGTTGTCATACGACGGGCGTAACCGGGAGCCGGTGACGCTGCCGGTGAAGTTCCCGTTGCTGTTGGCCCAGGGGGTGGAAGGTATTGCCGTGGGGTTGGCCTCAAAGATTTTGCCGCATAACTTTAACGAGTTGCTGGATGCCTGCGTGGCTTATTTGCAGCATGAGGATTTCGTGTTGTATCCCGATTTCCCGACCGGGGGAATGATTGACGTTTCCAAGTATAATGACGGATTGCGGGGTGGCGTGGTGAAAATACGCGCCCGGATCGAGAAGGATGCCGGGAACAAGATTCTGCGGATTACGGAAATACCGTTCGGACGGACGACATCTTCCTTGATTGACAGTATCCTGAAGGCGAACGAGAAGGGGAAAATCAAGATCAAGAAGATAGATGACAATACGGCGGCTCACGTGGAGATCCTGGTGCATCTGGCTCCGGGGGTTTCTTCGGACAAGACGATAGATGCCCTGTATGCCTGCACGGATTGCGAGTTGTCGATTTCGCCCAATTCCTGCGTGATCGAGAAGGATAAACCGGTGTTCATGCCCGTGACCGAGATTTTGAAGAAATCGGTGGATGACACGGTGGCCCTGTTGTTGCTGGAGTTGAAGATCCGGTTGGGAGAACTGGAGGCCGATTGGCAGTATTCTTCCCTGGAGAAGATATTTATCGAGGAACGTATCTACAAGGATAAGGAGTTTGAGGAGAGTCCCACGCTAGAGGCGGTGATTGCCCACGTGCGGGGACGCCTGGAGCCGTTCTTGCCCCGATTGATTCGTCCCGTGACGGATGAGGATATCAAGCTGCTCCTGGAAATCAAGATGAAGCGTATCCTGAAGTTTAACTCGGAGCAGGCCGAAAATCATATCCGGGGATTGGAAGAGGAAATTGCCCGGGTAAAGTATGATATAGAGCATATTATTCCCTACGCTATTGCTTATTACCGGAATATCAAGGCAAAATACGGGAAAGGACGGGAACGGTTGACGGAAATCCGGAGTTTCGAGAGTATCGAGGCTACAAAGGTAGTGGTGGCCAACGAGAAACTGTATATCAACCGGGAGGAAGGTTTCGTGGGTACGGCCTTGAAGAAGGATGAATTTGTTTGCGAGTGTTCGGATATTGATGATATTATTGTTTTCCGCAAGGATGGCACGTATTACGTGACGAAGGTGGCGGATAAGTTGTTCGTGGGGAAGGATGTGTTGTTCGTGAGCGTGTTCAAGAAGAATGACAAGCGGACGATTTACAATGTGGCTTACCGGGATGGCCGCTTCGGGGCTTCCTACGTGAAGCGGTTCTTCGTGACCGGGGTGACCAGGGACAAGCAGTATAACCTGACGAAGGGGACGGCCGGTTCCCGCGTGCTTTATTTCAGTGCGAATGCCAACGGGGAAGCGGAGGTGATTAAGGTCTGCCTGAAGCCTAAACCGGGTATGAAGAAACTGGTTTTCGAGTACGATTTTGCCGGGTTGGCCATCAAGGGACGGGATTCGCAAGGAAACCTGTTGAGTAAGAATGATATTCATAAAATCTCCCTGGCCCAGAAAGGGGCCTCTACCCTGGGAGGACGTAAGATATGGATTGACGAGGATGTGCTGCGCCTGAACACGGATGAACGGGGACGCTATCTTGGGGAGTTCCAGGGGGAAGACCGTATACTGGTGGTAAACAAGAACGGCACGTATTATACCTCGGATTTTGATTTGAGCAATCATTACGAGGAAGGGTATCTCGTCATCGAGAAGTTTGAGCCGGATAAGGTATGGTCGGCGGTGTTCTATGACGCGGAACAGCAGTATTTTTACCTGAAGCGATTCCGTTTCGAGAATGTGGCCCGGTTGACCGGTTTTATCGGGGAGACGGAAGGTTCTTATCTGGTTTGCCTGAGTGGTGCGTCTCGCCCGCGTTTCGAGGTGATTTTCGGGGGACGTTACGAGAACCGGCCGGCGGAGGTTATCATCGCGGACGAGTTTATTGCCGAGAAATCCTATAAGGCTCGCGGAAAGCGCGTGACAAATTACGAGGTGAAGGAAATCCGGGAGATTGAGCCGTTAGCGGAAGAAACAGACGAAGAGAATGCCGGGGAGGGGGATACGCCTGAGGTGGATTTTGAGGTGACGAATCCGGATATGATCAGTGACGAACCGCAGATGACGTTGGATTTCGATTAACCCCGGGGACGAGATGAAATATTTTATTGTCGGCTATATGGCCAGCGGCAAGACGACTTTCGGGCAGGTTTTTGCCCGGGAAGAGGGCTTGCCTTTTATCGATTTGGATGTTGCCGTGGAGGAACGGACAGGGTGTTCTATTCCGGATTTGTTTGCCATGAGGGGAGAGGCGTGTTTCCGGGAATTGGAGCGGCAGGTGCTGCACGAGTTGGGAGATAGTGACAGGGATTTCGTGTTGGCGACAGGTGGAGGAACCCCTTGTTTCTTCGATAATATGGATTACATGAATTCCCGGGGAGAGACCCTTTTCCTGGATACTCCTTTGGAAGTACTGGTGGAGCGTTTGCTGAAACTTCGGGCATTCCGTCCGTTACTTTCGAATGTACGGGATGAGGAGTTGCAGGATTTTGTCGAGCGCCATCGGGCTTCCCGCTTACCTTTTTACACGTTGGCCAAACGAATTATTAATGATTGATAATGAAATTGCTTGTAGTTGTTTCTTTGTTTTTATGCATGTGTGGAGTTAAGAATTCTCCAATAAAAAGAATTATTGGTAAAGGACTGGTTCCTTGTAATTGGATGTATCAATCCGATTCCACGAATACTTATGATGGGCAAACGTGGTATTTTTATGCTAATGTACTTCCGACTGATTCGGTTACGGTTATTGGAGAGGAATGTTTGGGCGAATTAGGAACAACCTATGCTTTTATTGTTCATAATAGGGATTCTAGATCCCATGACACGTTTTCAGAAGAGTACATTCGGCAGTGGCGGGATAAGCGTGTGTCTGAAATACAAAAATTGGAAGGACATGTATCTTTGGAGAATATGGATTCTTCTCTGATGGAAAAATTTAGAGGATATTGGTTGTACGTGTATAAATACAGGGGGGAATTTTATTTGCATCAGAGATGGGATTGCCTGATGGCCTATGAATTAACGGATTCTACATGGGTACAGATTGATATGGAAGTATTACCTAATAAGATTTGTGGACTTCAGGGAAATGAGAATATTTTTTATTTGCAATGCAATAACGGGAGGAAGGATATTTTTCGCCGTGTAGATGCTACTCGTGAGATTTATAGGGTGAATGAAAATGCTTATATGATTCCCGCTCGTTGTTACCGTAAATTTGAATTAATTGCTTATTGTACTACGGTGGAAGGATTGCATGATTATTCTGTCTCTTTTGATGAAGATTGATTGTTTTTATTGGCGTTTGCAGATGTCGGCATAGGGGCAGTTGCGGCATTTTTCCGTGATTTCTGTTTGTGTGAAAGGGATGTCCGGGGAGAATAATTCGCCGAGCAGATCGGTCAATAGTTCCCGAAATTCCGCTTCCAGGGGGAGAAAACGATGCACGGGGTCCTTGCCGCATTTCAAGGAATAATCGTAGCCGGGAGTGAAGAGTAGTTTGGTGCTGTAAATGCCGGGGAGGATGGGATCTGTGCCCGGATTCTCGTACTCGTACATCAGGCAGTAGAGCAGGGTTTGGAAGGCGGCCTTGTTGCGTTGCTTGTTCTGGGAATCGAAAATGGCAGACAGATCCTTAAAGTCCATTTTGTCTGCCCCGGTCTTGTAGTCGATGACCCGGGTTCCCCGGTCGATGTGGTCTACCCGGTCGATGTTTCCCTCGATGTACACGGTACGGGAACCTGTTTGTCCGTTGGGGAGGGAGAAGGGCATCCGGTAGGGACGTTCCATGGAAATCAAGTGGAATGGGCAGAGGGACTTGTCGTACTCGAATACTTTCCGGATGTATTTTTTTACAACGGACAGGACTAAGTCGTTCATACCGGTCGATATGACCTGGGATGGCAGGCTTTCGTACAGGCGGGTATAGGAGTTACGGATATGTTCCTCGATGAGGGTGTCGTTCTGCAGAAGGTTATCTAGGTGTTCGGTTGTCACCTCCCCGTTGGGGATGGTCTGGTAGAGCGATTGGGTGCATTCGTGGAAAATGGTTCCCAGTAGCCGATGGTCGAGTTCCTCGGCCATTTCGTCTTTCTCCTTGATCCCGGCAATGTATTTGAAATAGAATTTCAGCCGGCATTCCATGTAAGTGTTCAGTGCGGAGGGAGAAAGCCCTTTCCCATCGGTGCGGCTGTAGCGGGTGAGTTGTTCCAGTATCTCCGGGGTCTTGGAAATGGTGATTTCCGGGATATCCCGGGAGGAAATGTTGTTTTGAAAGTGGGTTTCCTGTATGGGAAGTCCCGATTCGTATTTCATCTGGTAGAGGAAGCGACTCATTTCTCCGCTGTTGATTCCCCGGGTCACGTCGGTATAGAGAAGCTTGACGTGTTCGGCCCGTTGCAATAGCCGGTAAAAATAGTAGGCAAACAAGGCGTCCTGGTGTTCCGGGGTAGGGAGGCCGAAACCGAGGCGCAGGTTGTAGGGAATGAATGAAGCGGTATGCCCGCTGGTGGGTATGATCCCCTCGTTTGCTGAAAGAATGATGAGATTCTTGAAATCCAGCATACGGGTTTCCATCAGTCCCATGATTTGCATGCCTTCCAGGGGTTCGCCGGAGAAAGGAATCGTGATGCCTTGCAGGATTTTGTGGATGATCTGCAGGTAGAGTTGATTGTCCGGGGTGATACCCTCTTCCTGAAAGACGTTGCGCATGCTTTGAATCGTGGTGTATATGGAGAATAGAAATTCTTTCTCGATGCGGAGGTTGTCGTCCGAGACCTCTTGTAGGCTCGTGATGAGGCGGCGGAGGACGCCCAACAGGTAGGTCATCAGGTTTTCTTCCCTGGAGGAGAAAATCTCCCGGGTGATGTCGTCCCATTGCAGATCTTTTTCCGGGATGTAGACGATGTTTTTCGTGTTGACCTCATTCGTGAAAGCGGGGATATCCTCCGGGCAGGAATTCTTGATTAATTTATGATTCAACAGGGCAATGACGGGTTTGTAATAGTAATACGTCATGCCTTCCTCCTGTTTTGTGTAGCGTTTCAGATCCCCGAGCATGGCGATAAGGGCTGCCACGGAGGTGTTTTGTGCCGGGTAACCCATCGTGATGTTGATTTTGGAAATCTCGGGGGGAATGGAATGAATGACGGGCGTAAGCAGGGTTTCATCGCACAGCACGATGGCTGTATCCGTGTATTCTTTCCGTGGCGAGGGATGCAGCTGTTTCAGTAGGGTTGGGATGAGTTTTGCCTGCCCGATGACCGAGGGGGTGGAAATGTATTCCACGCTTTTGCCGTTATGCCGGAAATTGTTGAAATGCTCTATCCCCAGGGCATTGGGGAACAGTTTCATGTTCTCCCGGATGTAGTGTCCGGCCTCGTGGTTATCGTTGGTCGAGTAATACAGGTCATAATCCCAGTAGAAGAGGGCCTGTCCATTGTCCCGGAAATAGCTGAATATCTTTTTCTCGCATTGATTCAGGGCGTTGAAACCGGCGAATACCAGTTGGCGGTCGGTATGAAAGTCGTTCAACCGTTCCGCGAAGAGGCGTTGCCCCATTCCCTCGTAACAAAGTCCTTCGGCTAACAGATGTTCCCGAAATTTCTGGTAGGTGGGATAGAGCCGATTCCACACGTTCAGGAATTCCTGTTGTTCCCGGCTGTATTTCTCGGGATGGAAGCTGCTCCAGAAACTGCGGATGAACTCTATCTGCTCCGGGGTGAGATAGGGAAAAGCGGCTTCGATTTCCTGCAGGGCGACCAGGTTGGAGAATAGTCCCCGGGCATCGGCCATGTATTTGTCGATGTCGTCAAAGTCCCCGAGAAGCATGTTACCCCAGAAATAAAAGTCGTCGAAGCGTTCCTCCGTGCCGGAGCAGGTACGGTATGCCTTGTATAATTTGATGATCAGGGCCAAGTCCTCGGCTTTCTTCAATCCGGTTTGGCGTTCAATGAATTCACCCAGGGTAAGAATTTCCGGCATCCACACGGGACGGTCGACCAGTGCGGACAGTTCCCGGGCCAGGAATAATCCGGCCCGTTTGTTGGGAAACAGGATGGTCAGGTGTTCGAAATGGTAGCCGTAACGCTGGATTAAATCTTTTGCCAACAGGTTTAGGAATGAATTCATGTCGCCTTTGAAATTTATTGTTACTTTTGTTTGGAAACAAAAGTACGGTTTAAAAACGAAATAAAATCTATCCATGTTGAAAGAATTGTTGCAGAAAAACAGGAGTTACCGCCGCTTTTTTCAGGATGTGCGCCTGACGGAGGCCGAGTTGCGGGAATTGGTCGGTTTGACCCGTTATTGTGCTTCCGGGCGGAATGCCCAGGCATTGCGCTATCGGGCAGTGGTGGACAAAAAGACCTGCGAGCAGGTTTTTCATACGTTGGCCTGGGCCGGTTACTTGAAGGATTGGCCGGGTCCAGAGGAGGGCGAACGGCCTTCGGCTTACCTGATCCAGTTGCTGGATACTTCCATCGTGGAGAATTGTCTCTGTGATGACGGAATCCAGGCGCAGACTATTCTGCTGGGAGCCGTGGAAAAGGGCTATGGCGGTTGCATCATCAAGGCTTTCAAGAATGATGCCTTGCGGGAAATCCTGCAATTGCCGGAACACCTGAAGATCATGTACGTGCTGGCACTTGGCAAACCGAAAGAGACGGTGGTACTCGAGGATATGAAGGACGGGGATTTCCGTTATTGGCGGGAGCCTGACGGTTCGCACCATGTACCCAAGCGGCCGTTGGAAGATTTGTTGGTATAAGGGAGGAGGGACGATGAAACTGATTTGTGCAGAGTATAATAAACGGGGCGATGTGGCCTATTCCGTGGTGGGGGATAATGCCTTGTTGCGGAATAATGATGATTTTTATATCCCTGATTTTGCCGGTCATCTTACCGCGGAACCGCATCTGGTATTGCGGGTAAGTAAAATCGGGAAAAGCGTGGGTGAGCGTTTTGCCGGCCGCTATTACGAGGAAGTGGGCGTTGGTATCCGATTCCACGCGGAGGACCTGGAAAATAGTTTGCTGGATAAAGGTTTGTCTCCGGCGATGGCTTCCGCTTTTGACGGGTCGGCGGCTATTTCCCCGTTGGTTTCCCGGGAGGGGAGTGTGGAAGATTGGTGTCTGGTTTTCCGGAAAAACGAGGAAGTCCTTTATTCCGGTCGGGTTGAGGATTTACCTCTTTCACCCGAACAGCAGATTGCTGCCATGTCCCGTTACTACATGCTGAAAATCGGTGACTTCATTTATTGCGGCGGTCTACCCCGTTTCGTTGTCCAACCCGGCGACCGTCTTCGTCTTTCCCTCGCCGATCGGGAATTGCTCGACTTTGGGGTAAAGTGATTTTTGCAATCGGGAGATTGATACGCTAGGTAAGAATATAAAAAACGGTCCGTAAAGACCGTTTTTTATGATTTATTTCGAGTAAAGGAAACGCTTGATTTTGTGCGTGGGGGTTTTCTCGAATGGTTCGTGCTGCACCAGTACCAGTTGGAGTTTCGAGAAATTGTTTACCCGGGCATTCACGTATTCCCGCAATTCCTGTTTCTGTTCCTCGATGTAATCGCTGATTTTGGCCTTGTAGTTTCCGGCCTGATTTTTCAACTTGTGGTACTGTTTTTCCAGTTCTTCCATGTTGAAATGAACCATGGCTACCAGTTTCCCTTTCTTCTCTACCACCAGCGACTCGTTCACGAAACGGAAATTATTGATGATGGATTCGATTTCCTCCGGGTAGATATTTTCCCCGGAAGCCCCGAGTATCATGGTTTTGATACGGCCGCGGATGGAAAGGCGTCCCTGTTTGTCCATGGCGCCGAGGTCTCCCGTTTTGAACCATCCGTCGGGCGAGAATACTTCCTCGTTCAGTTCTGGGCGTTTGTAGTAACCTTGCATCACGTTCGGGCCCTTGATCCAGATTTCACCCTCTCCCTTGTGGTCGGGTTCGTTGATTTTTATCGTCACACCCTCCATCACGGGACCAACGCCCTGCAGGAAGGTTTGCGAGGGATTGGAACCGGCCACCATCGGAGCGGTTTCCGTCAACCCGTAGCCGATGGCATAGGGGAAGCGGGCTTCCCGGAGGAATCGTTCCACGGTGGCGTCCAGTTTGGAACCGCCGATACCGAAGAATTTCAACTCTCCGCCAAATGTCTGCATCAATTTTTTCCCGGCCAAGTAATTGAGAATCTTACGGGCCGGGCTGAAACCATACAGGGTACGGATGAATTTGTTCTTCTGGAACTTGGGTACAACCTGCGTCTTGTATATTTTCTCGATGATCAGGGGTACGGAAAGAATCACTGTCGGGCGCACTTTCTGCATGGCGGGCACGAGCAATTTGGGTGTCGGTACCCGGTCCAGGTAGTAAACCTGTGCCCCGTACATCAGCGGGAGCAATAATCCCAGTGTGTTCTCGTACGTGTGGGCCATGGGCAGGATGCTCAGGAACTTGTACGTTTCATCCACGGGTTGGATGGTGTGGCATTGTTGGGCATCCCATACCAGGTTCTTGTGGGTGAGGATAACGCCTTTCGAAAAGCCTGTTGTACCGGAAGTGTAAATGATGGAGGCAATGTCGTCTTCCTCTACCTCCACGCTGGGCAGTAACGAGGTATCGTGCAGATTGATGTCCGGTGTCAACCGATCCAATTCCTCCGGCGTGTAACATCCATCCGGGATAGTCGCGAAATTATTGATTAATATCTTGTGTTTCAGGAAAGGCGTACTCACGGTTTCCAGTTGTTTGGCCAGCAGGCGGGATACGAATATCACTTTTACCTCGGCATGTTCCAGTATGTTTTGGAGTTCCGTGGAGGAGAAACCCGGCAGGATGGGTACCGTGATGGCTCCCGTCTGGGCAATGGCGAATTGCGTGATTCCCCAGTTGGGCATATTGGCACTGAGAATAGCTACTTTGTCCCCTTTCTTCACGCCGAGGCGCAACAAGTGATGGGCAACAGCAACCACCTCGTTATATAAATCCTGGTAAGTCCTCTTCCCGCTAGCCACGAAGTTCAAAGACAACTTCTTGGCGAATTTGGAACAACTTGTTTTAAGCAGTTCCGGTAGAGTTAGTTTTTTTAATGTCATGTTTTTGTAATTCGAATTTTCCCGTCAAAATTAGTATGTTATATGTTAGCTTTTAGTTAAAGACGGGCCAAAAATAGTTATTACTCCCAAATAAATGGGAATTGTTGTTTATTTTGGGTGCTTGGGAAAGTTTAGTTTTTCTGTTGAAAGGCTTTTATCCGGGTTGCGATATTCCGTTGTACATTCAGGAAATAGAGATTGATTTCCTGCACATGATAATTTCCTTTGGGGAATAATGTGGCAATACTCGGGATATAGTAGTCGTCTGGGTTCAATCCGTCAACCACGAGTGAATGGAGGGCGGCATCCATCCTTGCCCCAACGGTGTAAAACAGGGTGTCCGACTGTTCTCCGTTGAAGAATACGGAACCGGTATTTCTGCTGGCGGGGATATACGTCGTGTCATTGCTCCAGTTCAGCGGGTTGATACATACCACGTTCCCCATGAAGAGGGGAGATTCGGCTGAGGCATCGGCCAGACTGTTGAAACTGATGATGACTCCCGTGTCCGTTGAATCCTGTGCCGGTTGCAAGGCCGGGTAATCCTCCAGTTCCTGCCTGGTAATGGGAAATCCAAACACGTAAGCGGCAATCAATTGTTGCCGTTGTGCTGTGCTCAGTTTATGCTTCAATAATTCGATGACCGTTTTGGCACCCTGGCTGTGGCCTGCCAGAATAAAGGGGCGTCCCTCGTTGAAGTGCTGCATGTAGTAATCGAAAGCCCGCTCGATATCCTCGTATGCCGTGACGTACCGCCGTTCGGTTTCTTCCGGTTCGACCATCCACGATTCCATCGTGATTTGCCGGTAGTATGGGCTGTAGAAATTGGCATGCGGAGAGAATAATTCCGCGGCCAGTCGGGCAGAGGCATCCACGGCCTCTCGTTGCTCGGGGGAGGTTACGTTCATGTGGTGGTAGACCTGTCCCTCGCTGTCTTTCCAGTCCCAAATACAGGTAGGCGTGATGTAGAACACATCCGCGGTCCTATTTCCCGTGTTCAACGGGTTCACGTACCACGATTCAGCAAGCGTGTAATCCGGTTTTTCCGGCAAGGTTGTTTTCTCACTGGAACGTTCGCAGCCCATGGTGCCGATCAGGAAGATGAGGAGGGTCAAGTATAGCGGGTAATGTTTCATGGAATTTCGTTTAATAAATCAAAAAACTCCCGCGATTCACAAGGAACAAGCGGGAGTGCAAATATACGTGTAATATTTTTATTTCACGGGAACTTCTGCCAAAACAGCTTTCAGGAAATTCCAGTATTTCTCAACCGAAGCAATATTTACCCGTTCGTCCGGAGAGTGCGGGGATTGCAAGGTTGGTCCGAAGGAGATCATATCCCAGTTCGGGTAGGTAGAGCCCAGGATGCCGCATTCCAATCCGGCGTGAATAGCCATGATGGCCGGTTTCTTCCCGTATAATTTCTCGTAGATTTCTACCATTTCCTTGCGGATAGCGGAATCCGGGTTCGGTTTCCATCCCGGGTATTCGCCCGTGAAGTTGATTTTCTCGGCTCCGGCCAGCTCGAATACGGCTTGCACGGACTGGGCCAATGCCATCTTGGCCGTTTCAACGGAAGAACGCATCAGCATGTATACTTCCACGCGTCCCTCGGCCACTTTCACGATAGCCAGGTTGTTGGAGGTTTCCACCGTATCCGGCATGGAGTCGATCATGCGCATGGCTCCGTTCGGGCATGCCACGATAGCGTTTACCACGTTGGCTTGCACGGCCTCCGGCATCACGATGCTTGGCAGGGTGGTTTCCTCGGCACTTAATTGCAGGTTCGGTTCTTTGGCTCCGATTTCAGCCATGAAAATCTTTTGATATTCCTCTACGGCCATCAGGAATTTCTCGGCATTCTCGGCGGGCAGGGTGATAACACCGAAGGCCTCACGCGGGATAGCGTTACGCATGTTGCCACCTTCCATGGAAGACAAACGTACGTTTAATTCCCCGGCAATCGTCTTGATAAAGCGGAAGAACAGTTTATTGGCATTACCACGGCCCGTGTTGATATCCATACCGGAGTGACCGCCACGCAGTCCTTTCAATGACAGCTTGAAGGCCTTGCTTCCAGCCGGAACGGCTTCCGGTTGGTAATTGAATGCAATTTCCCCGTCAACACCGCCGGCGCAACCCACGTAGAGTTCACCCTCGGTCTCCGAGTCGAGGTTCAACAGAATATCCCCTTTCAACCAGTTCGGACGGATACCGTTAGCCCCGTCCATACCGGTTTCTTCCGTGGCGGTAATCAGCACTTCCACCGGTCCGTGAGGGATGTCCTTGGACAACAGCACGGCCATTCCCGTGGCAACCCCGATACCGTTATCTGCTCCCAGCGTAGTGCCGTCGGCGGTAACCCATTCTCCGTCCACGTAGGCGTCGATGGGGTCTTTCGTGAAATCGTGTTGCTTATCCTCGTTCTTTTGCGGAACCATATCCAGGTGGCCTTGCAGGATAACACCCTTGCGGTTTTCCATGCCCGGCGTGGCTTCTTTTCTCATCAGAATATTACCGGCCTCGTCCATCTCGGCGTGGATACCGTTTTCTTTTGCCCAGTTCATCATGAACTCTCTTGCTTGCTCTTCGTGGTTAGAAGGGCGAGGAACTTGGGTCAGCTTATAGAAGTTTTCCCAGATAGCCTTGGGTTCCAAGGTGCAAATGCTTTTACTCATAATATAATCGTTTTTAGTTTTTGTGTTTTTTATTTCAACGGTGGCAAGTTACAAAAAAATATATCTCTCGTATTCCTTTTTTACTTCTTTTTTCTCTGTATACTCTAACTTCTTCTTAAATATACTACTTAGCCTTCTTTGGAACGGTTCAGCAACGGTTCAGTAACGGTTTACCATGCATGAATCATGGTTCATGAATGGCTGCGATAGGGCTGCGGATGGATTTTTGAGAATAGTTGAGGATAATTGAGTTTCAAACGGTTTGTACGTATTTGCTACTGATTTACCGAGGTGTTGGATATGTAAAGATTTGTATTATTTTTGCCACAAAAAAATGATTATGAAACGTAGTATTATTATGGTTTTGGCCGCAATGATGGTCTGTATTCCGGTATTTTCCCAGGAAATTATTGAAAAGGGGCTCCGGTTTTGTGAAAGTACATTTTCTTATGATGGCGGATTGCTGGTTGCAAGTTTTGGATCGGATCAGCTTAATCCTCTTAATGATGAAGGAAAAGGATACATTACCTTCTTTAAGGACGGCAAATCGACAGTAATTGCAGGAAAGGACGGCAATCTTTCTGCACCTAAAGGGATGTTTGTAGGTAATGGTAAGTTGTATGTCTGTGATGTGAATAAGATAGTTGTATACGACTTAAAATCTAAATCAGAAAAGCCTCAGATTGTAAGAATGGAGAAAGATGATCTGTTCGTGAATGATATTGTTTCTGACGGAAAATATCTTTATGTTTCTGTAACCAATACAGGAAGAATCTACAGGTACGATATATTAAAGTCAGGACAACTTGGGAAAGGAACCCTGTGGCTTACGGTTCCTGGTCCTAACGGCCTTGCAATTCGTGACGGGAAGATGTATATTGCCTCTTATCCGGCAGACGGAGTTACAACAGATGATCATGTCCTATATGTTGTCAAGGATCTTGCATCCCCGGTCTCTGAAAAACTGATAACTATTCCCGGCCAGTATGACGGGATTGCATTCTCGGAGGATGGAAAATATCTTTATTACACGAACTGGACACCAGCAGAAGTTTCTGTCATGGATATGACGTCAGGGAAAGTCAGTGCCCTTAAGCTTAATCTTGGGAAGCCTCTTGCAGGACCCGCGGATATAACAGTTGATGGCGGCTACCTGTATATTCCAGATCTTCCGGCGAGTAGGGTCGTGAAGGTACGTCTATAAGAGTGCTGGTAGATGACAAATAATAGAGAGGGTGAACCCAACATTCAAATGGGCTAGAGGTTGCCCTCTTTCATTTTCATCTGGCATACTATGGAGACAAGTGGTTGTTTGGCGTATATTTTCGCTTGTTTTTCTTAGTTCTTAACGATTTATATTGGCAATATTTCAATTTAATCTGAACCGGCTAATGTCGATTCTATTGTTTAATTTTAATTTATCGGTCAAAAATTACCGGAGTATTGTATGAGAATAAAATATTTATTTGGAATGTCGATTTTATTCCTGTTTGCGCTTAGCTTTATCAATTGCACTGAAGATGAAGAAGGTTTTTCTGGAGAAGAAATCAAGCAGGCATTGTATGAAATGAAAGGTACTTATCATGGTAACGTACGTGTTAGCGGTCCAGAAGGTTTTGATATTACATTACCAGATGCAATAGCTGTTTCTCGCGATTCTTTAAAATTTAAAATGTTATTGCAGCCGTTTAAAGAATTAATTTCAGATGAAACATTGTCAGACCGTTTACTTGAAATAGGCGAGGTTGAAGTCATCGCCGGTTATCATTTTGCCCAGCGGGATGATAGTACTATAAATTTCGTGTTGAGTCCTAAAGATGTTGAAATATTGGGGGGATTTGGCGCCCCTCCTACTATCAGTATTGTATTTTCCAAGAACTATGGGGGTGATGCTTTAGTTAGTTCAAATTTTATAATGTTCAATATTTCACCTGTTGAACTATGGGTTAATGGAAAGAAATTTGAGGATTTTCCAGGTCTCGTGTATCATTTCGAAGGAGTATACGAGTGATCTCAAAAATAAAGTAAAAAGGGGTCGGTTTTAATTCCTGATGAAGGAATACTATCGTTCCTGTTTACTTGAAACAGGAGTAGGAATATCGGCGGAAAGTGGAATGGGGTTTGCGTTATCATCTGTTTTTGAAGTTTCGGGCCTGAGAAAAATGAAATATGGCGAATGGATTAATACCCCATTCGCCATATTTCATGTATTAGGATTTTGTCGTTTTTCTGTTTCGAGAATTATCTGGTTTTATTTCAAATGTTCGTCGAGGTATTTCACGAATTTCGTGTATAACTGCAGGCGAGTATTACCCCCGAAGATGCTGTGGTTGCGGTTCGTGTAGATTTGCATGTCGAACTGCTTGTTGGCTTGCACGAGAGCTTCGGCCAGTTCGTATGCATTTTGCACGTGTACGTTGTCATCGGCAGTTCCGTGGCAGAGCAACAGATTTCCTTTCAGGTGGGAAGCCCAATGGATGGGGGCATTGTTGTCGTAGCCTTCCGGGTTATCCTGCGGACGGCGCATGTAGCGTTCCGTGTAGATGGAATCATAGTAACGCCAGTTGGTCACCGGAGCCACGGATATGGCGGTAGAGAATACGTCGTTTCCCTTCATCAGGCAGAGGGAGGACATGAATCCGCCGTAACTCCAGCCCCAGATACCGACCTTGGCCGGATTGATGTAGGGTTGTTGGGCCAACCAACGGGCGGCGGCAATCATATCGTCGCTCTCGATTTTACCGAGCTGGAGATAGGTACATTTCCGGAATTCTTCGCCACGGGCGGCTGTTCCGCGGGGGTCGATGCAAGCCACGACGTAACCCTCCTGCGCTAGATACTGAGTCCAGTCCATTTCCCAGGCATTGCGTACGGATTGAGAGTTCGGGCCGCTGTATTGCGTGATCAGCAACGGGTATTCCTTACCTTCCTCGAAGTTCGTCGGTTTCATGATCCAGGCGTTGAGCATCGTTTTACCGTCGGCTGCCGGGATTTGGATGAATTCTCTTTTTGCCACGTTGTAGTTGGCCAGTTTGTCCTTCAATGCCTGATTATCCTCCAGTACGCGTACGGCTTTACCGTTGGCTCCATAAAGGGTAGTCACGGGTGGCATGCCGGCGTTTGATACTACGTTGATGTAATATTTGAACGAGTGGCTGAATTCGGCTTCGTTCCATCCCTTCTCGGGGGTAAGCAGTTTCTTTTTGCCCTTGAGGTTGATGGAGTAAACGTATTTCTCGATGGGAGAAACCTCGTGGGAGGCATAATAGCATATGCCTTTCTGTGAATCGTAACCGTAGAAGTTCACCACGTCATAGTTGCCAGAGGTGAGAGCCTGTACTTCCTTGCCGCCCATGGTGTAGAGATAAAGATGGGAATAGCCGCTTTTTTCGCTGCTCATGATGAAATATTTCCCGTCTTCGGTGAAGAACAGATTGTCGAAATTATATTCGGCGATATAGTATTTATTCTCTTCGCGGTAAAGCAGGGAGGTGGTACCTACGCGGGCATTGGCCAACAGGATTTCCAGTTTGTTCTGGAATCGGTTCAGCTTCATGATGGCCAGACGTTTCGGGTCACGGCTCCATTGGATGCGGGGGATGTAAATATCCGTTTCCTCACCGATGTTCATTGGGGTGGTGATGCGGTCCTTGATGTCATACACGTGTACGCTCACCGTGGAATTGGTTTCCCCGGCTTTCGGGTACTTGTACACGTAGTTGGAAGGATAGACGGCATTGTTCTCGTATGATGGAGCAAGGCCCCGGAACATGTTCATCTCGTATTCCCTGACTTTGCTCTCGTCGAATTTGATATAGGCAAGGGCGGAACCGTCGGGTGCCCATTCGAAAGCCCGGTTGAAGGCGAATTCCTCCTCGTATACCCAGTCCGGGGCCCCGTTGATGATCTCGTTATATTTTCCGTCAAACGTGATTTGGATCTCGGAGCCGAAACGCAGATCGGCAATGAAAAGGTTGTTGTCGCGCATGAAAGCCACCTTCGTGCCTTGGGGGGAGAATGTGGCCAGACGTTGCGGCCCTCCTTGGGAAAGCGGTTTCAATTCCCGATTCTTGAAATCGTACACGTAGTATTCGGCCGTGAAGGAACGACGATAGATGGGACGTACATTTGTACAGATGAGCAGGCGGCTCTCGTCGGAGCTGAATTCGTATCCCTGGATCGCCCGTACGGCTTGGTATTCCGGTTTGGTGAGGTCAAGCAATGTCTCAACCGGTTTGCCGGTCTTGTAGCTGTACATAACCAGTTTACGACCGTTATCTTCGATGACGGTATAATGTTCCCCGTCGTTCAGCGAGCGGATGCCATATACCCCGTTGGATCGAAACGAGTAGGTTAAACTGAAATCCTCTATCGTGAAACGATTCTCTTTTACTTGCGCGTTCCCGGGGAGGGTCCACCCGAGAATGAACATACATACGATGATTCTGTAAAAAATATTCATGCTTTATTGTTTTTAACTTGTTTTGGGTTCAAAGGTAGAGGATTCTGTTTAAATAATGAAAAACTGAAGGGGAAAAAAGAGGATTGGAGGGGAGTATTCCAAGGGAAGAGGGTGTTTGGGATATTTCGATAGAGGTAGAAAATATGCAGGATTGTTGATAAAAAACTTTATAGGATATAACTGAAGTCTGGAAATAGTGTTATTTTTGCGGAGAATGGATTATATGATTGTTTTGAATGAAGAGATATATGAAAACAATATGGTTGGTGTTGTTGATGGCAGTATTAAACCCGGGAGGGGAAATTATGGCCCGGGAGGGGAGGAATTCCGTGTCATTGGTAGATACGTTGGAACAGAAAAGGGATGCGAGAGTGGGCCATTTCGGTCATCGTCTGGAGGGAGAGTACCGGGGAGGCTACATTTTCCAGACGAATCGTTTCCTGGCCGGTTATAACGAGCGGGAAAAGGTGATAGACCGTTTTAACGCTATGCACTTGAAGTATGCCTTCCAAGCCCGGAAGGGAACGCTGGAAGAGCGGGTGTTCGGTGGGGTTTATCAGGGAGTGGGAGTGGCCTGGTATCGTTTCGGGAATCGTCGGGAAGTTGGGGAACCGGGTGTCGTTTATCTGTTTCAAGGGGCAAGAATTGCCCGTTTTTCCCCGTGCGTATCCTTGAATTACGAGTGGAATTTCGGCTTGTCCTGGGGATGGCATCCTTACGACAAGGAACATAATTCTTATAACGTGATGATGGGCTCTCGGGTGAATGCCTTTATCAACACGAATTTTTACCTGGATTGGGAGGCATCCTCCCGTGTCCGTTTGCGTTTGGGACTGGATTTGTCACATTTCTCGAACGGGAATACCCGTTTACCGAATGCCGGGTTGAACACGATAGGGGCAAAGTTGGGGTTGGTATATTGCCTGGATGGCGACAAGATAGTGCGTTTTAAAACGTTGATGGAAGGGATGCCTATTTTTCAGCGGCACATGAGTTATGACGTTGTGTTGTTCGGTTCTTGGCGGCGAAAGGTGTACGAGGAATCCGGGGAGTTCGTGCTTTCCCCTTCGGCTTACGCGGTGTTGGGTGCCGGGGTGAGTGCAATGTATAATTTGAGTTATAAGGTTCGGTTGGGAGGGGCGTTTGATGTGGTGTATGATGCCAGTGCCAACGAGTTTTACGCGCATGACCCGTCGATGGGGAGTGGGTTCGTGAAGCCTCCCTTGAGTGCTAAGGTGGCCTTGGGCGTGTCGGCCAGGGCGGAATACGTGATGCCTTTTTTCACGGTTGGTGTCGGGTTGGGGAGAAACGTGTTGCACCGGGGCGGAGAATTGAAGGCCTGTTACCAGATGCTGTACCTGAAACTGGCTGTGACCCGGAGTACCTTCCTGCACGTGGGATACCGGTTGCAGGAATTCAGCACGCCGAATTACCTGATGTTGGGAGTAGGATTCCGTTTGAATAACAAGTATCCCCGATTCCAGCGATGAGGGTTGCAACTCTCGTTCTGTTGTTGTATCTTTGTCCGTTCAAAACGTGAATAGCCGGAGAGATGAAATATACCCTTTTAGCAAAAGACAAACAGAGTGAGGCGCGTTGTGGCGTGTTGTCCACGGATCACGGGGATATCGAGACCCCGATATTTATGCCTGTCGGAACGGTAGGTACGGTGAAAGCCGTGCATATGCGGGAGTTGCGGGAGGATATACGGGCCCAGATAATCCTGGGAAACACGTATCACCTGTATCTGAGGCCGGGAACCGGGGTATTGCGGGAGGCTGGTGGTTTGCACCGGTTTAATGGATGGGAACGTCCTATACTGACAGACAGTGGCGGTTTCCAGGTATTTTCGTTGGGAGATTGTCGGAAAATCACGGAAGAAGGAGTCACTTTCCGTTCACATATTGACGGTTCGAAGCATTTGTTCACCCCGGAACGGGTAATGGATATTCAGCGGGAGATCGGGGCGGATATCGTGATGGCTTTTGACGAGTGTCCCCCGGGACAGAGTGATTTCGCCTATGCGAAAAAGTCTTTGGAGTTGACCCAGCGTTGGCTGGAGCGGTGTGTGAGACGTTTTGATGAAACGGAACCATTGTATGGTTACCACCAATCTTTGTTCCCCATTGTGCAGGGATGTGTGTACCCCGAGTTGCGGACAAGAGCTGCAGAACACGCGGTGGCGTTGGACCGGGAGGGATATGCCATCGGGGGATTGGCCGTGGGAGAACCAGCGGAGGCTATGTACGAGATGATAGCTGTGGTGAATAAAATTCTGCCACAAGATAAACCCCGTTACCTGATGGGAGTGGGTACTCCGGAGAATATCCTGGAAGCTATCGCCTTGGGAGTGGATATGTTTGATTGCGTGATGCCGACGCGTAATGGGCGTAACGGTATGTTGTTCACGACGGAAGGGGTGATCAATATCAAAAACAGGAAATGGGATCGGGATTTTTCGCCTATTGATCCGGCTGGATTGAGTTTTGTCGATACGGATTACACGAAGGCTTATTTGCGTCATTTGATCAAAGCGGATGAAATTTTAGGTCTGCAGATTTGCTCGATACATAATTTGTCCTTTTATTTGTGGTTGGTGCGTGAAGCGCGCTGCCATATCCAGGAGGGCGATTTCATGGAATGGAAAACGAAAACCGTTAAAAAGATGACCACGAGGTTGTGAGCCGCGTGCAACAGAATAGAAAATGAAGAAACTGGACTTATATATAATACGGAAATTTCTCGGGACGTTCTTTTTCTCGATGGTGTTGATATTGAGCATCGTGGTCGTGTTCGATTTGTCGGAACGGTTGGAAAAATTCCTGGAGAACAAGGCTCCGTTGAAGGCTATTGTTTTTGATTATTACCTGAATTTCATTCCTTATTTCGCCAATGTATTCTCGGCATTGTTCACGTTTATCTCGGTGATTTTCTTCACGTCGAAGATGGCTTATAATAGCGAGATCATCGCAATTTTGAGTACAGGTATCAGTTTCCGGCGAATGGTTCGCCCGTATATGATATCGGCTGGGGTGATCGCTGCACTTTCCCTGTTGTTGAGTGCTTTTATTATCCCGAATGCCAACAAAAAGCGAATTGAGTTCTCGGAAAAATATATCTGGAAAAAGTATCAGAATCGGGAGCAGAATATTCATCAGCAGATAGCCCCGGGAGAGTATATCTATATGTCGAGTTTCTCGGTAGGCTCGCAAATCGGTTATGATTTTACGTACGAGGTCTTCGACAAAGACACGTTGAAGAGCAAGTTGAACTCGCGGCTGATCGAGTGGGATAAAAATCAGAACAAATGGGCGATAAAAGACTGGACGTTGCGGGAATTTGACGGGGATAAGGAAACCTACACGACGGGAAGCCGACTCGATACGCTGTTGAATTTTGATGTCAAGGAGTTCACGGAGGATCCGAGTAAAATAAAAGAACGTTTGACGATCATGGAATTGAACGAGTATATAGACCGTCAGAAATTGCGAGGAAGCAGTAACGTGGTGGAATTCCAGATCGAGAAATACAAAATGTTTTCAGGGGCTTTCTCGACGTTTATTCTGACCTTGATTGGGGTGTGTATTGCTTCCCGGAAGATTCGCGGGGGGATGGGACTACACCTGGGATTGGGACTGTTAATCAGTTTTTCTTATATATTGTTCATGCAATTTTCCACGGTATTTGCCACGAATGGGAATATGAATCCCATGCTGGCGGTGTGGATTCCGAACATGTTGTTTGCCGTGGTGGCTTTGTTCGTGTATCGGACTGCCCCCAAGTAGTATGTAAAATCGAAATTTAGTATTTATTTTTTTAGTGATGAGCGAGGAAAGGAAAAGACCAAGAATTCGCAGAAGTAGCGTGAATCGGGATGAGGAACGCAAAAATGAAAGAGTGTCCTATCAAAGCCGTGAAGGTGGAGAGGACGCAGGAAACCATTTTCAGCACCGTTCTTTCGGGAATCGCCCGAGAAGAGAACAAGGGTATAGTTATATCCGGGATTTGAGTAAGGAACGGGAACAATTGGCTAAAGGGGAATACCCGGGAAATTTTGATTATAATGATTCCGAGCAACGGGAAAAAAGAGGATATGCTCCTCGTGGTAATTACCGGGGACGGGATGCAGAGGAACGTGGTGAACGGAAATTTGACCGGGGAGAAAGAGGTTTCGGTCGTGGAGAGCGGAGATTTGAGGCAGGAAACCGTCGTGCAGAGAGAGCAGGACAGGGAGAGCGTGACGGTCGTAATACGGACCGTGGGCGTGATGAGCGTCGGAACTTTAAAGATGTAAATCGTTTTGAACGTTCGGAGAAACGGGGGGCGGAACAAGGACGTCGTTTTGAGCAGGGAGAGGGAAGGAAGAGAAATGTTTCCCGTCCAGATGGAGGTGATGGTCGTAAAAGCGTGTACAGCAAGAAAAAACAACTGGAGCATAAATTAAAAAACGAGGATAAGGAAGAGGAGTTACGATTGAACCGTTACATCGCTAAAGGAGGAGTATGTTCCCGACGGGATGCGGATGCCTTGATTCAGGAAGGGCGTGTGAAAGTGAATGGGGAAGTTGTCCTGCAGGTGGGGACCAAGGTGAAAAGGACGGATAAGGTGGAAGTAGATGATGTAGAGATCGTTCCCGAGAAAAAGGTGTATATCGTATTGAATAAGCCGAAAGACTACGTGACGACGATGGATGACCCCTTGGAGCGCAAGACGGTGATGTCGCTTATCGAAGGTGCTTGCAAGGAGCGAGTTTATCCGGTAGGTCGTTTGGATCGTCAGACAACTGGGGTGTTGTTGTTCACGAATGATGGGGATTTCGCGAAAAAACTGACTCACCCGAAATATAATCAAAAGAAAATATATCATGTGTTCCTGGATAAGGCCATGAAGATTTCCGATATGGAGGCTATATTGAAAGGAGTAGAATTGGAAGACGGATTCGTGAAAGCGGATGACCTGAGAATATCCGAGGAGGATAACAAACAGGTGGGGATAGAGATTCATTCGGGTAAAAACCGTATAGTGCGTCGTATATTTGAACATTTCGGTTATCAGATTGAAAAATTGGATCGAGTATTTTTTGCCGGTATCACGAAAAAGAATTTACCTCGAGGCCATTGGCGTTTCTTGACCAAAGAAGAAGTAAATACTTTGAAGAGTTATTGATATTATTTCTTTTTTTGAAGATTAGTGTTATATTTGCGGGAGTCCACAAGCGTGAGAGTCGTGGATTCCCGCGCTTTTTTTATTAAAGAAAAAAAGAAGTTATGGTTGCATTGATAACTAATGGTTTACAGCGTATGCGAGTTTTACGCTCTTATTCTTACACTCCGCGTTGGATTGTTTTCCTGATAGACGTGGGGTTATGTTTTTTTGCCTTGGGTTTCAGCTTTTTGTTTTGGATCAATTTTGATTTTGATGGAATCCAGTGGGTGGATGTTTTGAAGGGTACAATTCTGATTGTAGGAGTCAGAATAATCAGTTTCTTGCTTGGAAGAACCTACTCGGGTATAGTCCGTTTCACGAGTACGGAGGATGCGTTGCGTATTTTTTACGTGTTGTCTATCGGGGAGGTTGCTCTGGTGCTTGGAAATTGTCTTTATTTCCTGTTTTTAGATCATTTCTTTATTCCCTTTGGCTTATTGTTGACAGAATACGTGTTCTTGACAAGTATGATGATTATGAGCCGGATGGTTATTAAACATTTATTTGTCCAGTTCGTGGGTGCTGAACGCGGGAGAAAGAAGGTGATCATCTGTGGTAGTGACGAGTACGGGGTTATGGCAAAACACGCGATGGATAATTCCGTGGATGTTGCCTATAGTATTATCGCTTTCGTGGACGTGAACAACCGGAAAGCTGGAAAATTACTGGAGGGGGTACGGATATACCGGATGGATGCGCTGGAAGGATTGTTAAAGCGGAATAAGGTAGATAAGGTGGTGATCGCCAAGAAAGTGCTTTCGCCAGATAAAAAACGGGATATCGTGGAGATTTGTTTGGCTCATGATGTGGCCGTGTTGGAGGTGCCTCGTTTCGAGAGTTGGATTAATGGTGAGTTGACGATGCGTCATATTCGGAATATCAAGATTGAGGATTTACTGGAACGTTCCGTGATCCATGTTGACGAGACAAATTTACGGAAACAGTTAGTGAATAAAGTGGTGTTGGTTACGGGGGCGGCCGGATCCATCGGAAGTGAGATCGTGCGGCAATTGACTCATTTCAAACCTTCGCTTATCGTGTTGTTTGATCAGGCCGAGTCGCCTTTGTATGATATCGAACTGGAGTTGAAAGAAGATTTTAATTACTCTGATTACAAGATAGAGATAGGGGATATCCGGGATAATGAACGAGTGGAAGGAATATTCCAGATGTACCATCCGAATATCGTTTACCATGCGGCAGCGTATAAACATGTGCCGATGATGGAGAAGCATCCGTTGGAAGGAGTAAAGACGAATGTCTTTGGAACGAAACACGTGGCGGATTGTGCGGTGAAGTATGGTGCGGAGCGTTTCGTGATGATTTCCACGGATAAGGCCGTGAACCCGACCAATGTAATGGGTGCCAGCAAGCGAATAGCGGAGATTTACACGCAATCGCTGAATAAGGTGTCAAAGACGTGCTTTATCACGACGCGTTTTGGTAACGTGTTAGGTTCAAATGGTTCTGTGATCCCTCGATTCAAGAAGCAGATTGAGGCGGGGGGACCGGTGACTGTGACTCATCCGGATATAACGCGGTTCTTCATGACGATACCGGAAGCTTGTCAACTGGTATTGCAAGCGGGAGCCTTGGGAAACGGAGGAGAGATATTTGTCTTTGATATGGGTAAGAGCGTGCGAATCGTGGAGTTGGCCAGAAAGATGATCAAGTTGTCCGGTTTTGTGGTTGGTAAGGATATTCAGATCGTGTTTACAGGTTTACGTCCAGGAGAGAAGTTGTATGAGGAGGTGTTAAACGTGAAGGAAACGACATTGCCTACCGTGCATGAACGCATCAAGATCGCCAAAGTGCGGGAATACAATTACGGGGATGTCGAAAAAGCCATAACACGATTGGGACTGGTGCTTGAGAGTCGGGATAATTTCAAGGTGGTGCGACAGATGAAATATATTGTGCCGGAGTTTAAGTCGAAAAATTCGATATTTGAATCAATTGATTTCCAGATAGAGGAGGAAACGGAGGAACAACGGGAACGAGAAATGCTAAGTACGGTATCTTCTAATTCAACAAGTCAGGAGGTGAGGGAGTGATGGAGGGTATGGAACAATCGGATTGGTATGTCGTGTACACGGAATCCCGGGCAGAGAGGAATGTGATGCGACAGTTAAAGGCAAAGGGAATAGAGAGCCGCTTTCCTTCTCGCCGTCACGTTTGTCAGTGGGGAGATTCTACCCGGGAAGTTGATGTCCCGTTAGTATGTGGCAGTCTCTTTGTGAAAGTGCCTGCCCCTTGTTTGTCGGAGGTGTTGTCCGTGAAGGGGGTTGTGGGCTATGTGGAGCAAAAGGAAGGTGCTTTTTTAAGCGATGAGGTATATCGGTATAGTTCGTATTGAGTGATCAATTTATCTGGAAATATAGACTGAACTGAAAGTCAGAGAATAGAGATTTCGGTTTTTGAATATTTTCTTATCCCCTTTGTTTTACCTCCTTATTTTCCTATTTTTGCCTGTGGAATGTATTTTGTTGCGAGTGTTTTTGTAAAACGTTTTTTGTTTGATAATTGTCGAGATATTTTATGGAAAATCAGGAATTAGAGAGGAAAGATGAATCAAAGAAGATAGATTTAGTAAAGATATACAAGGAACTTAGCAAGAAACGCTATTTTATTCTGAAGTCGTTAATATTAGGATTGTTGGTTGGTATTGTTATTGCGGTAAGTGTTCCTAAAGAATATTTTGCAACAGTGAAATTGGTACCAGTAACAGCCCAGCGTAATGATGGACAAGTGATGTCTGTGGCTGCATTGATGGGGATAACGAATAACGCTAAAGAGGATATGGCAATTCCCAAGGAGTATTATCCTGATATCATCCAAAGTGTACCTTTTTTGTTGTCATTTAAGGATATTGTGGTTACACCTGAAGGATTGACAGATATGTCTTTATACGAATATTTGGTTTTACATCAGAAAAGAGCCTGGTGGAAATCGCTTTTATATTTGCCGCAATTATTGAAGGGTATGTTTTCCGATGATCCTGTTAAATTGGATAGCGTGTGGGATCCGTTTTATTTGACAGCTTCTCAAAAGAGTTTTGTGGAAGAATTGAAACATCGTATCGTGTTTGAAAAGACAGAGAATAAGAATATATTATCAATAAAGATATCCATGCAGGATCCTGTTGTTGCCGCTCGTGTTGGGAATTATTTATTAGAGGAATTGGATAAATATATTACTGGGCATAATCGAGAAAGGATAATAAAAGATTTAGGTTTCACAGAGAGAATGTATGAAGAGTTAAAATCTATTTATCAAGATTTTGCGATAAAAAAGAAAGAGATTAATTCTGATTCCAGGGTGCAGTTAGATGTGGATGTGGCTTTGGGAATGTTTAATATGATGTATCAGCAGTATGAGATATTGAAGTTGAAAGCGAATAAGGAACAAATTGCATTTACTGTAATAGAACCGGCGACAGTGCCTTTGTATTCTGCTAATATGAATTGGTTTGTGGTTGTAGGTATTTCGATGTTTTTATTTGGTTTTATAGCAGTAGTATGGTGTCTTTTTTCATTTGCTTTTATAATAGATTATAGAGAAAATGGCAAATAAGATATTATATATTGCCACAAATGCTAGTGCGGGGATGAGGCATTTCGTCGTGAGTATCTTGAAAATAATGTTTGAAGATACTGCATTCGAGTGTTATGCCATACTTCAATCTGAACCGGGGAATGATTACAAGAAAGATATTCCAGATAGTTGTAAGGGGCGGATTGTGTTTATGAACGCTCCAAGGGGAAAGTTTCAGCAAATAGCCACGTTACTTTACCCGAAAAGTTTGTACACGTGTATAGAAAAGGTTTGTGTGAAACATCATATAGATACTATTCATTTTTTGACGGAAGATCCATGTATTTCAACGGTTTTGAAATCGCTAAAGAAGAAGTATAATCTTTATTATACAGTGCATGATTTTGTGACACATGAGATTCAATATCGTAATGTTCTGCATCGAATGTGGCATGATTGGAGTCTTCGGAAGCGGGTGAAAAAAATGATAGATAGTATTGATAATTTAGTTACTTGTAGCCGTTTTCAATATCAGCAACTCGTGGAATCGTATCCGCATAAAAAGGTATATTATCATGTATTTCCTTCTTTGGTTACGGATGTCGTGAAGATCGGAGGAAAGGAGGTAGTGGAATTGCGGGGAATAGGGAATTACGTTTTGTTTTTCGGACGAGTGGAGAAATATAAAGGTGTTGATTTATTGTATGCTGCATTTAAGGATTACCCACAATTGAAAGATGAAATTTTGGTTATTGCGGGAAAGGGAAATGTTTATTTTGATTATGAGAATTTGCCTAATGTGATATGGTTAAATAGATTTATCTTGGATGAAGAGATTAAGAATTTATTCCAAAAGGCGAAATGTGTGGTATTCCCGTATATTTCAGCGACTCAGTCTGGGGTGTTTTCTTTTTGTTTCTATTTCAATAAGCAGGTAATAGCTTCGGATATTCCATTTTTTAGAGAGTTTGCTGGATCGGGTGTACATTTGTTTGAAACGGGAAATGTTGTTGATTTGACTGAGAAATTGCAGGAAATCAGTTCTTGGAGAGTGGGAAATGAGTATGAACGTATATATAGTGAACAAGGATTAAGGCAATCGTTGTTGAAGTTGTATAAAGTATGATACCTTACTTTGTTATTTTTGGTTTGTTAATGTTTTTTTCCTTGTTGGATATTTTGGATGGGGGAAGAGAATTGAAAATGCGTGTCTTCTTCTTCTTTTTTTGTGTGCTTTTTTTATTTGCGGCATTTCGTTGTGGGGATCAAGATTATCAGAATTACGTGATAGCTTTTAAGGAAGTTGTTTACGTGAATGTATTGGATGCCGAGGATATGGAGGGAATGGGATTGTATTATATGGAGCCTGGTTTTCGTATTTTAAATAAGATTATCAGCTATTTTACGAGTAATCCTTTTTGGGTTATAGCTACAGCAGCTTTTATTGCCTTATTCTTGAATTTCAGGTGCTATTTGAAATATTCTCCTTATATATTACTTACATTATTGCTTTATTTTTGTCATACATTTCTTTTGCGTGAAATGATCCAAATACGTTCGGGTATCGCTTGTGCTATTTGTTTGACTACAATTCCTTTAATAGAAAGGAAAGAATGGGGGGCATTTATGATTGCGGTAGCGTTAGCAGGTATGTTTCATACGATTTCTTGGGCATTTTTGATCGTGTATCCATTTTATTGGTTACGATTGAATAGGATGACATTAACAACTTTGATCGGATTCTGTTTGGTTATTGCTTTCGTTTTTCCATTTGGAAAATTATTATCGCTACTACCATCCATACCTTTGTTTGAAAAAATCATGATTTATATCAATGATACGGACCATAATCAGACTGTAGGTGTTTTTACTAATCCTGTTGTTTTGAAATTGTTGGCTGTTTCTGGTGTTGGGTTATTTTTCTATGAAGAATTGTGTGCCTATTCTAGGCATTTCCGATTGTTATTCAATATGCTAGTTGTTGGGACGTGCTGGTTGTTGGTATTTAATGATTTCTCGATTGTGGCAGCACGAGTGGCAACTCTTTTCACGGTTTCTGAAGTGATAATTATTCCGATGTTTTTGGTAATTCTTGAGAATAATTTTTTTCATAAGTTGGTGTATTGGGGTGTGCTTTGTTGTTATACTTTTGTGACTTTGTTTTTGAATCTTTATGTGGAAAATGTTTTACCTTATCGTTTAAGTCTATTTTAATATGAAAGTTGCATTTATTATACCACGTTTGGTTAATCAAGGGCCTATACTTGTTGTGAGAGATTTGGTTGCCGGTTTGCAACAGGAGGGGGTAGAATGTACGGTTTTTTATTTTGATGCAGGTAATGAGATCTTAATGGATTGTGAGGCATATCAAATTGATTTTTGGAAGGGTAGAGATTTTCAAGATTATGATGTTGTACATTCTCATGGAATTCGTCCTGATGCTTATGTGTATTTGCATCGTTCTAAGATGAGAAAATGTCGATGTATTTCAACTTTGCATAATTACATGAAAGAGGATCTGGCGTATCAATATAATTCTTGGATCTCATTTGTGTTTTCACGTCTTTGGTTGTTCTTTTTAAGAAAGCATGATTTGATAGTTGTTTTAAGTAAGCATGCTTTGGATTATTATAAACGCTGGTTGCCAGAGAAAAAATTAGCTTGCGTGTATAATGCAAAGACTGTTGATAAGTCCTTGGATTTAACAGCAAATGAAAAGATAAAATTATTATTGTTTAAAAAAAAATATCGACTAATAGGAGTGAATGCTTTGTTGACGCAACGTAAAGGAATTGATCAACTTATAAAAGTATTAACTTTGCTTCCTGATTATGCGTTAGTTGTTGTCGGCGATGGCCAAGAACGTTTTAATCTAGAGAACCAAGCGAAGGAGATGGGAGTGAAAGATCGTTGTTTGTTTTTAGGATATCAATTGAATGCTTTTCGTTATTTACGTTATTATGATGTTTATGGTATGGTAAGTAGAAGTGAGGGTTTCCCCTTGTCTTTAATAGAAGCTGCAGCTTATGGAGTAGCAACAGTGTGTTCCAAAATTCCAATTTTTGAAGAAACCTTTACAGATAAAGAAGTCCTTTTTTTTAAGTTGGAAGATACAAATTCTTTAAAAGATGCGATATTACGGGCAGATAGTATGATTGGAAAGAATTTTAAACGAGCGTATGAGGAACGTTATACATTAAAAAGGATGGTAAAAACTTATTTGTTTCTATATTGTGGTGTGTAATATTTTCTTTTGTAGATATTGAAAAGCAGATTATCTTTGTTTGTATAAAAATATAATTTATACATGTCAGGAGGAAAGTCATTAAAACGAAAGACAGTGAGTGGAATTATTTGGAGTGCCGTGGAACGTTTCTCGGTGGCTGGTCTACAATTCCTCATCATGATCGTGATGGCGCGGTTGCTCTTGCCGGAGGACTACGGGTTGGTGGCCATGTTGCAGATCTTCATCGCCATCTCGCAATCGCTCATCGACAGCGGTTTCTCGCAGGCGCTGATCCGCAAGCTTGACCGCACGCAGGTAGACTTGTCGACCGTGTTCTACTTCAACGTGGTCGTGGGGGTATTCCTCTACCTCTTGCTATTCTTTACCGCCCCGTTGATTGCCTCTTTTTACAAGGCACCGGAACTGGTGGATATCACCAGGGTCATCGCTATCGGGTTGGCGTTTAACTCCTTCACGGTGGTCCAGCGGGCCTTGTTGACCGCCCGGGTGGATTTCAAGACGCAGGCCAAGGCGAGCCTGACGGCGGTGATCGTGTCCGGGATAGTGGGAATCGGCATGGCCTATGGCGGGTTTGGGGTATGGTCCATCGTGGTACAACAAGTGAGTAATTTAGGCGTGAACGCCTTGATCCTTTGGATCGTGTCGAGATGGAAACCCTCCCTGGTTTACTCGTGGAAGTCTTTCCGGGAGTTATTCGGTTTCGGGTCAAAACTTCTCTTGTCAGGTTTGCTGGATACTCTTTACCGTAACATTTACTTGATCGTTATCGGGAAAGTATTTTCCAAGGCTGACCTGGGGTATTACACGCGGGCTCAACAGTTCTCGGATTTCCCGGCATCGACGTTGACGGGAATATTCCAACGGGTCACTTACCCGGTACTCTGCACCATGCAAGAAGACACGGGACGATTGGCGTTGAATTACCGGCGCTTGTTACGGGTGGTGTCCTACATCATCTTCCCGTTGATGATCGGTCTGGCGGCGGTGTCCACCCCGCTGGTGTTGCTCCTGCTGACGGAGAAGTGGCTGTTTGCCGCGTATTTGTTGAAAATTATCTGCGTGGCGGCCATGTTTTACCCGGTACATGCCATTAACCTGAACCTGCTGCAGGTAAAGGGACGCTCGGACCTGTTCCTTCGGCTGGAAATCATCAAGAAAATCATTGGCGTCACTATTCTTTGCGTGACCATCCCGATGGGGCTGGTTGCCATGTGCGTTGGGCAGATTTTCTCCTCGGTGATTTGCCTGGTCGTGAACACGTACTACACCGGGAAATTGATTCGGGTTGGTTTTGTCCGACAATCGCTGGATTTGTTACCCATCCTGTTGCTTACCTTCTCGATGGGGGGACTGGTGTACTGGGTGACAACTTTAATTGAGGCACCTGCCTTGCAGCTATGCGCCGGGATCGGGGTAGGCGTGGTGTATTACATCTTGTTTTCAATCATTTTCAAGTTCACAGAAGCGCGGGAGTTGATCTCGCTCGTCAAAAGAAAATAAAGTCATGGAAGAAAAAAACATAACGGTAACGTCCCCGTTGTTGCCGGATCTCGGGGAATTGAACGATTACCTGAAAGACATCTGGAGCCGGAAGTGGATTACCAACAACGGGCATTATCACCGGGAACTGG
>CALUMT010000041.1 GCA_944321845.1 uncultured Butyricimonas sp.
CCCACGACTAGGTATTTCAAAACTAATATCCCGAACAGCCCACTGAACGCTGTATCGATGGGATAAATGACTAACTTTTAATATACTATCTGACATAAAATTTCCCTGATTTATTTACATTATCTACCCATAAGGTATTTCTAATACGACACACCTTTCAATCATAAACAACTTGTTTAACAAGAAGACTAATCCCTCAATCTTTCAGATGCTCAGGATATTGCCACATATTAACAGGCAATCCCAATGATTCCAAATACGACATCATGGCATTATACTTTACCCGAATACGGCCATAAGGATCCCGCAATGAATTCATACATCCCCATAAAGGAGGATCTGATTTCAAATAAATATCATCATAATTAAATTCTGCCGGCTCTCCCTCCAGTAATTCCAACGGCATTGCCGCTAACTTCAAATAAGAACGGAAATCATTTTCAATAGAAAGTTCCTTGTCTGTTGTAAGTGTCTGCGAACTCAAATAACCGGCACGAAACATTGAATCCACTTGAGTATTCGTGTAAAACACCTGATAAGTATAACCTAAAACATCTGCATCAGCAAACTCCTGAGGCACAACGATATCTCCTCGTTCGAACAACAATCCTAACATATAAGCATTTACCTCCGTCTGAAATTTTCCTTTAACCTCAAAAGTCATCGTATCCAGTTCCGCACTACACCCATTTAAACCGATATTATCATAACCGACGTAAATATTAACCCGATTAAGAATATCATATACCGTATTTCCATCACCATCACCTCCTCCCGTTGTGGAATAATCATCCAATCGTGAACAAAGCAACACCTTTTTAGGTAAATATTTCATATATCGCTCATCCCAATAATTAAAAAAAGCCTTTTCTACCAAATCCAAATGTTTAGCCGCATAAGCAGGATCCCCTTGTTTCATTACAACCGATTCATTCCAACTTGTATTATTCCAGAACATATCTGCCGGACGAAAATCATAGAGAATATAAAAACCATATTTATTATAATAATCCACGATCTTTGGATCCGCTTCCGGGGATTGTCCCTGGGGAACCGTGTAATGAAATTCTAATCCTTCTTTAGCGACAAGAGCATCTTCTTTATAACACCCCATGCATAACAGCGTCAAGCTGAACAGTGCTAATATAAATTCTTTTTTCATATTTATTATCAACATATTAAATACAACTATTTCATCTCAAGTTTGGATTTTGTTCCAATACGGCCTCTGGGATAGGCAACACATAACGGGCATCTCCCTGTTGTAAAATATATCTCTGCGTTCCCCCTCCTGTCATATTAAACACGTGTATCAATTGAGGCATTCCCGTCCGGCGTAAATCAAACCAACGATGATTTCCCTCACTTGCCAATTCCCGGCGACGTTCCCGAAAATAAAATGCCATCAATTCATCAGCATTTGCATAGTCGTTCAGACTGGCCTCCACATATCCCGGCTGAAACCGATGACGACGTAATTCATTCAGGTCCGCTAATGCAGCCGCTCCGAACGAAGCCTCTCCGGTCTCCTTATATTTGGCAATATAGGCTTCCGCTCTATTCAAATACACTTCTGCAGTCCTAATTCCTCCGCCATAATACCCCCGATGACACTTATCAACTCCGGCTACAAATGGATATCTTATATTTGTCTCCCGATCCCAATAATTTCCCCGTAATAAATAAGCATTGGTCGCACTTGTATTTTCTGCCCCCATATTCCCTCGAATGTCTATCGTATTTCCGGCTTGATCTGAAGCATAAACATTTTGCAAATCTATGGATGCCGTGAATGGATACAATATACCTAACTCACCAGTTGGAGTATCTCGTGAGTCATTCAGATTATTCATCCAAAGGACCTCATTTTGATAACCATTATCATACACACTGAAAGTACCGGCCTCATTCAAATCCAATAAATCATTCTTTTTCAGTAATACTGAATCTGCATAACGGATCACATTATCCCAATCCTCCTCATAAAGATAAACCCGCGTTAAAAAGGCATAAGCCGCCAAATAGTTCATTCTAAGCAGGCTTAAACCATCCACGTATACATTCTCTTTCATCAACTCCGCCCCTCGCTGCAAATCCTCCGTAATCTGCGCATAAACCTCACCGACCGTGTTACGTTTAGGATAAACCTCCACTACTCCGGAACTCAACTTCAATGGAATTCCCGGTTCTATTGAAGGTTCCACCTCATTATAAGGCTTGGCAAAAAAATTGATCAAATACAAATAATAATACCCTCGCAATGCATAAGCTTCTCCCTGCAAATAGTTTTTTCTTGTTTCATCACCGTCCATCTCTTCAATATAATCTATTACTATATTACACCCCATAATCTTCTTATAAGGATCAGCCCAAAAACTCACATCACTACCCCCACCCGCATCGTTAAACATTTCCGGATCCCAAGCAAATAACCAACGCTGTTGATCCTTTACAGTTTCTTTATTATAAGTTACCACAGCCTGCGACTCCACGTCATCTGTAAATATGTCTGTCTTATAATTAAACAACCGACTTTCTGTTTCATCACAGTAGGCATTAGACTGTAATATCTTTTCCATTTCCGTTACCGTGGAAGGGTGTACTTCACTTTGACTTTTTTCTTCCAGAAAATCAGCACATCCTGTCCACAAAAACATTGTCAATATTGATAATACTATATTTTTCATATTCCACATTTTTCAAATCCATTAAAAACCCATACTAATTCCCAATGACCAAGAAGAAGACAACGGTTGATTCCCTAAGGCCACCTCAGGATCTCGTCCCTTAAAATCTTTACTACGAAGTTGGAAAGGATTGGAAACAGAACAATTGAAGGAAAGGAACTGCAAAAACTTAGGTGTACTCTTTTCCGGAACATTCCAAGACAACTGAATATTATTGCACCTTAGATACCATGCATCTACAACCCGGGCATCCGAATAAGCATACATTTCATAAGGTCGATAAGTTCCAGACCCCCATTCTCCGTCCGGTACAACATCCGACTTCAAACGGATAGGTGCCGCACTTGTCGCAATATCGGGTAAAGAGGGGATATTTGTACGAGCCTCATCTCCTGGTTTACGCCAACGTCCTAACCATTCTGTAGACATATTTTCGTATTCACTTGGAATACTTGTATAATTTGTTGACATTGGGGCTAGAAAAGTTTTTCCTCCAATACTCAGATTCAAACCGCTATTTAATGTCAATGATTTCCAACGTATGGAGAAAGTGACTCCCGTGGTAAAATCCGGATCCATTTTCCCGGCATACTTCATATACACGGTTGCGTCACTTACCGCCTCTGTTTTCTCCATGCCTGTTAAATCAAATTCAGGTCCCCCAGTTTCTGGATTCAACCCGGTAAAGTCAAATGCCCAGAAACTCGTAACAGGATAACCATCTTTATTTAGATTCCCGGAAGAAGCTTCTTGCCAAGAACCGGTAGGCTCTATGGTTGAATTCACTTCATTTTTTATTTTACTAAAATTAAAACCCAAGGATACAACCCAATCATTATCTCTATAAGGCACGAAGTTCACACTCGCATCCCATCCGCTATTTTTCATTTTACCACCATTCACGGGCATACTAAGCACTCCATGTTCGTAAGCAACACGTTGACTGGTAATCATATCAGTTGTTTTTTTCGTGTACCATTCAAAGGAGGCTCTCACTTTATGATCAAACAAACTTATATCAACACCTAAATTAATACTGTTTACCTTCTCCCATTTCAACTTAGGTGCCGGTAATTTAGTCACTCGTAACCCGTATCCTCCTTCTGCCAAAGATTCAAAACTGGCTGTCAATTCCGGACTAACATTTTCAGCCACATTTCCTTGATATCCATAAGTTGCACGAAGACTCATGTCACTTAAGATTTTCTGCCCTTCCAGCCAATGCTCAGACCCGACATTCCAACGTAAACCGACTGCCCACACGGGTTGGAAACGGGCATCTCTATCTTGCCCAAAACGATTGGATGCATCACCACGTACACTTAAATTGACAGAATATCGATTATCGTACATATAACTGAAAGTGGCAAAATAAGAAAGATAATTATTTTCAGTATCTGTTATCGAGGGAATATAATCTGTCGCATACATGTTTACCTGATTCTTCACCTCATCCGGCAAACGCACAAAAAGACGCCCTTGATCATGCATATAACCGTAACGGGTACTTTTAAAACCATTCGTTTTTGTACTGTTTGCTTCTTGTCCCAGCATAATTGTCAGATAATGTAAACCATGAAAAACTCTACTATACTCCAGTTGATTTCTCCAACTCCAATTGCTTGTGGCAGTTTCATTCTCGTTAAATTCACCCCCATAAGGTAAATAAGAACGTTTGTATTCATCACTTCCTTCCGGGAACTCCTCATAATTATAAGTTCTCAACTTTGCCATGTAGTTAGATTGCTCCGTATACCAACTCTCAGAACGAGTATGTGAATATTGGTAAGAAAGTAAAGTATTGAATGATAAATCTTCTGTTATTTGCCAACGGAAATTCACATTCGCTTTTAATGCACTTACTGTATTTTTGTTCTTACTCTCATTCAACTCGTTAATTATATTATACAAATAACCGTTATTATGCTTGTAATAATAAAGAGAACCATCTTCATTAAAACAAGGTATAGTACGATTCGTGCTCGAAGCATAAGTATAAGGATCTGAACCTAAAAAAGCATTCGTATTAGCAACACTACCGGCGACATTCATATCCAGAGTCACATTATTCCACAACGTTGCCGACATACTCATGTTTGCAGTATAATTTATCTGGTCATTTCCCTTTGCGGTATTATTCTGTTGATTGACTCCAATGGAAGCGTGATAGGTACTCTTATCACCACCTCCAGATATACTGATTGAGTGATTATGGCTAAAAGCATTACGGAATAATATATCAAACCAATCCGTATTTCTTGTTTCCAGTATTTTCGCCATTTCACTAAATTTTTCCAATGAAATCTCTCCTCGCTTATATTGTAAAGCATAATTCAAATAACCAATCTCCTGATTTCCACCCAACACCAATCCCCGTTCATAGGCTTCCCTCGAAACATCCACTCGCTGTTGAGAATTCATCAATTCCATCCGGTTATAATTCAATCGTGGAGTTATCGAGGAATTTCCATTATAATTCACGACCAAACGTCCCTTTTCTCCCTTTTTCGTGGTAATCACAATGACTCCATTAGCAGCTTTCACACCATAAATGGCTGTAGAAGCAGCATCCTTCAACACGGTTACATCAGCAATATCATTCGGGTTTAACCAAGAAATAGCACCGCCTATGAAATCCCGCATCATATCCATGTTTGTCGGATCAATATTGGACAAATCATTGGTCTCGAAAGGAAGAGGATCTGTTTGAATCACACCATCTACAACCCAAATCGGTTCTGCGCTTCCCAATAAAGTTGAAGTTCCTCGTACGCGCACTCGTTGACGGGTTCCAGTCAAACCACTTTTATTCATCACGATCATTCCCGGGATCTTGCCCTGCAAAGCTTGCTCCAACGTTTGAGAACCATTCAATACTAAATCCTCTGCTTTCACATAACTCGTGGAACCTGCCATAGAACGTTTATTTACACGCTGATAACCAGTAACGACCACCTCATTCATCTGCTTCACATCTTCTTTCATCACCACGTTAATCGTATCATTTCCTTTATACTTTATTTCTTGAGTCTCCATCCCCACAAAAGAAAACACTAAGGTTATATTATTGGATTTTGGTAATGAAAAAACATATCGCCCATCAGGTAAGGTCACGGTACCCATCCCTGTACCTTTTAATAAAACGGTAACGCCAGGTATTGGATTCTTATTACGGTCCGTCACCATCCCCCGGATTTTAATTTGTTCCGGAGCCGTCGTCGGTTTCTTAGTTAAAGGCAACAGTAAAATCAGATTCTTTTGTAATTCATACCGCAAAGAAATTTTATCACACAAATCATCCAAAACCTGTTTCAATGGCGCATCCTTAAAACTCATGGAGATTGTTTGTGTCTCACTGATCAATTTCTCATCATAAACGAAAGCCACATTTGCCTTTTTCTCCAAGTCAGTCAGCAATGTCCGAATTCGAACATCTTTCACTGAGATTGTCACACGTTTTTCCAATTGGGCATATGCCCCGTTCCATGCCAAAACAAGAACCACACAAGTCCAAAAGAACCTGAAATGGAAACTTTGCATTCGAAAAGTTTCACGTAATCGTTTTTTTCCCATACTTTTGTAATACTATTATTTATTAATCATATGCCTAATACCCTTAGGCGTTAATATAGCGGGGAGAGTGGAGTCTCTCCGCTATTTATATTATTTTTCCTTTTGTTTCACGTACATTATATCATCCTTCCAAATAAAATCTACATTGGCCACCCGTTCCAATACACGAATCGCGAAATCAAGATTTTCATAACGATAAATTATACCAGCTATCCGTTTATCTTTTAACACATTATTCTCGAAACGAAAATCCACGTCATACCAACGTGACAATTGCCCTACAATATCTTCTAAACGGGTATTCTTAAAACGATATTCTCCATTTAGCCATGATATATATAACGAAGTATCAACCTTTTTCACTTCTATACAGTCACCTTGACTGATTATGGCCTGTTCACTGGGATGTAAAATGACCTGCGAACTATCCTTTGCAACCTTTACTTTTCCCTCTACCAACGTCGCATAAACAGGAGCATCTGCATAAGCTGAAATATTAAAACATGTTCCTAATACCTCTACGGTACATTTTTCTTGCATTTTTACAATAAAAGGACGAGCTGAATCACGAGCTACCTCGAAATAGGCTTCTCCCCATAACTCTACTTCCCTTTTCTCCCCAAACACTTCTGGATAAAGCAATTGACTATCTGAATTCATCCAAATTCTTGTTCCATCGGATAATTCCACACGATACCACCCTCCTCTTGGAATTATCAAACGATTATACTTCAAATCACTGGATTTATCCTTGTCCGATTTATATACCAATTTTTTATCATGATTAGATATCTCTATTAGAGTATCTTTCCCATGTAAATCCCCATTTTGTAAAGACAAATTTATTTGTTCTCCATCATCTAATACCAGTAATGCTTGATAATTCCCGCTATTTGCAATATGATCTAAAGGTGTTGAGTGTTCCCCCACATGATAAAAATGGAAACACAACAAAGAAATACATATTACTACAGCCGCAGCACTTCCAATCCTTCTTCCAATTCGACGAACCCGCCGAAAACGCAATTGCTGTTGTAAATTACTCCATGCTCTTTCTTTATTACACTGCTTTACAAAATCGACAGAACGCATAATTCTATACCATTGATAATAAAGCCGTTTAATATCTTTGTTATTTGAATTTGTATCAATCATATTCTTACTATTTACCCTAAAGAGAGTAAAAAGTAAAAAATGGGTGACAAAAAACAGAAAAAATTTTATTAGTTCAGAAAAAAAGCATCAAATTACACTTCTTCCGCAATTTAGATAAGGCACGTGACAAATGCGTCTTCAACGTATTAATGGATATATTCAATTCTTCAGCAGCCTCCTTGTATTTTTTATTCTCAAGAATAACAGTCTTCACAGCAAGTAACTCTTGTTGAGGTAGTTTCTCCAACTCCTCCAACAATTGTCTCCCCCGTTCCATCCACTCTTCTTCGTTAATCTCCTCATTCGGAATCTCAACCTCAAACCCTGCAATTTCTTCCATCGAAACAAAACGTTTACGCTTTAAATCTGCTAAAGCCATATTACGAGTTGCAGAAAAAAGATAACCCCTTAAATCGTCCGCAACACGTTCATAATATTTCTTTTCCCAAAAATATATCATCACCTTTTGCACCACATCCTCCGCCATCTCAAAAGAATCTGTCAGTTGAACAGTGTACACACACAATTGCATATAATAAATGTCAAATAAACGTTTAAAAGCAATTTCAGGATCTTTCTTAAACAAAGCAAGTAAATCCTTATCTATCATCGTGTACTTGTTGGGCCTATTCATTCTATATTTTCAGATTTTCAACAAAGAAAAATAAAAAAAACACATCACGATCCAGTATTAAAACAATTTAACATCATTCAAAAAAAGACATTAAACAAATCTGCCACAGAATTATACATACAAACAATTCCATATAATCTTCTCTCTTGAAGGAATATCACAACTTATCAACCACATAATAAGAACATCCAAGTTAACCATACTACATTTTTAACACTTCATAAATTCCTCATAAACATACCCCTTAGTCTTCTTTGGAACGGTTCAGCAACGGTTCAATAACGGTTCAGTAACCGTGAATACGGGTTCAATAAGCGTTTCTGCCCCCTCTCGAAAAGGTTTCAGGTATACCTTGGGGAAAAACATGAAAAAAGCGGGTGCCGATCTTTCGATAAGCACCCGCCGTGATATAAAAAACAATTGGTTTACTTGGCGAATAAAGCGGCCAAAGCGATGGAGTTCAACTTGGCATCCACGCTATCCCCGCGGGAAGACAACACGCTCGGGGCAGTAGCACCAACGAGGATGGCACCCTGACGGGCATTAGCCAGTTTCGTGTTGGTCTTGTAGAATACGTTACCGGATTCGATGTTCGGGAATACCAGACAGTCAGCATCTCCGGCAACCGGTGATTTGATTTTCTTGATTTCGGCAGCTTCCTTGTCAATAGCCACATCCAAAGCCAACGGGCCATCGATGTCCACGTTGCCCAATTGACCTCTCTCTCCCATCTTGGCGATAACGGCAGCATCCGTTGTAGACACCACTTTCGGCAATACTTGTTCCGTGGCCGAGATCATGGCAATCTTCGGACGGGCAATACCCAGAGCGTTGGCAATCTGGGTCACGTATTTCACGATAGCCAGTTTCTGGCTGAAATCCGGGGCCGGGATGATGGCAGCATCACTGAACACGATCAGTTTATGGTAGTTCGGGCATTCCATAACCACCACGTGAGACAAGGTAGCTTTCGGGGGCAGAAGTCCGCAATCCTTGTTCAGGATGGCACGCATGTATTTGTCCGTGCTTACCAATCCCTTCATGATGAAGTCAGCCTCCTTGTCGCGTACCATCTGCACGGCTTTGGCTGCAGCCTTGGTGTCCACCGGTTCGTGCACGATTTTAAAACGGGACAGATCGAAACCATGCTCGGCGCATACTTTCTTGATCTCGTTTTCGTCACCGCACAAGGTAGCCTCGATCAAACCCATTTCCACTGCCTTGTGTACCGCTTCTATCGAGTGGCTGTCATTAGCGTAAGCCACTACTAACCGTTTCTTCTCGGTCTTGCTTTTCAGCAACTCGTAAATGTCGTCTATTTTCTGTATTAACATGACAATATTTTATTAATCGAATAAATGATTTTTCGTTTAAAAGGTGAAGCAAAAATAACACTTCCCGCTAAAAATAGAAAGAAAAATCCGCATTTTAATAATAAATTACGAAATCGAAAACGATAAAATGTTACGATTTAAAAGGGATAAAAAATTTACGGCCCCGAGTCACCAAGTTCCCGATTAAACCATACCTTCGCGCTAGAAACGAGAAAAAACGATTAGCGTGGCTTTCAGTAAAAATATCACGGCCCTGTACCTCATCAAGATTTCCAAGTGGTTCACGCTGGTAATGCCGATCATCGTGTTGTTCTACACGGAGATGGGGATCAGCGTGGCGGATGTGTTCATTCTCAAGAGCGCCTATTCCGTTGCCATGATGATGCTGGATATTCCCGCCGGTTATCTCGCCGACACCTGGGGACGACGCAATTGCCTGCTGACGGGTAGCATTTGCTGTTTCATCGGGGCCTCCTGTTACACGTTCGCCGACACGTTCACGGTGTTTCTCGTGGCCGAAATCCTGCTGGGTGCGGGACAGAGTCTCGTGTCAGGAGCCGATTCAGCCCTGCTCTACGACACCATGCTTCACTACAAACGGGAGAACGATTACCTGAAATACGAGGGACGGGTGACCATGATCGGGAATTTCTCGGAGGCCTTCGCCGGTATATTCGGGGGACTACTGGCAGCGTATTCACTGCGACTGCCTTTTCACGTGCAATGTTTCATTGCCTTTATCGGTATTCCCGCCTCGCTCATGCTCACGGAACACGCGGCACGCGTACAGGTCAAGAATTCTTTCCGAAGCCTGTTGAAAATCATACACTATTCCCTGTTCGAGAACCGGGAGTTGTGTTGCAATATCATGTTTTCCGGAATTATCGGTGCCGCCACGCTTACCATGGCCTGGTTCGTGCAACCGTTCCTGATCGAAATAGAAACCCCCACCTCCTGGTTCGGGATCATCTGGACAGTCCTGAACCTTACCGTGGGTGTCGCCGCCCTCTGTTCGGATAAGTTGGACAGCATTCTCGGGACAAGGAAAATGTATGCCCTGATTCTATTGTTCATCACGGGAGGATACGTCATGCTCTCGTTCTCGATCTCCAACATGGGACTGCTGGTACTTTTACTATTCTATATCGTCCGGGGATTCGCCACCCCTATTCTCAAAGGATACATCAACCAGATCACGTTTTCCGAAATGCGGGCCACGGTGCTTTCTATCCGTAATTTCATCATCCGCCTCATGTTCGCGGCCATGGCCCCCCTGGTTGGATGGCTGCACGATTTCTATTCGCTGTCCTCTGCCCTGCAGGCGACAGCAGCTATAATTTTCATCCCGGGACTTGTTTTCTTTATCCTGGAATGGAAACAACATTCCCACCATACCCCCCGGGAGGAAAACGGGATTATCAAGGAATAGCTTTTAGCGGGTAAAGAAAAACGAGGCATCACGAAAGATTTCCGTCATGCCTCGCCAGTTTTTCATTCAGCGTCCAAAGGTCACTTTATTTTCTCCACGATAGTCGTGATGGCGTCAAACACCTGTTCCACGGTGCCGAAACCGTTCACGTCGAAACATTTCTTCTGGGCCTTGTAATGCTCAGCCACAGGCAGGGTCTTGGCCTGGTATTCCCGGAAGCGGTTTTCGATAACCTCCTCGTTATCGTCGGCACGACCTTCAATCTTGGCACGTTCCAGCATCCGGCGCATCAACTCGTCGTGAGGCACATCAATACTGATCAACCCACAGAGAGGATTACCGCTCTTGGACAACATCTCATCCAGGATTTTAGCCTGTTCCACGGTACGGGGGAATCCATCGAAAAGGAATCCGTTGACATCCTTGATCTGCGAGATACTGTTCTCGATGAGAGCTACCACGAATTTATCCGAGAGGAGTTCCCCGCGGTTAATGATATCGGCAGCCATTTTACCGAAATCGGAACCTGCCGCAATCTCCTTACGGATCATATCCCCGGTGGAGAGATGGGCTAACTTGTATTTTTCTACTATTTTCTTGGCCTGGGTTCCTTTCCCGGCTCCCGGAGGCCCGAATAATGCTATATTTAACATAGTGGTCATTTTATGTGTTTATCGATAGGCAAATATATGTACAATAAACGAGTTTTTTTAGTATTTTCGCTCGGAAATAATTCACGGCATGGAGAAAAAGAAAGCGGTCAGGAAAAAGAAGAAAAAGAAAAGTCTGACGAGACGGATAATCAAGTTCACACTACTCACGGGATTATGCGTGATTTTTATCGTAACGCTGTTCGTGGTATGCGTGTACCACGGAATGTGGGGCAAGATTCCGGATTACACGGATCTGCGGGAAATCCGTCAACATGAGGCCTCCTGCCTGTATAGCGAAGACGGGGAACTGCTCGGGAAATATTACCTGGAAAACAGGACGGAAGTATTATTCGGGGCGATCTCGCCCAATGCCATCAACGCACTGATCGCCACGGAGGATTCCCGTTTTTACGAACACCACGGGGTAGACCGCATCAGCCTCCTGCGGGTTCTTTTCAAGACCCTGCTCCTCGGAGACCGCAGTTCCGGTGGCGGCAGTACCATCAGCCAGCAATTGGCCAAGAACCTCTTCCCACGGGAAGACGGAAGTCGCTGGATGATTCCCGTCATTAAAATCAAGGAAATGATCACAGCCCACCGGCTGGAGAAACTATACACGAAAGACGAGATTCTGACCTTATACCTGAACACGGTGTGGTTCGGGGAAGGCACATACGGCATCGAAAGCGCCGCCCAAAAATATTTCTCCACGACGGCGACACAATTAAGCGTGACGGAAGCGGCCACGCTCATCGGGTTATTAAAAGGACCTTCCCTGTACAATCCCCGGCTTCACCCGGAACGGGCCCTGCAGCGACGCAACACGGTTATCGGACAGATGGTCAAGTACGATTACCTTACAGAGGAAGAAGGCGAGAAATTGCAGGACACAGAACTAGGGCTCCGTTATAAACCCCTGAACCACTATTCCGGCCCCGCCCCATACCTGCGGGAACAAATCCGTCAGGATGCCATGAAGATTCTGGAGAACTACAACAAGGAACACGGGACCAAATACGATTTGTACACAAGCGGACTGGAGATCACGACGACAATTAACGCGGAACTGCAACGCTTCGCGGAAGAAGCCGCACGGGAACACATGAAGTCATTGCAGAACACGTTTTACCAGCATTGGAAAAACCGGGAACCCTGGGACAACGAGCCTGCCATACTGCAAAAAGCAATCCGGGAAAGCCAGGTTTACAAGCGCCTTAAAGAGGAAGGATTCGACGAGAAGCATATACAATCCATCATGAACGAGAAAAAAACGATGGATATCTACAGTGCTTACCAGGGAGAAATCGAGGTCAAGATGTCCTCCATTGATTCCATCAAGCATTACCTGAAAATCCTGCAACCGGCACTCGTCGCCGTAGATCCCCGCACGGGACAGGTTAAAGCCTGGGTAGGTGGTATTGATTTCAAATATTTCCAGTACGATCAGGTGCTTGCGGCCCGACAGGTGGGATCCGTTTTTAAACCGGTAGTGTACAGTGCCGCCATAGAACAAGGAGCAAACCTGGACGCTTACTACGCGAATGAACAGAAAACATACCCGGAATACGACAACTGGTCGCCCCGGAATTCTGATAATCAATACGGGGGATATTACACGCTGAAAGGAGCCTTGTGCAAGTCCATTAACACGATTGCCGTGGAATTGCTGCTGCAAACCGGCATAGAAACGGTCATCGAACACGCCCACCGGTTAGGCATCACCGGCAACCTGCCGGAGGTCCCCTCCCTGGCATTGGGTGTGGCGGAAATTCCCCTCACCAACATGATATTGCCATACATGGCTTACGCCAACAACGGGGTTCTGCACCGACCCTATTACCTGGACGAAATCAAAGACAAAGAAGGACATATTCTTTACAAGGCCCCACGGCCGCAAGGAGAACAGGTAATAGAGGCCAACACGGCCAATATTATGTCCTCCCTCCTGTCGGCTGTCATCACGGAAGGTACGGGACAACGCCTGAAACGAGACTATCGCCTGACGGGAGCGCTGGCCGGAAAAACAGGCACCACGCAGAACCAAACCGACGGATGGTTTATCGGCTATAATCCGCACATCGTGGTGGGAGTACGGGTGGGAGCCAACAATCCCAAAATCCATTTCCGCACCACAACTCTCGGACAAGGAGCCAACACGGCCCTACCTGTCTTCGGACTCTTCATGCAAAAATGCCTGCAAAGCGCCAACTACCGTTCATGGGCCAATCTCTCGTTCCCCATGCCCAGAATCTCCGTACAGGAAACGGATGCCCCCATGTTCAAGGAACGGATGAATATACTGGAAAAACTGACGAACGACAAGCTGGACAAAGTAAAACACAAGCCCTCCACCGAGACAAAGGAGAAAAAAGGATTCTTCCGACGCATCGGTGATTTATTCAAGAAAAAAGACAAAAACACGAAAAATGAAAAAGATTGACAAACTTATCGTATTTCTATCATTTATATCGCTAACGGTAATCTTCAGCCTGATGTCGCTCGTGGCAGCCCCCTCTCCTATCCGCTACACGTGGAAAGGAATCAATCCACTGAACGGAATAGAAGGGGTATACTCCATGTTCGAGAAATACCTGGGACTTGCCCCCTGGCTCACGGGTATCCTCTCCGGGATACTGATCCTGCTGGTATGGTGGCGACTATACACGATGATCAAGCGTTTTATCCGCAAATGATTCACTCCTTCACCCCATATACCCGCTGACTTATCCGTTTAACAAGAATGACAAAGAAGCCCGTGAGGATGAGGTTAAGCACGAGACTCAGGATGGAAACAATCAAGGCGACTCCGCCCAAATTATACCCGAGTGCAATCACGATAATGCCGGCCCCGACCTCCCCACGGGTAAACATTCCAATGGAAAGCGCCAGACGCTCCAGTAATTGACGGTCTCGGTAGAAGAACAATGGGAACATTTTACCGATGTTCGAAAGCAAAGTAACCATAAAGACATGGAATGCCAATACCCCCCAGGAAGGCATTCCTGCTCCCGTGGTATTTAAATCAATGAACAGCGGAGTGCTCAACCCGACCAGGAACATGAACAAATAGGAGATGAAATTACTCACGTTTTCTTCGGTCCGGGTTGTACGATGTACCGTTTTGATGACCATACCCAACACGAAGGCCGGTAGAAGCACCTCGATATGGATTCCTCCATCAACCCCCATCCACCATTTAGTGAGTAGGTAAATACTCTCGAAGGCGGCCACTATACAGACAGCATAAATCAAAATCGCCTTCCAGGATTGCGGGATATCAAAAGCACTTAATTTTTTCCATCCCAGAATCAACAAGGCGACAACAACCACAATCACCACGAACAATTGCCATTTGAAACCAATCATCAATATCTGAAGAGGAATCATTAACAATATGGTATCCAAATCATCGAAAATCGCCAAGACCTGGGTTTTCTGGTATATCCATTCTTTCTTCAATCCAGCCGCAGCCAGCATCGTGAACAGAATGCCCGCGGAGGTCGGAGCTGCAAAACGGCTAATCAACAAATTGTTTTGCCACGATAATCCAGAATCCAGACAAAAGATATAATAAAAAGCAATTAACAGCCAGGGAACCGCAGCCGTGGCCATCGCGATAAAATAATCGGAGGTGTAGGAACGCCAGCGGGTCTTGTCCAGTTCGAATTCCCTTCCGACATTTATCATGATATATGCCAAACAAATAAACATCAACCAACGGGCTATCCCGGAAAAGGCCTGATACGCCTCTCCCCACAAGGAAGGCAAACACTGTGAAAGAAACAAACCACACAATAAAAACAAGGATAACAACACTATCTTCTTCATCGGTATATTGATTTTCAATTAATATAAACATTTTCACTCGTACCGGATGGAACTCGGTTTTGTCACGCTAAAGTCATGGAATCCATTTTTACGACCGCTGGACATATCCACTTCCGCAAAATTACCATCCGGAGGTACTTTCGGGTAAAAGGTGAAGGAAATGCTCACGTTCTTTAACACGAGATTATCATTCCGCAAATTAAGTGCAAAACCCAAACCCCAGTAAGTCTGACTCTGGAAAACAAATTTATTCCCCGGTGCCAGCACTCCAGCATCCACGAACAACGAAACGGATGCCCGGAAACCACGTTTGATGTAAGGCAGAAAAAATGTCGTCGAAAGCGAACCGGACAAACGTTGCGTACCCCGCAGTGTATCGGAATCGAAAGCCCGGATATTATTATCCTCGAAATAGATATAGTCATCCGGAGTCCGCCGGAAACCATGAATATAATCCAAGTTGCCATACAAGCGGAAGCGATACCTGGAAAGGTTATACAATGGACTGATATAATTAGAACCTATCTTCACTACTCCTCTTTCCGAAGTATGACCGTTCCAGAAACTTCCCAGAGCCGCATAAAAGGCATAGTAACGGTCCGAATACTTATCGAACCACGAGTAATACCATTCCGTTCCCAAATAAGCATATTTGGAGAATTCGCTTTTCTCGTAACCAAACAACAAGGTTCCGGAAAGTCCGGAGGGAATATCCTCCGTCCGACCGAAATCATATATCAAATTGGCTTTAAAGTACTTCAATTTTCGGTAGGTTAATGCCCCCAACACGGAATAACGGTCATAATAATAGTGATTCGTGTCACTTGTAACTTCCGGCCGATTGACAAAATCCGTATTAACGAAACGCCCCGTCAGGTAAATATTCTGATAATAACTATATCTCCGGGGAAGACGGAAAGAATGCCCGAGCCAGACGTCACACAAGCGGTAATCAAACAAATCCACCACCTTCGTGATGTCCCTGTCGACCAATGTAGTCGATGAATACACCCGACTAAACGAGAGTCCACCCGCCCATGGAGACTTGTAGGTCAAGAATCGCCGCTCGACTCCCACCCGGAAGAGGTCCTCCCGATAGGTATTGGTGTAAAAACCGGAAAAATCCCAATAAGTTCCAGCGATATTATTAACCTTATATTCAAACTCGTTTCCCCATTGCTGTTCTTTTCTTCCCCGAAAACTCAGTTCATAACGAGCGGTGTGGCCCAACCTGAAAAGATTCTGGGTCTCGACTCCCACGTCAAAAGCATTCAAGAAATTACTCCAAACTTCTCCCGTCCACGAAAATTCATCTTTGCAATATACAATCAAATCAACTTCATTATCGTTATTTTCTATTTCTCTCACGTCAATCAGCACATCATCCACAATATCCAGACTTTTAAGCAACAATTCATTTTGAACCAATTCAAAAGGATCCACTTCCATCCCGGGACGCAAAGTCATTTGCTTTTTCAATACCCTTTCTGAAGAACTTTGATGCAAAGAATTCGCAACCTCCAGAAACCAGGACAAAGAATCCCGAATCAATACAGTATCTTTTACGCTCGAACCGAAAGGAGGCAACACCTTCACATCTATTCTCCGAATAATCTTCCCCTGGTAAGCCCTGTAACGTTCTTCACTATTTTGTGTTTTTAATACATCGATATTGATTTTTCTCGGATTAACAAAGACCATTTTATATAATTCCTTTCCCCACTTCCAGCGATAAGCAAAATTTTTTATCTTACTGTACTCGTATTTCAAACTGTCCTGAATCAAACTGTCCGGTAAAAAAACAATCGCATTCTCCCGTAAAGTATCTTTGGGTAAAACAGTCTCGTTACCCATTTTACTTGCCGAATCCCGTAAAGAAGCTGCTATTCCTTCATTTGCGCCAAGTACTAGAATCAATATGTATCCTATCAGCAAGCGAACAAACATGCTACTTTAATACCCGTTTCTTTATTCCATCAGACATCCATACGTTTTCTTTCCCTTGATCATCCAAATAAATCAAACAAGCCTCCAATCCCGGAAGAGATTGCACCAATTTCTTTGCTTCAACAAATCCCAACACCATAAAGGACGTGGCATAAGCATCTGCCTCCATACAGGTTGGAGCATACACGGAAGCTCCAATAATATCCCGCTGCACAGGATAGCCTGTTTTAGGATTTATCGTATGCGCATATTTTTTCCCGTCAACTATATAATAACGCCGATAATTCCCGGATGTAGCTAAAGCCCCCTCGGTCATTTCCAAGACAGCCTGCAACTCCCGATTCATGGCCGTTGAATCCTCTATGGGCTTATCAATGCCAATATGCCAAGGTCTCCCCTTATTGCTTTCCCCCTTTAAACGGATTTCCCCGCCAATTTCTATCATATAGTTATTGATTCCGTGGGAATCAAAGAATTCTGCAACAAGATCCACTCCCAAGCCCTTGGCAATAGAACTAGCATCTATTTGAATTCCCTCCAAGGATTTTATTAATCTATTATCCTTTAATGTCACCTTACTCATGCCTACCAATGCCCGCAAAGAATCCAGCTCACGCGAAGTAGGTTGTTGTTTTCCCTCCAGCCCAAAGCCCCAGGCGTTAACCAATGGAGCCACGGTAATATCAAAAGCCCCGTCGGTAAGGGTATAAACTTCCCACGCCTTTGTCCATAATTTCAAGACCAATGAGTCTACAGTATCCGTTTCCTCCCTGTTCCAACGAGCTATAACAGATTTCGGGTTAAACATGGACAACGAAGAATTGACACGTTCCATCTCGCTCCGAATTTCTACATCATAATCCCGGGCACTCTCGTAGGACACATGATAGGTCGTTCCATAAACACGGCCTTCCGTAAAATAATATCGTGTATCACTACACCCGACCAACACCATCAATATAATACATGCCAAAGAAAAACCCTTTACCATAGCAAGAACTAATCATTAAAAATAAAAACCTAAATTAAAATAGAATCCAAGATTCTTTGTCCAATTGGAATAGGAGAACATGAAATCAATCGGCCCGACTATGGTATTATAAGAGTATCCCAGTCCTCCTCCCCAAATATCATCACCCCCTAATATATCAAAAAAACTATCGTCCTGCTTAGCATAATTCGCAGCGGCAAAAAGATAGTGATTGCGTCCCAAACGGTAACGGAATTGCAACTTACCCACGAGAACAGAATTATCAAAAGCCTCCACATTCCGAATGCCCAAGAAAGGCAATTGCTGGTCCACGTAGCGCCCGGAAAGCATACCTCCCATACAATTCCAGTAGGGATAAGGGATATCATTACCGATTAATACCCGCCCGTAAAGAGATGGCAATAATTTAACCCGACGGGTCAGTGGCACGACAGACTGGAAATCCAACGAGAGGGCCGAGAAGGGAGAAACATTCTCGTAATTAAAGAAGTTATCCGTGTACAACGCATAAGAGGCCCGTAAATATATTCCCTGTTCCGGGAAATAACGCTTGTCAAGAGTTTCTAAATGAGCAATCCCATAATAACTAAAGAAACCATCCTCTTTCACCGATATATTATTATGTTCACTATCCGAGAACATAAAAGAATCATAGTCAAAATACTCATAACGAAGTCCCATCTGCAAACGGAAATTACGGAAATACATGTCCGTCAATCCCAATTCCGCCCGATGGTAAGAGAAAGAAACATTATCTGTTTTTTCTCCCCTGGAATAAAAATCCAAATCATTATACTTGAACATATAACCCAGTGTAAAACGCCATAAAAATGTACTTCCCAAGGCGTAATCTATTTTCACGTATGGATTCATGCTCAAACGTCCTGTAAATGACAATCGGGAACCCCTTAAATCTTTGTGAGTAATTGTCGAATTCAACAGGATAGCCGCCATTTCCCCAGAATCGAAACGGAATCCCAGATTCAATGAACTTGTTGATTTCTCTTTCAAAATCAATTCCAAGTCATAAACAGGACCTCCAGTCAATCGGTAACTAACCCCAGAGAAAGCCCCGATACCATATAACTCGGCAATCGCCTGGTGTAAATCATCCAACGTGATCTTACTATCGTCCTTTATTCTGATTTTACGCCGTAACCATTTCTCGTCACGATCATTTATCCCGATAAAATGAATCTGCCTTATCTGCATGGTATCGTGTACTTCCAAGGTATTTTCTTTCTTATGCCTTATCACGGGTTTACCAGCCAAGCCCAACTTCTTCTTTAAGCGCATCAATTCCGGCCACTGCTCTCTGGCAACTTTCTCGCCTCTAGCTATCAATATATCGATTGCCTCTTTGGAAAAACTAGCCGCAGAATATGGTGTCACGTCCGGCTTTATATAAATATCAAGCAATTTCTTATTCTCCTCGTATTTTTGTATGCCCAAGAAAGAAGTCATTTGGTCAATTATTCCCGTTACAGAATTCAAATCCGAGGCCGTCTTTAAATCGGATTGAACATCCACGCCAATAATGATATCCGCACCCATTTGTCGAGCTATATCCACCGGAAAATTATTTGAGATACCTCCATCCACAAGTACCATACTATCCTTTAACACGGGAGCAAATACCCCAGGAATAGCCATACTGGCCCGTAAACTTAACGGAAGATAGCCTTTATTCAAAACGACATCCTTTCCATCTACCAGGTTACTCGCCACGCAAGCAAAAGGTATCGGCAATTGCGTGAAATCCAAAGAATCATGATACCCCACGGTCAAATCGGAAAACAGATTATAAATATTCTGTCCACTAATGAAACCCGCCGGGAGTGACAATCCCCCTTTCTTCCTGATGGGAACAGACAACAGGTATTTCTCGGTTTCCTCCTTTTCGGAAAAAGGCAAATTATAACGGTAAACCTTATCACTCAAAAGAAATTGCCAATCTTGACATCGCACCAAACTATCCATGGTATGTGCATCATACCCAATGGCATATAATCCCCCAACGATGGAACCCATACTTGTTCCCACGATGTAATCTATCGGAATATCCGCTTCTTCCAGCACTTTCAATACTCCAATATGAGCAACACCTTTAGCCCCTCCGCCACTCAATACCAAACCGACCTTCTTACGCTGAGCGTCTACACTCACTGATAACAAAAGAATTAAAAACAATGCACCAATTCGTTTCATCATAGCAACAAGTAAAATGTTTTTCAAAAATAATGGATTTCCATGAAATCTATCAAAAAGCATGCTTAAATTCTCTTGTTAAAGAGAAATCGCTAAATTTGCAAGGATTACAAAAAGAAGCATATGTCTAAGATTTTAGTTATTGATGATGAAAAAGGGATTCGTAACTCCCTGAAAGATATTTTTCAATACGAGGGGCACACGGTTATTCTGGCGGAACATGGAATGGAAGGAATCGTCGCCGCAAAAACAGAAAAACCCGATGTTGTGTTTTGTGACATCAAAATGCCCAAGATGGATGGCCTAGAAGTACTGGAACGAATCAAGGAATTTTCTCCAGATACTCCGATCATTATGATTTCCGGACACGGAACGATTGATAATGCTGTTGAGGCCATTCGGAAGGGGGCCTATGACTTTATTGAAAAGCCATTAGACTTAAACCGCTTATTAGTCACCATTAAGAATGCCACGGACAAACATCAACTTATTCACGAGACCAAGATCCTCAAAAATAAAATAAGCAAGAAATACCAGATGATTGGCGAATCGGAGGCGATTAATCGTGTACGCTCCATGATAGAAAAAGTAGCCCCTTCTGATGCCCGAATCCTTATTACCGGTCCCAATGGTTCCGGAAAAGAATTAGTGGCACATGAATTACATGAACTCAGTCATCGGAAAAACAACGCCTTTATTGAGGTGAATTGTGCCGCCATACCCTCGGAATTAATCGAGAGTGAATTATTTGGGCATGAAAAGGGATCTTTTACCTCTGCCATCAAACAGAAGAAGGGAAAATTTGAATTGGCGAATGGAGGGACCTTGTTTCTAGACGAGATTGGAGATATGAGTCTCAGTGCCCAAGCAAAAGTATTGCGCGCCTTACAAGAACAAAAAATAACCCGAGTAGGAGGAGATGCCGATATCTCTGTAGATGTCCGTATCATTGCGGCCACGAATAAAAACCTAAGAGAAGAAATCACAAAAGGTAATTTCCGAGAAGATTTATACCACCGATTAAGCGTCATCATTATCAATGTGCCTTCGCTGAATGATCGAAGTGAGGATATAAAGCCGCTAACTGATTATTTTCTGAATGATATTTGCGAGGAAATGGGTATCCCAACTAAAAAAATCACCCCCGAAGCAATCGATTATTTAAAGAATTGCAATTGGACAGGAAATATCCGGGAATTACGCAATGTCGTTGAACGTTTAATCATTCTTTGCGATTCAACCATAACAAAAGAGGACGTAGAAACTTACCGTTAAAACAAGTAGCATGGGAAAAGACAACAAATTACATATCATCCTTTTAGGAAAACGGAATAATGGGAAAAGTTCGTTAATCAATCGTTTAACAGGACAAAATGTAGCTATCGTATCCAATATTGCAGGGACAACGACAGATATTGTCAAAAGAAGCTTCGAAATCCCTGATTTTGCTTCCGTAATTTTTATTGATACTGCTGGTATTGACGATCATGGGGAAATAGGAGAAAAAAGAGTTCAAAAAACCCAGGAAGCCATCACACAGGCAGATATCGCCATACTTGTTATCAGTAACAACCAGTTTGGAGAGGAAGAAATAGAACTCATCGAAAAATGTCATGAGTTAGAAATCCCATTTCTCATCGTACACAACAAGCGGGATGAACATCCGTTAAACCAGGAATTGCACGAACAACTGAAAACAACGTATCACTGTCCGGTGATTGATTTTTCTTGTCAACAAGATTCAACTACCATTATCTTAGAAGCACTAAAAGAGCTTTGGAAACAAGAAAATAATGCACCTAAATCCCTTATTGGAGATTTGCTCAGCCCCGGAGACATTGTACTCCTGATAACACCGATTGACGCAGAAGCACCTGCCGGAAGAATGATTTTACCGCAAGTACAGACTATCCGGGATATCCTGGACAACCATTGCACGGCAATCACCTTGCAACCAGAGGAAATAACTTCATTTCTTTCTAAAACAGGGATTACCCCTCGTTTAGCCATCACGGATAGCCAAGTCTTTAAAAAGGTTGCACAACTTATTCCGACAGAAATACCTCTTACGAGTTTCAGTATTATATTAGCCCGTCATAAAGGAGACTTTAATGCATACTTACAAGGAACTCCCCATATTGAAAACTTACAAAACGGGGATCGCATACTTATGCTTGAATCCTGTTCTCACCACGTTTCATGTGAAGATATTGGACGGCATAAAATCCCCCGCTGGCTCATGGAATACACCGGGAAACAACTCGTTTTCGATTTCATTACCGGCCTAGATTCCATCAAACGTCCAATAAGCGATTACGCGATGGTCATCCAATGCGGAGGATGTATGATTACGGCCAAGCAACTCAAAAACAGATTACGGCCAGCTATAAACTCAAAAATTCCCGTGAGCAATTACGGAATGACAATAGCCTATCTACATGGGATATTCAATCGAGCTATCGAAATTTTCAAAAAATAACAAAAGGGATCGCTTAGAATGGCGATCCCTTTGTTTATTTCATTTCAATTAATCTTCGGTCAATTTTTTAAAGCCTTTTCCAAGGATTTCCTTGGCATCAATGATGGTCACGAATGCATTCGGATCTATTTTGTAAATACCCTGTTGCAAAGCCGCCATTTCCCGTTGGTTAACCATCGTCATGATCATTTCTTTCTTATCTCGGCTGTACATACCTTGAATAGGTATGATTGATCCTCCCCGATTCATTTCTTTCAAAATATAAGGACGAATCTCCTCCACCTTATCTGAAATGATAAAGAAACTCTTCTCGCTGGAAAAACCCTGTAATATCACATCAATCATCTTGCACATCAAGAAAATTGACAACCATGAATACATCGGAACTTTCCAGTCCTGGAACATTAAAAAGCCGAATACGACGATACAAGAATCCACGATCATCTGTAATTGTCCTAACGGAAGATGGGTCCATTTGTGCAATATATTGGAAACAACATCCGTTCCTCCACTTGATGCCCTGGATTTTAAAATCATACCAACACCGGTTCCCATCACGACACCACCAAAAATACAAGCCAATAATACCTCATCCCCTAATTTAAAAGGATCCAAAGGAACTAATGGATCTGTCGGTATCGGCTCGCCCATCAGCATTAATAAAAAGCAAGGTAGCGTATCAGAAAAAACAGCAACAAGAATAAAACAAACAAAAGTCTTCACACCAAAACCCGAACCCAGAATTCTCATTCCTAACAAACTAAGAGGGAGATTGAAGCACAAGGCTGACATACCTATCGGGAACCCCCATTTGTGCTGCAATACAATTGTAATACCATAAATACCACCCGGGACAATCTTGTAAGGAGCCATAAAACAGCTATACCCCAAAGCTAATATCAATGCTCCAAAAACCAATAATGTATAGGTCCGAAACCACTCTTTTGTAAACGGCTTTTCTTTTAAAAGAATTCGTGTCATATTTTATTACATGTTTATTTTATGGCCGCAAAAGTAAACTTTCACTTTATCTCAAAATATGATTAAAGTCATATTTTAGGATAATAATCACACTCTACCCACTAATAAATCAACGGAGATAATAGAAGATTCGTGAAAAATAACTATAATCGCGGATTCATAAAAAAAACAAGAACGAATAAAATAAAACATGGAATTATATATCAACGCTTTTGCCCATTATATCCCGAAAGCAAGAATTCCCAATTCTTACTTTAAAGACATCAACGGGCTGGATGATGAATGGATATATTCAAGAACAGGAATACGTAATCGCAGTAAAACCCAAGAGGGTGAGAATACAAACACAATGGCTGTTGAAGCCGTAAAAGAGCTAAAAACCCGCTTACCTTTTGCAATAGAAGAAGTTGATTTGATCGTTGCCGCCACTTACTCTCCATACGACACAGTGGCAACTGCTGCACATACGGTACAACGACAATTTAATATACCTAATGCCAAATGCCTTAGCGTATCAGCAGCATGTTCATCTTTTATCAATGCATTAGAAATAGCAGAAGGATATTTCGCTTCTGGGAAAGCAACAAAAGCCATCGTTCTGGCTTCCGAGCATAATACCGCTTACAGCAATGAAAAATGCTCCCAAAGCGGACATCTTTGGGGAGATGGCGCTGTAGCTATAGGTATTTCAACTACGCCGACAGGAGAAAAACCTGCCAGAATTGTTGAAATATACACACGAGGATTAGGACATGTCAGTAAAGCAGATACCGCTGTTTATCTTCGTCCTCGTAATGGTGGCATTGGTATGCCCGAAGGGCGGGATGTATTTATCAATGCATGTCATTATATGATTGATAGTTTAAAAATCATTGCAGAACACCAAGGTATTCAATTGTCGGACATCAAATACATTTCTCCACACCAGGCAAATAAACGTATCATGAGTACTATCGCTCGTCAAATAAATATGCCGGAAGAACGTATTTTATCCAGCATAGAAGAACTTGGTAACACGGGATGTCCCAGTTGCGCCCTTACGTTATCCCTTTACATGGAACAAATTGCCAAAGGAGACCTTGTAGGTCTAACAGTATTTGGAGGAGGTTATTCTTGCGGAGCAGTTCTCTTACAATTTTGAAACAGAATTTTCTTTAATACATAATATAAAGCGATGACGAATAAATAATCATCGCTTTATATTTTCACAATAACAGACGATCAAATAATGGGGAACCCCAAACGATTTCCATCTTCTTCTATGTAGTCCTCCAATGTTTCACACGAAGTCTCCTTGTCTTCAGGGAATCGCAACGAAAGATTATTCACGCGAGCAAACTGGTGGCAACTTCTAAAATCCGTATAACGTTCCTCTATTTCTTCCTCAAACATTTTCAATCGATCAGCTTCAGACATTTCCTCCAACTCATCTTCATGCTCCAACAGAATATCTAAAATAAATTCAGCAGCCCAACTTCCTAATTCACGTTCTTTCACCCAATCGGGGTCACGTTTATCCAATAATTGAAATATCTCCTGTAAATAAGGAGATTCCCCCCAATCCTCATACAATTGTATCAAATCTTCATTATTTTCATATTCATCTTTTAATTTCTCTAGTTCATTCTGGTCCATAAACATGTTATTTTCAAATTATATATTGATTTTCTATACAGTCCTTCAAACGAATACCAAAGATAAAAAAGAATTTAATGCGTTGATGTAAAAAAGAGAAAATATACAAGAGATCCGCTATCTTTGCCCCATCAAAAAAGAATGTCATGCAAGTACAAGAATATTACAATAGTAAAATTGAAGAAATCACATACCTACTAAAACGCTATAAACAACGTAGAAATCAATACACGACATTAAAAATAACAGCTTTTCTTGGTGCGATAATCTCAATAGGATGGTTTTCGACCAATGGAATAACAGGATTGCTTATACTATTCTTCGCCTGCATTGTCCTTTTCATTTACGTGAACATTCTCGAAACTAAATTATTAAAAAAAATTGGATTTTACACGGAATTACGGGAATGCAGTTTAATAGAACAAGAGTATTTGAAGGGAAATAATTCCCGTCTAGATCGAGGTGAAGAATACAAAGACGCCTCACATCCATATGCTTTGGATCTGGACATCTTTGGTGAAGATTCAATATTCCAAGCCATAAATAGGACAACGACCCAAAACGGTAGAGAACTTTTACGTAAATGGTTACTCCATCCTCTAAAAGAAAGGCAAGAGATTCTCCGTAGACAAGAAACTATTGAAGAATTAAGCGGCCAACCGGACTGGTGTCATACATTTCGAGCTATCGGGAATTACAAACAAATCAAGCGATTATCTCCTGACGTCATAAAAAACAACAGCCAACAAAAAATTAGTTTTGCATCTTGGAAAATCCCATTCCTATACATTCTACCCGGTATAAATATTGCATCATGGATTTTATACATCATAAATATCCTTCCTGCCGCTATTCCCGAAATTTTATCCATTAGCTTATTGGCATTCACGCTACTTTCTGTTAAACACTTAAATAAAGCACACGGAAACATCAATGCATTTATTCATTCGTTTAGTGATTTACACGAATTAATCCAACACTTTTCCTCCCATACATTTCATTCCCCCCGGTTGCAAGAAATACACGATATTCTCTTTAAACAGGGACACAACGCCCAGGAAGCTCTAAAAGAACTATATAAAATACAGGAAGGTTTTGATCAGCGGGGAAATATCCTTGCTGCCATATTACTAAATGCATTATACATGAGGGATCTCCATCTCTATCTAAAACTCGTGAGATGGCAAAACAAATATGCAGAACATATCCCGACCTGGATTGATATCACGGGAGAACTGGACGTATTCACCAGTATGGCAAATTACAGATTCAATCATCCTGATTTCATTGTTCCCGAATTAAGCAATACAACTCTTTTGCAAGGAGTGGCAATCGGACACCCTTTACTGGCAGGACGCTGTGTTACCAACAATTTTGAAATTAAAAAACTTCATGAATTCTATATTGTAACAGGAGCGAATATGGCCGGTAAAAGTACATTTCTCAGGGCTATCGGAGTCAATCTTGTGTTAGCCTGTTGCGGAGGTGTAGTTCGGGCAAAAACCTTTCTTTTTCAACCAATGCAGATTTTCTCAAGCATGCGTACCGTGGATAATTTAGCCAAAGGTACCTCATACTTTCACGCTGAATTACTACGCCTCAAACAACTTGTAGAAACAGCCCAGCAAGAGGAACGGCTGTTTATCATTTTAGACGAAATCCTAAAAGGGACAAATTCTCGAGACAAATTAAACGGCTCCAGGCAGTTTTTACAAAAATTACTGACTCTTCCCATTGCCGGCTTAATTGCCACTCACGACTTGGAGTTAGGGAATTTAGCCGATATCTATCCCTCGAATTATTTCAACTGCTGTTTTGAAATCACACACACGGATAATGATATAACCTACGATTATAAATTAAAACCTGGTATCAGTCAAAACATGAATGCTTCTATTCTATTAAAACAAATGGGATTAGTATGAAACTTGAGTCACGGGGATTCGAATCTTATCTTCCAACCGGATCATGGCATTAATTATATAAATCCACTCGTAAAGCTTCAAATCATCAACAGGAATGGGGGTTTCTTGAATATGGCCATCATGTAAAAGTTGTTGTCGCCGAGTACCATTCAATAAAAATGTATCGGGTGTATAAAACAATCCATTGCTATCCTGTAAGACAACATTCGAAAATGAGGTATCCGTGAGAAGACCATCTTTAACGATCAAAATCTCGTCACACCCCCCTCTACCAGAATAAAGTTGATTCAATCCCGTCCGATCTTCCGACTTTAAAGAATAAACAATATCTTTTCCATCTACCAAACGTAGCGAATTTATCGTTCGAAATTGATAGTGCTGAAATGAAATCTCCTGAATCCGATTATCATACAACACCCTGCATTTGACGATTCCTTGTCGATATTCGACCGAGATTGATATCTTGGATAATTCAAAATCTATCGGTTGCCCGAAAACAGTAGTGGAGGTACATAACATTCGTTCCTGGTGATAAAACAAATTATCCATCACGCCATCAGTTATTCTTATTGTTTCAATAAATCGCATGTTGCACTTCATTAAAATGGCAAATAAACTTTCTCCAACACCTCCTGATACTCACTTCTCATATCGCTATTAATGGTGATTCCACCACCACTCCGAAAATAAAAGCCGTCTTTCTGCTTTTCAATGAAACGAATCATTACCGCAGAATCCAACGTTTCCCCATCAAAATAGCCAAAAACTCCAGTATAAAATCCACGTTTTTGCCCTTCAGCTCGCTTAATAATATCCAATGTAGAAGGTTTAGGTGCCCCCGAGATGGAACCAGCCGGGAGTAATTCAAAGATAATATTACCGATTCGGGAAAAATAATCATCCGGCAAACGTCCCGCAACTTCGGAACTCACTTGAAGAATTTCACCATTACTGGTATTCAGTCGATCTATGTATCGAAATCGCTTAACCCAAACTTCCCGGGCCACTCGATTCAAATCATTACGTATCAAATCAACAATCGTATTATGTTCCGCCGTTTCTTTATAATCAGCCAGGATAATTTGCTCCGCATGAGGCACAGAAGCTGATATTGTACCTTTCATGGGATAAGACAAAATCTCTCCATCAAGAATCTTTACAAAGGTTTCCGGGGAAAAACACACAAAACTATCTGGGACATACAACCGATAACGAGAGTTGCTCCTAAAAAAAACATCTTTCAATGTCCAATCCATTTCAATTCTCGTGGGAACCGTCAAATTCAACAAAAAAGAATCCCCTCGTCTCAATCCCCCGTAAGCGATTTGAAAACATTGTTCATATTCATTCTCCTGCATAGGGAAAGAGTGAAAGAAACGTTTTTCATGCTTGAATAAAGTAGGAGCAGCATTCCTTTTCCCCGCAACATCAAACAAAATCTCATGCTGTTCCAATGGAGATTCTATAAAAAATCCTTGAGTCAATTCAAAATTAACTCCAAACAAAAAAGGTTTACGGCTACTTCCCGCTTCATTCATTTGTTCTCTAACGCTATTTGCACTACATGTAACCATCATATACCTCTATTTTTTTGCCACCATCCATGCCGCAAAAACGATACAGTTTCTTCCCCCTCGGCATTATAAAACTCCTCCAAATAATGATTTAATTCTTTTCTTCCACCAGAAACATGATTAATAACATCAGAAGTAATATCATAAAAAGAAATAGTTACGCTCCGACGTGGCATAAAGAAAATGCCATTTACAAACATGTAAAATATTCCTTTCAGATAAGTCACCAAAAAATCAGGAGTACGCCCAGTCCGTGCTTTAGACCACATACTACCCCACAATCCTCTAATACGCACACCAACAACCCGTGTATCTGGGGGTAATTGACTACATACCTGCCATGTTCCTTGTTTATTACCAATATACTCGTAACCGTGAGACGTCAATTGTCCGGCCGGATATATCAATACATTATTACCCTGTCGCAATGACTCGACAACCTGCTCACTCAAGCGAGAAACAACTTCCACACCTCGACGACTCTTCTCCAAGTCAGGAACTTTCACCGCATGAACTAACCGTAATACTTGGGCGACTACAGGAATCCGAAAATATGCTTCTGTTACCAAAGGAGCAGCACAAGTGTATTTCAACAAATAAGCAAACAATATTTGTGGGTCAACAACAGCCTGATGGTTCGGCAAAAAAAGCGTCGTCGTAGAAAATTCCGACAACAAATCCGTTCCCTTCAAGGTTACCTGGTACCTCAAACTTAATATTCTCCTATAACAACAGGCTATACATTTCACTCCTTTACTTGCTTTCATGTCCCCTCACAAATTGAACGATTCGTAAATTCTTAAACCTTACTCGAACTTCCTTTAAACGAGTAAATAAAATCAAGGTAATACCAAAGGTCAATGCACCAAGAAACAAAAAAATAAACTTAGAATTCAGGAACAGTTCAATCACCCCAAAACAAACGGATGCAAACAACATGAATAAAAAGGTTATCAAATTCGAATACGCCAACATATCCCCCACTTCACGCCCTTTCACGTTAGCTTGAATCCAAGCGTCCAATGGCACCTTAAACATTCCACTAAAAAAGGCTGCCAAAAACACTAAAATAGCAAATGTAACACCAGTTGTATCGCTGAAATATATGATAAGAAAAATCAAACCGGTTATAATCCCACCTATCGGAACCAGTCCCAATTCCACTTCCCCTCGAGAAAACACTCCAGCCAAATAACAACCACTTCCAATTCCCACCGCTACTAAAGACATCACTATCCCAGTCTCAGAATCCGTCATTCTCAGTTCATTCCCGCAATAAACGATCAAGGTCATTTGGATTATTGAACCAATAAACCAAAATACCGCCAATCCTACCACGACCAGGTTCAAACCGGTGAATGATTTGGCTCTCACGTACATATCTCTTACAAAACGAAGAGGATTTAATGTTTCTCGACATGCCTTTAAAGGCTCACTTTCCCTTGCCTTAATCGTTAGGCTACACAACCATCCCATAAAGGCGATAGCCAAAAGGATAATACACAATATCGGGATAGACACACTTTCCGACAAAAAAGCTGCCATCAATGTTCCCGTGAGTATTCCAACAAAAGCAAACATCTCCATCGCCCCTGATCCAAAAGAAATACCACTTTCACCTCCGATATCACGAATCAAACCGTATTTTGAAGGAGAAAATAATGCACTCTGTAAACCCATTAATAAAATAGAAACAAGTACCAATATTGTGGAGTGCCACCAGAAACCAGCTGCCGCAACCAGCATGATTAACATCTCTGCAAATTTAGCCCAAACTACCACCTTCCGTTTCGGGTATATTTTTGCCAAACGCCCTGCCAATGGAGAAAAGAGCAAATACGGGATAACCAATGCCGCCGAGGCTGCCGTAACGACCATCGATTCCTGCTCCTTACCAACCCATGCGATACATATAAAACATGCCAACGTTTTTAGGAAATTATCATTTAATACTCCCAAATAATTCGTTACGAAAAGAGATAACCAATTTTTATTCATTACATGTTCATTCAATTCATATCGCCCAAAAGTAAGGTAATTCTATTGCTTTTCCTATTTTTGCTGCCTAAAACACCGGAAACAACTATATGAAGCACGTTTTAGTAATAGACAACCATGATTCATTCGTGTACAACCTAGTACAACTACTTCGTGAAAACAGACATTGTAGTTTCGATATCATGTACAACGACCAAATAAATTTCAACACACTACACTTGTATGACAAAATATTACTTTCTCCTGGTCCCGGAATTCCTGAAGAAGCAGGCCAATTACTAGAGCTCATCCATCATTGTAAATACACACATTCCATTTTAGGTGTATGCCTCGGACACCAAGCCATAGCCATGAGTTTTGGCGCCAAATTAACCCAACTTCCCTTTCCCAAACACGGACATGAAAGTGAACTCACGTTTATGGACAAGAATGATATCATCTATAAAGATACCCAACAACCTTTTAAGGTAGGCAGATATCATTCTTGGGTTGTATCCCCGGAATCTCTCCCTCCGGTATTACAAGTCAGCTCTGTAGACGAGGATGAAAACATCATGTCCTTTTACCACCGCACCCTACCTATCCATGGGGTACAATACCATCCGGAATCCATCATCACCAAACAAGGAAGACAATTGATCAATAATTGGCTTAACGAATAGCCATAAACAACGGTTTTGAGGCCGATTTAGCACGATCAAATCCGAACCAATACTCCTTCTCGTGATCTGACATGTAATAAAGTCTCATCATCTCACTGTATTCTCCTTGTAATACACGAATGTCTTCCGGCAAAGCTATCGTCCATGGACGAATCTTCTTGCTCGGTTCTTTCGCTAAAGGAATTCCTGCCAAAACCCAGGAAACAATTATACTTGAAAGGAATTTCGGATAATAAACTTCACAAAAATCATAAAGTAGCATTCCACGTTTCTCCAAACTTAAAGGCTGTTCCAGTAATTCTCGTTCCTCTAACCATGACTGGAAACGAGACAAGAAATCCTCCGAATATAATATTAATTCCCGAGTAACTTGTTGCCAAGCAATCGCATTATAAAATCCATCAATAAGACGGGACAACAAACGAGCCTCCCGCAAATCCTCTACACTCATTTCATTCGTCCGCAACACTTCATAAGGTACGTCAGGCGAGAATACAATACCCAGTTCCGAAGCTTTCTGTCTCATGAGAGTTCCCGGTAAAAGTTTTAATAATTCCAATTGAATTTCTTTTGTTCCAAAAGAAACAAGTGTACGTACATCCTCCCTCATTTGAGACAACGTATACAAAGGAAGCCCCGCGATAAGATCCGCATGAACAACAATATTAGGCAATGAAGACAAATAGCGTAATCCATCCAAAGCTGCATTCAGATCTCCCAATCGGTGGCAGGCGTTCAAAACCTCTTCCTTCAAACTTTGGATTCCTGCTTCCAAATGTAATAAACCTTCCGGCAATTCCTTTATTAATTCTCGAATCTCATCAGGCAACAAGGCTGGATGTATCTCCAAATGAAAACGCATCTCTCCTGCAAACTCTCTAAAAAGATTCAACAGGGCTATCGCACGCCTGGAATTTCCGTTAAACGTTCTGTCTAAAAGACGTATATCCCGAATCCCATGTTCTCGGATAAGTTGCAATCGCTCCCTCACACTCTCCACAGATAACATTCTAACCGGTTTTTCGGCACCACTGACACAAAAGGCACAAGTGTTGAAACATCCCCGGGTTGTCTCCAGTTGCACGAATGGCTTTGTCCAATCAAAAAAAGGACTGCGCTCCGGTATTTCTAAACGGTCAAATGCCTCAACCTTTGCCAAACCTCCATCATGATACACACCCTCATCATCCAACCAACAAAGCCCTGTCACATTTTCCCATTGTTCCCTATCTCCCCATACCCGCAACCATTTGTGAAACTCCAATTCACCTTCACCACGAAAAACGCAATTGACGAAAGGATATCTCCGCAAATAATTCTCATTATTACCCAACATTTCAGGTCCACCCAACATCACCACACAATGCGGCAACAACGCTTTCACCCGCCCTACAATCTTCAACAAGACTTCATGCGTGAACAACCAAGCTGTTGCAGCTAGGATATCCGGAGCATCTCTCACTATTTCTGCAACGACACTGCCAACGTTAGAATTGATCGTGGCAGAAACTTTAATCCATTCCACCTCCTTATTTTGCTCGATTCCTTGTGCATGTATAGCAGGCAAAGCCAATGATGAATGAGCATAAGAACTGTTTAAATCCAACCAAACTAATTTCATCCGATTACCATTTGAAACGGACAAAGTTAACAAAAACTTATCGTGTTTCTGGAAAAATACTACCTTTGTCTATCAATAATCTACTCAAATACTATGAGATATCATATTCTTTTGTACATTCTGTTCATTCCTTTGATATTAAGTTCTTGTGGAACCCAGCGACTCAGTATCTCAAAAAGCAAAACGCAAGAATTATCCCGCAAATTAGGCTTTACCGTAAGTCGTAAAGACAACATTGCTCTCATGGAAGAAGTTTCTCATTGGTTAGGGACACCTTATCGACTAGGAGGTACAACTCGCCAAGGCGTTGATTGTTCCGGTTTCGTTAATGCTGTTTATAAAAAGGTTTACCACAAACAATTGCAACGCACCGTAGCCCAAATATATAATACCGATTGCAAACGAATTGGTAAAAAACGTGTAAAACAAGGCGATGTCGTTTTTTTCAATTTTAAAAAACGACATCGTCGCCAACTCACCCACATGGGTATTTACCTGAAACGAGGTTATTTCGTCCATGCAAGCACCTCACGAGGTGTAATGATCAACCATCTGAGCCAAGAGTATTATCGGAAAGGCTGGCGCAAATCAGGAAGAATTAACTAAAAACAAACACACACTATCTTTACATCACACCAAAAGAAAACTAACATATGGAAAATGTAATAAAACTCGATTCCATTGAAGACTATAACCAATTATATGGACTTAAAACCTTACACCCGCTAGTTGCCGTTATTGACCTAAGAAAAGCCACAAAACTCCCACCTGCCGCCACATTAAACTTTGGCATCTATGCTCTTTATTTAAAACAAACTAAATGTGGTGATATTCGTTACGGCAAACAGCTATACGATTATCAGGAAGGCACTGTAACTAGCTTCGCTCCAGGCCAAGTAGTCGAATTTCAAAAACCAGAAAACATCCATCCGGATTCACAAGGACTGATTTTCCATCCGGATTTAATACGGGGCACATCATTAGGACAAAATATAAAACATTACTCATTCTTTTCATACGCATCCAATGAAGCCCTCCATCTCTCAGATGAAGAAAAGATTATTTTTCTCGATTGCTTGAACAAGATTCAACTAGAACTACAACAACCAGCAGACAAATACAGTAAACGACTCATTACTCGCAACATCGAATTACTTTTAGATTATTGCATGCGTTTCTACGAACGGCAATTCATTACCCGCGCAAAAGTAAATAAAGATGTCCTAACGAAATTCGAAGATCTGCTGGACGCTTACTTCCAAGATGAAAAACCTAAACACCAAGGGCTTCCCACGGTAAAATATTTTGCAGGACAAGTCAATCTATCCCCCAATTACTTTGGCGACTTATTAAAAAAAGAAACAGGTAAAACAGCCCAGGAATATATACAAGAGAAACTTATAAATGTCGCTAAAGAGGAAATTATTGGCTCAGATAAAAACGTCAGTGAAATAGCCTATCTCTTGGGATTCCAATACCCACAACATTTCACCCGCATTTTCAAAAAAAATGTCGGCTACACCCCCTCCGAATATCGAAAATTAAAAATTGAATAACTACCAACCATAATTAAAAAGGAAGGCTTTGTCAAGCCTTCCTTTTTAATTAATTCATGCCTGGTTCAAATTAAAACTTCCATCCAAGAGAAAATTGGAATACTCGGTTGTAATTAGATCCGTCAACCAAGATATTATGTTTTTCCATCACTTGAGTCAATCCGATATTATAACGGGCAGAAGCGACCAAACCGAACTTGAAATCATAACTAAAGCCCAATGCTAAACTGAAATCAAAGTTCTTCATAATATCACTGTATCTCTCATCAGTACCTTTCAACGGAGTGGTTTTCCATTTTACCTTATCGTTGATCAGAAAACCGAACTGAGGTCCTAAATCAAAACTGAATCTCTTGAAGATATACACTTTAGCCAAAATAGGAATATTTACATAATCATACTTAAAGTACCATTTTGTCCCATTCTCTTTATGTCTGGTTCCTTGTCTTGAATACAAGGCTTCAATTTGCGCTCCAATATATCTATTGAATCTAACATCGGCAAACACACCGGCTGAGAAATCACATTTATTCTTATTATAGGTACTGATACTCGTCCAGTTAAAACCTACCTTCGGACCAAATCCAAATTCAAGCCCATTTTTCTTTACCGGAGCCTTATTCCCCTCTTGAGCATTTAGACTTCCTAACACGAGCATCGCCATAAAAACTAACAGTACTCTTTTCATTGTCTCTAATTTTTAATATTCAACTTTTTAATAAACAAAATATAATCACTTTAATATTCGCTCATAAGTGCCATCATTCAAAGCATCCACAGCTGCTTTCAATATCTTGTTGGTTTCATTTGACACACGATATAATTCATTCATTCCCCACAAATCACGGGCTATTAACGACTTCACGAACAATTTTATATCAGGTACAACCGGAACAAGCAAATTCTCGTCTTTCTTTATCCCCTGTTTTTCTCCAGCAGCGACAAATTCATCAATCATTTTATCCGGCACCTCAAACTGCTTCAAGAAATCCTCAAATTTCACATATTTACGCTGCAATTCTTTACGGTGACCATCCACGTAATTCGTTGTATATTCGCTAATCACTCCTTTCGCCAGTAAACGATTAAAATAGGAATAATTTACTCCCGTATCAATGGGAACAAACAAATCAGGGATAATACCACCACCACCATACACCAGACGTCCCTTTTCCTTCGTGTAATATTTCGTGGAATCCGTCAGACTAATACTATCCGCACTTAACAACTCTCCATTTGAATAACGTTCAAATATTTCCGCCTCATAATTATCTTTCGTCTTATAAGGTTTCTGGATACAACGTCCGGAAGGAGTATAATAATGGGAAACAGTCAGCCGAACCATCGAACCATCAGTAAGGGGGAATTGACGCTGTACCAATCCTTTACCGAAAGAACGGCGTCCCACGATCAACCCTCTATCCCAATCCTGCACGGCGCCAGACACAATCTCGCTGGCAGAAGCAGAATTACCATCAATCAAAACGACCACTCGACCATCCTGGAACATCCCGGCTGGCGTGGAGAATTCTTCCATACGCCCGAAAGTCGGACTATCCGTGTATACAATTGATTTTTTCCCATTCAGCAGATGATCTGCCATTCCGATAGCAGCACCCATGAATCCTCCCCCGTTACCTTGTAAATCAATAATCAGGTCTTTCATCCCCTCTTGCTGCAATTTTCCTAAAGCTTTTTCAAATTCTTCCACGGTCGTGGCCGCAAAACGGGCAACTTTTATATAACCGATATGCTTGTCCACCATGTAAGCAGCATCTACACTGTAGATAGGGATCTTTCCCCGGGAGATTCTAAAATCATAATGCTCGCTCCCCCGAACCACACTCACGTTAACGACAGAACCTTCAGCACCCTTCAATTTCTTACGCACATCATTCGGCTTCAACCCGACTCCTGCCACATTCTCCCCGTCTATCGCCACAATTCTATCCCCAGCCAACAAACCGACCTTTTCAGAAGGACCTCCCGCCACGACATCCACCACCACTAATGTATCATGCAATATGGCAAACTGTATACCAATTCCAAAGAAACCACCCTCCAAAGGCTCATTCGCTTCCTCCACCTCCTCCCGGGAAATATACACGGAATGCGGATCCAAATCAGCCAACACCTTCACGATGGCGTCCTCGGTCAATTTTGCCAGATCTACCGTATCAACATACACGGCATCAATCATCTGCATCAGACGTAAATATTTTGTGGCCTGTTCCCTCACGACCCGTTCGTTGCGCTGGGCAGATACCTCCTGCCAACACAAGCAAGTCAACATGACCAGAACCACAAAGCCCAAAATCTTCTTCATACAATACTCAACATTTTTCATCAACAAATTCCCACAAATGTATATATTCGGCAGTTGAAAACCTACTAACAACCCTTAAAATCTTCATTTTTCTAATTCAATCAGCTCAAGATTCTCTATCCGATCCCCATTTATCTCAAATCGGACAGCCGTTCGCACCTGGTGGAAACCGAATTTTCCGGCAGCTCCAGGATTTATATGCAGACAATCCAATTGTTTATCGTACTTGACTTTAGCGATATGCGAATGCCCACACACGAACAATTTTGGACGCTCCGAACGAAGGATCTCGCCCATCTGTTTCTCGTAATGCCCGGGATACCCGCCAATATGCGTCATCAACACCTTCACGCCCTCACAAGCAAACAACTCCGTCCTCGGGTAAATCCGCCGTATCAATTCCCCGTCAACATTACCGTACACGGCATGCACGACAAATCTTTTCTCCAGTTCATCCGTCACGGCCACATCACCGATATCCCCGCAATGCCACACCTGCTGACAATCCTTGAAAAATTCTACAATCTTCGGGTCCAACCACCCGTGCGTATCCGACAGCAAACCGATCTTTACCATAAAATCACATTCTAAATTCTATCCTACTTCCATGTTCCGCTGTGTTTTCCACGAACAAATACACCGGCAACTCCTGCTTCATCTCCTCCACGTGAGAAATCAATCCCACGATACGGTTTTCCTCCCGCAACGATTTCAGTGTATCAAACACAATTGCCAACGATTCTTTATCCAGCGATCCGAATCCCTCGTCCAGGAAAAAGAAATTCTGATCACACCCCATCAAATGACGTATATTGTCCGTCAAGGCCAAGGCCAACGACAATGACGCCTGAAACACCTGTCCTCCCGACAACGTTCGGGCACTCCGCACTCGCCCTTCATTCATGAAATCCCGAACGACAAAATCATTTTCCTCGTTCAATTCCAACTTCAGACGCTGCCTTGTCATCCGGTAAAAACGCTCGTTAGCCGCGTTACACAGATTCTGCAAATATATAGAAGAAACGAATTTGACAAAATCATTCCCCCGGAATAGTAACTTCAACACCCGCAAATTCTGCAACCGCACCTCCAGGCCGGTTAACTCTCGCTCAATTCTCAACCGCTCGGCCTGACGTTGTTCCATATCTCGCAACAAATTAGTCAAAGCCCCCTGGGTTGCCAGCAACTCTCGTTCCCTTTCTCCCGCCTCCTCCAATTGTTTCAACAATGCAGAGTGTTCATCCGGCCGATAAGTCACCCCGACAACCTGCCCTTGCAATTCCTCCTTTCTCTTCTGCACGGCATGCAACTGTTGACTGTAGCGTTCTATCTGTTCTCGGCATACCGGGACATCCAGGTCTTTTAGCAACACCTCCCGCACCGGACTCAAACTCGTGTAATCAGATTGCTTTAACAACTCTTCCAGTTTCCGTTCCACGTTTTCCATATCCCTCCTCACGCTCTCCACCTCTTTCACCTTCTCCTCCACACTTCCATGCCATTTCTGGAACTCTGCCTCCAGCAACTTCATTCGCTCGCTTCCCTGCTGGTAATTAGCCTCTACCTGCTTCAGGTATGATCTCAATTCCCCGACTTTTCCCCGGACCTCCCCGGTCTGTATAGCATCATATTTTCCCACCTCAAATTCAGTTAACTGCTCTTCCAACAACTGTTTTCGGGCTTTCTGCTGCGCTATATCCCGACGGATCTGCTCCAATGCCGTAGTGTATTTTTCCACGTTCACCCGTTGCTTCTCCAAAGCCTCTTCGATTACCCGCCTTTCTTCCTCCAGTCGTTTTTTTTCTTTTTCCAGTTGAGCGGCACGTTCCAATTCCTTGTTCAACTTATCCTCATCTTCCGGCGAATAATCTTTCCACACGAACTTCTCCCGATGAAGTTGTACTTCCATCCTCCTTCGCTCCAGTTTCTCCCTCAATCCCTTCCCCCGCTCCTGTTCCATACGCCCGCGCTCCACCACCAAAACCCACGTCGAGATATTATCCCGAACCGCTTTTTCTTCCGTTTCCAATACCGCAATATTCTCCTGCTTCCGGACCAATTCCTCGGTCACTTTCTCTCCATGCAAAGGATGCGGATGAGACAAGGCTCCACACAATGGACACTTTTCACCCTCCCGTAAATCATGGGCAAAATCCGCCAACTGTTTTCTCGTGTTCAACACGATCAATTCTTCCCTTGCTTTACCTAATTTTTCTTTTATCTCCTCCTCCCGAACCTTCAGTTTCTCTACCTCCACCACAGCCTTCTTCAACTGTTCTTCGGTTATACCGTCCTTTTCCCACAGCCTCAATTCCTCCCGAACCTCCTTCTCCGCCGTCACCAAATGCCGCTGTTGCCCGTACCACTCCCGAATATCTGACAACATCTTCATATCCGGCATCAATTGTCCCAACTCATCCAACGCTTTCCGTTGCCGCTCCTGCTTTTCCTTTAAAACATCCATCTCCCCTCGGGCCTTCTCCACCCATTCCTCACCCTTTTTCCCTCGCTCCTCCAATCGTGTCACCTCATCCCTCACCTCTCTCCACTGCAACAAACGCTCCAGATTTTCCACCGTGATTCTCACGCCATCCCGTTCCTCGTAAGCCTTTCGCACCTCCTCGAATTTTCCGGCAAACTCATCCCTTTCCGTTTTCCTTTTCTCCAACAACTCCCGGTATGCCATCAAATCAGATTCCGCTTTCTCCCGACGACGAACAATCTCCCTTTCCCGGTTCAATGTCGGGGCAAAAATCCTCACGCAACTCTCGTATTCCTCTACCTCTCGCCGCAAATTTCTCATATTTTCCTGCTGGTCCAACAAAGCCTTTTCCTCCTTTAATCGGCTTTCCCATTCATCCAGCAATCGCTTCGTCTGCCTCAATCCTTCCTCCTTCTCCCACGACACCTTCAACGAGTCCTGCAAACGCAACAATTCAGTTCGGGTCATCTCCAGTTCCTTTTGTTTTTCCTCCATTATCTCGGCGGAAATATCCCCCAATCCCAACAATCTTCCCCGCAATTCGCTTACTTGCTCCGCCGTTTCCGTTTCCAAGGCAGCCGCCCGGTCATACAAATCATACCGCCGCAACTCCCCGAAAAGCTCCATCATCATCTCCGTCCGCTCCTTGTCTCGCAGCATCAGAAACTCCTGGAACTTTCCCTGTGGAATAATCACCACCCGTTTGAAATTCTGTGCACTTAACCCGATCGCATCCGTCACCTCCTTCCGGGTACAAGGCAGCCAATCCTCATCCTCCCACACGTAATAACTGAACTTGGGCGAAGAAATCTCCTCGAAACGCTTTCTATTGCGTTTACAATCCACCACGGCCCGCCACCGTCGTTCCTCATCTCCGGCCAGGAACTCGAAATCCACGAACAGTCGATCCGCCTGCAAATTCATCACGTTATACCTCACCTCCGTGCTCAACCGGTCTATCGTCCCGTACACGGCATACACCATTGCCTCCAGAATGGCCGACTTGCCACTCCCCACGGCCCCGAATATCCCAAACAAACGGGCTTGGGTCAACCGTTCAAAATCTATCGTCTGACGTTCGCGGTAAGAATAAATACCCTCTAACGTTAATCTAATCGGCAACATAATCTTCAAAATTAAATACCTGACAACAATTCCCGGAACAAGGCTTTCATTTCATCTCCGGCCTCCTGCCCCTTCCGCTGACGGAAATACTCCGCGAACAATGCCTCCATATCCGTTCTCAACCGGTATATCGCCTCCACCCGGTCATTTTCAACACCACCTCTCACCTCCGGAATCAACGAAACAATACCCGAATGAGCCTCCCGCAAACGCTTCAAATCCCCAGCCGCCAGATAAGTATCCGTTGCCATCGTCAATTCCACCCATTCCTCGGCATGTCCCCGCAACCAATCCACCGCTTCATCCACGTTCTCGAAACGCCCCCTCGTCAAAACCTTTCCCTCGTGCAATCTTACCCGCTTCACGGCAACCTCCTTTCCCGGTTCCGCATCGACAACAACCACGTATTTCGCTTGTCCCGCCTCCGCGAAACTATAAGCCAGCGGACTACCGCTATACATCACGGGACATTCCGCCCCTCCCACGTTTTGACACCGGTGCAAATGCCCCAGAGCCACGTACTGCACCTCCCGGGGAATTGCCGAAGTATACACGGCATCCGCACCACCTATATTAATCGGTCGCTCATCATCCGGTTCATCCGGAATACAATCTTCATCCTTCGCCATCAACAAATGAGCCACCAGAATATTCACCCCGTGCTCATCACAATACCTCCCGGCCATTTCCCGCCAACACCCTTCCAACAAATCCCTCGTACCGGTAGCCTGGTCTTCCACCCCCACGAACTGCCTCAGCCGGACTCCATTGGCATAAGGCGTAAACAACACCCGTAACGGATAATCCCACCCCCGCAACTCAAACTCCGCGAACCCCTCGTCTCCCCGTCTCAACACGATACCTTCCCTCGTTTTCATTATTCCCAGAAATTCCAACGGATAACCCGCCAGAAAAATACCGCACTCCCGAGCCAGCACATCCGCCGCCTCCACCCGGTCCGGTGAATCATGATTCCCCGCGATGGCAATCACCAGCCGCTCACCATCCTCACTCAACTCGTGCAACGAATGGTACAGCAACTCCGTGGCCTCATTCGACGGATTAAAGGAATCATACAAATCCCCCGCCACCACCACAACATCAACCTTCTCCTCCTTAGCCACCCGACAAATCTCCTTCATCACCTTCCGTTGTTCTTCCATCCTTTCCCGTTCCCCCAGCCACTTTCCTAAATGCCAATCTGATGTATGTAATATTCTCATTTTCTACTTTTCTAATTCAAAACCAAGATTAACTCCAACTGCAATTTTAATTTAAAAAATCGAAGAACCTGCCGCATTCACCTCAAAAAAACAGACCACCCGTACATTCACGAGTGGCCTGCCCATCTTTATCCAGTAAAAAAGTAGAAGTTCCTACAATCAATGAGACATTCCCATGAACACCCCGATAAAATAAGGAATAAGCCAAAACGCCCAGACTCCCACGCTAAACCGGCTAAACGTGCGCTTGGCCTTTTCACTCCCGCGCCAATACGTCCAGATAGCCCAACCGGCATGAACCGCCATCAATATCAAGGCCAACAACCCCGTCCACACGTGGAGCATGTTATCGTTCCCCTGCTCTTCCGCTATTTTTGACATGATACTCGTTCCCAGCGTGTCCATCACCAACCCCGCGCAGAAAAAAACGATATGCCACACCTTCAACACGTGCTGCAAATGCTCGCCCCACGTCCCGATCGTGTAAAACACCAGCGCCAACGTGATACTCACGATTGCCGTCCCTAAAAAACTAACCTCTTCCATAATTTCTGATTATTTCAATAATTTTTCAATTGCCTTTTCCAGTTCCTCACCCCGAAGATTTTTCGCCACGATACGATTATCCTTATCCAGCAAGAACGTTGCCGGGATACTCCTCACCTGATACAGTTCCGCGGCCATGGACTTCCATCCCTTCAAATCAGAAACATGCAACCAGCCCAACCCGTCTTCTTGTATCGCCTTCTCCCATCTTTCCTTGTTATCATCTAATGAAACCCCGATAATCTCCAACCCTTTATCATGGAATCGCTTGTATATTCTCAACACGTTCGGGTTCTCCCCGCGACAGGGACTACACCACGAAGCCCAGAAATCCACCAGTTTCACCTTCCCCTTTATCCCGTGCAACGAGATCTTTTCTCCCGTCGGGCTTTCCAACGTGAAATCCGGGGCTATAGCCCCAACGGCCACCCGTTCCTGTTTTTCCACGTAATTCCCCACGATTTTTCCGTAATAACTTGCCTTTCCCGTATCACCCAACGCATAATACTTTTCTCGTACTCGCTCATACGTAACGGGATGAATCAATGCCACTCGCATAAATGCCGGCACATTCAAGAGATTCAAGGCCGAATAGACAACATAGGCCGAGGCCATAGAATTTGGGTTTTCCAGGATCAAAGTGTTCTCCCTAACATGATATTCATCAATCAACCGCTCGATATCTTTCACCGCCCGTTCCATTCCCAATGTATCCCCTGCCTTTTGTAATTCATAGAAACGATTCTCCAGCCTTCTCATCTCCTCCCACAAACAAACCGTGTTATTCCCGAAACGGGCAAACAAATCCTGAGCAACCCCTCCTCCAATCACTAACCGTCCCCGCTCTCCTTTCACCTCAAATTTTCCTTCCTCCAGAAGAAATTTCTCACTCCCCACCTGCCCAAGAGATAAATGTGCCAAAATCAGGCTATCCACCCTTCCTTCCAAACGGAATTTCCCATTCTCCAGCTTACCGCTGGAAAGAGTATCCCATTGATCATTCATCCATTGAAGCACCAACACCTCACCATCCGGGAACCCTTCTACTTCACCCTCGATACAAAATTTCCCCGGCGTGCATGCATTCAATACCAATACACTCCAAAAGAATATCAATAAAATTTTATCCTTCATCGCATTTACATTTTCTCAATACCAAACATTGTTTTTTCGAGGTGGGAAATTCCACCTCGAAAATCACTACTGTCCCGTAAAAGTTGATAAATAGTTCTTTGAAATTATTGAAATATAGTCAATTACGTGGTTTCTTGAGATGAAACGGACTTGATTTTGCAACTTTGCAGTCTAATACAAATGGCTGC
>CALUMT010000042.1 GCA_944321845.1 uncultured Butyricimonas sp.
AAACCCTCTTGCGTGACCTGTTCGACAAGACTAATTTCAATGATGTCAAAGATCTATATAATCCCATTATTCCGGGGCTATTTGATTAATTGTTTAACTCGTCCCATTTTAACGGGACACTAATGATCCTTGTAAATATATCACACTAATCAATTCATTTCCACACAAATGTAACAAACATTCAAAAATCTACCACAAACATTCAAAAAAAATCCCCCAAATCTTGCCACCGACACAATAAAATCCTATATTTGCACCCGTGAAATTCACACCTGTACAGGGATCACCGATTCCATATGCAGAAGGGGCTTGTAGCTCAGTTGGTCAGAGCAGCAGACTCATAATCTGAAGGTCCCAGGTTCAAGCCCTGGCTGGCCCACCCTAAAAACCAGTTACGTACCGCGTAATTGGTTTTTTTATTTCACAATAAATATCAATAAAAATCCAATCTCTTGCGCTCCTTGCTCCCCACGCATCCTCCCCTTTTCAACACAAATCATTCAAGGCAAAACAAAGATAACACCTTACTTATCCATTGCAAGTAGATTCGTTTTTGCTTCGATTCAAGTTCGATCCTGATTCAATTACAAAGAAAGAAGAAACACCCCACAAACAGGCAAACAACACAAGTCCCTTCAACTGAAATTAATCGGAATCCATAGAATCAATAATTCTTTCCACAAGAAAATATATCCCGGATATATAGAGGACAATAAAAAGCGAAGCAATACAGGAAAATAAAAAAAGCATTGAAAACCAACAGTAAAATGTGATTATCAATGCTTCAATTTTAGTCGAGATGACAGGATTTGAACCTGCGACAACACGCCCCCCAGACGTGTACTCTACCGGGCTGAGCTACATCTCGATTGACGGTGCAAATATAAGCATTTCTTTTATCGCTCCAAAACAAAAAGGAAAAAATATTTTCCCAATACATTTCAATTTCTCGAAAGCCTGATTTATCGCCACCCGGCAAGCTGGAAGATTTCAATAAAATAAGAATGAAACTAAATTAGATTTTTTACATTCAATTTTCAAACGATTCCGATGTTATTAACATCAATTTTTATTAAACTTGCATCCAGATGAAAAAAGGGAAAATATAATAACAATTCATATAATAAATAACTCATGCAAAATAATATAATAGATCGCAAGATTGTTGACGAGAAACTGGAAGCGTGCGGCATTCAGGACATGGAAGATGCCACGATCCGCGACATCGTCAAAGTGGTGAACATGGTTGAAGCGGAAAGCGGGACTCGTTTTATCCGCATGGAAATGGGAGTTCCGGGACTTCCCCCGACAGAGATCGGGATCAACGCGGAAATTGAAGCACTCCGGGGAGGATGCGCCCAATTTTACCCGATGCTGGAGGGACACAAGGAATTCAAGACGGAAGGTTCCCGTTTCGTGAAAAATTTCGTAGACATCGATATCAAACCGGAGGGTATCATCCCGACGGTAGGTTCCATGCAAGCCTGTTTCGCGGCATTCATGGCCGTGACGGAATGCAAGAAAGGCAAGAACACGGTATTATTCATCGATCCCGGCTTCCCCGTGCAGAAAACCCAAATGCAAGTTATCGGGAAACCGTACAAATCATTCGACGTGTACAATTACCGGGGAGAAGCGTTGCGGGCCAAGCTGGAAGAATACCTTTCCCAGGGAGACATCGCCGCTATCCTGTACAGTAATCCCAACAATCCGGCATGGATATGCTTCACGGACCAGGAATTACAAATCATCGGGGAAATGGCGAACAAGTACGACGTTATCGTGCTGGAAGACCTGGCCTACTTTGCCATGGATTTCCGCCGGGATTTGTCCAAACCGGGAGTTCCTCCATTCCAACCCAGCGTGGCAAAATACACGAAGAATTACATATTAATGATTTCCGGCTCCAAGGTATTCAGCTACGCGGGGCAGCGTCTCGGGATCATGTGCATTTCCGACGCGTTGTATAACCGGAAATACGAGAATCTCCACGAGCGTTTCGGCGGACTGGGCACGTTAGGTTACACCATCGTGAACCGGATCATCTACACGCTTTCCTCCGGGACGACCCACTCCTGTCAATACGCTATGGCAGCTATCCTGAAAGCAGCTAACGAAGGTAGAATCAATATTCTTGAGGGAGTACGGGAATACGCTGACCGCGCTCATGCCATGAAAGAACTGTTCGTGAAATACGGGTTCAAGATCGTGTACGACAAGGATCTGGACGAACCGGTCGGAGACGGATTCTACTTCACGATTATCTACCCGGGTTTCTCGGGCGGAGATTTGGCAAAAGAGATTCTATATTATGGTATATCCGCCATTCCTTTGCGCGACACGGGTTCCATGCAGCAGGGATTACGGGCTTGCGTATCACAAACGGGTCTGGATCGTATCCCCGAACTGGAAGAAAGGTTAAAGGCTTTTGCCAGCGACCACCGGTAAGGAGTATCGGAACACGGTGATGAAATGATAAAAACAATGTTAAAATCGAACAAGAATGTAGATATATCATTTTTAGTTTTTAATTTTATCCCGGAATAATATTGAAATTTATAAGACAAAACACTGAATTTATTTATAAATCGTAATCTATTCAATTATGGCAAAATTTAGAGGCGCTATTGTCGTTGACAAAGAGAAATGTAAAGGATGCGGCTTGTGCGTGGAAGCTTGTCCCGCCAAGGTTCTGGGCCTTGCCAAAGAAGTTAATGGTAAAGGTTACCATTATTCCGAAATGGTAAATCCAGAGGCATGTATAGGGTGTGCCAGTTGCGGTCTGGTATGTCCTGATGCAGTAATTACCGTTTACAAAATAAATGTACAATAAGAATAAAAACTACCCAAATGGCAGAAGTAAAATTAATGAAAGGTAATGAGGTAATAGCTGAGGCAGCAATCCGTTGCGGATGCGACGGCTATTTTGGCTA